>JAETQI010000017.1 GCA_021770755.1 Lachnospiraceae bacterium
CGCTTCGGGATCCAGATGGAGCAGGGAGCCGACAAGTCCTGCGAGAACTTTTGTATTTTTCTGCAGAACGGCGCGGAACATGTAGTCGTTGGTCATGTTGTAGGGGATTTCTCCAACGGCATTTGCGAGGGACATTTTGCTGATTATATCTGAATGATTCATATGTTCAGGTCGTTATCCTTTCTTGTTATGTAATATTTTTTCTGTATCCGATCGGTGTGGGACACATCGTAACATATCGGAAAAGCAACTGTCTACCCAAATGTAAAAATCAGCACGTGAAATGTCAAAAATAATACAGATTTCGTTTATTCCGGTGAGAATATCAGACAATCATATTACACGGAAATCAATTTTGCGGTCAAAATGAATCTGACTTGCGTCACAGTCGGTTTTCATATAAAATATAAGGCAGACAACAATTTTAGAGAGGAGTATACCATGGCAGAGAACTTTGAAAGAAATTTTGACAATGCGGCGGCGGATTATGAAAAAAGCCGTCCGAATTATGTAAGTGGGATCTATGATGACATATTTCGTTATAAAAGGATCAGTCCGGACAGCCGGGTGCTCGAGATCGGCATGGGGACAGGCATAGCCACAAAACCGGTCCTTGATACAGAATGCAGATTTACCGGAATCGAGCCGGGAGGACATCTGATCGCTCTGGCACGGGAAAAGTTCCAAGGCTGCGGCAATTTCACATCATACTGCCAGACGCTGCAGGATTTTGAGTGTCCCGATGAAACATTTGACCTGATCTACGCAGCCACTGCATTTCACTGGATCCCGGAAGAATACGGTTACAGGAGGGTCTGCAGTCTGCTGAAGAACGGCGGCGCGTTTGCACGATTTGCCTATCATGCGGGTCCGGACAAGGGACGCAGTGCACTGACTGATGAGATCCAGAAACTATACTGCCGGTACATGCATCAGGAGGATCCGCCCGCTGAATACAGCGATCAGAATGCGAAGGAGCTGGCTGACAGAATGACTGCGTATGGCTTCAGGGATACGGCGTATAAATTGTATCACACGACAAAAGATTTCACCGCTGACGAGTATATGGCATTGTTAAGAACTTATCCGGATCATATGAGATTGGATCCGGAAGACCGGAAACAGCTTTTTGCCGGAATTTACCATGCCATTGAAAGGAATGGCGGCACTATGACAGTATATTATACAATGGATCTGGAACTGGCACGAAAAATAGATTGACAGAGGTGGTCTAATGTGTTAAACTAAAAACAGGTTTAATGCATTAGACCCTTTGCGTTTAGTAAGATACACAGAAAACAAGAAAGGCGGAGATTATGATGGAGACACCAAAAATATTTGAGAGTGAGTACCGTTTCTGCGAGATATTGTGGGAAAACGAGCCCGTGACAAGCAGTGAGCTGGTACGTCTGTGCAACGAGCGTTTAGAATGGAAGAAATCAACGACATATACAGTGATCCGACGTCTCTCCGAGCGCGGTGTACTGAAATCCGAGGGGGCAGTTGTGACATCGCTCGTCTCCAGGGAGGAAGTACAGTCTGCCGAGAGCGCAGAAGTGATCGAGCGGACTTTTTCCGGTTCCCTGCCAAGCTTTATCGCAGCCTTTGCGCGGAAAAAGAATCTGTCCCGGCAGGAAGTTGACGAGATCCAGAAGATCATCGATGCATACAGGGAATAACAGGGCATGGATACCCTTTCAGTTCCTGAGAAGTAAAGTAGCATGGAGGTTAATATGGAAAGATTATTTATCAATATAGTTCAGATGAGCATTCCGGCAAGCTATCTGATCCTGGCTGTTCTCATCGTGCGCTTTCTGCTGCGGAAGGCGCCGAAGGCAATGCGGAGTTTTCTGTGGCTTCTGGTCGGGATCCGTCTGCTGGTCCCGTTCTCGGTGGAATCCGTTTTCAGCCTGATCCCGGATACGCAGGAAGTAGATGCATACATCTATACCGCGGTACAGCCAGAGATCGACACGATGCCGGACACGCCTGCTATGAATGCAAATGCATCGCTTAACCAGCCGATGCAAAGCACGGTCACACCTGCTGCCGAAAAACATATGAACAGAACACAGACAGCTATACGGATCGGTGCGAGGATATGGCTGGCCGGAATGGCGCTGATGCTTGGCTATATGGTCATAAGCTGGCTGTGCCTTAAGAAACGTGTCAGAATGTCTGTGCCTGCGGAGGTTGCACTGGACAGCGGCGATACAAAGATCAGCCAGAAGATATACCGGAGTGAAGCGGTCGAAAATCCGTTTTTATTCGGGCTCATCAAGCCGCGGATCTACATTCCGAACCGCATTGCCGGCGAAGAGCTGTCATACGTAGTCCGGCACGAGATAATGCACCTGAAAAGAAAGGATCATCTGATCAAACCAGCCGGATTCGTTCTCCTGTCCGTTTACTGGTTCAATCCCTTTGTGTGGGCTGCCTATATCATGCTGTGCAAGGATATCGAGCTGATCTGTGATGAGAAGGTCGTCAGACAGCTTGGCGCATCGTGCAGAAAAGCGTACTCGCAGGCGCTTCTGAACAGTACCGTAAACCGCCGTGCGATCACGGCATGTCCGGTTGCCTTTGGCGGGATCGGCGTGAAGGAGCGTGTGAAAAATGTTCTGAATTACAAAAAGCCCGCATTCTGGGTGCTGGCGGCGGCAGTGCTGGCGTGTATCATCGTGCCGGTCTGCTTTATGACACAGAAAAAGACAAATGCCGGAGAGACAGATAATTCAGCCAGTGCAGACGCACAGGACACAGAAGACTATTTTTTAGACGACACTTTGGCAATGGCAGGGGACTATATGATGCTCGATCCGGAACAATATCCCTTAGTCCCGTCGCTGCAGCTTGGCAGCGACGGTATATTTACCTTTTCCTACAGTGTGACCAGCTCCTATATGCCCTATGGCACTTATGAGCGAAAGGGAGATATCCTGACGGCATCGACGGACGACGGAAAATATCACTACCAATTTACCTGTGCCGGCGATGTGAATAACAGCCTGCTGTTTTTTGATGCAGAACATTCCTCCGATGTGACAGATATTGATACCAGATTAAATGTTGATGCACCGGTCAGAGACGGATCGATATTCGTCAGGAACACCCTGTACCAGACAATTGCCGACGCGGGGGAACTGTCTCAATCCTTTCGCCAGAATACAGAACAGGGCACGGCAATGACCGCCCAGGAGCTTCAGGATCAGCTGGTGTCACTGACGGAATTGCAAAAACAGCTGACGATAGGAGAGACACAGACACAGCGGCTGCTGGAAAAAGCAAGAGAACTGCAGTTGACGCAGGAGGATTCAGCCGCTCTGGAGACAACACTGCAGGAGTGGATCCAGGAATCCCGGTCCGTCATGCAGCAGCTTGAGGAAGACCTGGATACCTGCAAGTCCATGCTCCATGCATCAGAAAACACCCGGACCGCATATGACACGATCGAGCAGTGGGCGCAGGCGTTCTGTGACCGCGACGGTGCTGCGATCGTAAAGCTTGCCGATGACAGGACAGAGCAGGATCTGGCGGACAGGGGGCTTTTGATCCAGGGCTTCGACGGGGAGAAGGACTATGTCGCTTTTGGCTGGTCGAGTCCGTGGCCGTGGGGCAGTGATTACGAGAGCGCACAGGCGGATAATTACCGTATCATCAGCGTGACAGACCGCTATGCGGAGATCTTATACTATGCATGGGTTTCCAATCCGCACGTCACGGTGTGGCGGGAGCAGCTTACGTTCAAGACAGAAAATGACACCTGTGTCATAACGTCGGAAACCCTGTATGATATGGACAGCATCTGTACTGCTGAGGAATTCCGGCAGGCGTATCCTGACGGCATCACAGGGACGATGATGGACTATGTATCGTTCAATGGCGCCGGTGCGGCGCTGAATGACCATGCCACATCAAACAGAGCGGACTGGTGGTATGGAAAACTGCTGGAGCCGACTTCCGCGGCAGTAACCCTGCTCAATATACTGGATAATCCCAACAAGGTAGGAGTCCGCGTGGAAAAAACTGACACAGACAGCGATACCTGTACCGTGATTTTTGAATTTCATGAGGACGGAAATGCGGTCAGTGTACAGATGCTGCAGCCCTATGGTCCGGACGGCATCTGGGTTCCGTATACGCAGACTGATCAGACTGTGCAGGAAAGTGCATCGTCGGTATCGCCCAATATCATCACAAGCCAGAATGTAGATGACACGATCGCCGAGGACGCCAGACTGCTTGAAGCGCTGTTTCCGGATCATCATGAATCCACCCCGAACGTCTCATTTCCTTATCGTGTGGATCTGAACGGGGACGGCGTGGAGGAGCAGCTTGAGATTACCAATCTGGGCTACAACGGGGGAGACGGCGGCTATGCACTGACCGTCACGGATACCAGTACCGGAAATAAGATCCCGCTGCCGGACGGCTACACGGAGGAGGCGGGCTTTCCGATCTGGACTTATTATGCACACAGGATACATCCGACGGAAGATGACCAGCAGGAGGAAGATGCGCGGCTCCTGATCCAGCTCGGGGAGGAAAAGCGCTGCCAGACCATAGCCACGATCATGCTGAATCCGCTGTACAGCATCTATGAACGGCAAAACCTGTATGACGGATTTAAGGACGTTCTTCCGGACCATTCCGGCAGGATTGGCAGTGCAGACGCCCTGAGTGGGTGCAATGTTTTCTATTATGAAAATGAACAAAATCCGGTCATTGTATTAAAAACTTACGTTTCCGGATTTCTGGGGCATGTCGATACGCTGGGTTATGTCATCACCGAATTAAGACTTCAGGAAGACGATACATGGGTGTCAAAGCACTATTTTCTGCTCGACGGCTGCGGCGATATGTCCGTTATACAGCAGGAAATGAAAAGTCCGGCGGGGAATGGAAATTCATTTCTTCCGTTTAGCGAACAAACAGACGTAGATTTTATACAATTAGCTCCGGAAAATTAAACAAATGTTTATAGAGTTTTGTGCAATGTGTATGATTTTTGTATCATAAAGTGATAAGCATGGGCTTTTCTCACAAAAAACGAATTATGAAGTTGACACTTGAAGTGATTCGTGATAAACTGTCAAATTGTAAAACATGAAACAATTATTTATGGTTTTTATGAGGAGAGAAATAATGAAGAAGAGAATTGTTAATGTATTATTATCAGTTGCAGTAGTCACAACAATGATGTTTACAGTTACAGCTTGTGGTTCCAAGGATGATAAGGCACCGGCTGAGACAACAGCAGTGGACAATCGTACAGCGGACGCAGAGCCTGCAAGCGAAGCAAAGGAAGAGCCTTCCAGTGAAGTAGCAGATACGAATTCAGGCAGCATGAGTGCCAGCGACTGGGTAAACTCAGATGAGGCTTCTACATACACAAGCGTATTCAACACAATGTTCGACGGTGCCATGACAGCAGCATTTGAGGCCGATGGCAATACATTGTCTATGGTATTTACGCTTTCAGAGGAGACACTTGGAACAGACGGTTCTGATCTGACAGATGAGCAGAAAGAGGCGGCTCAGGCAATGATGCAGGAGCAGTATGACGCATCAAAGGGTGATTTTGAGCCTATGCGTGACGAGCTTAAGAAGTCGATCGGCGCTTCTGATCTTGTAGTGCGTATCGTATACAAGACAAGCAACGGCACAGAGCTGTTCAGCCAGGATTTATAATCCAAAGCCGGTGATCGTTGACAATCTAAGATGACAGTTTGTAAAAGGCAGCAGATTTTTCTGTTGCCTTTTTGCACACGGGCACCCAACGGAAACATGTCAGCAAAGGCTGACGGGTGCCCGGCGCACGGTAGGGGAAAAGAGCATTCCCCTACGCGATTACACAGACCCGTGCAAAGGAAATATGCCGCTAAGGCGGCGCACGGGTGCCAATATAAACACATATACACAGCAGCGGACAAGCTGCATCATGAGAAGGGGGAACGAAACATGAGTCTGACAGAACAGAAAAAAGCAGAGTGGGAAAAGACGCTTCGGGACGCAGCGCTGATCGGTCCGGCGGACACGATCCAGGAACATACCAAAGGTGATTTCTGGGATCTCACATCACAGATCAGCGGAAATTATTTCTTTACGACAGAGAAGTTCGTGTTCGTCAGCGGCGGTCTGATCGGCAAGGTATCTTTCAGTATTCCGTACAACAAGATCACGGAACTTAAGCTTTGCAACATAGGGGGACTGATCCCTCTCATCCCGACAGGCATCAAGGTTACATATACCGATGAGAATGGAAAGAACGTTAAAAAGAAGTGCTCTGTCATGAAGAGAAAGCAGTGGATCGAATATCTCCAGAAGAAGAGCGGCGTTTCTTCTAACTAGATCATGGTTAAAATCCCATCCCGGCAGATGGGATTTTCTTTATGCACACGGGCACCCGTGCAGAGGAAATATTTTCAAAGGAGGACAAACTGTTGAAACTGTTTCAAACAATAATCAGACTGATATTGCTATTGGCTGGCGTGGCTGGCTGTACGGGATTCGCCATTCCTTTTGTGATAAGGCGGATCCTCAATGCCGGAAATTTTGCAGGAATGATCGTCTGTGCCGCTATTGTCCTGTATGCGGTATTGATGCCCAGAGTCCATCAGGGGATACGGTTATTCTGGCAGAAGACAAGCGGCAGGATCGTTTTGAGTGTGCTGGCTGCGGGACTGGCCATGGCGATCGTGCTGATCATTGTGATGACTTCCCTCATGGTCAGAGCCGCGCATACCAAACCGTCTGAAAACGCAACCGTGATCGTGCTTGGGTGCAAGGCGTACGGAGAGCGGCCCAGCATCCCGCTGGAAGAACGGCTGAAAGCTGCCATCAGATATCTGGATGACAATCCGGAAGCTGCGTGTGTCGTGTCGGGAGGACAGGGGGCAGACGAGACTATGTCCGAGGCACAGTGCATGTATCTCTATCTGGTCGATCACGGCATTGCCCCCGGGCGGATCTACAGGGAGGACCGATCTACTTCGACACGCGAAAACCTTGCTTTTTCCTATGAGGTCATCAAGGAACACAGACTCAATGAAGAGATAGCGATCGCTACCAACAATTATCATGAATACAGGGCGGGCAAGGTCGCGGACAGTCTCGGACTGAAACACGGTGCCGCCTCCGGCAGTACCGCGCTGTGGCTCCTGCCGACCTACTACGCGCGGGAGCTGCTCGCGATACTGTATGAGTGGGTATTTTTTTGATTTAAGAGTGTTCAATTCTGGAAAAGTATGTTACAATACTCCTATCGACAAAGGCTAGGAGGTAATAGAATGAAATCGATCATACAGGATATGAAGCAAAATTATTTTGTCAACGCAGTCATTATGGTAGTTCTGGGGCTGGTTCTTGTGATCTGGCCGCACATTCTGGGCGTCATGCTGTGCTACCTGCTCGGAGGCGCGCTGATCCTGATGGGTGTCATACAACTGATCAGTTTCCTGCGCGGTGAGCGGCTTGGCTTTTACAACAAATTTAATATGATCATGGGGATCGTGCTCGTGCTGCTTGGGATATGGATCTGTACACAGCCGCGTATCGTACTGTCGATCATTCCGGTCGTGGTGGGGATCATCGTGCTGATCCACGGCCTGATGGATATCCAGTACACGCTCGACATCAAGAAGACCGGAAACACGAAGTGGTGGATCGCGCTGATCGCGGCAATCCTCACCCTCGTGGTCGGCGGTCTGCTGGTATTCAATCCGTTTACGGCATATGAGATCACAATGGTACTGCTGGGGATCGCTATGCTTTACGACGGCGGTTCCGATCTGGTGCTTTTGATCTTTTCCTATCTGGCACAGAAGGATACCGACAGAAGAGTCCGTGAATTTAAAGGAAATGAATAGGATCTGCTAAAATAAGACGGTTTCCGATAGCATTATTCGGAAACCGTCTCATTTTCATTTATATCATCCGCATCGTCTTCCTTGTCGCCTGACAGCCACTTGTCAAGAAGATGCTCGTCGTTTGTGATCTCGTACACAGTTACATTGTCGCCTTCCGGTATCTTTTCACCAAGCAGCAGCATCCCGATATACTGGATACTTTCCATAGAATACATATAGTGTTTGTATGCCGCATCTGCGTAATTTTCTTCAAACACTTCTGATTCAAACGCGGTATGGTAGCAGGCTACCGCCTGTGCCATCTGCTCGCTCGCATTCAGTGCAAGTCCCGGAACGCTCTCGAACTGGTCGGGTGCCTGATCCTCGGCAAGCCTTGCAAACTCTGCAAATTCCGCCTCCATGCCGTCAAGGATCTCCAAGAGCTCACTGACGGATTCTCTCTGCCTGACATCAAGATTATTGATCCTCGCGTCCGCCTCCAGTATATAATCCTTAAAATCAGCGACAGAAGAGTAGAAGACCGCAAGCTCCTGTTCCTTGTCACTCTGATTCCCGCAGCCGGACAGACTGAGCACCCCGGTCAGGGCAGCCGTGACCAGCAGACCTTTTCTGTTGATAATCCATTTGTTCATTTCTGTGATTCCTTTGCATGATCCGTTGCTGATGATGGACCTTCATTGCTATTCTTATACTTTATCATAATACACTCGCAAAAGCAACTTTTTCATATGTCAAAATTTATATGTCAAAATTATTTGAAATAATGGTTTACTTAATCTGCAATTTTATGTATAATTAAATATGTTTTTGGCAAATCAGAATTGAAAGGATAAGAGTGAACATCATGATCGGTGCTGACGCAATCGTAAAATGTCTCGAGAATGAAGGTGTTACGACGGTATATGGTTATCCCGGTGTAGCGATCTGTCCGTTTTATAACAGCATTCTCGACTCAACCATCAGAACAATATTAGTGAGAACAGAGCAGAATGCTGCGCATGCAGCGAGCGGAGAAGCCCGAGTCACCGGTAAAGTCGGCGTGTGCGCTGTCACGAGCGGACCGGGCGCTACCAACCTGATCACAGGGATCGCGACGGCTTTTGCAGACAGCATCCCCATCGTATGTATCTCAGGACAGGTAAAGAGTGAACAGATCGGAAGCGATGTATTTCAGGAGGCAGATATCACAGGCGCTGTGGAGTCTTTTGTCAAGTACAGCTATCTGATCAAAAATGTGGAAGATATCCCGCGCGTGTTCAAGGAAGCCTTCCATATCGCAAACTCCGGGCGGAAGGGACCTGTGCTGATCGATGTTCCCATTGATATACAAAATGCAGCCATCAAGAATTTCAAATATCCAGAGGCAGTGAACATCCGCGCTTACAAACCGACTGTAAAAGGAAATCCTGTCCAGATCAAGAAGGTCATCAAAGAGCTGGAAAAGGCAAAGAGACCGATCATCTGTGCGGGCGGCGGCGTGCATCTGAGCGAGGCGGTTTCAAAACTGCGCACTTTTGCGGACAATTACCGGATCCCGGTGGTATCCACCATGATGGGGATCGGCGTTATGCGCACGGAGGATCCGATGTATTTCGGCATGGTCGGCAACAACGGCAAGGCGTATGCAAACCGCGCCATGAACGAGTCCGATCTTCTGATCATGGTCGGCGCGCGTGTCGCGGACAGGGCGATCAGCCAGCCAGACCTGATCATGACCAACAAGATCCTGATACATATTGATGTGGACCCGGCTGAGATCGGCAAGAACGTCGGACCCTCGATCCCGCTCGTGGGCGATGCAGGGCATATCTTTGAAGATATCATGAAAGAGGAGTTCACCTGTGAGCATGAGGAATGGATCCGGACGCTGGAGGAATACCGTGAGACCATGGTCCAGAAGCGCGATCCAAACCCGGATTATGTGGATCCCGCAGCGTTTATCACGATGCTCTCCAACGAGATGAAAAATGATGCGGTGTATGTTGCTGATGTAGGACAGAACCAGATATGGAGCTGCAATTACCATATCGTCAAGGACGGACGTTTTCTGACTTCCGGCGGAATGGGAACCATGGGGTATTCGATCCCCGCTGCCATGGGGGCAAAGCGCGGCGCCATGGACAGGCAGGTCATCGCAGTGTGCGGAGACGGTTCGTTCCAGATGTCCATGATGGAGCTTGCAACCATCATGCAGCACCACATTCCGGTGAAGATCATCGTGATCAAGAACAACTATCTCGGTATGGTGCGCGAATTCCAGCACTATACCTACAAGGATAATTATTCTGTCGTCGATATCAAGGACGGTACGCCGGATCTCGAGAAGCTTGCCGCCGCGTATGACATTCCGTTCATCCGGGTGGAAAACATGTCGCACGCACAGGAGAAGATCCGGGAATTATTGGCGGAGGACAACACGATGCTCATGGAGTGTCTGGTAGATCCGATGGACTTAGTAAAGTAAGGAGGTTTTGTTTTATTATGAAGAAAATATATTCCGTATTGGTAGAAAACAGATCCGGTGTACTCTGCAAAGTCTCAGGTCTGTTCTCGAGAAGATGCTTTAACATAGACAGCCTGGCGGTGGGAGAGACGGACGATCCGGCAGTTTCCTGCATGACGATCGTAAGCTCCGGCAACCAGCGGACGATCGAACAGATCGAAAAACAGCTCAACAAGAAGATCGACGTCATCAAGGTAAAGACTTTTGACGAGAAGGACAGCATCAGCAGGGAGCTTATGCTGATCAAGGTCAAGTACAACAGAGGCACCCGCCGCGACATCATGGAGATCTGCGAGATCATGAAGGCGGATATCGTAGATATGTCGAACAACAATATGATCATACAGATCTGTGATATGCCGGAGCGGATCAAGGTCATGCTTGACATGCTCAAATCGATCAGCATCGTAGAAGTGGCAAGGACAGGGACATTGGCTTTGCCGAAATGTATTGACAATTAATATCAGAATTGCTAGAATAAAATTTGGTTATTTATGCAATTTAAGGGAGTGTATCTTTATGCAGAATAGAGTATTTCAGCTTTTGGTCGACAATAATGCCGGTGTCCTCAGCCGCATATCAGGTTTATTCTCAAGACGCGGCTACAACATCGAGAGCATTACGGCGGGTGTCACATCAGACCCGCGCTACAGCCGCATCACGATCGTGACGTCAGGCGATGAGGAGATTCTTGACCAGATCGAAAAACAGGTTGCAAAGCTGGTCGATATCCGGGACATCCGGGAACTGAAACCGGAGCGGAGCGTATACAGGGAGCTTTGTCTGATCAAGGTAAAGTCAACGCCCGAGAAGCGCCAGGGCGTGATCGCAGTGGCAGATATCTTCAGGGCAAAGATCGTCGATGTCAATGTGGACAGTCTGATCGTGGAGCTTACAGGCACGCAGTCTAAGATCGAGGCATTCATCGGTCTTCTCCAGGATTACGAGATCCTCGAGATCGCAAGGACCGGCATTGCCGGACTTGGACGCGGCACGGAGGATATCGTCCATTTAGAGTAGCTTTTACTTTTTTTATAATATATCTCGGAGGAAAATCCTCTGCTCACATGAGCAGCTCTCATTTTACTCCGCAAAACAAGGAGGATTTAAAAATGTCAGAAGCAAAGATCTATTATCAGGAGGATTGTAACCTTTCACTGTTAGAGGGCAAGACGATCGCAGTCATCGGTTATGGAAGCCAGGGACATGCCCATGCGCTGAACGCTAAGGAGTCAGGCTGTAACGTGATCATCGGTCTCTACGAGGGAAGCAAGTCGTGGGACAAGGCTGTGAAGCAGGGATTTGAGGTCTATACAGCGGCGGAAGCGGCTAAGAAGGCTGATATCATCATGATCCTGATCAACGATGAGCTGCAGGCAGATATGTACAAGAAAGATATCGAACCGAACCTTGAGGCAGGCAATATGCTGATGTTTGCACATGGTTTCAACATTCATTTCGGCTGCATCACACCGCCCAAGGATGTCGATGTCACAATGATCGCCCCCAAGGGACCTGGACACACAGTCCGCTCTGAGTATCAGGCTGGCAAGGGTGTTCCCTGTCTGGTGGCAGTGGAGCAGAACGCGACAGGGAAAGCGCTCGAGCTGGCGCTCGCCTATGCACTTGCGATCGGCGGGGCAAGGGCAGGCGTTCTTGAGACGACGTTCCGGACAGAGACAGAGACAGACCTTTTCGGTGAGCAGGCAGTGCTCTGCGGCGGTGTGTGCGCACTGATGCAGGCAGGCTTTGAGACGCTTGTCGAGGCGGGATACGATCCGAGAAACGCTTACTTTGAGTGTATCCATGAGATGAAACTCATCGTGGATCTGATCTATCAGTCCGGCTTTGCAGGCATGAGATATTCGATCTCCAACACGGCAGAGTATGGCGATTACATCACAGGGCCAAAGCTGATCACAGAGGAGACCAAGAAGACCATGAAGAAGATCCTCTCTGATATCCAGGATGGTTCCTTCGCGAAGGAATTCCTGTTAGATATGTCTCCTGCAGGACGCCAGGTTCACTTCAAGGCGATGAGAAAGCTTGCTTCCGAGCATCCTTCTGAGAAGATCGGCGAGGAGATCCGCAAGCTCTATAGCTGGAACAACGAAGAGGACAAGTTCATTAACAACTAAAATATATACATAATATTGGATTAATTTGTCAAAAAGTTATTCAAAAGGGAGAAATTAGAAACATACGTTTCTTTTTCTCCCTTATTGAATTAATCTGTGTTATAATAAATATCGTTTTAGAATGTATGGTGGAGGTATGGGAAATGTATGCGTATATCAAAGGTCAGATCGTTGACATCTCGGAGGACAGCCTGGTGCTGGAATGCAATAATATCGGTTACAATATCAGGATACCTCTGAGTGTGGCAAAACGCCTGCCAGGGATCGGTGCTGCGGTAAAGATCTATACCTACACAAGTGTGCGCGAAGATGCCTTCCAGCTATTTGGTTTTCTCTCCAGGGACGATCTGGAGATCTACAAGAAACTGATCGCGGTGAACGGGATCGGTCCCAAAGGTGCGCTGAGCATCCTGTCGGCTATGAGCGCTGACGACCTTCGGTTTGCCGTGCTCTCCGGAGATGCCAAGGCGATATCCAAGGCTCCGGGAATCGGCAATAAGTCGGCGGAACGGATCATTCTGGAACTGCGGGACAAGGTTCACCTTATGAGCGGCAATACTTTGGATACCGCTGTCTCTGCTGCGGACATGCAGTCCGATTCCGAGGCGTTCAACGAGGCTTTAGAAGCGATGACCGCGCTGGGGTATGCCCCGTCGGAGGCACTAAAAGCACTAAAGCAGGTCCAGGTCACAGAGGATATGGATTCCGGCGCTGTGCTGAAACAAGCCTTAAAGATTATCAGTACTATGTAAATGCAAATGTTTTTGGAGGGTTCTATGGCAGCCAGAGTGATAGAGACAAAACTTTTGGACGAGGATGTGAAGATCGAGGGGAGTCTTCGTCCCCAGACGCTAAAAGATTATATCGGGCAGAAAAAGGCAAAGGAGATCTTAAGGGTCTATATTGAAGCTGCAAGGCAGAGGGAGGACTCCCTGGATCATGTCCTGTTTTACGGTCCTCCCGGTCTGGGAAAGACGACGCTTGCCGGAATCATCGCAAACGAGATGGGTGTCCATATCAAAGTGACGAGCGGGCCTGCCATTGAGAAACCCGGGGAGATCGCTGCGATCCTGAACGGGCTTCAGGAGGGGGATATCCTGTTCATCGATGAGATCCACCGGCTGAACCGGCAGGTGGAGGAAGTGCTTTACCCTGCCATGGAGGATTTTGCGATCGATATCATGATCGGGAAGGGCACGTCTGCGCGTTCCGTGCGTCTTGACCTGCCCCGGTTTACGCTGATCGGAGCCACGACGCGTGCCGGGCTTCTGACTGCGCCGCTGAGAGACCGTTTTGGCGTCATACAGCACCTTGAATTTTACTCTGTCGACGAGTTGAAGCTCATCATCCAGCACTCGGCGCGCGTGCTGAATGTACAGATCGATGAACAGGGCGCGCTGGAGCTTGCCAGGCGGAGCCGCGGGACGCCGCGTCTTGCCAACCGCATGCTTCGCAGGGTACGGGACTTTGCGCAGGTAAAATACGATGGTCGGATCACTCTGGAGGCGGCAAACACGGCGCTTGACATCCTGGATGTCGACAAACTCGGGCTGGATCAGACAGACCGCACGATCCTGATGACAATGATCGACCGTTTTAACGGCGGGCCTGTGGGACTGGACACGTTGTCAGCCGCCATCGGGGAGGACAGCGGTACGATCGAGGATGTGTATGAGCCGTATCTGATCAAAAACGGTTTCATCACACGCACACCGCGCGGCAGAGTCGTGTCTGAACTTACATACCGTCATTTCGGACTTGAAATACCGGAATAGTTTTTGATATAATATAAAAAATTTACAATATGCATATTGGAAAGGGGGCAGGATCATGTCTGCCAAAACAGATACAGAAGTGATCATCGGCGGCAAAGTGCTGACCGTCAGCGGTAACGAAAGCGCTGAATATCTGCAGAAGGTCGCCGCATATATCAATAATAAGGTCAATGAGTACGCCAAGCTGGATAGTTTTAAGAGACAGTCTGTCGACAAACAGAACATGCTGATCCAGTTGAATATCGCCGACGATTATTTTAAAGCCAAAAAACAGATCGAGCTTCTCGAACAGGATCTGAAAGCCAAAGACAATGAGCTGTATGACCTAAAGCATGAGCTGATCGCCACGCAGATCAAACTCGACAACACCTCAAAATCCTTGAAAGAAGCAAATGATGCTTTGAATGAGAATTCGAAGCAGATCATCCGGCTCGAGACAGAGTTGAAGGAATCGAAAAAAGCATGATGGAACAAAAAGTGGAACTGTTGGCACCTGCCGGCGATTTCGCCTGCTTTCGCGCCGCGGTCAACGCCGGAGCCGATGCAGTGTATCTGGGCGGAGAGCAGTACGGCGCGCGCGCATATGCCGGAAATTTCTCACCGGATGAGATCATCAACGCGCTGCGCATTGCCCATCTGTCTGGCAGGAAGATCTATCTGACTGTCAATACCCTTGTGAAAGAGAGTGAATTTGCCGGTCTGATACCGTATGTCGCGCCGCTGTACGACGCAGGGCTTGACGGCGTGATCGTACAGGATATCGGCGTACTGAACTGTCTGCGGGAAAGCTTTCCCGGTCTGGCGCTGCATGCGAGCACCCAGATGACCATCACCGATGTATACGGTGCGGCGTATCTGCAGCGGCTTGGCGTCTGCCGGGTTGTCCCCGCGCGGGAGCTGTCGCTTGATGAGATCAGGGGGATCAAGGATCAGACCGGGCTTGAGATCGAGTGCTTTATCCATGGCGCTATGTGTTATGCGTACTCCGGACAATGCCTTTTCAGTTCAATCCTGGGCGGAAGGAGCGGAAACCGCGGACGCTGTGCAGGTCCGTGCCGCCTGCCTTACACTGACAGAAGGAACCGGACGCAGTATCCGCTCAGTTTAAAAGATATGTACACGCTTCCGATCCTGCCAGAGCTGATGCAGGCGGGCATCGACTCCTTCAAGATCGAGGGGAGGATGAAAAGTCCCGAGTATGTAGCCGGAGTCACAGCCATGTACAGGAAATACATCGATCTGTATCTGCAAGATCCCAAAAGGGCCTACAGCGTCACTCCGTCGGACGAACAGGTCATAAGGCAACTGTACATACGTTCCGACACCTGCACCGGATATTATCAGCGGCACAATGACAGATCCATGGTCACGCTTGGGGAGCCTGGATATTCGGGGAGTTCACCGGCGGTCTTGAACGACATTCAGAATCGGTTCATCGCGCACAACGTCCTGCTGCCGGTAACAGGGCATGCAGCGGTACGCGCAGGGGAAACGGCAAAACTGACGCTGGAACACAACGGCATATCCGTGACAGTGACGGGAAAAGCGGCAAGCCAGGCAGTGAACAAGCCGCTGAGCCGGGCAGATATCGCACAGAAGCTCGGAAAGCTTGGCGATACCAGCTTTACACTCACCGACCTGACGATCGATACGGACGGGGCTTCTTTTATGCCGGTAAGAGAGTTGAACGAGCTGCGGCGCACGGCAGTTTCAGGACTGGAAGAAGCGCTCCTAAAGCAGTATGAACTGGATCGAAAGACGGATCATGTCAAAACGGATCGAAAGCCAGCCGGCAGCAGGGCGCGGGGGCGGAAAGATGCAGATGCGGAAGTGAACGAGTTCTGTGTATATGTCACTACATACGAACAGCTTCTGACGGTCAGTGCCTTTCCTGGAATACGCAGTCTTTATGTGAATGCCGATCTGTTTCATGACAGGATGGAGGCGCTTTCGTCCCTGCAGCCGGGCAAAGAGTACATTCTCGTGCTGCCCCATATATTGCGGAAGCGGACATATCCGTATCTTCCGGCTTACGAAAAGCTGCTTGGGAGCGGCAGCTTCTCGGGTGTCATGGTACGGAATTACGGGGAGCTGCAATGGCTGTACGGGATCGGTTACGCGGGGAGGATCGAGTCTGATCACACGGTATATGCATGGAACAATGCCTCCCTTGCCTTTCTGGCGGATCAGCTTGACTGCATTACGCTTCCTCTGGAACTGAACAGAAAAGAACTGGACAGACTTTCCGCAGACTACAGTACCAGCTTCGTGCTGTATGGATATATTCCGCTGATGTACTCGGCGAACTGTGTCAGAAAGACATTGGAGCATTGTATAAACGATGTCAGATCCGCAGATAATAAGTATGATCTGACAGACCGCTACCGGAATCCCTTCACAGTGACCCAGAATTGTATACACTGTTACAACATCCTGTATAATACAGTACCCTTGTCACTCCATGGACATCTTGATGCGGTTCTGGAAAAAAGAAAATATAACAGGCTGCGGCTTGATTTTTCGATCGAGAGTGCGGCGCAGACAAAGGCTGTGCTCAGTTATTACCTAAGCCGGATGACAAAGGTTCCTCATAAGGAGATGCCGCCAGAGGTATTTCCCTATAAAGAATTTACCAACGGACATTACAAGCGTGGAGTAGAGTAGAATGCTTAGAGCAGTAATAGAATTGTCAAAATATATCCTGGTAGTCAATATCTTATTGTATACATTGACCAGTTATATCGTACTTCGGCGGGATGACAGGGAACGCAGGGGATTTGTTTTTGCGCTCCAGTACCTTATGATCTTTGTCAACCATATGACGGGCAGTCTTGTTCTGCTGTCATCAAGAAAAGATTTTACATACCTTTTCCTCCCGCTTTTTCAGGTGATTACAGTGTTTGCCTTTCTGGTGCTGATGCGCGCGATCTATCCAAGGGCTGACAGACTGATCCAGAACCACATAGCGCTTCTGTTGTCGATCAGCTTTGTGATCCTGACACGGATATCCCTGACGCGTTCGATCCGACAGTTCACGATCGTGGCGATATCGCTTGTGATCGCGCTGATCATTCCGGCTTTTATGAAATATATCCGGCTATTGAAGAGCTGCGAGTACATTTTTGCGGCAGCCGGTATATTGATACTGGGCGTCGTACTGATCAGCGGAAGTATCACAAACGGCTCCAAGCTGTCCTTTTCCATCATGGGGATGTCCTTTCAGCCGTCGGAGTTCGTGAAGATCATCTATGTGCTGTTTCTGGCGGCGATCCTGTCAAAAGCGGAGCGTTTTATCCATGTTGTGCTCTCCGCGGTGCTGGCGGCTGTCCATGTACTGTTTCTGGCAGCATCCAAGGATCTGGGAAGCGCCTTGATCTATTTTATCACTTACATCATTCTCCTGTTTGTCGCCACACGGAAGGTCCGCTATCTGATCCTCGGTCTTGCAGGAGGCTCTGCTGCGGCGTATGCCTCGTATTTCATGTTCGCCCATGTGCGCGTGCGTGTCGCGGCATGGCTTGATCCGTGGAATGACATCAACGCCACGGGTTATCAGATCGCCCAATCCCTGTTTGGCATCGGGACAGGCGGATGGTTTGGCATGGGGATCGATGCCGGTACGCCGGGTACGATACCTTATGTGGAGCAGGATTTCATCTTTTCCGCTATCTGCGAGGAGTTCGGGATCCTGTTTGGCATCTGCCTGATCGCTGTCTGTGTCAACCTGTTCTTGGAGATCGTCCACACAGCGCATTCCTGCCATGACTCTTTCATGAAATATTCCGTTTATGGGCTGGGAATCATCTATATCGTACAGTTGTTCCTTACCATCGGCGGAAACAGCAAGTTCATACCGCTTACAGGCGTGACGCTGCCGCTGATCAGCTACGGCGGAAGCTCGGTACTTGCTTCCCTGATCATGTTTTCTGCCGTTCAGGGATTTTACATCAACAATGATCTGTATGACGGGAACGAGGACAGCGAGGGGCAGGAGAACTGCCGCACAGGAAAGCTTCCCATGAACATCGTCGCCGGCGTGTTTGCGGGACTGTTTGTCGCGATCAGCGGATATCTGGCGCACTACGTATATTTTGACAGTCCGCAGGTCATCAACAATTCCTACAATGCAAAGCGGCAGGACATCGTGGCTGCCAAGACGATTCGCGGGGATATCCTCTCCGCGGACGGACAGGTATTGGCCACCACATTGTCCGATACAGATGAGCGGTATTACCCTTTCGGTGAAGTCTTTGCGCATGCGGTCGGCTATGCCTCCCACGGGAGGATGGGCGTGGAGCAGAGCGCGAACATGTTCCTTGTCTCCTCGAACATATCGCTGGGAAGCAAGCTGCAGAATGACCTGGCAGACGAGAAGCATATGGGAAACACGGTAGTCACCACATTTGACACGAGACTGCAGAAGATAGCCTTTGATGCCATGGGCGTGTACAGCGGAGCCATCATCGTGACAGAGCCGTCGTCCGGCAAGATCCTTGCAATGGTGTCAAAGCCGGATTTTGACCCCAACACGATCAGCGTGATCTGGGAGGAACTCCTGGCCGACACCACGAGTTCGGTCCTGCTCAACAGAACTACGCAGGGTCTGTATCCGCCGGGATCCACCTTCAAGATCCTCACGGCACTGGAGTATATCCGGGAAAATCCGGAGCATTACGACGATTATCATTTCCAGTGCACCGGGAAATTCTCGGATGGCACGAACACGATCAACTGTTTCCACGGCACCAATCATGGCTCTGTCGATTTTGTGAAGTCCTTTGCAAAATCCTGCAATTCGTCCTTTGCCAACATCGGGCTTCTGCTTGACAGGGACCAGTTCAGGCAGACGCTCGACGATCTGTATTTTGGCAGCAGCCTCCCTGTCGATTTCCCGGCGAATATCAGCCGCATCTGCGATGATATATCGGACAACGGCGTCATGCTGCAGACGGTGATCGGTCAGGGAACGACACAGATGACACCGATCCAGATCGCCATGATCACGGCGATGATCGCCAACAACGGTGAGATGATGACACCGTACATGATCGACCATATCGAGACTGCGGACGGCGACGTGATCAAAAAATATACGCCGGTATCTCTTGGGCGTCTGATCTCGGATCAGGAGACTGCCGCATTGCAGGAAATGATGGCAGCGGTCGTGCAGGACGGCACCGGAACCCGCCTGATCAGCGAGGGTTACAGCGCGGCGGGCAAGACAGGATCCGCGGAATACAATGCCTCATCCGACTCGCATGCGTGGTTTACGGGTTATACTTACGACACAGAATCGCCTGTCCAGATCACGGTGATCTTGGAGGGCGCAGGGAGCGGAGGCGAGTTTGCCGTGCCGATGGCGAGAAGGATCCTGGATCAGTATTACAGTGTGAAATAATGCCTTTTCTGCTTTTTGTATAAAATATCACAAAATTTTGAAGAATACTTTGTAATTTTTTGCGAAAGGGTGTATATTAATATTAGATAGAATTTTTATGGTAGAAGGGAGCCCAAAAATGATTAACCGCTTATTTGGAAATTATCTGGTAGAAAAACAAATATTGACGCAGAACCAGCTTGACGACCTACTTCCTGTCCAAAAAGATTTTAAGGCTGAAGTGGCGACAATAGCAGTTATCAATAAAGTTCTTTCATCGGCAGCAGCACAGGATCTTTTGAGACAACTCGACCAGGGCAATGAGCGCTTTGGCGATGCGGCGATCGAGGCAGGTTATCTCAGCGATGAAAAGCTGGACGAGATACTGACCTATCAGATGAATACTTTTATGAAATTTGTTCAAAGTCTTCTGGACCGGGGGGCATTTAGCCTGGAACAGATCAATCCTTTTTTGGACGAGTTTCAACGGCTTGGAGGATACACGGATGCCCAGATCAGTTCACTGATCCACGACGACCTTGAAGAGTGTCTCCACATTTTTGTTCCCTTGAAATCAGAACAGCTCAAGGAGTTTACCCTGACGCTTGTCCGGACGATCCGCAGACTGATCGACGCCGACGCATATCTGGACAAAGCATACACGGCGCGCTCCCTGCAGCTTGACAAATATGCATGTCAGGTGATCGTCGGAGATATGCATATGAAAGTATACATAAGTGCACCCGGCGACGACCTGCTCGCTATTGCCAATTACTTTACGGAAGACACTTACGATGCAGTTGACGAGGATGCCCTGGACAATGTCGGAGAATTTATCAACTGTGTAAATGGTCTGTTTGCCACGAATCTGAGTTACGATGATGTCACGATCGATATGAATTCGCCCGAATATTCCGTGGACGGACCGTTTATCAGCAACGAGAAACTGTATGTCCTTCCGATCCATGCCAACGGTTACAGTTTCAGGGCTGTTTTAGAAGTATATGAATAAGATATGCTTTGCAAAGTATAAGAAGAATTAAGGAGATTAAGAAATGAGTACTGTTTTGATAGTTGATGATTCCAAGACATCCAGATATATGCTTCGCCATATTCTTGTCGAAAATGGCTATGAGGTGATCGCGGAGGCTGAAAATGGGCAGGAGGGATACGACAAATACTGTGAGCTCGATCCTGATTTTGTCACGCTCGACATTACCATGCCCGTGATGGATGGGATCGAAACCCTTGTCAAGATCAAAGAATACGATGAGGAAGCCAAGGTCATCATGGTGACGGCATCGGGTCAGAAGAACAAGATGCTCGATGCGATCAAGCTCGGCGCTGCTGATTTTGTCACGAAACCTTATGAGACCAATCAGATCATAAGCATCATGGACAGCATGAAATAAAATATACGCACCATACAGGAGGAAACAGCATGATTCAAGCTACTAGCTGTGGTGGCGTAGTCATTTTCAGGGGGAAAATATTACTTTTATACAAAAATTTCAAGAACCGGTATGAGGGGTGGGTTCTGCCAAAGGGTACTGTCGAGACCGGAGAGAAGCATGTGGAGACTGCCCTGCGCGAAGTGTTTGAGGAATCGGGCGTAAAAGCCACTGTCATGAAATATATCGGAAAAAGTGAATATACCTTCAATGTACCTCAGGATATCGTAGAAAAAGAAGTTCATTGGTATCTGATGATGGCGGATAATTATTACAGCAAGCCACAGCGCGAAGAATTTTTTGTGGATTCCGGGTATTACAAATACCATGAGGCGTATCATCTGCTTAAATTTTCAAATGAGAAGCAGATCTTGGAGCAGGCGTATCAGGAATACCTGGATCTTCGGAAAAAAAAACAATGGATAAAACCACGTCTATAAAGAAGGTCGGTTCTGACCTTCTTTATAGACGTAGTTTTTTAGAAAGTCTATTAGAGAGCAGTGATAAAGATGCGTTTCAGCAGAAAATTATACATCAGTCCGTCTTTGGATAAAAAGTGCGGAAAAGTGAAATGGAAGCTGCGGACCGGCAGACCGCAGCCTGCCATATATATTATCGCCCTTGCGAAAAACAACGATCTACTTGAGATCTATCACAGCGGGCTTCTCAAGCAAAAATACTACAGGAAAAAAAAGAATGCGCCCTATATCGTCGGCATTGCCGCAGGATACGGCGGGGCTGTCGATCTGGTCATGGAGATCATCCAGGACGTATTGCGCGAGACCGGAGCTTACGATGTAAAGACCTATTTCGCAAATCAATAAATCATTAAGGGGTACTTATGCTATCAATACTATTAACTGTTTTGAAAGTGATCGGGATCGCGATCCTGGTCATTCTCGGGCTTGTTTTGTTCATATTGCTGCTGGTTGTGTTCGTGCCAGTCCGATACCGTGGCAGCGGTAGCTATGGCGCCGCTTCATATGATGTCCGGATGCGCGCGTCATGGCTTTTGCACATGATATCCGTGCAGGGCGAATATCAGAATGAGCAGGCGCTCCACATATACCTGAAAATCCTGGGAATCCCGTTATATGACAATCTTAAGATCAGGAATAAAAAAAAGAAATTAACGAAAACTAAGGCAGAGAATACTGTTGAGATCCAGGCGGCTTCGGCGGAGGATCCCGCACCGGAAGATTTTTCTTCTGAACTGGCCGCGGAGGCGATCCCCAGTGGGGATCGCCTTGCCGCCGAGATGACAACTGATGCCGATACATGGGACAAATCGACCGATAATAACGAAAAAAAGCCGGGAATTGTTCAAAAATTTAAGAATTTTTTAATAAATTTTGTAAATTTTTTCAAAAATTTGAAGTTCACAATCCACAAAGTTTGTGATACAATAGTGAAGATAAAAGATAACATAAAATATTACCTTGGCGTACTGCAGCTTGACAGCACAAAGCGGGCATTCACCAACTGCCAGAAGCAGTTCGTGCGCGTCCTCAAAAAAATATCTCCGCGAAAATATCATGTCAGCCTTCATCTTGGTTTTGACGATCCGGCGGTGATGGGGGAGGTTCTTGCTGTGTGGGGAATGTTCTACCCGCTGCATCAGGGAAATATTGACATACAGCCTGAGTTTGATCAGACTGTGATGGAAGGCAGCTTTTCCTTCCGGGGGCGTGTCAATGTATTTGTATTTGCGCGTGCTTCATGCATACTGTTTTTTGACAGGGACATCAGGCAATTGATCAGGCAATTAAAGAATCATCAATAAATGACGCGGTGAGATTTGATTTGGAGGTATAGAATGGCTGATAATAGTTTTAACGAAGTAGTGAATTCCATGATGCAGGGGATGGAAAGCTTTCTCTCATCCAAGACAGTGGTCGGCGAACCTACACAGGCAGGGGATACAACGATCATTCCGCTGGTGGATGTGACCTTTGGCGTTGGCGCCGGTGCATCTTCCCAGGAAAAGAAAAGCGGCGGTGCCGGCGGGATGACAGGAAAAATGTCTCCCAGTGCAGTGCTTGTGATCAAGAACGGACAGGTGAGGCTTGTCAATATCAAGAATCAGGATACGGTCAATAAGATCATCGATATGGTGCCGGATCTGATCGACCGGTTTACCTCCAGGAAAGAGGATATGCCCAGTGATGACGAGGTGATCAGCACAGCTTTCCCTGACGACAAATAGGGAAATAAACAGGACACACCGCGCATATAATGAATAAAGATGTGCCGGGGTGTATGTTTATGCGTAAACTGATAGGTTATACCCTGTTCTGGATCGCAGTCGGCATGCTCTTTATGCTGGTGATCGGCAATACGTGGGTCGGGCTGATACTCATTGCCATTTTCATTATTTCAGGGTATTTTCTATTTGACTGCAAATAAGGTGACTGCAAATAAAGTACATTTCTTATACAAAGAGGGAGTAGATCAATATGTTGGATTTTGATGAAGAGCTCATGAAGGCTGAGGCACCGGATGACATCAAAAAGATGAAAACCTGGATGTTTCAGGAGCAGGTCAGAATTCAGGCAAAGAGGGACGAGCTTCAGGAACTCAACCGTGAACTGCAGGATCTAAAGAGAAGACTGGAGCGGGAAAAGAATGCACTCGAAGTGCGGGAAAAGATGATCAAAAAGCGGTTTGATGACAACGAGATCTTTATCGCCAAAAAACAAAAGATTATCGAGGACGCATACCAGCAGCTTGCGCTCGACCGGAAAGCCCTGGAGTGTGAACGCCTGAATTTTGAACACGAGCGCAACAAATACAGACGCCAGAAAATGTCCGGCCCCAAGCCCGTACATCAGTACGAATCGGGGGCTTATGAGAGTACAAGCTTTTTCAGGGGCGTTGACAACGATATGGCGCTGCGCAAGCGGTACAAGGAACTGTTGAAGATATTCCACCCCGACAACAAATGCGGTGATACCAAGACCTTGCTGCGCATCCAGACAGAGTATGAAAGTTTAAAGAGCCGGTACTATGAAAGTTAGATCGTACCGGCTCTTTTCGTAAATATGAAAAGGTATAAAAAAAGAAGCCCAACGCTTCTTTTTTTGTCAACTACGCGCGCTCAACAGCTCCGGAACGCAGACATCTTGTGCATACGTGCATTCTCTTAGCAGCTCCGTTCACTTTGCATTTCACTTTTTTTACATTGGAATTCCAAATTGCATTGGATCTTCTATGAGAATGGCTTACGTTATTGCCGAAATGAACGCCTTTGCCACAAATATCACACTTTGCCATCGTTAGCACCTCCTCGACTAAACTAAGTCATCCGACTCACAACAGTAGTATCTTATCAGAAAAAGTAACATTTGGCAAGATATTTTTAACAAAAAATATAACTTTTTATAAATGTTGGAAATTCTCTTAAAATATATGTTTCCTTTTTCCCAAAAAACGGTTATAATAATAGCATTAATGTTTTAAGGAGGATTTCATATGAAAGGATCTATGAATACCCACATGGGTAATATCTATATTGATCCTGAGGTTATCGCCCAGTATGCGGGAAGTGTTGCTGTCGAGTGTTTCGGGATCGTCGGCATGGCCTCAGTAAATGTGAAGGACGGCTTGGTGAAGCTGCTCATGAAGGAAAGCATCACTCATGGAATATCGGTCAATATTGTAAATAATAAATTGATTCTTGATTTTCACGTTATCGTGTCATACGGCGTGAGCATCATCACCGTGTGCGACAATCTGATTAACAATGTAAAATACAAAGTTGAAAATTTCACAGGTCTCGAAATCGAAAAGATCAACATCTTTGTTGAAGGCGTTCGAGTGATTGATTAAGGAGGATTTCTGAAGTGGGATTAAATGTAATCGATGCGAAAATGCTTTCAAAGATGTTTCTCGCCGGAGCAAAGAATTTGGAGCATAAAAAAGAATGGATCAACGAGCTGAACGTTTTTCCAGTTCCGGATGGTGATACCGGCACGAATATGTCCATGACGATCCTGTCAGCCGCACGGGAAGTTGCCGCCATAGAAGAGCCGGATATGGCATCTCTCGCAAAAGCGATATCATCAGGCTCCCTGAGAGGCGCGCGCGGAAACTCCGGTGTTATCTTATCGCAGCTCTTCAGGGGCTTTGCAAAAGTCATCAAGGAATACGACGAGATCAATGTAGCGATCCTTGCCTCCGCCTGTGACAAGGCTGTGGAGACAGCGTACAAGGCTGTCATGAAGCCCAAGGAGGGCACGATCCTGACCGTTGCAAAAGGGGCCGCGAAGAGGGCGGACGATCTGGCAATGGCAGGGGAGAAGGATCTGGAGGTATTTATTAGCGAAGTCATCAAGGAGGCGGACGCTGTCCTTGCCCAGACACCCGAAATGCTTCCGGTGCTGAAACAGGCGGGTGTGGTCGATTCCGGCGGACAGGGGCTTGTGGAAGTTTTGAAAGGCGCTTATGACGCCTTCCTTGGCAAAGAGATCGATCTCTCTCTCGAGATTCCGGAAAAGCAGGCACCCAAAACAGGTACAGCAACCTCCACAACTTCCAATATCGAAGTTCAGGCGAATGCCGAGATCAGGTTCTGTTACTGTACACAGTTTCTGATCATGCTCAGCAAGCCGTTCAACATCAAGCAGGAGATGGACTTCAAGGATTATCTCTCATCGATCGGCGATTCGATCGTCGTCGTCGCTGACGATGAGATCGTCAAGGTGCATGTGCACACAAACGATCCGGGACTTGCGATGCAGAAGGCTTTGCGGTATGGTTCGCTCACGACGATCATCATCGAAAATATGCGTCTCGAGCGCGATGAAAAAGTGTCTGACATGATGGAGAAACAGATGCAGCGCACAGAACTCCCGGACAGGTCGAAACCGGATTCCGGCAGCCTGGATGCGGCTTCCTCTGAGCATCCCGAGCATAAGGAGACCGGATTTATCGCCGTCTCCATCGGGGAAGGCATGAATGAGATCTTCCGCTCGCTTGGCGTCGACTACATCATTGAGGGCGGCCAGACGATGAACCCCAGCACAGAAGATATGCTAAACGCCATCGAGAAGATCAATGCGGACAATATTTTTATCTTCCCGAACAATAAAAATATTATCCTCGCGGCGAATCAGGCAAAACAACTGACGACTGACAAAAACATCATCGTGATCCCCACAAAGACCGTACCGCAGGGCATCACAGCGATCATCAACTATGTGCCCGACATCTCGATCGGGGAGAATGAAGCTGTCATGACGGAAGAGGTACAGCGTGTCGCGACAGGACAGGTAACATACGCCGTGAGAGACACCATGATCGACAACAAAGAGATCCATCAGGGAGACTTTATGGGGATCGGCGACAAGGGCATCCTGGCTGTCGGAACGGATCTGCATGACGTGGCATTCAATATGGTAAAAGAAATGATGACAGATGAGTACGAGCTGATCAGCATTTATTACGGCGATATCATCAAGGAGGATCAGGCTCAGAAGTTAGCGGATATGGTACAGGCTGAGTTTGGCGGCTGCGACGTAGAACTACAGTTTGGAGGCCAGCCAATCTATTCCTATATTATCTCTGCAGAATAGAAAAACAAAGAGAAGAGAAGATTATGTATTTGAATGATCCGATTACGGCGCTGAAAGGGATCGGGGAAAAGACTGCGGCTTTGTATCACAAGCTGAATATTTTTACGATCAATGATCTGATCAGACATTATCCGAGAGATTACGAGGAGTGGCGTGATATCGTCAAAGTCGGGGAGCTGAGGGCAAATCAGGTGCATGCGATCCGCGCCGTGGTCATCAGCGCGCCCCAGACTGTGCATATAAGGAAGAATATGACGATCACCACCCTGCGTGTCAGGGACGACAGCGGCGCCTGCGATATCACATACTTCAATATGCCTTATATCAAAAACAACTTCCAGCCGGGAAAGCAGTATATCTTCCGCGGGCGCGTGATGTTAAAAAACAACCGCATTACCCTTGACCAGCCCAAGATCGTAAGTCCGCATGAGTTTGTCCGGAATGTGAACAGGCTTTCTCCGATCTACCCGACGACAAAGGGGCTTACGATCGCCGCGATCACCAAAGCGGTCCGCGCAGCGATCGATGCCCTGGAGCTCACCGGGGATTACATACCTGAATCTATGCGCATGAAATACGGGCTCCCGGATCTAAAGACTGCCCGGTCAGGCATTCATTTCCCCGCAGACCGCGCCGCGATGCTTGCCTGCAGGAAACGGATCGTGTTCGAAGAATTTCTGTTTTTTATCGTGTCTGTCCTGTTTTTAAAAGATATGGCGACACAGGAGATCAACGATGCGCCGATGATGCGGATCGATGCCTGTCAGGATTTTATCGGGAAGCTTCCCTACAAGCTCACGAATGCACAGAAAAAGGTATGGGCTCAGATCGAGGAGGATCTGTGTTCGACACATCTTATGAACCGGCTGGTGCAGGGCGATGTCGGTTCCGGCAAGACGATCGTGGCAGTCCTTGCGATGTTCATGTGTGTGATGAACCACCATCAGGCGGCATTTATGGCGCCCACAGAAGTGCTTGCCAGGCAGCATTACGAGTCCATCTTAAAGTTGGTCGAGGATTATGGTCTGCCCTTCAAACCGGTTCTGCTGACCGGCTCCCTGACAGCAAAAGGAAAGCGAAGGGCGAAGGAGAGCATCATCCTTGGCACTTGCAATGTCATAGTCGGGACACAGGCACTGCTCCAGGATGACGTTGATTTTTACGATCTGCGTCTGGTCATCACGGATGAGCAGCACCGTTTCGGCGTAAAGCAGCGCGAGACCTTTGCACAGAAGGGGATACAGCCGCATGTACTTGTCATGAGCGCTACGCCGATCCCAAGGACGCTCGCGCTCATTTTATACGGGGATCTGGATATCTCCGTGATGGACGAACTGCCGGCAGACAGGCTTCCCATCAAAAACTGTGTCGTCAATACCGATTTCCGGAAAAAGGCATACGAGTTTATCGCAAAGGAAGTGGCTGCCGGCAGACAGGCTTATGTGATCTGTCCCATGGTGGAGGCGGGTGAGGAGCTTATGGGGGATCAGCCTGTTCTGGAAAATGTGATCGAATATACAGAAAAGCTTAGGAAAGTCCTGCCGGATACTGTGCGGGTGGAATACCTTCACGGGCAGATGAATCCCAAAGCCAAGAACTATGTGATGGAAGAGTACGCCGCGCATCATATCGATGTCCTGGTGTCCACCACGGTGATCGAGGTCGGTATCAATGTGCCAAACGCAACGGTGATGCTGGTGGAAAACGCGGAGCGTTTCGGGCTGGCGCAGCTCCACCAGCTCCGCGGGCGCGTCGGGCGCGGCAGGGAACAGTCGTACTGTATCTTTATCACGACATCGAGCCAGAATGATACGCTGGAGAGACTGCAGGTGTTAAACAAGTCAAACGACGGATTTTTCATCTCATCAGAGGACATGAGGCTGCGCGGTCCCGGGGATCTGTTCGGTATCCGGCAGAGCGGCCAGTTTCAGTTCCGGCTGGGCGATATCTACCAGGATGCCGCGATCCTGCAGGAAGCACAGAGCTGTGCGTCGGCACTGTATGACGCTTATGTCCACCATCAGGCGGCTGCGGACGAGACTGATGAATATCACGGCTTCTGGAAATATTATGAGGAGAATGTCAATGCCAATGTTGACTTTATCAATATCTGAAACGTTACAAATATTATAGGGAGAGAGAAGGATATGTCGAAAATAGCAATCGTTACGGACAGTAACAGCGGTATTACACAAAATCAGGCAAAGGAACTTGGTATCCATGTACTGCCGATGCCTTTCATGATCGATGGGGAGACCTATTATGAGGAGATCACGCTCAGCCAGGAGGAGTTTTATCAGAAGCTTGCCCAGAATGCAGATATCTCCACCTCACAGCCATCGCCGGAATCCATCATGCAGCTCTGGGATACACTCCTGAAGGAAAATGATGAGATCGTCCATATCCCGATGTCCAGCGGACTGAGCGGCTCCTGCCAGACGGCGGTCATGCTGGCGCAGGATTATGACGGCAAAGTCCATGTCGTCAATAACCAGCGGATATCCGTCACGCAGAAGCAATCCGTTTTCGATGCCCTGGAACTTGTCCGGGAGGGAAAGGGCGGCTGTGAGATCAAGAATATTCTGGAGGAAGATAAGTTTAACTCCAGCATCTACATCATGATCGATACATTGTATTATCTGAAAAAAGGCGGACGCATCACACCTGCTGCTGCGGCGCTGGGCACCCTGCTGCGTTTAAAGCCGGTACTCCAGATCCAGGGAGAAAAGCTCGATGCTTTCGCAAAGGCAAGGACTGTGACACAGGCAAAATCCATCATGATCAATGCGATCAGGAGCGATATCGAGAAGCGTTTTGGCGGTCTCACCCCGGATAACCAGATCTATCTGGCGCTCGCCCACACACAGAATGAGGAAGCCGTGAAAATATTCAAAGAAGAAGTGCAGGCGCAGTTCCCTGATTATCCGGTCATTGCAGTTGACCCGCTGTCATTGAGCGTTTCCTGCCATATCGGACCGGGATCGCTGGCGGTGACATGCTGTAAGAAACTAAGATAGCGTTGACTTGATATGGAGGTGTGTTTTGATGGTAGATGTAAACAAAAGAATGACGATAGACCAGATCAATAGCGAATTTAAAGGCAGTTATGTCATTTTGGAGGATGTGGCATATCAGTATCCGGAATATTCTGGAAGTGATATAAGCGAAGCTACTGTTATAACACAGGTGATGAAAGATGAGAAACCAGGAGAGATTGTCCGTGAAATGCGCAAAAATGGAAGGCATTGCTTTTTCATGCGTGTATTAAGTGATGCCGATAAAAATGCTGATATTGAGTATTCCTGCTGTTTTGGAAAACCCTTTGAGGGAGGCGTTCTGAAATGACAGAAACCTTTCACATTGATCTGATCGATGGCAGACCAATGATCCATATCCAGTCTGAATATGCACCAATAAGGGCACTGATCGATACAGGGGCAAATTTACCGATGTTCTCAGGAACCTTTGCAGATCTTCAAAATATCTTTCCTGATGCAGTACTGATGAACAATACGGTACTGATCGGAGGCATCAACACCTACGCGGAGTATCATTTAGTCAATATTCCGCTATTTCAAGTGGGTTCCATAAGCTTTAAACAGTTTAAGGCTGCTGTTTGGAATAAAGCAAAATATGAATATGATTTTCTGCTAAGTGAAACTATGTTCGAAAAAGCTGATTTGAATATCCATTTTAGGGAAGAAACGCTGATGATCCGGACAGACCGGAATGAGTTTGGCACAATACTTGTTGATGTCGGATCTGAAGTGAATGGACGGGTTCACAAACGCTTAAAGATTTTGGCAATGTAAATCATTTAACTTCGTGAGCATGAAAAAAGGAAACATACTGTTTCCTTTTTTCATGCTCATATGTACAAATATCATTATACAAGTGCGGCAGTGATGATTGCCATAGAATACACCTCGATCGCGTTGCAGCCGCGGGAGAGGTCATTCACCGGCGCATTCAGTCCGAGAAGGATCGGACCATACGCCTCGAAATTACCCATTCTCTGTGCGATCTTGTAGCCCATGTTTCCGGAGCTGAGGTCTGGGAAGATAAAAGTATTGGCATGGCCTGCCACTTCAGATTTCGGGCATTTGGTGCGCGCCACACGCGGTGACACGGCTGCATCGAACTGCAATTCGCCCTCGATCGGTGTGGTTGGATACTTCGCCTTCGCCTTTACCGCCGCATTTCTCATCTTTTCCACATCAGGTCCCTTGCCGGAGCCGAGTGTAGAGTAGCTGAGGAATGCAACCTTCGGATCAACACCGAAGATCTTAGCGCACTCGATCGTCTCGCCGCAGATCTCCACAAGTTCGTCCTCCGTAGGATTAATGTTGATCGCGCAATCACTCATCGCCAGCACTTCATTCTCGCCGGTCGCACCGGGACGGACAAGGATAAAGCATGAAGATACGATGCTGTTGCCCGGCTTTGTCTTGATGATCTGAAGAGCAGGACGCACCGTGTCGGCAGTGGAATAAGTCGCACCGCCAAGGAGTGAATCGGCAACGCCCATCTCCACAAGCATGGTGCCGAAGTAGTTTGGCTGTCTCAGCGTCTTTCTCGCCTCCTCCGGCGTCATGCCTTTGCCCTTGCGCAGCTCACAGAAGCGCTCAACCATCTCGTCCATCCGGTCGTAGTTGTTACTGTCGATGATCTGTGCGCCACGGATATTGTAGCCTGCTTCCTCGGCAGCGTTCAGCACCTCCTCCTCGTTGCCGACAAGGATCGGATGGAGGAAGCTGCTTGCCAGAAGGCGGGAAGCTGCCTCGAGTATACGCGGGTCCGTACCCTCCGTAAATACAATTGTCTTCGGGCTTTTTTTCAGTTGCTGAATCATGGTACCAAATCCATACATCATTTTTAATCCTTCCTTTTCTTTAATATAGTTTTGTAATATCGTTTTGCAGCCAACCTGTGAAAGCGTTTACATCGTGATGTTTAAAGGGCTTAATTGTGTTTCTAAATACTATTGTATACAAATTTTTTTCATTTGCAATGGTTGTATCGAAAATAATGCAGAAAATTTTTTTAGGAATAAAGCACAAAAATGTATGTTCGAAATTTTTGTGCAAAAGTATTTGCAATGTTGGAAAAATGTGTTATACTCTAAAAGTCGAATTTTTTGAAAATAAATTCAGAAAGGCATGGTTGCTCTATGGCAAAAACGGATAACAATGTATATGACGCCTCCAGTATCACTGTCCTGGAGGGATTGGAAGCTGTCAGGAAAAGACCTGGCATGTACATAGGAAGTGTGTCCACAAAAGGGCTGAATCACCTGATCTATGAGATCGTCGATAACTCGGTGGACGAACATCTCGCGGGCGTGTGCAGCGAGATCCGCGTCACGCTCGAAAAGGACGGTTCCGCCACCATATCGGACAACGGCAGGGGCATCCCGGTGGGGATGCACCAGAAGGGCGTCAGCGCGGAGAGAGTCGTGTTCACGACCCTCCACGCGGGCGGTAAATTTGATAACAGCGCATACAAGACCAGCGGCGGTCTGCACGGTGTTGGCTCCTCCGTCGTCAACGCGCTCTCAACGCAGCTCACTGTCACAGTCCGGAGCGACGGACTGATCCATCAGGACAAGTACGAATACGGCAATCCCGTTGTCGAACTGGTCGACGGACTTCTTCCTGTGATCGGAAAGACAAGGGAAACGGGTACTACCATTAATTTTACGCCGGACCCGTCGATATTTGACAGAACGCGTTTCAAAGCGGAGGACGTAAAGAGCCGGCTTCATGAGACGGCTTACCTCAATCCGAAGCTCACGATCATTTTCTCGGATCTGCGCGGGGATACCCCGGAGACGATCACTTACGCTGAGCCGGAGGGGATCATCGGGTATGTCAAGGATCTGAACAAAAATAAGGAAACGCTGCATGATATCATCTACTTCACAGGCGTCAGCGAGGAGATCACCGTGGAGTGCGCGTTCCAGTATGTCAACGAATTTCATGAAAATGTGCTGGGCTTCTGCAACAATATATACAACGCGGAGGGCGGTACGCACCTGACCGGATTCAAGACGATGTTCACGACGATCATCAACAACTACGCGAGAGAACTAAATATCCTGAAAGAGAAAGACGTCAATTTCACAGGCGCAGACGTGCGCAACGGCATGACAGCCGTCGTCTCCATCAAGCATCCGGCGCCGCGTTTTGAGGGGCAGACCAAGACAAAGCTCGACAACCAGGACGCTTCCAAGGCTGTGAGTAAGGTCACAGGCGACGAGGTCCCGCACTATTTTGACAGAAACGTCGAAGTGCTAAAGAGCGTGATCTCCTGCGCGGAAAAGGCGGCAAAGATCCGCAAGACGGAGGAAAAAGCGAAGACAAACATGCTTACCAAACAGAAGTTTTCCTTTGACTCAAACGGAAAACTCGCAAACTGTGAGTCCAAGGATTACAGCAAATGCGAGATCTTTATCGTGGAGGGCGACTCTGCGGGCGGCAGTGCCAAAACTGCGCGGAACAGAAATTACCAGGCGATCCTGCCGATCCGTGGAAAGATCCTCAACGTTGAGAAGGCAAGCATTGACAAGGTGCTCGCAAACGCCGAGATCAAGACGATGATCAACGCTTTTGGCTGCGGCTTTTCAGAAGGGTACGGCAATGATTTTGACATTTCCAGGCTCCGCTATAACAAGATCGTGATCATGGCGGATGCCGACGTGGACGGTGCGCATATCAGCAACCTGCTGCTCACGCTGTTTTACCGCTTCATGCCGGAGCTGATCTATGAGGGTCACATCTATATCGCGATGCCGCCTCTGTACAAGGCAATGCCCGCGAAGGGAAAAGAGGAGTATCTCTATGATGAGAAGGCGCTCGAAAAGTACCGCAGGACACACAAGGGAGCCTTTACCCTGCAGCGGTATAAGGGACTTGGCGAGATGGATGCGGAGCAGCTCTGGGAGACGACCTTAAATCCAGAGACCAGGATCTTAAAGCAGATCGAGATCGAGGATGCACGCATGGCGTCCGAGATCACGGAACTGCTGATGGGGACAGATGTCCTTCCGCGAAGGACTTTTATCTATGAACACGCGACAGAAGCAGAGCTTGATATATAAGGAGCATAGAAAATGGAAGAGAGAATCATAAAAACCGAGTACGCGGAGACCATGCAGCGGTCCTTTATCGACTATGCCATGAGTGTCATCATCGCGAGGGCGCTGCCTGATGTCCGTGACGGCTTAAAGCCGGTCCAGCGGCGCACGTTGTATGACATGCATGAACTGGGGATCCGCTACGACCGTCCCTATCGGAAGAGCGCCCGTATTGTCGGTGATACGATGGGTAAATACCACCCGCACGGCGACAGTTCGATCTACGATGCGCTGGTTGTCCTCACGCAGGATTTTAAAAAGGGGATCCCGCTGATCGACGGGCACGGAAACTTTGGCAATATCGAAGGCGATGGCGCGGCTGCCATGCGATATACGGAGGCGCGGCTGCAGAAGATCACGCAGGACGCCATTTTATCAGACCTCGACAAAGATGTCGTTGATTTTGTCCCGAACTTTGACGAGACAGAGAAGGAGCCAAGCGTCCTTCCCTGCCGGTTTCCCAATCTGCTCGTAAACGGATCCGAGGGGATCGCCGTCGGCATGGTCACAAGCATTCCTCCGCACAATCTGGGAGAGATCATCGATGCGACAAAGGCGTACATGCTCAATGAAAACATCACCACGCGCGAGCTGATGAAATATGTGAAAGGTCCGGATTTTCCGACAGGCGGCATAGTCTGCAATAAGGACGACCTGTTATCCATCTATGAGACCGGCGTCGGGAAGATCAAGCTGCGCGGCAAAGTCGATGTGGAGAAGACAAAAGGCGGAAAGCTGAACCTGGTGATCACCGAGATCCCATACACGATGATCGGCGCGAACATCGGCAAATTCCTGCAGGATGTCGCTGCCCTGTACGAGCAGAAGAAGGCTCCCGAGATCCTCGACATCTCCAACCAGTCCTCCAAGGAGGGGATCCGCATTGTCATTGAGCTGAAAAAAGACACGGATGTCGAGAATTTTAAGAATCTGTTATACAAAAAGACCCGTCTGGAAGATACCTTTGGCGTCAATATGATCGCGATCGCTGGCGGGCGTCCGGAGACCCTCGGGCTAAAGAGCATCATCGCACAAAATGTTGCATTTCAGTACGAGATCGCTACCCGGAAGTACACAACGCTCTTAAACAAAGAACTGGAAAAGCGCGAGATCCAGGAGGGTCTGATCCGCGCGTGCAATATCATAGACCTCATCATCGAGATCCTTCGCGGTTCCAAGGACAGAAATATGGTCAAAAACTGCCTGACAAGCGGTGTCACCGATGGGATCAGATTCCGCTCCAAAGAATCCTCCCTGATGGCACAGCAGCTAAACTTTACGGAAAGACAGGCAAACGCTATTCTCGACATGCGTCTGTACAAGCTGATCGGTCTGGAGATCGAGGCGCTCATGGCAGAGAACAAGGAGACAAACGCCAATATTTACAAATACGAGGACATTCTCGACCGCCGGGATTCCATGGCACAGGTCATCATGCAGGAACTTGACGCATTGAAGAAAGAGTATGCGAAAAAGCGCAAAACGCGCATTGAGAATGCCGAGGAGGCAGTCTATGAGGAGAAAAAACTCGAGGAGATGGATATCATGTTCCTCATGGACAGATTCGGATACTGCAAGACCATCGACATGAACACCTACGAGCGCAACAAGGAGGCAGCGCACACGGATTTCAGATATGTCGTGAAATGCCGCAATACAGGGAGGATCTGCCTCTTCACGGACACCGGACAGCTCCATACGATCAAGGTGGCGGATATTCCTTTTGGCAAATTCCGGGACAAAGGTCTGCCTGTCGACAATATCAGCAATTATAATTCCGGCACGGAAGAGATCGTCAATATCGCAAGTCAGTCAGAGCTGAATCTGTACCGGCTGCTTTTTGTCACGAGACAAGGTATGTGTAAGATCGTCAGCGGCGGCGAGTTTGACGTGACAAAACGCACGGTTGCCGCCACCAAGCTCGGCGAAGATGACCGTCTGCTCGACATCGAAGTCGTGACAGAACACCAGCACATCATCCTGCAGAGCAGGAACGGTTATTTTCTGAGATTTGATACCGATGAGATCCCGGAGCTGAAAAAAACGGCAGTCGGCGTGCGGGGTATGCGGCTGGGGACAGGTGATGAGATCGAAAATGTATACTATTGTAATCCCGGATCCGAAGGTACAATATTATATAAGGACAAGGAGATCCCGATAAATAAATTAAAAGTTAATAAAAGAGATACCAAAGGAACCAAAATTAGGGTATAATGGTATCAAATCGGTTCACTGACGGAGGAATATATGAGAGTAATTGCAGGAACAGCCCGGCGTCTTTTGTTAAAGACGCCCGACGGCTTGGATACCCGGCCTACAGCAGACCGGATCAAGGAGACGCTTTTTAATATGCTCATGCCGGATCTGCCGGATGCCGTGTTCATCGATCTCTTTTCAGGGAGCGGCGGTATTGGGATCGAGGCATTGAGCCGCGGGGCAAGGAAGGCTTATTTTATCGAAAACAATTCCAAAGCGATCGCATGTATCACAGATAATATAGAACACACACACCTGGCGGACAAGTCTGTCGTGCTGAAACAGGATGTATTTGCCGCGCTCAGGGGAAGCATCAAAGAGACTGCCGATATCATATTTCTTGACCCGCCGTATGGTCAGGAGTACGACAGGAAGGTTCTCGAGATCTTACAGAATGCCCCGTATGTGAGCGGGGATACTCTGATCGTAGCAGAGGCTGCGCTTAAGACTCCATTTGATTACGCAGAGGCGCTGGGATTTACGGTCACGAAAGAAAAGCGGTACAAGACGAACAAGCACGTTTTCATCAAAAAAAGTGTATGAGATTGGGAGGAAATGAGATATCATGAATGCTGCGATCTATCCGGGCAGTTTTGACCCTATGACACTCGGTCATCTTGACATTATCAAACGTGCATCGAAGATGTTTGACGAGCTGACGGTGAGCGTTTTGGATAATAAGGCAAAGAATGCGTTGTTTTCTGTCGAAGAACGTGTTAGTATATTAAAAGAAGCGACAAGGGATCTGGCCAATGTGACCGTGGATTCCTTTAACGGGCTTCTCATTGACTATGCAAGGCAAAAGAATGTCCATATCTCAGTGCGCGGTCTGCGCGCCATTACGGATTTTGAATATGAACTACAGACTGCCCAGACAAACAGGATGCTGTCGGGCGGGGAACTTGATACGGTATTTCTGACGACAAGTCTCGAGTATGCGTACCTCAGTTCTTCCAGTGTCAAGGAAATTGCTGCGTTTAACGGCGATATTTCCCAGTGCGTGCCGGATTTTGTAGCCAGACTTGTATATGAAAAATACAATATGAGAACGAATTGAGATCCCTGTTTTGCAGACAGGGAGACGGAATGTATGGAGGAGTAATATGAGCAGCAGAATAGAGCAGTTGATCGATGAGATCGAGGAGTACATAGATAACTGCAAATACAAGGCGTTTTCGACGGATGTGATCATGGTGAACAAGGCGGAGATCGACGATCTTCTGCGTGAACTGCGCATGAAAACACCGGAGGAGATCAAGCGCTATCAGAAGATCATCTCAAACAAGGAAGCGATTTTAAACGATGCCAGACAGAAGGCGCAGACTTTGATCGACAATGCCGAAGTGCAGACGACGGAGCTTGTCAGCGAGCATCAGATCATGCAGGAAGCATACGCACAGGCAGAAAAGATCGTCGAGATGGCTACCCAGCAGGCACAGGAAATACTGGACACTGCAACGATCCAGGCAAATGATATGAAAGCTGCCGCGACACAGTACACGGACAGCATGCTTGCCAATCTCGAAAATATATTGAAACAGTCCATCGAAATATCCACGCGGGACTACAATGCTTTGATCGGCCATCTGCAGGAGATCGACCATGTTGTCACGGCGAACCGGGCCGAACTTGTTCCGGTAGATGAGATCATCGAGGCGGCACAGGGCACTGACAGCGCAGGCATGGATAATTAAAGCATTTTCAAGGAGGCATCTGATGAGATCATCATTTAATCGAATAGGGAAGATTCTTGCACTCATTCTGTGCATTGCCGTAACAGCGGTTCCCATTTCCGCGTTACCCGTGTGCAGGGCTGACGCGGCGGAGCCGGTCGTGGTGGTCATCGATCCCGGGCACGGCGGCAGCAATCTCGGTACAGATTATCTGCCGATACCGGAAAAGACCTACATCATGGTGGTCGCCATGTACATGAAGGAGCAACTGGAAAAGTACCAGAACGTGGAAGTGTACCTGACCCACACCAAGGACGTGGACATGTCCCTCAAAGAGCGGGCGGAATTTGCATCCAGCGTGAATGCAGACTTTCTCTTTTCGCTGCATTTCAATATGTCCCTTTCCCATTCCCTTTATGGGAGTGAGGTATGGGTGCCGTCGACCGGGCAGCTCTACAGCCAGGGATATTCTGCTGCCAATGAATTTCTGACGCAGTTTGAGGAGATGGGGCTGTTTAACCGCGGGATCAAGACCAGGATCGGGAGCAGCGGCAAATCAGATTACTACGGCATCATACGCGAGAGCAGCCTGCGCGATATCCCCGCAGTCATTGTAGAACATTGCCATGTGGACAATATCAATGATACACCGTATATACAATCGCCGGACCGTCTAAAGGAATTCGGTGTGCGCGATGCAGAAGCCGTTGCCAGGTATTTTGGACTCATATCAAAGGACGGCAGGACAGATTACAGTGATTACGCACCGCTTGCAGTCCCGGTTCCGTCGAGCCGTGTGTGCGATGACACCACACCGCCTACGTATGTCACTGCAGATCTGATCAAATACGACCAGACAGGAAAATACGCGACAGTGGAGCTGACAGCAGTCGATGAGGAATCCGCGATCCAGTACTATTCCTACTCTTACGATGGCGGTCTGACGTGGTCTGCACTGCAGCCGTGGGCAAAGGGCAGTCCAACCGTGACGGTATCTGTCAGCATGGGATACGGCAGGAAGGATACCCTGATCTTTAAGGCATACAACCTGTATGACAGAAGCACGGAGTCAAATGTCGTGAAATTAAAGTGAAATCAATTTAGATCGCTCCGTCTTAAAACGGTCTGGTGATCACAAAATAATATACTGCACAGATCAGGGTTGTCACCACTTTGTGTTTCAGGTAATGACTGAGTGACAACCCTGATTTTTCAAGGAAACTGCTCGTCTGCATGATGCACGACACGCCGCCAAAGCACAGCGCCGTCATGATCCAGAAAACCTTCTGCTCCGGCAGAAGCGTCGTGGTGTAGATCGCCTGGACGCCGCCGATAATCTCGAGAAAACTGGACAGGAGGTTTTTGTTGTTGGCGGATATCGGTATCAGATCAAGGAATATCCGAAACGCATTGGTAAATGTGATGTAGCCGCCCAGGATGATAAGCGCCTGTGTGTTGTCCATACAGGATCTTTTCAGCGCTGAAGCCAGAGAACTATGCGGAGCAGACGGCTTGATCCATTGCGCGCCGGCAGACGGCGCACTGTGCAGACGGCCTATCACGATCCCATATATTGCAGGGATTCCATACATTCCGAACACGAAGGGCAGCGTATTGTGATAGCCGCACTCGCGCAGTATCGGCATGATGATTCCCATAAAATATGCCGGACCTATGTTATTGCAAAAGGCAAGCAGGGTGTCTGCCTCGGACCGGCTGATCCTTTCTTTGTCATACAGGTCGCTGACGACTTTGGCGCCCATGGGAAAACCGCAGAAAAAGCCCATGAATATGGCATACAGACCATAGTTGCTGTACCGGTATATTTTTTTGAGAACACGGCTCAGCATATTGCCCAGTTCCAGATCGGCGCCGCTGTATACCATGATGGAACTGATCATCATAAATGGAAACAGCGTCGGGACCATTTTTGCCGCCCACTGGTATAATCCTTCATAGGCGTACTGAAACGTAGCCTCGGGTCTGCCAAGTATGATGATGATAAGCAAAAGATACGCCAACGTTCTGACCAGCATACGAAACCTCCGCGGGATCTGTGTCTGTTACATTTTATATGGGATCTGCCAAAATTATGTGTGATTCTTGCTTTTGGGGAGGGCATCGGTATGAGACTGGACAAATTTTTGTGTGATATGCAGCTTGGCACGCGGAGCCAGATCAGGGAATCGGTCAGGAAAGGGCTTGTATCTGTCAATGGCGTGCCTGTCAAAAGTCCTGATCACAAAGTGGACGAAAAGCGGGATTCCGTGACATATATGGGCGAGGCATTGACGTATCAGTGCTTTTATTACTATATGCTCCACAAGCCTGCCGGGGTTGTCACCGCCACCAGGGACCGCAGGGAACCCACTGTGATGGGGCTTATGTCTGATGCCCGCGGAAAGGACTTGTTCCCTGTGGGGCGGCTTGATAAGGACACGGAGGGACTGCTGTTAGTCACAAACGACGGGGAACTGGCACACAGGCTGCTCGCACCCAGAAAGCACGTGGAAAAAATGTATTATGTGGAGTGTACCGGTGTACTCACCGCAGACGGGATCGCTTCGCTGGAGAGCGGCGTCGATATCGGTGATGAAGAACGCACCCTGCCGGCAAAAGTCCGGCTGGTCTCCCAGACAGAAAACGCGTACGTCATGGAGCTTGCCATCACGGAGGGCAGGTTCCATCAGGTCAAACGGATGGTTCAGACTGTCGGCGGTTCGGTCACATACTTAAAACGTCTGTCGATGGGGACATTGACGCTGGATGCCGGTCTGCCAAAAGGCTCCTACAGACCGCTTACGGAAAAGGAGCTGTTAGATCTGAGATCATGCGCGGATTAAATCGATAGGAATGGAGGGCGAAGTATTGTCACTTGCGAATGGTTTTCTTCCGATGACGATGGAAGAAGTGCTGGAGCTTGGAATAAAGCAGTTGGATTTTGTATATGTCACGGGAGATGCCTATGTGGATCATCCGTCCTTTGGGCACGCGATCATCACCCGCGTCCTCTGTGCCCACGGATATCATGTCGGTATCATATCACAGCCCGACTGGAAAGATGACGAGAGCATCACCGTGCTGGGCACGCCGCGGCTTGGTTTTCTGGTATCGTCTGGAAATATGGATTCCATGGTGAACCATTACTATGTGTCCAGGAAACACCGCGAGACGGACGCCTACACGCCTGGCGGCGCCGCATACAAAAGACCGGATCACGCCACAGTCGTGTACAGCAATCTCATCCGCAGAAAATATAAGAACATACCGATCATTATCGGCGGCATCGAGGCAAGCCTCCGGCGCATGGCGCATTACGATTACTGGTCTGATTCCTTCAAGCGGTCGATCCTGCTCGACAGTCAGGCGGACATCGTCTCGTACGGTATGGGCGAAAAGTCGATCATAGAGATCGCCGATGCGCTAAACAGCGGTATCTCAGTGCGGGACTTGTCCTTTATCGCGGGAACCGTGTACAAGACGAAAGATATCTCCGGTATATACGATTATGAACTTCTGCCTTCCTACGATGAGATGATGGCGGATAAGATCCTCTATGCCAGAAGTTTCAAGATACAGTATGACAATACGGATCCCTTCAACGGCAGGACACTGGTCGAACCGTATCCAAACGGCGTGTATGTCGTGCAGAACATCCCGCAGAAACCGTTATCCACACAGGAGATGGATGATGTCTATGCACTCCCGTATCAGAGGACCTATCATCCTTCCTATGAGGCGCAGGGCGGTGTACCGGCGATCGCGGAGATCAGATTTTCCCTGATCAGCAGCCGCGGCTGTTTTGGCGGGTGCAATTTCTGTGCCCTCACATTCCACCAGGGTCGGATCATACAGGTGCGCAGTCATGAATCCATTGTGGAAGAAGCACAGCGCATCACACAGGATCCGGACTTTAAGGGTTACATCCATGATGTGGGCGGTCCGACGGCGAACTTTAGACAGCCCTCCTGCCAGAAGCAGCTACAGGCAGGCGTCTGCAAGCACAGACAATGCCTGTGTCCGAAGCCGTGTCCCAACCTTGAAGTGGATCATTCCGATTATTTGTCGCTCCTGCGCAAGCTGCGAAAACTGCCAAATGTCAAGAAAGTGTTCGTGCGCTCCGGGATCCGGTTCGACTACCTGATGCTGGACAAGGACGATACCTTCTTTAAAGAACTCGTTGAACACCACATCAGCGGACAGCTCAAGGTAGCGCCGGAACATATCTGCGATGCCGTTCTATCCCGCATGGGAAAACCGGAAAACGCTGTATATGAGGCATTTACCCAAAAATACCACAGGCTGAACCAGCAAATCGGCAAAAACCAGTTCCTGGTTCCGTATCTGATGTCGTCGCACCCCGGCTCCACACTAAAGGAGGCTGTCGCACTTGCCGAGTATCTGAGGGATATCGGCTATATGCCCGAACAGGTGCAGGATTTTTATCCCACGCCCTCGACGATGTCGACCGTGATGTACTATACAGGTGTAGACCCCGCGACCCTAAAGCCGGTCCATGTCTGCAGGAATCCGCATGAAAAGGCGATGCAGCGCGCGCTGATCCAGTACCGCAACCCCAAAAATCAGGATCTTGTGCGGGAGGCGTTAAAGCTTGCAGGGCGTGAAGATCTGATCGGCTTTGATAAGAAATGTCTGGTCAGACCGCGCAAACTTGCAGACGAGGCCATGCAAAATTATGGCAGGAAAAGCGGACAGGGCACGCATGCGCGCACAGTTCGGAAAAAAGAAGCACAGAAGCCAGCCAAGAAAAGAACCATTCGGAATGTACACAGGCAGAAGAATGAGACAAGAGGGCATTAAGAAACCGCGATCCGGATAAAATAAGAAAAAAGATCAAAGGAAGGAACAGAGTATGAATATTATTGTAATCACAGGAGCCTCCTCCGGCATTGGCGTGGAATTTGCGCTGCAGCTTGACAATGTTTTCAGCAATATCGACGAGATCTGGATGATCGCACGGCGCAAAAAAGAAATGCTCGAGGTCGCGCAGTATATGGAGCATACGACGCGCATTCTTGACATGGATGTCACGGACGGGAAACAGATGGAGCGGTTTGAGAAGCTGCTTGCGGACGAGAAACCGGTTATCCGTATGCTGGTCAACTGCGCGGGGTACGGCATTATGGGAGAATTTTCCGCTTCCAATATCGGTGAAGAACTTGGTATGATAGATGTGAACTGCAGGGCGCTGACCCAGATGACGTATCTGTGCATTCCATATATGCGCAAAAACAGCCGGATCATACAGCTTGCATCCAGCGCCGCGTTTCTGCCCCAGCCGGATTTTGCAGTGTATGCGGCGACCAAATCGTATGTGTACAGCTTTTCCAGGGCTTTGAACCAGGAGCTTCGGTCAAAGAAGATCTATGTGACTGCGGTGTGCCCCGGCCCGGTGGACACCCCATTCTTTGATATTGCCGAAAAAACCGGCAGCACGCTTGCAGTGAAGAAGCTCACGCTCGTCCGCGCAGACCAGGTTGTGGAAAGGGCGATCTCAGACTCTTACCACAGGCGCGAAAAATCCGTGTACAGCGCCTGGATCAAGAGTTTTGATGCCGCAGCCAAGATCATTCCGCACAAAGCCATCCTGCAGGCGATGCGGTTTCTAAAATAAATAAAAGGTAGACAACAGATGAGCATACCAAGGCAGAAAAAGGGGGAATTCGGATATCCCCCCTACGAACGAAAACGGGTGATCCTTCGCACCGCGGCATACTTCCTGATATCGATCGCGGTGTTTCTGTTAGGATATTTTTCTACAGGCCAGAAGGAAAACCTCCTGACGATCGTTGCCGTTTTAGGATTGCTGCCATCGAGCAAAAGTCTCGTGTCAGTTATCATGTATTTTAAGATCCCGAAATTCAGCGAGGCGCTCTATCAAGAGATCGCCGCCCAGGAGGGCAGTGTGCCGGTCATTTACAGCCTGTATCTGACCTCATACCAGAACAATTTCCCGATCAACTGCTTCGCCGTGCGCGGCGGCAGCCTGATCGGTTACACCGAGTTTCCATCCTGTGACGCGTCCGCCTGCGAAGCACACATACAAGGGATCCTAAAACAGAACGGCATCAAGAATATGACGATCAAAATTTTTCATGAAAAGGCTCGTTTTATGGAGCGCCTAAACCAGTTACAGGCACTAGAGGACGGCAGGAAAGAGTCGGAGGTTCTGACAATCCTGTGTGATATTTCCCTGTAAGTGTACAACAGGAATCGGAAAGAGAATGCGCTTATGATTTCAACAAAGATTTCTTCAAATGAAGCAGGGCAGCGTTTTGACAAATATTTAAAAAAGCAGTTGAAAAACGCGCCGGACAGTTTTATATACAGGATGCTGCGAAAGAAGAATATCACTTTAAACGGAAGAAAGGCTGACGGCAGGGAAAAATTATGCCTCAATGACGAGGTCCGCTTCTTCCTTGCCGACGATACCTTTTGGAAATTCAGCCGACAAACGGAGATGGGCGGCGTTGATCTGTCACAGTACATGCGCGCCTATGATACCTTGCGGGATTTACATATTTTGTACGAAGATGACCATGTCCTGATCGTTGAGAAGCCCTCCGGCATCCTGTCCCAGAAATCCAGACCGGATGAGATCAGCGTCAACGAGTGGCTGACAGGATACATGCTCTCACAGCACAAGCTTTCGGCAGATTTACTTGCGACTTTCAGACCGTCTGTCTGCAACAGGTTAGACCGCAATACCTCCGGCATGGTCGTCTGCGGAAAGACGCTTGCCGGAAGCCAGTATCTGAGCCGCATTGTCAGGGACAAATCCCTCGAAAAGTATTATTACTGTCTGGTATCAGGCAGGCTGACGGTCGATGAGCGCGTGACGGGTTATCTATATAAAGATACCGCGCAAAATAAAGTGACTGTTTATCACAGTGAGACAGATATCCCTGATCCGTACAAAAAGGACTCCGTGTATATCGATACGGCTTTTCGTTCTGTCCGCGCAGCCAGTCACATAACACTGCTGGAGGTACAGCTTTTTACCGGAAAGACGCACCAGATCCGTGCCCATCTGTCCTCATTGGGGCATCCGATCATCGGGGACGCCAAATACGGCGATGCTGCCGTCAACCGGCAGTATGTCCCCAAGGGTGTCCACAGCCAGCTACTGCATGCGCACAAGCTGGTATTCCCTACAACTTCCGATCCAGCATTTTGCGGGATTTCCGGAAGAGTCGTGGAGTGTCCGCCTCCTGCGATATTCGGAAAGCTGATGTACCAGAAGGAGTAATACAGTATGTCTACATGGAATTCCAGGGGGCTTCGCGGTTCCCTTTTGGAAGAGATGATCAATATGACGAATGAAAAATACAGGGATAACGGACTGGCTCTGATCCAGAAAGTGCCAACACCGATCACACCGATCACGATCGACAAGGAGACAAGGCATATCACGCTTGCCTACTTCGACCAGAAGAGTACGGTTGACTATATCGGTGTCGTCCAGGGAATCCCTGTCTGCTTTGATGCCAAAGAATGCGCGGTCGATCTGTTCACGCTCCAGAAGATCCACCCGCATCAGGTTCAGTTCATGAGGGACTTCGACAGACAGAACGGCATCGCGTTCTTTCTGATCTATTTTACTGCGCGCGATGTCATGTACTATATGAGCATACGGGAACTGAACCATTTCTGGGAACGGATGGAAAACGGCGGCAGAAAGAGTTTCCGGTTCGAGGAGCTGAAAGCGTCGTATTTCATGAAACACAAGGGCGGACAGATCGTCCCTTATCTGGATCTGATACAGCTCGATCTGAATGACCGGGAGACAGATCATGGTTGACACGGCAGGCAAAAAAGTGTATACTGCGTATAATGCACTGTGCTAATTCGTTAACATGGCAGCGCGTTAATCTATTAAAGTGCCTGCTGCCGGAAAGGATTTACTATGGATTTTATCGGAAAACGGCTCGTACATACGCCCGAGGGCGTGCGTGACATATACGGAAAGGAATATGCCGTCAAGCAAAATGTCCAGAGACTGTTCGGCGACAAGCTCCACAGTTATGGATATCAGGATATCCAGACGCCGACCTTCGAGTTTTTTGATGTGTTCAGCCGCGAGATCGGTACGACGCCCTCCAAGGAGCTGTACAAGTTCTTTGACAAGGAAGGCAACACGCTGGTGCTCAGACCGGACTTTACACCTTCCATAGCGAGATGTGCCGCCAAATATTTCCCGGTTGAGAGCATTCCGCTGCGGTTCTGCTATCTTGGAAATAATTTTATCAACACCAGTGATCTGCAGGGAAAATTAAAGGAGACAACGCAGATGGGGGCAGAACTGCTCGGCGACGGTTCCCCGCAGGCAGACGCGGAGATGATCGCCATGCTTGTGGAAGCGCTGTTGAACGCCGGACTGAAAGAATTTCAGGTGTCCGTAGGGCAGATCGATTATTTTAAGGGACTGTGTGCGCACGCACAGCTTGACGAGGAGACCGAGCTGGCGCTGCGTGAATTTATATCCAACCGGAATGAATTTGGCGCCCAGGAGCTTTTGCTGGGCAAAAAGATTCCAGACCAGTCCATACAGACGCTCCTTGGCGTAAACAGCCTGTTCGGTTCCTGTGAGATCCTGGACCGGGCGCTGGAATCCGCTGACAATCCGCGTTCCCAGAAGGCGATCGAGCGGTTAAAACAGGTATATGAACTGTTAAAGATCTACGGTGTGGACCAGTACATATCTTTTGACCTTGCAATGGTCAGCAAGTACAATTATTATACAGGCGTCATTTTCAACGCGTACACTTATCAGGCCGGCAGTGCGATCGCAAAGGGCGGCAGATATGACAATCTGCTGGAAAAATTCGGCAAGCCCGCACCTGCGACCGGTTTTGTCGTCATGATCGACGACCTTGTGACAGCGCTCACCAGACAGAAGATCTGTCCCGAGCCGGAGAACAGAAATCTACTGCTGATCTACACAGAAGATTTTGACGGCGCGGTGGCAAAAGCGAGAGATTACCGGGCGCAGGGCTATGCCGCAGTGCTGATGAAGCAGGAGCAGCCCCGGGAACAGTACACGAAATTTGCTGCGGACAACAATTTTTCAGAGGTTGTCTTTATCGAAAAGGAGGGAATGTGATATGCGATACCTTACCTTTGCACTTGGCAAGGGACGGCTTGCCAGTAAGACACTCGAACTCCTTGAGAAGATCGGCATTACCTGTGAGGAGATGAAGAATAAGGACTCCAGAAAACTGATCTTTGTCAATGAAGCGCTGAAACTCCGCTTTTTTCTCGCCAAAGGTCCCGATGTGCCAACCTATGTGGAATACGGCGCGGCAGATATCGGCGTGGTGGGCAGCGATACCATTCTGGAAGAAAACAGGCGCGTGTACGAAGTCCTCGATCTTGGTTTTGGCAAGTGCCGTATGTGCGTGTGCGGACCCGCCTCGGCAAAAGAACTGCTGCAGCATCACGAGATGATCCGTGTGGCGAGCAAATATCCCAAGATCGCCAAGGATTACTTCTACAACCAGAAGCATCAGACCGTCGATATCATCAAGCTGAACGGTTCCGTCGAGCTTGGACCGATCGTCGGACTCAGCGACGTCATCGTCGACATCGTAGAGACCGGCTCTACACTAAAAGAAAACGGTCTCGAAGTCCTAGAGGAGATCTGTCCGCTCTCTGCGCGCATGATCGTCAATCAGGTCAGTATGAAGATGGAGGCAGAACGAATCAAAAAGTTATTGCAGGCACTGAAGGAGGAGCTATGAGAATTGTAAGATTAACAGATGATACGAAACAGAATCTGCTTGAAAATCTATTGAAAAGAAGCACGAACGATTACGGTGATTACGAGAAGGTCGTGGCAGAAATCATCGAAAATGTCAGGGAACGAAAGGAAGATGCGATCTTTGAGTACTCCCTGAAATATGATAAATGCACCACGACAAGGGAAACCTTTCAGGTTACCAGGACGGAGATCGACGCGGCATACCAGGAATTGGATGCCCACTTCATACAGGTGATGCGCGACGCTGCCGCCAATATCCGTACATACCATGAGAAACAGAAACGAAATAGCTGGTTTGACGCCAAAGAGGACGGCACCATATTAGGGCAGAAGATCACACCGATGCAGAATGTCGGCGTCTACGTTCCCGGCGGCAAGGCTGCCTATCCGTCTACGACGCTCATGAACGTGGTTCCTGCCAAAGTCGCAGGAGTCCCCAACATTATCATGACAACACCCGCAGGCGCTGACGGAAAGGTAAATCCCGCGACGCTTGTGGCAGCAGATATCGCAGGTGTGGACACCATATTCAAGGTTGGCGGCGCGCAGGCGATCGCGGCGCTTGCCTATGGCACAGAGATGATTCCAAAGGTTGACAAGATCGTTGGCCCCGGCAACATCTTTGTGGCACTTGCAAAGCGCGCTGTATATGGACATGTCAGCATTGATTCGATCGCCGGTCCTTCCGAGATCCTTGTGCTCGCGGACGAGAGTGCTGCGCCGAGATATGTGGCTGCGGACCTGCTGTCCCAGGCAGAGCACGATGAGCTTGCATCCGCGATCCTGATCACCACAAGCGAGGCGCTGGCCCAGAAGGTTTCTGACGAAGTCGACGGCTTTGTGAAGGTGCTCGAGCGCAGGGAGATCATCCAGAAATCACTTGACAACTACGGATATATTCTCGTGGCGCCTGACATGGAGACCGCCATCGAGTCTGTCAACGAGATCGCTTCCGAGCATCTCGAGATCCTGACCAGAAATCCGTTTGATACCATGACACGGATCCGCAATGCCGGTGCGATTTTCCTTGGCGAATACTCCTCCGAACCGCTCGGCGATTATTACGCAGGTCCCAACCACGTCCTTCCGACGAACGGGACGGCAAAATTCTTCTCGCCGCTGAATGTCGACGACTATGTGAAGAAATCCAGCGTCATCGCATATTCCAGGGAAGCGCTGGAGAAGGTGCATGAGGATATTGAGCTGTTTGCCAGCAAGGAAGGGCTCACCGCACACGCAAATTCGATCCGTGTGCGTTTTGAGACAGAATAAAAAGGAATTAAAAGGGTTATGGACAGAATCGCAGAAGTAAAGAGAACAACCAAAGAGACAGATATCTATATGAAGCTGAAACTGGACGGGAACGGAAGTTCATCAGTCAGCACAGGGATCGGCTTTTTTGACCATATGCTGGAAGGCTTTGCAAAACATGGCTTCTTTGATCTGGATGTCCGCATAGAGGGCGACCTCCATGTGGACGGCCACCACACGGTTGAAGATGCCGGTATCGTACTTGGAAACGCGATCCGGGAAGCGGTCGGTGACAAGAAGGGGATCCGGCGGTACGGCTATTTTATCCTGCCGATGGATGACGCCCTGGCACTGTGTGCAGTTGATCTATGCGGAAGACCGTATCTTCAGTTTGACTGCAGTTTTCCCAATGATATGGTCGGCAGCTTTGACACATCGCTGGTAAAAGAATTTTTCTATGCCGTATCGTACAGCGCTGCCATGAACATTCATATCAGGATGCTCAGCGGTGAGAACAGCCACCATATGATCGAAGCTGTCTTCAAAGCGTTTGCAAAGGCGCTGGACAGCGCAGTGTCCATGGATGCGCGCATCGAGGATGTGCTGTCAACAAAGGGAAGTTTGTAGGGAAGGAAAGGTTACTGATGAAAAAAATTACACAGATCATTTGCGTGCTCCTTGCCGTGTGTATGCTCTGCAGCGTACCGGCTTTTCAGTCAGAAGCGGCAGCCATAGAAAAGGGAATCGATGTCTCAAAATACCAGGGAGCGGTCAACTGGCAGGCGGTGGCACAGAGCGGTGTCTCGTTTGCCTTCATCAAGGTCGGAAGCATGAAGTCGGGGATCGATCCGTATTTCAATTACAATATGATCGCGGCTCAACAGGCAGGGATCAAGACAGGCGTCTATATCTATTCTTACGCCAGGAGCGTTGAGGAGGCGGCAGCAGAGGCACAGTTCGTGTTAAATGCCATCCAGAATGTCCAGGTATCGTATCCTGTCGTGTGGGATGTCGAGGACAATGTCCAGAAATCCCTTTCTCCGGAAACGTTGTCTCTCATGGCAAACACATTCTGCGCCATGATCGAGGCGGAGGGATATCATCCGATGGTCTATACCAGCACCAGTTGGTTCCGCGACCGGATCGGTCCCGTCTTTTACGACAAATGGGTAGCGCAGTGGGCGGCGGCATGTGAGATCCCGGACGCATCTGTGTGGCAGTATTCCAGCAAGGGAAGCGTTCCCGGGATCATCGGCGACGTCGATCTGAATTACGCCTTGAAGGATTATTCCACCACCATTGTCAACACAGGATGGGTTCCGAGAAAAGGATTTTTGTATTTCTATATCAACTATAAGATGCAGCGGGGCTGGCTTGATCTGGGGACCGCAAAGTATTATCTTGATCCTGCGGGACGCATGGTGACAGGATGGCTGCCGCTCGATAACAGCATGTACTATCTGCAGCCGGACGGCGTCATGGCGGTAGGATTTACGCCGATCGGACTGGGAATGTACTGTTTTGGCGCGGACGGCAAAATGCTCACGGGACTCCAGAACTTAAATGGCCTGTTCTACTATTTTGCACCGGATGGCGCCATGTATGTCGGATTTCTCGATTTCCCTGACGGAAAGCGGTTCTTCTCGACGGACGGCCACATGCTCACGGGCTTAAGTATTGTCAACAATCAATATTATTACTTTGATGCAAACGGGATCATGCAGACCGGATGGCAGACGATCGGCGATCAGACATTCCTGTTTGCTGCGGACGGTTCGATGGTATACGGCTGGTTCAATGACGGCGCATACAGCTATTATCTGTCGATGGCGGATGGTCACAGACTGACCGGATGGCAGACGATCGAGGGCAAAACCTATCTCTTTGACGAATTGGGACGCATGATGACAGGCGTTGTGAATCTGAACGGTCTGACGTACCTGTTCGGCGCAGACGGCGTGATGTATACAGGCTGGTTTAACGACGGCGTCTCTGCAAGATATTACGAGGCAGACGGGCATATGGCGGTCGGTATGGTGACGATCAACGGAAGCATTTACTATTTTGATATCAACGGAAACATGCAGACGGGAATTGTTGAGATCGACGGGATTCCATATATCTTCGACGTGGACGGCAGGATGCTTCCGCAGCCAGCCTTGCCGCAGCTTCCGCAGTAGGAAATTGTTAAGGGAAAGAATTTTATGAGAAATTTAGCGTTGAGCGACGAGATATTGCTGAGCGTCGAGAAGCCGGCGCGCTATATCGGCAATGAAGTGAACAGTGTGATGAAAGACAAAGGTGGGATCGCCGTCCGGTTTGCGATGTGTTTTCCCGACGTCTATGAGATCGGCATGTCACACCTTGGCATCCAGATATTGTACGATATGTTCAATCGTTTTGGGGATACCTGGTGTGAGCGTGTCTACTCGCCATGGCCGGATCTCGATGCAGTCATGCGTGATAAAGAGATTCCCTTATTTGCACTGGAATCGCAGGATCCGATCAAAGACTTTGACTTTCTGGGCATCACGATCCAGTACGAGATGTGCTACACAAATATTTTACAGATTTTGGACCTGTCCCAGATCCCTTTGCTGGCAGCAGAGCGGACCTGGGAACATCCGATCGTGATCGGAGGCGGTCCCTGCAGCTATAATCCCGAACCGATCGCCGATTTTTTTGATATTTTCTATATCGGAGAGGGGGAGACACAGTATCGCCCCCTTCTGGATCTGTACAAAAAATGCAGGGCAGACAACGCGTCGAGAGAAGATTTTCTGGCGGAGGCAGCAAAACTTCTCGGTATATATGTTCCGCGTTTTTATGAAGTGCGCTATCATGAGGACGGTACGATCCAGTCCTTTGCGCCGACGCGTCCCGATATTCCTGAAAAGGTCACGAAAGAGATCGTCACGGATCTATCTGATACCTACTATCCGGAAAAACCTGTCGTACCTTTTATCAAATGCACACAGGACAGGGTTGTGCTCGAGATCCAGCGGGGCTGTATCCGCGGCTGCCGTTTCTGTCAGGCAGGGCAATTGTACCGGCCCGTGCGGGAGCGCAGTGTGGAGATGCTCAAGGAGTACGCGGTCAAAATGCTGGACAATACAGGGTACGATGAGATCTCCTTAAGCTCCCTAAGTTCCAGTGATTACTCAGGGCTTGAAGAGCTAGTCACTTTCCTGATCGACAAGTGTCGGGAGAAAAAGGTCAACATCTCCCTTCCGTCTCTCAGGATCGACGCTTTTTCGCTCGATGTCATGGAAAAAGTACAGGATGTCAGGAAGAGCAGTCTCACCTTTGCACCGGAAGCCGGAAGCCAGCGGCTGAGAAATGTGATCAACAAAGGTCTGACAGAAGAAGTCATATTAAAGGGCGCCACACTGGCATTTGAAGGCGGCTGGAACAGGGTAAAGCTCTATTTTATGCTCGGTCTGCCAACGGAGACAGAAGAAGATATCCAGGGGATCGCCGAGCTTTCCAACAAGATCGCCGTCGCCTTTTATGAGACGGTTCCGAAGGAAAAGAGAAACGGAAAAGTACAGATCGTTGCCAGCACCTCCTTCTTCATCCCCAAGCCGTTTACACCATTCCAGTGGGCACCGCAGTGCACAAAGGAGCAGTTTTTGGAGCGGGCTTACATGACAAGAAAAGCGATCTCGCAGCAGCTAAATCAAAAGAGCATCAAATACAACTGGCATGAAGCCGATGCCAGCGTCATGGAGGGAATACTTGCCCGCGGTGACAGGCGTCTGTGCCAGCCGATCTTAAAGGCTTATCAAAAGGGCTGTATCTTTGACGCGTGGGGAGAGTACTACAGACATGATATATGGATGGAAACATTTGCGGAATGCGGCATAGATCCAGGCTTTTATACGACACGTGAGCGCAGTCTCGACGAGATCTTTCCATGGGATTTTATCGACTGCGGCGTCTCAAAAGAGTTTTTAAAGCGGGAATGGCAGCGGGCACTCGATGAACAGGTGACGCCAAACTGCCAGCAGCAGTGCAGTGCCTGCGGTGCCGCGCGATTCAATTGCGGGATCTGTGTCACGGACCGCAGTGATCCATGATCCTGTCACGAGGAGGTTTGCTGTGAAACTAAGAGTAAAATTTTCAAAGCATGGCGTGCTCAGATTTATCGGCCATCTGGACGTTATGCGATATTTTCAGAAAGCGATCCGCCGTGCGGGTATCGATATCGCCTACTCGGCAGGCTTTAGCCCGCACCAGGTCATGTCCTTTGCGGCACCGCTCGGTGTCGGACTTGAAAGCAACGGCGAATACATGGATATTGAAGTCAACTCCCTGACGAGTGCCAGCGAATTTGTCGACACGCTCAATGCCCAGATGGCAGACGGCATCAGGATCCTTGAAGTCCGCCTTCTTCTGGACAACGCCGGTAACGCTATGGCAAGTGTCGCGGCAGCGCGTTACACGATAACATTTCGCGAAGGCTGCCGCCCCTGTTTTTTGACCGGTTCGGTTGTAGATGACTTCTATAGTCAAGAATCGATCATGGTAACGAAAAAGACGAAAAAGAGTGAATCAACCTTTGACATGAAGCCGTATATCTACGCATGCAGTTATGATGACAAGAACGATCGCCTGGACCTGACCGTCGATGCGAGCAGTGCAGGAAATATCAAGCCCGCACTTGTTGTCAGCGCGTTATTTGACTACAGTCACCAGGCGCTGGATGAATCCGGACTGATGATCACGCGGGAAGAGACCTACACCAATACCGGGACAGCAAAGGAAGTCCGGCTCGAACCGCTCGGATCTGTCGGGAGCGATTATTGATGAACGAGATGCGCTATATCATAACAAAATACGGCGGGGGCATCTTGTCGTTTGCAGTCAATACCAAGACAGGCAGGATGGATTCCGTCAACTTTGTCCATGCCGGTCAAGGCGCGGACGATGTGACGATCGGCGATATCTTTGTCGCCAAAGTGAAAAATATTGCAAAGCAGCTCAACGCGGCTTTTATCGATTATGCCCCCGGCAAAAGAGGGTATCTGCCCATTTCTGACGGATATATCCCCCTCCTGACAAACCGCAGGTATGACGGCAGGATTCTGGCAGGAGATGACATTATCGTACAGCTTGAAAAGGAAGCTGTGCGCACAAAAGAGCCTGTGTTCACTACTAATCTGTCCATGGCAGGTAAATACAGCGTCGTTTCTTACGGCAACACCTACAAAGGCGTATCCAAAAAATGTTCAAAACAGGAGCGGGAACAGCTCCGGGCTGCGATCCCGCAGGACATTGACTACGGTGTCGTCATCCGGACAAACGCCGCAGGTCTTCTGGAATGTGCATGTCAGGAAGCGCTGCAGCCTGTCACAAACGAGATCCGGTATCTAAGCGATAAAATGTCCGCTTTGATCCGCGATGGCGTCCACAGAACATGCTACAGCCGGATCTGGAGCGCCGCACAGCCTTATCTGACCAGGATGCGCGACGCCGGAACGGCATTCGAACGGATCGTTACAGACGATGCGCAGATCTATGATGAACTTACGGATTTTATGACGATATACATGCCGGAACAGCTTGACGGGATTTTCATGTATCAGGACGAGACCTACCCGCTGTACAAGCTCTACCGCGTCGAGACACAGCTCGACGAGCTGCTCTCCAAAAAGGTCTGGCTCAAGTCCGGCGCCTATCTGGTCATTGAGAAGACAGAAGCGATGTATGTGATCGACGTCAACTCGGGGAAAAATATCACCCCAAAAGACAATGCAGCATATATCTGCCAGATCAATCTCGAAGCTGCCGATGAGATCATGCGTCAGATCCGGCTGAGAAACCTCACCGGAATGATATTGGTGGATTTCATCAATATGGAAGATCCCGGGAAAGACGATTCCCTGCTGCGGGAACTTCGGATCCTTGCCAAAAAAGACCCTATCCAGACGACTGTCGTCGATATGACCGCACTCGGGCTTGTCGAGATCACCCGCAAAAAGACCACAAGATCGCTGGCGGAGCAGTTAAAAATAATAAAATAAATAATGAAAATAACGGTAAAAACACATTGACAACTGCCCGCAACAATGCTAATATATATGAGTATGCCGCATAACCAGGTTCAAGTGTATTTTCAAAATACCACCAAAGTTAGCGAGTAATTATTTAGGAGGTGCAATATGTACGCAATTATTGCAACAGGTGGAAAGCAGTACAAGGTTTCCGAAGGCGATGTGATCAAGGTGGAGAAGCTTGACGTCGAGGAAGGAAGCACTGTAACTTTTGACAGTGTTATTGCTGTTAGCAATGATTCTCTCAAGGTAGGCGCTGATGTCGCGAACGCATCTGTATCCGCAACTGTCATGGAGCAGGGCAGAGACAGAAAGATCATCGTTTACAAGTACAAGAGAAAGACAGGCTATCACAAGAAAAACGGTCATAGACAAGCATACACTCGGGTTAAGATTGATAAAATCAACGCTTAATAGATGTTGTTCGTTCAGATGATATGACTACGATTGTTATTTTTAAATCCAAAAACAGTTACAGAGGGTTCACCTGTATGGGACATGCGGGCTTTGGCCAGTCCGGCAATGATATCGTATGTGCCGCGATCTCGGTCTTGGTGATCAACACGCTAAATTCGATAGAGAAGCTGGCGATGGAGAATGTGATCACAAAGAGCGACGAAAGAGAAGGCTGTATCGAATGTCATTTTCCAGATGAGATCAACGATCAGACAAAGCTTTTGATGGACTCCATGGTGATGGGTTTAAAAGAGATCGAAAAGAATTACGGTGGAAAGAAGAGCCCTTTTGCTTCAAAGAATCCGAAGAAAGGGCGATATTTCGAACTCATAATCAAGGAGGTGTAATACCATGATGAAGTTAGATCTTCAGTTTTTTGCTCATAAAAAGGGAGTTGGTTCTACAAAAAACGGTAGAGATTCCGAGTCTAAGAGATTAGGTGCAAAGAGAGCAGATGGTCAGTTCGTAAAGGCAGGCAACATTTTATATAGACAGCGCGGAACAAAGATTCATCCGGGCACAAATGTTGGAATCGGCGGAGACGATACATTGTTTGCATTAGTTGACGGTGTACTCAGATTCGAGAGAAAAGGAAGAGACAGAAAACAGGCTTCCGTTTATCCTGTAGAAGAGAAATAAGACCGCGTTACGAATCTACTAAGGCTTCAGGTTTCACCTGAAGCCTTTTCCATATGATCTTACAGAAAGGTTTTGAGAGAAATGTTTGCAGACAGAGCCAAAATATATATCAGAAGCGGCAAGGGCGGTGACGGACATGTATCCTTCCGGCGCGAAAAATACGTACCAAACGGCGGTCCCGACGGCGGTGACGGCGGCAACGGCGGAAGTGTGATCTTTGAGGTGGATGAAGGTCTCAACACACTGACTGATTTTCGTCACATCAGAAAATACTGCGCCCAGGACGGCGAACAGGGCGGTAAACGAAACTGCCGCGGAAAAAACGGTGAGGACATCATCATAAAAGTTCCCGAAGGAACGGTCATAAAAGAGTTGGAGTCAGGCAGGATCATCGCTGATATGTCCGGTGAAAATCGCAGACAGATCTTATTGAGCGGCGGAAAAGGGGGCAACGGCAACCAGCATTATGCCACCTCCACCATGCAGGCGCCCAAATATGCGCAGCCTGGACAGCCCGCTAAGGAACTCAATCTTTTCCTTGAACTGAAAGTGATCGCGGACGTCGGTCTTGTCGGATTTCCAAATGTCGGGAAATCCACACTGCTGTCCCGCGTCACAAACGCAAGACCAAAGATCGCCAATTATCATTTTACCACCCTAAATCCTAATCTCGGGGTTGTAGATCTCGATGGCGGGAAAGGATTTGTGATCGCCGATATCCCGGGACTGATCGAAGGCGCCTCCGAGGGTGTGGGACTGGGACATGAATTCCTGCGCCATATCGAGCGCACCAAAGTACTGATCCATCTGGTTGACGCTGCCTCGACAGAGGGACGTGATCCCATTGAGGATATCTATGCGATCAACAAGGAACTCGAAGCGTACAACGCAGATATCGCGCACAGACCCCAGGTGATCGCTGCCAATAAGATCGACGCGATCTATGCCGGAAGCGATGTGGATCCTGTCGCTAAGATCAGGGGAGAATTTGAACCAAAGGGAATCAAAGTATTTCCGATCTCGGCTGTCTCGGGACAGGGATTGAAGGAACTGCTGTATTATGTAGAAGACCTGCTTTCCCAGATCAACGAACCGCCCACTGTCTTTGAACCGGAATTTGATCCGGATACGGATATTGTCGTGGGAAATGAGCCGTATACGGTTGAATATGACGAGAAGAAGAACGAATATGTCGTGGAGGGACCGCGCATCGAAAAAATGCTTGGATACACGAATCTCGAATCAGAGCGCGGATTTAAATTTTTCCAGGAATTTCTGAAAAAGAATGAAATACTCGATGCGCTCGAACAGCTCGGGATCCAGGAGGGCGACACCGTGCGGATGTACGGATTGGCATTTAGTTATTATAGAGAGTAAAAGAAAGGAATAGGAAGGGAAGTACATTATGACAAGCAAGCAGAGATCTTACCTGAAAGGACTGGCGATGAACTTAGAGCCTGTATTTCAGATCGGAAAATTATCAGTCACACCTGAAAATGTTGAGGCAATTTCAGAAGTTTTCAATACCCATGAGCTGGTCAAGATCGCAGTCCTGAAAAACTGCGTCGACGATCCCAAAGAGATCGCAACAGTTATCGCCGAGCGCACACATGCACAGGTTGTCCAGGTGATCGGAAAGAAGATCGTACTATATAAGCCATTTAAGGAGAACCCCAAGATCGTTCTGCCAAAATAAACGGAGGTATTCCATGAAAAGCGGAAAGCGAATCGGAATCATGGGCGGCACGTTTGATCCCATCCACAACGGTCATCTAAAGCTGGCCCAAAGGGCGCAGGAACAGGCTGCATTGGATAAAGTCCTGTTTATGCCAAGCGGCAATTCCTACATGAAAAGCAATGTTTTGGAAACGCAAAAACGGGTTGAAATGGTGGCGCTGGCAATAGAGCAGTATCCCAATTTTGAACTGTCCCTGATCGAAGCCAGGAAACCAGGCAATACCTACACCTGCGAGACACTGCAATCCCTGACGGCATCCCATCCGGATATGCAGTACTATCTGATCATGGGGGCAGATATCCTGTTCCAGATAGAGCAGTGGCGGAATCCGGAACAGATCTTTCAGATGGCGGTGCTGGTATGTGCAGTGCGCGATGATCATGATCTGAACGCGATCCGGAAAAAAGGAAGCCTTCTTGCGGCATCCGGCGCAGATATCATTTATCTCAATATGCCGAAATTAGAGATATCCTCTACAGATATAAGAGCAAAAGTGAAAAGCAGCCTGTCCATCTCGGAGCTGGTTCCTCCGGCGGTTGCACACTATATAGAACAGGAGCATTTATATTATGAAGAAGATTAAAAAATACTTAAAGAAACATTTGACTAAAGACCGATATCATCATACACTTGGTGTTGCGTATACGGCGATCGCGATGGCAATGCGGTACAACCATGATCCCGGCAATTCTGATTTCATAAAGAGAGCTGAGACTGCAGGGCTTCTTCATGACTGTGCCAAATGCATGGATAACGACAAGAAACTTCATATATGCGAGAAAAACAATATCCCATACAGCAGTTTCGAGGCAAGTCACCCGTACCTTTTGCACGGAAAAGTGGGCGCGTATATCGCCAAAACCAAATTCGGCATCCAGGATGAGGACATTCTCCAGGCGATCACATGGCACACTACCGGACGTCCCGATATGTCGCTGCTCGAAAAGATCATCTTCATTGCAGATTATATAGAGCCTTCCCGCAACCCAATCCCGGAGCTTGATCTGATCCGGCAGATTGCATTTATCGATATCGACAAGGCCATGGAGAAGATACTGGCTAACACCCTCAAATTCCTTGAGACAAAAGGAAATCCCATAGATGTTATGACACAGACAACTTATGATAGCTATGTACGGCCTGCATATAAAGGAGGAAATTTCGCTTGAACAACATTAACATTACTTTAAAGACCGTTTTAAATGCCCTTGAAGATAAGAAGGCAGAAGATATTGCACTTATTGATATCCATGAAGTGTCTACGATCGCAGATTACTTTGTGATCACAAACGGTACAAACACGAGCCAGATACAGGCATTGGCAGATCATGTGGAAGAGCAGCTCGCCAGGAGCGGTGTCCATCCCAGGAGTGTGGAAGGCTATAATGCCGCAAACTGGATCCTGATGGACTACAATGACATCCTTGTACACGTATTTGACAAGGAGAGTCGTGGATTCTATGACCTGGAGCGCATGTGGCGCGACGGAAAGGTTGTTGATATCAGGACGATGCAATAAGTGATACATGTTTCCAATACATGCAAATGTACAAAAAGCGGTCAGATACGAAAGTATTGACCGCTTTTTATGCACACGGGCGTTCAGAGGAAAAATGTCAGCATGCGCTGACGGACGCCCGGCGCACAAGTAGGGGAAGAAGAGGCTCTTCCCTACTCGATTGCACACGGGCGAAATACTCACCGATCACAATTTAGTGATATAAACGAAATACACCGTATACTTTTCCCAGAATTTCTACATCATCTAAGATAATGGGATCCATCGTATCGTTCTCCGGCTGAAGTCTGTAATGTCCGTCTTCCTTATAGTATGTCTTGACAGTCGCGGAATCATCCACCAGAGCCACAACCGTATCACCGTTTTCAGCGGTATTGCACGCGTGAATAAAGATCTGATCACCGTTAAAAATACCTGCATTGATCATACTGTCACCTTTCACCTTTAATACAAAGGACTCGCCGGCCGGCACCATCTCCGCCGGGATCGGGAAGTATCCCTCGATGTTCTGCTCTGCAAGGATCGGTAAGCCGGCAGCAACCGTTCCCACGATCGGCACGCTTGTCATCTCGAGCCGGACCATCTGGAAGCTGTCATCCATGATCTCGATCGCGCGGGGCTTCGTCGGATCCCTTCTGATATATCCGTTCTTTTCAAGTGTCTCGAGATGTGAGTGAACAGAAGAAGTGGACTTTAAGTTTACTGCCTCGCAGATCTCCCGGACTGATGGCGGATAACCTTTTCTGAGAATCTCCGCTTTGATAAATTCCAAAATTTCTTTTTGTTTTGCTGTTATTTTTCCATATGCCATATGTAATGCCTCCTTTTTTGTGATCGTTTCCCGAAATTTTAATATTCTCCGAGACCCTATGTTATTATAACATACTTTTCTGAAAAATGCAAACGTATATTCCGAAAAATTGTTTGGAAATTTTTCATAAAAGTATTGACAATCAAAACTTTGTTCTGTATAATCTGTTTAAACAACTGTTCGGAATAATTGTTTGGAAATCTTGTTTGGAAATCTTGTTCGTTCTATTTCTGTAAAGGAGAAATATACTATGAATGCTACCGATTATACGACAAAGGCACTGCTCAACAGGCAAAAACGCAAAAGACAGGTAAGACATCATATGATCGCTTTGATCCTGTCCCTTATCATTATGATCACCGTATCATTTCTGCTGGCTTCTTTTTCAACGGAAGCCAATGATATGGAACATCAGCCATCTTACAAATACTATAAGAGCATCGAGATCGCAAAGGGGGACACCCTCTGGTCGATCGCCAACGACAATTTTGATCCGGATCATTACAAGGATATCTATGAGTATGTCTCAGAAGTAAAGAAGCTGAATACCCTTTCTTCTGATGCAATTGTCGCTGGCAACTACGTTATCGTTCCATACTATGCGTCTGATTTTGTGAATGATTAGCGTTTTTCCCTTAATATAACTGCTTTCGCTGCCTGACGGCGTCTGTCCTCCTCGAGAGCAGCGTAATGCTTTCTGGTGGTATTTACATCCTTGTGGCCAAGTACGTCTGCCACAAGGTAAATATCCCCAGTTTCCCTATAGAGGGTCGTACCGTAAGTACTCCTCAATTTGTGGGGAGTGATCTTTTTCAGCGACGTGACCACAGATGCATATTTTTTGACCAGATTTTCTACAGCGCGCACAGTGATCCGTTTATTCTGCATAGACAGAAACAGGGCATCCTCATGTCCCTGAACAGGCGTCATGTTCGACCGCTGTTCCAGGTAATCAAGGAGTGCCAGCTCGACCTCCTCGCCAAAATATACAACGGCTTCATACCCGCCCTTGCGCCGTATTTTGATTCCGTTGTTCTTAAAGTCGACATCCTGTATATCAACGCCGACACACTCGGATACACGGATTCCTGTACCAAGCATCAGTGTGAGCAGTGCGATGTCCCTCAGCTTGTTCTTCTCGTGATATTGGAGCTGTTTTTTGGTGAGGTTCTCCCCTGTCTCGACAGTATCCAGCAATATGGCGACCTCATCGGGGTCCAGCCTGATGATCTCCTTGTCATGCAGTTTTGGCATCTGAACAAGGGCGGCAGGATTTTTTTCGATCATCTCGTTCCTGAAAAAGTAATTATAAAAGCTTCTCAGGGAGGCGAGCTTCCTAGCCTTCCCCCGCTCATCGTTCATGTATTCCTTGCCATCCTTTGTATAGTAAGTACAGTGCTCCAGATATTCCTCGATATCCATCCGCGTGATCAGATCAAGGATCTCGAGCCGATATTCCTTGATCGGCGTTTTCTTGAAAACGGAATTATTATCATGCAGGTATTCGAAAAACACACGGATGTCGTACGCGTAGGCAACCCTGGTCCTGCTCGATATGTATTCCTGCATTCCTCTGAAATATTGCCCGCAGAAGGGTGGAAGAGTGTCCAGCAGTTCTCTCAAGTGCATGATATTCTTCTTATTTACTTCGTCATGATAGGTTGATTTGTTTACTTTTTCCACCTGAATGCAACTCCTCTTAATTAATAAAACTTTAGTATAATTATCTGCCATAATGTGCTATAATCATTCTATACCATTTTACAAAATAAATCCAATAAAAAATTGGACAAGATAGGAGATAAGTCAGAGAATGAGAAATAATAAAGACTATATTAAATGGGGACTTACAGCATTTTTTGTGGTTCTTGGGGGATTTTTGAGTTATTATGTGATATTCCACATTGATAGTTTTTCATTGAGGATCAGAAATCTTCTCACAATATTGATGCCGATCATCGACGGATTCATCCTCGCGTATTTACTTGCCCCGCTTGTAAATGCTACAGAACGCGTTATCACAACCCCCTTATTTGCACTGATCAAAAAAGAAAACAAGAAAAATCCGAAGCGTTTTCTTTCCATTATCATTACAGATGTGTTGGTCTTGTGGGTGCTGTTTGCTTTTTTCTCAGTCGTTATACCGCAGATCGCCAATAGTATCAGAACCATTTTAGAGCAATTTCCAAGTTATATCAACACATTTAGCTTATGGATATCCCAGCTCCTAAATGACAATCCCGAATTTCAAAAGAGTGTGATGGATTTTCTGGCGCAGTCTTCCATGAGTTTTTCGACGGTGATCAACAACGAAGTGCTGCCTCAGCTAAACAGTATCAACAATGTCACGGAAATGCTGTCACAGTTTAGCGGGATCATCAATGTGATCACATCCGTTTCGATGAGTGTTTACTCTATATTTAAGGAGCTTTGGAATTTTGTGATCGGGTTTATCATATCGATCTATCTGTTAGCCAGCAAGGAACTGTTTGCCGCGCAGGCGAAGAAGATCGTGTACGCCTTTTGCTCTGTCAACCGTGCGAACCGTTTTATCAGCAATGTACGTTTTGCACATAAAACTTTCGGCGGATTTTTTGTCGGCAAGATCCTGGATTCCATCATTATCGGCGTGATCTGTTTTGCGGTGACAAGTATTCTCGGAACGCCGTTCTGTGTGCTGATCAGCGTGATCATCGGGGTAACGAATATCATTCCTTTTTTCGGACCTTTTTTGGGAGCCATTCCGTCCACATTGCTGATCCTTTTTATTGATCCATTGCAGGCGCTTTATTTTGTAATATTCGTTATCATACTGCAGCAGGTTGATGGAAACATCATAGGTCCCAAGATCCTTGGCAGCTCCACAGGCTTATCAAGCTTCTGGGTTATCTTTTCGATCACGTTGTTCGGCGGTATCTGGGGAATCCTGGGAATGGTCGTGGGTGTTCCGATCTTTGCGATATTATTTGCATTCATGAAGTCCCTGATCGAAACCAGGCTGGCGGCAAGGGATTTATCGCCGGATACGATGAAATATCTGAGATTATTGTATATCGATACAGCCTCGAGTAACTATGTGGAAATTCCAGAGAATGCCAGAAAACCTTTTGCAGATATCACGAAAATCTTAGTCAAGGGACACGAAAATCATAAAGTGGATCAGGCTTCCAAAGATGTGAAGGAAGATAAACCAAAATAAGCCAATAACAAAAACTTTTAAGGCAGCCCTATATGGATTGATCTATGTAGGGCTATTTTTGCCATATCGGTATAGGGTATCTGAAACTATTCGTTAAAGTATGCTTTTGCGAATAAAAGGTTGCCACTTCTATTTCATTAAAATTTTACAATAGATTGTGATAATCGGCTAATTTCTGAACAGTTTCTTGTACACTTACTTTAAAAGTCATTAAAATGTATCAAGAAACCACGCAAAGCGTGGTTTTATTGTGAATTATATGGTGTCACAACAAGGTTCTTACCATTTTGTTTCCCGTGATAGAGTCTGTTGTCTGCATGTTTGATCGTATCCTCGATGATCGTACCTGCACGATGACCTGCGACACCAAGCGTAAGCGTACAATGCAGCTCCTTTCCTCGGCATCGGAATACATGTTCCTCCACATCATGACGGATGCGCTCTGCAGCCTCGCATGTGTGATCGAGGCTATCGGTACTCAGGATCAAAATCTCCTCCCCGCCCCACCGGCACACATAGCCTTTATCCTTCATCTGCTGCTGTGCGATATGGGCGATTTCTTTTAATACCACATCACCAAAATCATGTCCATACGAGTCATTCACCCGCTTGAAATTATCAATATCGCACATGATCAGGCTGAAATCGATCTCCGCCTTCAATACACGGTAAAAAAAATCCTGCATACTCCTGCGATTGTAAAGTCCGGTCAGCGGATCGATGCTTGCCATGGTGTCAAGGGCAACATTCTGGCTGCGCAACTGCAGTGTGATCCGCTGCATGTCCCACACAAAGATCACGGTTACCATAAACAGGAATACAAAATTGCAGACAGAATTAAATATGTAGATCAGCAGCTCCGCAGCCACAGGAAGCTCCAGCGGGAAGATCGCACCTGCAAACAGGGACAGACTGCGGCACGCGATAAAGGATAATGCTGCGATCAGTCCAAGGGCTGTCGCGATCATATACCGCCGTTTACCCTCTAGCAGAGTTGCACACATGTAATACCCGAATGGAATCAATCCGATTATATACTGCGGAAATCCAAACCACCACCCCACGCAGATCGTAGCGATAAAAGAATGGATAATGATCTCCCAATACGTCATGTAAAAGACCTTGATCATCTCGTGTTCTTCACCACTCTTAATAATGCCAATGCATTTCATATAAACAGCTACACTTCCAATATTGACAACAACCATCGGCCAGATATGCAGAAAATTAAAAAGCACAAGCAAAACGACATGAACCATTGTAATAGAATAGATGATCAGCTTGTACTTAAAGCGGTCTGATGAAACCTGCTCTCGCAATGTCTGCCGAATGTCCTTCATATTCTTCATAGATGTTCGTTCCTTAATAATAATCCGTTGAAAAAATGATACCCTTCAATAAATTATAACGCACGATAAAGCTAAAGTAAATCAAAACTTACGACCGTGATCAATAGTCAGACCAATGATGTGACTGTTCACGCCCCAACTGATTCTGCCACAATTTTGTTAAACGCAGGCATCAACAGCAACAAATATTGCACACAAATTGATAATGGAAAAGGCTTTTATCAATTTGGCGGACGAGTGGGCAGTAACCCCAATGATAACAGCAAAATATATGCGTGTGTAAATTTTTACACGCATATATTTTGCTAAAATACCCGAATTTTTTTGCAAAGGCTATATGGAATAAGATTTCCCTGCTCTGTCTGGGCGTATGCACTCTCTTCCTGAATACAGGAAGCCAGAAGGGGCGCATCATAATTTCTGAATTTTGAGATAACGGTATCCAGGATCGCGGTCTCATTTTTGGATAATCCGGAGGGATCCAGTGATGTATTCGGATAAAAATGATATCTTGTTGCCTCATAGTCCTCTTCCACACGCGCATTCACATTTTTCAGGCCGGTTAGGTTCACATGACCAACCGGCAGTATTCCTGCAGGCTCGTGGCAATAGACCAATCCTGTCATGGAGTTACTGTAGGTCTTAAAATGCAGCGCATCTGCACACCACAGCAGATTCATAAGCTGGAACTTGCAAAGGTCTGTGATCTGCGATGCATAGTATGAAACAATGGATTCAACTTTATCAATATCAAGCAGCTTATAACCGTTAAAATCAGAAGGGACAGAAAATTGTACATACTCACTGGCAAAAACCTGGCGGCTTAAATATTCCTTTCCATAAGAATCCAGTTTCTCCGCCATCTTAGCCCGGATCTGCACTCTCTTTGATTCCGGAAATTTATCGCTGTTCTTATCCAAAAGCGCGATCGCCCTGAACGGATCGTCCTGTATGATGCGCAGCATCGTGTCGTAAGCCTCATCTTGTATCGCTTTGCTCTCATACCGTGCGATGGTCGCCTCTCCCCAGCCGAGCAGGCGTGCCGCTTCGACCTGCGTCAGACCATAGTTTTCGCGCACCGCAACGATCTCATCTGACGTGAGCAGGTCATGTGTCTTGCGGTACGCGTTTCTCGCAGCCATCTGGTTATTGCTCATCAGGTTCTCTGTCTGAAATTCGCAGTTGTCCTTGTGACTGCCCGTGCATACATAATAATGTTCCTCGCAAAAGACTTTTTCGCCTTTTATCACTGTGCTGGTCATTCGCGCCCGCTCTTCCACTTCATGGAGCATATTGCATACAGAACAATTGATGTGAACCTTGCCAATCAGCGTACTATTTGCCACTTGGAACCACCTCCGATACTAAATTCTATCAATTGATATTATAACAATCAATTGATAGTAAGTCAATAAAAATGATAAATATGCGTAAAAAAGGCAGCAAAACAAATGTTTTACTGCCTTTAAACGATTCTATATCCTTATTCCTGATTCAAGATCCCCGCGATCTTCTTGATCATCTCATCTTCCTTCAACCGGAATTTTATCTCCACTCTTCTGGAAGAAGGCATATCCACCTTCTCTGTGGGATTGCCCAGATCATCTTTTTGATAGACCGGACTGCTCCATGATTTTCCGTTGACGGTGAGAAGTTTCTGCAACTGTTCGATCTTTGCTTCGCTGAGTCCGTTGTCTTTGTCCAGGCAGAACTCCGCCACCGCATTCGCGCGCTCATAGGATAGCTCCATGTTGCTCTGATAACTTCCGTCCGTATCCGTATGCCCCTCTATAATGATCTCGGCAATGTAACCACGGAACTGATCCTGAAGCAGCACATCGAGATACATCGGTATGATATTTTGCAAGGTTTCCTTGCTTTCCGTAGTCAGCGAGGAACTGTTATAGCGGAAAAGCACATCCGAGGAAAACGTGATGGAACCTGTCTGTGCATCCACCTTCATCGTAGAGTTGCTGAAAGCCGACTGCAGCGCTCCGATAATGTCCGTGCGGATACCGACGATGTCCTGCAGCTCCTGTTTGGTCGTTGTCAGTTCCTGTCTGGCATTTTCGATCTCCAGATAAGCGTTATTCAGTTCTTCCTGTGTCAACGCTGCCTGTTCGTATGCCTGCTGCAACTCCGCCAAGGAAGAGGCAAGCTCCTCATTTGATTTTTCCAGCTCTGTCTTGGAGAGTGCCAGATCCGCTATTGTCGCATCCAGCTCGCTCTGTGCTGCATTCAGCTCCAGCCTGGTCTGGTCGAGATCGTTCGTTTTCTGTCTGTATATGGCAAGGGTGATCGCGATCAGCAAGATAAATATCAGCAGAAGCGCCGCCATCATATCCGAATAAGACTGCCAGTAGCTGTGCTCCGCAAAAGCTTCCCTGTTTCTTCGTCTATTTTTCATACAAATTCCTCATCTGCTCAAATGTATATAACTGGCTGCTGATCTCGTCGCTCATATCGTTGCACATGTCTGTCAGCATTTTTTTCTGATCCTCGAGCTGTCCCGCAAATATCTCCTGCCGTTCCATTATGGATGTGAGCGCCTCCTGCATATTGCGGTTTGTTTCCACCAGGGCTGTGACTGCTTCCACCATCTGGGCAACATTGGCTGCACTGGCAGTCTGCGACTCTCCTGCACTCTTTAGGACATTCCCGAGTTTCTTGAAATCCGTGTCCAGCGCCGTCTGCATCTGCTGTGTGAATTGATCCACAATGCGCCCTACGCCAGCAGTCTGTTCCGCCGCACTGCCCTTCATCATTTCAAGGATCTGCCTTAGGGTACTTGCCATTCCCGCCTGATAAACGAGCATTGTTGCAGAATTTTCATCATCTTTCATTGCAAACGGCTGTGTGGTCTGACGGAACACGTTCAAAAACGCATCCAGTGTCTGATAAGCCTCCGTCATTATGCTTCTATAAATGATATTAAACACCAGTGAGAAGAAGATACCGTACACAGAAGTGTGAAAAGCCACTTTCATACCGGAAAGCAGCGAACCCACATTGTCGGAGATCGTAAAGATATCATCACCGCTGAATGCACCCAATCCCATGGACAGCCCCAGGAATGTTCCCAGGATACCTATGCCTGTAAGAGTCCCCGGAACGCCGGAATTAAAGAAATTCATACCTACCGTGTCCAGAAGATCCTCGTTAATATATTCTTCCAGATCGCAGGATGAACCAGTGCCTCGCCTTGCCTTCACACTTTTTACCCGCAGGCGGTATTTGTCGAAAGCATCCTGCAGGTCTTTTTCCTCAAAGAATTCGGCATTATCCCTGTGCTCTGACCAGAGATTGCGCCCGCCTGCCTTCTTATAGTCTTCCTTTAAGCGCTGACTGGCCTGTTCCAGCTCATCGGTTACCCTGCCCAATCTTCCGAAACTGATGGAAGATATGACAAAAAGAATTCCGATGATCAGCAGGAATCCGATATTGATGATCAGATTGATCGAGGAACTCCACTCCCCTGTAAATACACCGTTCAGATACAACACAAAGACTACGACAATGGCATACAACAAAAATAGCACATAGTACAGTTTCCTTTTCATCCTCTTTCCCATCCTTTTCTTTCTGTGTCTTAAAAACATCCTTATCCAGTTATTATTGCAATGATCTTAAAAATGATTCTTACAGTTATTACCTGTCTGTAAAAACTCTGTCTCATGTGTGATTTTATCATACTTTTCAAGGACTGACTATATGAAGATGTTTAAAAATTTCTTAATATTTTCCGGATATCGGGTGATACAAGCTACGCATGGTTTCCGGTTTCCCAGCACCATTTTGCGATCTTTGCGATCAACGCGTCATCAATCCTGCCGTAAGGGATACGGATCGTCCCCTTATCGGTCTTGTAGTCCTGGAGTTCCTCCTTAAAGTGTGATACGGCTTCTGGTCCCGGATACAGTCCAATGTGTCCTTTCGATGCGGCAAAATGAAGAATATTGTGCTTTTTCCAGTAAGTCGGCATACTCCATGAGATGCGCTCTTCCGCTTCCGGCAATGCGCTTCGGAGAATCTGACGGATATGCTGTAGTGCCTCCTGTTTATCCGGATCCTGGTATTGGATATATGCATCGATGGTTTCCGGTTTTTCCCCGCAGAAATGACTCTGTCCTTTTTTCTGAAATGTCTTCCCGCATTTGGGGCATTTCCACAGGGGCGCTTCCTCGCTGTCCCTTTCCCGCAGAACAACTTCGACAGTATCGCCAAAGCTCTTGCCGATCTGTCTGCGGATCTGTCTGGTTACGCCGATGATATAGCAGGGGGTGCCCATCTTTACGACCTGTCCCCTGTATGGAATGCCGTCAAAAGTGGCATTTACCAGCAGACGGCCTTTGCCAAAAAGTTTTTTGATATCATATGGGACTTCTACATAGGCAGCATCCATATTTCCATTTTGAAGTATCGTTGCGCGAAACTTTAGTTCCATATTGTCCTCCCTTGTTATGTTTTTACTGTAAACACTGTTTTTCCGGCGTAGCTTTCATTTTTACACTTTAGAGCGTGTTTGAAAAATGATCGCAGCACAGGCTATAATTTATTATATACCCTGAAACCATATTCCTCAATCTGTTTCCTGACAAATCAAATGAGTCCCTCCCACATGCATGGTATGTGGGAGGGACTGTCAATTTAATTGATACTCAATCCAGCGCTTGCGTATCCGGCGACTGTATTGACGAGAGTCAATCCGCTTGCCGTTGCTGAGAATACCAGCATCAGCCGTGTCTGGGCTGTTACCGGAATGTTGAGTCCTGTAAGTGCACCGTTTAACAATGTACCGACGGAAATGACGCCGGTGAGTGTTGGCGACAGACTGATCAGTGTTCCGGCTATCGGCGTAAATACGTTGTTTGGCGTCGCAGACTGATATATCTGCGCATTCACCGTAACGTTGGAACCGATCAGAGACAGTGCTGCAGTTGTGCTGAAAAAAGCACTGAACCCGGTGATGATCCCAGCCCGCGGAACCTGGAATGCAAAATTGGAAAGCGTTCCGCTGGCATTTGTGATATCAATTGAGGAGCCCAAAAGTGTGAGTCCCTGCGCGCTGTTTCCAAATCCTACAAAGGCGGGCAGCCCCGCAAGTCCTCCGGCAATTGTCGTCACAGTGATCGGAAGCCCTGATGCAAACGGAATGATCGCGCCTGTGCCCGCAGCGCCAGTCGCACCCGTTGCACCTGTCGCGCCGGTTGCTCCGTCAGCGCCCGTTGCACCTGTCGCACCTGTTGCTCCGTCAGCACCTGTCGCTCCTGTTGCGCCATCTGCGCCAGTTGCACCTGTCGCACCTGTCGCTCCGGTTGCTCCATCAGCTCCTGTTGCGCCTGTCGCTCCGGTCGCTCCATCAGCTCCAGTTGCACCAGTTGCTCCATCAGCTCCTGTTGCGCCTGTCGCTCCTGTTGCTCCGTCAGCACCTGTCGCTCCTGTCGCGCCTGTTGCTCCTGCTGCACCATCAGCGCCAGTTGCACCTGTCGCTCCTGTTGCGCCGTCAGCACCTGTCGCGCCTGTCGCTCCCGTTGCACCATCAGCGCCAGTTGCACCTGTCGCTCCTGTTGCGCCGTCAGCACCTGTCGCACCTGTCGCTCCCGTTGCTCCATCAGCTCCAGTTGCGCCAGTCGCACCCGTTGCGCCGATTGCTCCATCTGCGCCAGTTGCGCCCGTCGCACCCGTCGCACCAGTCGCACCTGCTGCTCCATCTGCTCCCGTTGCACCATCAGCACCAGTTGCGCCTGTCGCTCCGGTTGCGCCTGTCGCACCATCAGCACCCGTCGCTCCTGTTGCACCTGTCGCTCCGGTCGCACCTGTCGGTCCCATAGGCCCTTCATCTCCCGGGCATCCTTTCGGCCCCTGGACGCCGATCGGTCCTGTCACACCCTGGATCCCCTGTGGTCCTGTCACACCTTGCGGCCCCATGGAACCCGTAGGTCCAGTCGGTCCCGTTGGCCCGGGAATCCCTCTGGGTCCCTGCGGACCTGCGTCACCCTGCGGTCCGATTGGACCGACTGGGCCGATTGGTCCTGCTGGTCCCTGCGGTCCAACATCACCCTTAGGCCCTTCGCAGCCGGGATCACCTTTCGGACCGACGTCGCCGCGGACACCCTGGACACCCTGGATCCCCTGCGGACCTGCATATCCTCTGGGACCCGGACAACCTCTGGGACCTGTGTTTCCCGTAGGCCCGACAGGTCCCGTGTTCCCTCTGGGACCTCTTGCACCCGGAGCGCCGGGAATTCCCTGAGGTCCCATTGGGCCAGGATCACCACGGTCGCCCTTGGGGCCGGGACAGCCGGGATCACCTTTTACGCCCTGAGGCCCCATTGGCCCCTGATCGCCCTTTGGTCCTGCCGGCCCGCGCTCACAGCAATGGGGATTGCACGGATTCGGATAACAGTTGCATGAGTTACTTTGATTCATTCAAACACATCCTTCCTGTGTATTTGAAAAAGGCACTTAAAAAGTACCTTTTTCTATAATTACTTTATGCTGTTCCCCAATCATTGTTACTTTTTGTCGAAAAATGTCTTTTCCTGACTGTCAAAATATTGTTTGTTATAGAGATATGCCCTGGAGTACGGCTTGCAGGCTCCGGCTCTCTCGTTGTATTCCCGCGCTTTATAACGCTCTCCAAGCCTGTCATAGCATACGCAAAGCTGCAGGAGCGGGACATAGTCGTGGCAGTCTGGCAGCATAAACCCGCCGGCATATTCATTTTTCGGTACATTCAACGCAGTTTCATACCAATAGATCGCATTGCGAATATTTCCATGCTCCAGAAAATATTTTCCGATCTCACAGCACAGCTCCGCTCTTGGCAGGTCGTAACTCATGCTGCGCAAAAGTGTAATCAGTGCAGTCTCCTCCTGCCCCATCTGGATATAGCAGTCCGCACAGATAGAGCAGGCTTCTATTTTATTCTCGATCCATCCTTCTTTCGAGCACAGGAACTGTTCCAGCACGGAAACAGCTTCTTCATATAATTTGTGATAGTACAGCTCCCGTCCATAGTAATACTGCTGCCGCGGTTCCAGCAGTACACCATTTGCTATCATTTTCCGATAGATGTTCAGATTCCGGTCAGGGTCTCCGGCGCCGATTTTCTTATGGCTGACTGCAATGTCCGAATAGATCACTCTGCCCTTTGGCGGGATCACTTCATGAACTGCGCCAACCCATCGGTACTGCGGACTGTTTCTGATCCACCTTTCCCTGAAATAAGAAAAAGACGGTCTCCCTGCCTCGTCAAATGAAGTATGATACTTCATCATTACAATGTCTGTGTCTGATGACAGCGTTTTCTTTAGCTGCAAAAATTTTTCCCTTTCCGAAGCTTCCAGAATATCATCGGCATCCATCCACATACAATAGTCCATGGACGCCCTGGAAAAAGAAGTATTTCTGGCATCGGCGAAATCGTCCTTCCATTGATATGAAAAAACCTTTGATGTATAGCCGGACACGATTTCCACCGTCCGATCCGTAGAACCTGTATCTACAATGATCATTTCATCCACAAGCCCCGACACACTGTCGAGACAGCGCGCAATGTGTTTTTCCTCATTTTTGACAATCATGCAAAGACTTATTGTCGGCATCGCTTTCCTCTCCTTTTTTGAGACAGTCTCTCAGAATCTCTCCTGCACAGGCCAGTGCGGCTGATCTTTTGCATTATCGGCATAGTTTTTGTATACTCAGATCCATGTTGATCCTGGAAGCCCCCAATGATGAGTGCCAGTCAAAAAACAGCGTGCTGCCCGTCGGGATCTCGACGATGAAATATCGTGACAATACCAGCAGTTCTTTTCGCCTCGCTGATTCTGCGCATGCGCCGTATAGATTTTGTCTGCAGTCATTAAAGATTGGCGTCAGCCTGACGAGACCATGTCGTTTCATCACTGTGGACAGATAGTAACTGATGACATAGTACCCCGGAGTCAGCGATATGGAACAACTGCTGCCAGGAACAATGTTCTGGGTTACATCCGGTATCTCTGTTCTGAGTGAAAGGCTGGCACTTGCCGGAACGATCAGCTCCTGCGCCGAAAAAGTCGCAAAGATGCTGCTCTGCGGATATCCGGGCGGTCCTGCCGGACCGCGTGCCCCTGGTTCTCCTCTCGGTCCCATAGGGCCTGTAGCCCCTTGCGGCCCCTGTGGACCAGTGACGCCCTGTGGACCGGTCTCACCGCGCTCACCAGGACACCCCGGAGGCCCTGGCTCTCCTCTTGGTCCCATGGGTCCGATGTCTCCTCTTGGTCCCATCGGACCGCAGGGAAATCCGGACGCTTCCCACCCTGTAAAAGAATTCTGTTCCTCTGGTTCGCTGTTTTCGGATTCCACATGGTCTGTACACTGTGCAGGATCCGGTAAAACCGTTTCTGTCCCGTACATACCATCGCGGGAATGCTGCATTGTTCTTTGATGCATATTCCTGTTTGGAACGTTTCCGCCGAACAGATTCGGAGGCTGGAACATCCGGTTCATATTAAAGTTGTTCATCTGAAACCACCTCATTCATATTAGAAGATCAGTGCCTGACTTCCGCGACTTGATCCCTAATAAATTATATGCCTGAAAGGTGACTTCGGTTTTTATATCCTGATCTGTTTTCTCTGGAGGGTACACAGGACTGCGCACAAAGGGCACATGTGTTCCATGCGCCCTTACCAATCTTTTCATGATTTCACGATTCACTCTCCAGAGCGATCGCTGCCCTGATATTCTATTGTCTCTTTCCCTCAATGACAACAGCCTATATCTCCGGTATCTTTTTTAATGTACTGGGTCTCAGATCACGCGGCTGTATCATTCTCAACATAGTCAACTGATTGATCTTCATACAGTTCCTGCAGTATAGCGACGGCAGCCGCTGTCCTTCTTTTACAGATACTTTTGTCCCGCATTTTGGGCATATGTATTCCAGCATATGATCTTCCTCTTGTATTTCTGAAACTATGATCTTTATCTTTAGAATTGTATAACTGTACTTATTATATACCCAGAACCCGCATTTCTCAATCAGTTTCTTTACGAACACTTATATTTTCTCCAACTGCACACAAGAAAGATCACAGATGACACTGCCGCGAAACCAACTACAGCGGACAGCATCCATGGGTAAATCTCTCTCCATATGCTTATATCCCAATACATTCCCTCCATGATCAGCCAGATCGGAAGTGATACGTAAAAGAGAAAACGATATCTCAGAAAATAGCCCATGGCTGCCGGGAGCGCACAGCACACGGTTTTGGCGATGCAGGAATATCCTTTGTTGGAAAATTCCGGGACAAAACTCATGAGCGCGATCCCGAGTAAGATCAATGGAAATACATTCATGATGACAAATATAAAATTCTGATCCTGTCTTAGTATAAATAAGAGAAGCGGCAGCAGGATGCTGATAATGACGGCTACAACCGACTGCAGGGAGCTTTTGCAGTGTGCGGAAAAGTACAGCGAAACCGCCCCGGTCTCAGCCATCGCCAAAAAGCAGGACAGGACATAATAACATAAAAATTCCCTCATGTAATCAGTGGTGGCGTTATGATATTCGTTCCAGTCACTGATATACGGTCCTCCCTGCATCACCTGGCCGTAGAAACAGTTCAGGCCATCCAGGCCGAACACGCTCCACGAGAGCACGAGAACCAACAGCAGGATCACGGCATAGATCCCGGCTGCAACAGTCATTCCTGCCGCGATCTTGACAAGGATATCCTTTGCCGGGCCCTCTTTCGTGGTGAATAAGATCTGCCGTGTATTGACGGTATTCTCTCCGGAAAAAACCGGCGACAGGGCGATCAGGGTCAATGCGATCCCCAGGATGCATCCAGTCTGTAGTACCTCCGTGAATGCCTTCCATCCGTAACTGTACTCTAATAAAAGCGCTTTGCCTGTCATGGCACTTGCCTTGCCAAGTTCCGTCTCCGCGACCGGATAGGTACAGGTTCCCACACGATAATCTTCAAAGTCATGAAAATATCCGTCCGAAAATCCATTCATGATAAAATCATTCAGATAATTTCTGTCCGTGAATACATTGGAAAACTCTTCTACACCGCTTGGGAATCCATATTTTTCAATGATCTGCGCAACTTTCTGGTCCGTGAGCGCTCCCTTAAACTCCTCCGTGATCCCGCGGTCCATCCTGACAGCCTGACAACCTGTATATTTCACACCGTTGATCGTCGATTCCGTGCTTATGACATAGCTCCAGAAATACAGCAGCAGGATCGCCAGCGAGGCCAGCGCGCTGTATATGAACATCTTTTTCGAGCAGATCTTATATAGTTCGATCTTGTACAGTCTCATTTGAATCCTCCTCAATAGCTTTTTCAATATAATACAGATACGCGTCTTCCAGAACCGGTTCCACCGCTGCCGCGTCGGGGTGCGGCTTCTCTCCTGACACGATCCGCAGCTCCACCTGTTCCCTGTGGTCATCCCCATTGTAATTTCTGAGATTGCTCACTGCATACGCTGCTTCGAGTCCGTCCGCTGTCTGGGCGGGCACGATGCAGTTCCATACACAGCCCGCGACAGGCTCCAGGATCTGCGCTGGTGTTCCGGATCTGATCAACTGTCCCTGTTTCATGATCATGATCTGGTCAGCAATATATTCCACGTCAGACACGATATGTGTCGAGAGAATCACGATCCGGTCTTTTCCCAGTGCGCTTATGATATTCCGGAAGCGGACCCGCTCCCTTGGATCAAGCCCTGCTGTCGGCTCATCGAGGATCAGGATTTCCGGATCGTTCAGAAGCGCCTGTGCGATACCGATCCTGCGCAGCATGCCGCCGGAATAGGTCTTTAGCTTCCTGCCGGCGTCCTCGCTCAGTCCCACTGTTTCCAGCAGATGCGCTATGCGTTCTTTTGCAGTGTGCGGTTCTATCGCCTTCAGTGCGGCGATATAGTTTAGAAAACGCACTGCGCTGAACTCCTTATAGTACCCGAACTCCTGCGGCAGATATCCCAGCAGGTTCCGGTAAGCTCCGCCGAGCTGTCCGATCGGTATTCCGTCACAGGTGATCTGTCCCTGTGTCGGCTTCAATATGCCGACGATCATGCGCATCAGCGTCGTTTTTCCCGCACCATTTTCACCGAGCAGTCCGTACACCCCGTGATCAAATCCTGCCGTCAGGCTCTGTACTGCGCGTTTCGTATGTTTTTTGTTTCCGTATGTCTTTTCCAATCCCGTCAATTCTAATCTGCACATAAGATCTCCCCCTTATCCAGCGCATTGAAAAATCTCCTGACCTGCATCGCCAGCATGCCAGTGCCTGCAAGCAGCGCCATGACCCAGAACACCAGTGCCGACGACTCATACAGAACCTGGATCGATGAGAGCACAGCCCAGAATCCCCCGGAAAAGATGCCGGCTGCAATGAGCAGCAGCAGATTACGTCTTCCGGCCTCCGAGATCATCACTGTCAGACAGATCCATTCTGTAAACACAAACGGAACCAGGATATAGAGTCCCGTCCGCATGATATCCAACTGATATTTCAGACCGGCAGACACCGTCGTGATCATCAATGCCGCAAGGCTGATCACGCCCGAGTACACCATCTGAAACGCCGTGAGCTGGCGCACGTTAAAATAACAGCTCTCCCCAAGCTCGGTCATTCCCGCAAAGAACAGATTGCCCACCTCCAACAGCGACAGTGCACCCAGCACGCCTGACACGATCATGGCGATCTGTTCCCAATGCCGGTATCTCCCGAGGAAAATGATCCCCAGACATACCGCCATATGAAGGAACAGGATCGTCTTGTCCATATAACAGAACTGATATTTCAGGATCTCAAAGTCCAGGCGCTTTTGGTTTCTTCCCGGCGATAACATCGCCTGCGCCTTCTGATCCAGCCGCAGTTGTTCTAAGGTTTCCTGTTTTCTGGCGTCGTCAATTAGGAGAGACGCGTCATATTTGCCAAAAATTTCCCTGATATCATCATATTTTTCAGCCATAATACCACCTCTCTTTTACATTTTCTTTCTGATGCCCGCGATCCCCAACCGGAACCGTGTTTTTGCCGTCGGCAGGCTGCAGCCCGTGATCCTGGCGATCTCGCGGAACTTCAACCCGTCATGGATCCTCATGATCACAACCTCCCGCTGCTCCTGCGGAATGCCCTGCAGCAGCTCCCGCAGGAAAAATTCATTGTCACAGTCCTCGATCGACCTGCCATAATTTGCGGATTCTCCCATCACAGCGTCTATGTTGCTATTGACCCCGTCAGTCATTGATTCGAGGGAAATGGTATTTTCCCTCTGAACCGCCTGTCTGCGGAAATGATCACAGCACAGGTTGCGTGCGATCATGATGAGATACGCTTTCAGATTTCTATGCTTACAGCCGTCTGCATATTTCAGGTACCTCAGAAATACTTCCTGCGTAATGTCATAGGAATCCTCCTCGTTTCCCGTGTAATACCGGCAGAAACGGTAGACATCATCATAATAATTCTCAACTGCCGTCTCGGCGGCAGACCGTCTGTCTCTTTGATCGATCATTTGTCACCCCTGCAAGGAAAATTGGCGCCTCATATCTGTATACACTATATAAGACTTTGTATCTGTCCAAAAAGATCTATACAATTCATTTTTTTCAAAAAAAATAAAAAGGGTGCGTGTTGTAACACCCTTTTTTGAATTTAATTCTTAATTTTATCTAGTTCAGTAATGTTTACACCTGCTGCAGAAAGTATCACTTTCAGCTCAATATAACGGTCAAGCATCATATTATATGTGTTCGTGTCGTTGTTCTCTCTTGCAGATAGCATCCAGTTTTGCAGCCGTGAAAACTCGACCACAGAATCTTTTACAATATCAGACACACTAGGCATACAATCACCTCCAAATCATAATAATACACTGATGTTTCATATATAGTATAACACAATCATCCCATAAAGTCCATCAGATCTGAACTGCCTTTGACCGCATTCTCCACCGCATCATAACGCGGCACCATCAGTTGTTCGACCAGCGCCTTATACGGATCAAGCTCGCCCGCAAGCACCATCTTAGTGACCGATGGAGAGAAACCACTTACCAGAGCCACGCCAAGCGCGTTCTCCCTGAGCGGGATCGTCCTTGTCCTGCTGCAGATGTTCCAGAATACCAGCCTTGGCAGACGGTATCCGTGCGCTGCATACTTTCTGGCAAACGTATCAAACAGCTTTTCGTCAGGCGACACCCACCTGCCGTTGACACTGCTTCTTGTCGCCGTGTCAAACTCCATATCTGACAGGATCAGCAGGTTGGACGGAAACTCCCGCTGCGGCATATGGTACTTCAACGCCGTATCCAGTATCAGGTCAAACACCGCCTCGATGTTGGTATTTGCAACCTCGTTGTGGCTCAGGGCGATCTCCAGCTTGTCGTGAAGCGTCTTTCCCTTTGACAGGTCTACAAACTGCGGCGTCTGGCTGAACGTGATGTAGGTATCCCTGAACTGCCCTGTACAGTGCTCCGCGAAATAGATCGCAAGCGCGTTTGCCACGTCAAGGCAAGTCACTTTCGTATTTCCCACCCTGGAAAACATGCTTCCGGAACCGTCCGCGACACAGAGCGTATTTCCGCTGCCCTGCACATAATCCGGCAGTGCCTTCCACAGTGCCTCCAGCGTGTCATCAGGAGAGTTCAGATACCACCAGCCCGGTTTCCGCTCCGTGTCAATATACGAATGAACGATGTCGTGCGGATAGAGCACTCCCGCATGGATCGTCTGCTCTCCCTTTTTTACAGCGCCCAGAAATTCCCTGCGCCGCTCCTCGTCATTCCGAAGAAATGCAGTGTTGTATACCAGATTTGCCCTTGACGGAACAGCCTCATAATTGATGTCAGCCCATCGCCCGCTGCTCATCTTCACTTCCACCACATCCATGTACTGCCTGTATGTGGACAACATCCGGCGGTACTGCCTGCTTGTCATGGACAGCTTCTTTGCCAGTCTGCGCGCCGTCTGCTTTGTATGGTCTGATGACGCGTTCTCCGAAGGAAGCCATTTCGCGCACAGGCTGATCGAGAGTCCTTTTTCCTTGTTGACGTGATCCTCATGAAGCTGCTGCCGGATCAGCTTCACAGCCTCATCTGCAAGCGGAGTGTCCATCAGATCCACCACGATATCCCACCGCGAATATTCTGGGATCAGCGGCAGCAGAGCCTTTCCGATCTCGATGTGGCTCTGCGCCAGATAGCTCATGATCGTCCTGAACAATCTGCGCTCCCCAAGCCCTTCGCGCACATCGCCCGCATAGAAGAGCCACCGCAGCGCGAGGTTCATGTCTTCATAATAAGCCTTTACAAAGTGCTCTGTGATCACTTCCGGCGAAGCATTTCGAAACGAGGAAACCGCAAAATTCAGATCCAGCAGCTCCTTTCCGGATGTTCTGTATCCAACTGCGCCGTTCTCAGTCACAGAAGCATTGTATTCATGATTCAACATACTCTTGATATTCTGCATGAATCCCATTTTGATTCCCTCCCTCTGAAAATATTTAATGAAACAGTATAAATCCCCCAGCAGAGCTGGGGAGACTAACAAATGCCGGAGGCGGTGAGCAGAGTACAAAAATAGAAAACTCCGCTGTATAATGAATGTAGGTCTGGTAA
>JAETQI010000109.1 GCA_021770755.1 Lachnospiraceae bacterium
TACAAATGCAGATGATGCAGCGGATATTGTAGAGATGTATTATGTCAAATCAGACGGTACGGCAGACACGACGAATCAGTTTACGGATATGACAGCAAAAATTGACGAAAATAATGGAAATAGAGGAACCATTAATGGTCTCGCGTACGATCCGGATAACAGTGAGAAACTCAGTTTTGTTATCAACAAAGGTAAGGTTGACGTCAAGGAAGATCTGAATTTTAGCCTCCACGTAGGTGCAGATGCAGACATGACCAATAAGATCGGCGTAGGCATCAAGGCACTCGATACAGCAGGGCTTGGCATCAAAGGGTTGAATGTAAAGGATACAACAGGTGCAGCAGCAACTTATGCGATCGATTCTATCGCAGATGCGATCGCAACCGTATCTTCACAGCGTTCACTGCTCGGAGCGGTTCAGAACAGGTTGGAGCACACGATCAACAATCTGGACAATGTAGTGGAGAACACGACATCTGCAGAGTCTGCGATCCGTGACACCGACATGGCGACAGAGATGGTGAAATACTCTAACGCGAACATTCTCTCTCAGGCAGGACAGTCCATGCTCGCTCAGTCTAATCAGGCAAATCAGGGTGTGCTTAGTCTCTTGGGATAAACATTATAGCAGATAAAACATAATAAAGTGTTGATTTGTCAGTCAAGATAAAGATGTGGTAATAATCATGGGTGATTGGTGGGAAGGCGCCGAAACCGAAAATCTGTGAATTATTCATATAGAATCAGAAGACATACTTCACGATTCAAGGACAACTAAATAGGAAACAGGTAACTAAAAATTTAGCATGTGGGCAATGGAGTTGCTCGCGGTATGTGATAAAGTCGTAGTTGATTTTGTCACAAGATTACACGGAGGTAATATTATGGTAGTACAGCACAATCTTAGGGCAATGAACGCTAACAGAATGTTGGGAATCACACAGGGTACATTATCTAAATCAGCAGAGAAGTTATCATCAGGCTACAAGGTAAACAGGGCAGCTGATGATGCAGCAGGTCTTTCTATTTCAGAGAAAATGAGAAAACAGATCAGGGGACTTACACAGGCGTCAGCTAATGCGGAAGATGGCATCAGTGCAGTACAGACAGCTGAGGGGGCATTGACAGAAGTGCATGACATGTTGCAGCGTATGAATGAACTTGCGACAAAAGCTGCTAATGGTACGAATGCACTTTCTGATCGTCAGACAATTCAGGATGAGGTTGATCAGCTTCTGACAGAGATTGACAGAGTGGCAGAGACGACTAAGTTCAATGAGACCTATCTCTTAAAAGGGGATCAGGACACAGTCAAGAAGTATGTCAATGCGAAAGATGCAGGTCTTGACGGTGTGCTGGCAGAGGGAGCGACAAAGGCGACTTTCACGATGAATACCTTAAAAGTCGGTGATACAATTCAGATAGCTGGTAAGACTTATACAATCGGTGAAGAGGCAGATGCTACGAACGGATACGAGCATGTCAAAGGATCCATTGCCATTGCCAAAGCGGGTGAGCAGATCACACTGGATGGTGTACAGTACACTGTTGTTGATGAGGATACTCAGACGGAGAATGCGGATAAAAACATGTTGACGGCACAACATATTGCAGATAAGGTCACAGAGGGAAGTCATGCAATTTACAAAGGTGTTGATTATTATGCAATGAAGGATTCAGCAGATCCGAAGACAGGTGATGATCATTTGGATGCGAATGGAGTGATTGACCCGACTGCGGCTACGCCAGATGGTGTTGATGATGCGAATGCAAGTGTCATTACGGCTCAGAAAGCATATCAGATGGTGAGACAGGAACTGATCCTTGCAAACAATATTGGTACAAATGCAGATGATGCAGCGGATATTGTAGAGATGTATTATGTCAAATCAGACGGTAC
>JAETQI010000083.1 GCA_021770755.1 Lachnospiraceae bacterium
TAGCATTTACTGCTAAGTCCGTACGAAAACGTACATATAGCGAGTAAAAATCCATTTGCGAAGCAAATTTTGCATGGATTTTTACCTGTTACTGGGAACGGAGTGAACAGTAACGAGTGTTGGGGTAATGCGTTTCCGAAAAGGGCAATTTCTATTCAGACAGGTTCGCAGATCCATGGTATACTTAAAAAAAGTGCATTTCATGAGTGCGGAAAATGGAGAAAAGAGGTAGCATATATGGGTGAGGACAAGATTTTTGAAAAAATTGTTTCCTATATAGAGGAACATCTGGGCGAAGATCTCTCGCTGGATCGGATCGCGGCGGCGCTGAACTATTCCAAGTTCTATATTGCCCGTACTTTTGCGGAGGAAGCGGGCTGTACGATCTACAAGTATATTCAGGGAAGGCGGCTCACGCTGGCGGCAGAGAGGCTGGTCAATACAGGGGAACCGATCATTGAGATCGCTTATGAGGCGCACTACAATTCGCAGCAGGCGTTTACGCTCGCGTTTGGCAGGTTGTACCAGTGTACCCCGCAGACCTATCGGAAAAGGGGCGTTTTTGATCCGAAACAGACGAGATTATGTGGCGTTTCAGTGCCGGTGTGCAGGATCTGTACGACGGGGGGAGGCAGGATGGCGGCATGAGCATGATTCCATATGTAATCGAACAGACCAGCAGGGGGGAGCGCAGCTATGACATTTTCTCCCGGCTGCTGTCAGACCGGATCATCTTTCTGGGAGAGGAGGTCAGTGACGCTTCGGCGAGTCTTGTCGTGGCGCAGATGCTCCACCTGGAGGGGGAAGATCCGGAGAAAGATATCCAGCTCTACATCAACAGTCCGGGCGGATCGGTCACTGCGGGATTTGCCATCTATGACACGATGCAGTATATCCGGTGCGATGTGTCGACGATCTGTGTCGGGCTCGCGGCAAGCTTTGGCGCTTTTCTGCTCGCGGGCGGGGCGAAAGGCAAGCGCATCGCCCTCGCCAACGCAGAGATCATGATACATCAGCCTGCGATCCACGGAAACGGGTTCCAGGGACAGGCGACGGATATCAGGATCATGTCTGACCACATGCAGAAAAGCAGGCAGCGGTTAGACCGCATTCTGGCAGAAAACACAGGGAGATCCATGGAGGAGATCACCCTCGCGACCGAGCGGGACAACTACATGTCGGCACAGGAAGCGATGGCGTTTGGCCTGATCGACAAGGTGATCTCAAAGAGGGGGTGACAGACAGCCCCTTTTTTGCTGTACTTGATTTACAACCGTGGCTGTTTTGTGTTATAGTGAATGTACATGATTGCGATATCTGCGCTGCAGCAGGCAGAAAGTCAGCGGCTGGCAAAATGCATCGCATTTTATATTAGGATAGGAGGAGATTCATATGGACAAGAGAGCAATGTACAACCTGACATACGGGCTGTTCATACTGACAGCCAGAGAGGGTGATAAGGACAACGGGTGTATCGTCAACACGGTCTCACAGGTCACGACAGAGCCAAACCGCATCGTGGTGGCAGTGAACAAGAACAATTATACACACGGCATGATCGAGCGGACAGGTGTTTTCAACGTGTCGATGCTGACTGAAAAGTCAAAGTTTGAGACGTATAAGCACTGGGGATTCCAGAGCGGTGCCAATGTGGACAAGACGGAGGCGGTCACGTTTCAGCGGGCAGAGAACGGCGTGATCTACATTGCGGAGGAGACGAACGCATATCTCTCTGCAAAGGTGGTCTCTGCGACGGATCTTGGCACACACACGCTGTTTCTCGCAGATGTGACGGACGGTGCGGTACTGTCGGAGGACGATTCTGTGACCTACAGCTACTATCAGAAGAATATCAAAACAGCACCTGCGGGCGCGGAGAAGAAAAAGGGATATATCTGTACCGTGTGCGGGTACATTTATGAGGGAGATGTTCTGCCAGATGACTTTGTATGTCCGTGGTGCAAGCACCCGGCATCTGATTTTAAACGCATTGAGTAGAGAGGGAGAATGAACGATGTATCAGATCATAGACGGAAAGAAGATCTCACAGGAGATCAAAGATGAGCTAAGGGAAAAGGTCACTGCGTTAAAGGGGCAGGGAAAACAGATCTGCCTCGCCGTGATCCAGGTGGGCAGTGATCCGGCGTCAAGTGTGTATGTCGGCAACAAGAAGAAGGCGTGCGCCTATATCGGGATCGAGTCGCTGGCGTATGAGCTTCCGGAGGAGACGACAGAACAGGAGCTTCTGGATCTGGTACAGAAGCTCAATGCGGACGATGGGGTGAACGGGATCCTTGTCCAGCTTCCGCTTCCGAAACAGATCAACGAGGAGAAGGTGATCCAGACGATCGCGCCTGAGAAAGATGTCGACGGATTTCACGAGAAAAATGTCGGGGCGCTCTGCGTGGGCAGCAAAGGGTATGTGTCCTGCACGCCGCTTGGCATTATCCAGTTGCTGAAACGCTCCGGCGTGGAGATCGCCGGGAAGCACTGTGTCGTGATCGGGCGCAGCAATATCGTGGGAAAACCGATGGCGATGTTATTGCTGCGGGAAAACGGCACGGTCACAGTCTGCCATTCGCGCACGCAGAACTTAAAGGAGATCACAAGGCAGGCGGATATCCTGGTGGTGGCAGTCGGAAAGCCGAAGTTTGTCGATGACTCATTTATCAAAGAGGGCGCTGTTGTCATCGATGTCGGGATCCACAGGGACGAGAATAACAAACTCTGCGGGGACGTTGATTTTGAGAAGGCTGCACCGCATGCGAGTGCCATCACACCGGTTCCAGGCGGCGTAGGTCCGATGACGATCGCGATGCTGATGTACAACTGCGTGTCGTCCGCGGAGCAGTGATCAGCCGCAATAGCAGGCGCAGGGGAGATCCCGAGTGGATCGGCATTGCAGATATCGTCAGGCGAGTTCGCATTCCCGGAACAGGTTGCTGACGGCGATCCTGTACTCGGCATAGTCTGATGCCTTGCGGATCTTTTTGAGATATCTGTCTGACGCTGCAAAGCTTTCACTCAGGTAAGTCCACAAGTCCTTCATCTTGAAGAGCGTCGGTGTTTCCCCTGCCATCTGGGCAGCGTAGCCGGCAAAGATCTCATCGTGAAAGGCTCTGAGATTTTCCCTGGTGAACAGTCTGGCAGCGTCAGTTTTTTTCAGTTGTGCAGCCAGCGCCGGATTCCGCAGAATGCCGCGTCCGATCATTATGCAGTCCGCCGCGGGGACGGCATTTAGAAGCTCCGCATAGCTTTTTTCGGAAGTGATATCCCCGTTGTAGCAGAGCGGGATATCAGGAAGGGCTTTTGCGGCAGCCAAAAACGCTTCCCTGTGGGGCGTGAACTTGTACAGTTCCCGTTGCAGGCGCGGGTGTATGATCAGCTCGTCGACCGGATACTTTTGGTAGACCGCAAGCAGTCGTTCCCACTCGTCGACTGAATCCACACCGATCCTTGTCTTGATGGAGATCTGGACCGGTGACTTTTCATAGATCTCATACAGGAAGCTGTCCAGCTCGTCGGGTACGCTCAGAAAACCGGCGCCGCGTTTTCTGGCAGTGACTGTGCCGGAGGGACAGCCGAGATTGAGATTGACTGTCTGATAGCCGTATCCGGCGATCCTGCTGGTGATCTGCAGAAATTCATCGGCGCGGTTGGTGAGGATCTGCGGTACGACTTCGATGGCTTCATTGTGTTCCGGCAGGATTTCGTTCAGCTCGCGCCGGTTCAGCTTTCTGCTGGCGATAAACGGCGTAAAGTACTTGTCAATGCCACCGAAAAAACGGTTGTAGGCGTTCCGGTAGATGTAAGTCGTGATCCCCTCCATCGGGGCGAGGTATAGTTTCATAATTAAAAGCTCCTCTAGCGTGCTTTAATGATAGAACATGCTTTATCAATACATTCTTTCAGTTTGTTTTCGGTTAAATGACCTGCTTTGTATAAGATAAGGCTTTGTTCCAGCGTAAAGATTTTGTTTGGGCGGATATTACTGTCCTGTTGCAGGGAACCTGAGAGAAAATCAGATTGTAATAGTGGGATCGCGTAATTGTCTTTGACGTTTTTAGATGTAATCTGCAGCATGATATAATCATTGCCCTGAGGGCTTATAAATCCTGCCATGCAGTATCCTCCTCTTCTTTCAGCCAATCTTTAGACAGGCTCGGTTCGCTCAGAAATGAGCTGTTAATCTCGCGATCATCGTGCAGTACAAACTGAATAAAAGCGAGAATGATGTCCAGTTTATTTTCAGGAGCAGTAGAGACAAGATTTTCAATCATTTGTTGTTTGGACATAGTGAAACTCCTCTCGAAAAACATTGCAATATGGTTTAGAGTCATCTTAACATTGAGAGAAAAAAATGTCAAATTGTTTAAGCGGGGAATATTATTAATCTGTTTTTAATCTTATCAACATTTTTGATTAATTTTGATCGCTTATGATAGGATCATCAGCTTAGGAGCTGTAAAGATGGTTCATACCGGAAGAACACAGTTCATACAATATCTAAACGATCAAAAAGGAGAGAAAAGAAATGGATAATTTTGAAAAGGTAGAAAAATTAAGGGAACACGCAAACGTATCTTATGAGGAGGCAAAGCAGGCACTGGAGAATAGCAACTGGGATATCCTCGATGCCATGATTTACCTGGAGCAGAGCGGCAAGGTACATGGACCGGAGCACTCCAGCTACACGACACAGGCAGAGAAAGTGAAGATCGACATCGATGATAAGGAGTGCAAGTCCAGTTTTTCGGACAATCTCAGGCGGTTTGGGCGCTGGTGCCAGAGGTGGCTTGAGAAGGGAAACAACAACAGCTTCTGCGTGGAGCGCGACGGCAATGAGATCTTTCGGATACCGATCACTTTGCTGGTAGTATTTCTCCTCTTTGCATTCTGGGTGGTGGTTCCGCTGCTGGTGGTCGGACTGTTCTTTAATATGAGATACCAGTTTGCCGGACCGGACATCAGGAGCGTCGACATCGATCTCAACAAGGCGATGGACAGTGCGGCAGATGCGGCGGAGAATATCAAGAATGAGTTTAACAGCGCGGCTAAGGATGAGAATGAATAAGGAGCAGTGAGCAGGGGAGGGAGTCCCCTGCTTCCTTGCGTGGCCTGCAGTTTGAATATCACAGAGAAGGAGGCAGTGATGGCGGTGACAGTTTTGATCGTGGAGGATGAGGAAAAGATAGGGCGTTTTCTGGAGCTGGAGCTTATGCATGAGGGGTACGAGGTCATGAAGGCGGCAAACGGCAGGGAGGGACTGGAGAAGGCGCAGAGCGGAAAGGCGGATCTTGTGGTGCTTGATGTGATGCTTCCGGAGCTGAATGGCTTTGAAGTGCTCCGGCGCCTCAGAAAAAATTCGGACATTCCTGTCATCATGCTGACTGCGCGGGACGAGGTGATGGATAAGGTGGCGGGACTTGACGGCGGAGCCGACGACTACATGACCAAGCCGTTTGCGATCGAAGAGCTGCTTGCGCGCATCAGGCTGGTGCTCAAGAAACGCAGCAGCGCGGCAGGCACAGCAGGACGGGACAAAAACCAGCTTGGTGTCGGCAGGCTTCACATGGACGTGCAGCGCTATGAGGTCTCTTATGACGGGAAACAGGTGGAGCTGACGCACAGGGAGTTTGAGCTTCTCAGAGTGCTGCTCGAGAACAAAAATATCGTGATATCGAGGGATACGCTTCTGGAGAAGGTCTGCGGCTATGACTACATGGGCGAGACGAATATCATCGATGTGTATGTCCGGTATCTTCGGAGCAAGCTTGATGACGTGTACCAGGTAAAGATCATTCAGACAGTTCGCGGAGTGGGGTATTGTATCAAAGATGAGAACTGATAAAAGAAATGATAAAAAGAAAAAAAGAGTAGAAGATCAGACAGGAGAGCGGAAAACGGGTAAGAGGGACAGCGGACAGAAAAAAATCGACACGGTGCGCATGACTTCCATCGCACGGAGGATCAATCTGGACAATATGGCGCGTGTTTTTTTCGCGTATGCGGGGATGGACATCGTCGTTTTCGTTCTGCTCGCGGCGATCTTTGTAGTCGGCATGGATCTGCAGATGACAGGGAATTTTTCATTTTCTTACATCAGGGAGCTCTCATTTGAGACAGATTTGTGGAATGTGGTTTATACAGTGTCGGATGTGAATGACCAGACGCTGTATCAGGTTCCGGCTGGTGTATGGTTTAGTCTGTTTCGCGGCGGGGCGATCGTGCTTCTGGGATTTCAGCTACTGGATCTTGTCACACAGGCATTTTCCGGCACAGCGCAGGTGCGCAGGCAGTTACGGCCCCTGAACCAGATCGCGGTAAGGGCGCAGCAGCTCAGTGAGATGGCTTTTGACGAGACAAAGTATCACAACCTGGAAGATGCGATCTCCAACCTCAAAGTGGACGCCATGGAGAACGGGATCCATATGCATGACAAGGATCTGAGAGGGATCGAGACTGCGCTGAACGGACTGCTCGGGCGTATCAGGGCGTCTTACAGGCAGCAGTCGCAGTTTGTGTCGGATGCTTCTCATGAGCTTCGGACGCCGATCGCAGTCATACAGGGATACGTCAATATGCTGGACCGGTGGGGGAAGGAGGACGCGGCGATCCTGGAAGAGTCGATCGAGGCGATCAAAAACGAGGCGAACCATATGCAGAAGCTCGTGGAGCAGCTTCTGTTCCTGGCAAGGGGGGATTCCAACCGGCAGAACCTTGACATGCAGGTGCATGAGCTGAACGGCATCATGCGCGAGGTCTATGAGGAGTCGCTGATGATCGATGAAAAGCATATTTACCGTTTTGAGGAGTCGGGAAATGTACAGGTGTACGGCGACAGTGACATGCTGAAACAGTCCGCGCGGATCCTGATCGACAACGCTGCCAAGTACACGGAGCAGGGGGAGGAGATTTTGATACGCGTGGGTGTATGGAAGGACGGTTCGCCGTTTTATGGGATACAGGACAGCGGGATCGGAATGTCCGGGGAAGATGTGGCGCATGCGTTTGACCGTTTTTACCGTGCTGATTCCGTGCGCAACAGCAGGACGGGCGGGACAGGGCTTGGCCTCTCGATCGCAAAGTGGATCATCGACAGACACCAGGGATATTATGATATCGTGAGCCGCGAAGGGCTGGGAACACGGTTTAGCGTCGTGTTCCCACGATGCGACTAGAGCAGCAGTTCTACCTCATATTTTTCGAGCCAGTAGTTGACCTGCAGCAGATAGGCGAGTAGCTGCGGACCTGCCATGAGCTGTCCGTAGAACGGTCTGCCGTAGTCGGAGGGCTGGCTGATGTAGTCGAGCACTTTGGTGAGGTCGATCAGCTCCCGGAGCGGTGCGCGCGTGTCGGAAAGCGTCTCCACGATCGCGGTGCGCAGCAGGTTTTCGTAAGCGGGATCGTAAGTCTTGGGGTAGGGACTCTTGCGGCGGTACAGCACCTCGCCGGGGAGCAGTCCGTCTGCGGCTGCGCGAAGGAGTCCTTTGACCACGCCGTCCCTGCATTTCATGGCCCATGGCACATTCCACAGATATTCCACGATGCGGTGGTCGGCGAACGGCACGCGCGCCTCGAGTCCTGCGTGCATGCTCGTGCGGTCCATGCGGTCGAGCAGTGTCTGCATAAACCATCTGATATTTAGATACGATATTTCCCGTCTGCGTTTTTCTTCGCTGTTTTCACCTTCAAGTACAGGAACCTCGGATATTGTTTTGGCATATGCGGCGTGCGCGTATTCCTTCAGCGGAAGGACGGACAGCACGCTGTCTTTCAGGAGCATGGTACGCGGGGAGAAGTCCATGGACCACGGGAAGCAGTCGGCGTCGAAGCATTCCTTCTTGTGGAACCACGGATAACCGCCAAAGATCTCGTCGGCACACTCCCCTGTGAGCGTCACCTTGTGGTTTGCGGCGACTCGCCTGCAGAAGTAGAGCATCGATGCCTCCACGTCCGCCATGCATGGCAGATCCCTGGCATCGACCGCCTCGAACAGGTATTGATACAGATCCGTGTTGGCACATTCAAGGTACTGGTGGTTTGTGCGGCAGTGGGCGATCATCAGATCCACCCACGGTCTATCCTGGGAGGGCTGGAAGGCATTTGCCCTGAAATTCTTGTCGTTGTCCTTGAAGTCAAAGGAGTATGTGTCGAGCTTCTTACCCTGCTTTTGAAGCTCGCCGCTGCATACCGCTGTGACAAGACTGCTGTCCACACCGCCCGACAGGAAGGTACAGACGGGCACATCAGAGAGCATCTGCATCCTGATGGCGTCTGTGACCAGATACCGGGTTTTCTCGACTGTGCGCTGCCAGCCGTCTTTATGTGGATAACTCTCCAGTTTCCAATAGCACTTTGTGGAAAGGTGCCCGGAAAAATCGGAGGCGTAATATTCGAGATAATGTCCCGGAAGCAGCTCATCTATGTTTTTAAAAACACCCTTTCCGTAGGTCTTTGCAGGGCCAAGACCGAAGATCTCACAGAGCCCGTCGCGGTCGGCCTGCGCCTTAAAGTCCGGAAAGCACAGGATCCCCTTCAGCTCGGAGGAAAAGATGAGGGTGTTGCGAAAGAGGGTATAGAACAATGGCTTTACCCCGAGTCTGTCGCGGAACAGATATAGTCTTTGCAGAGTTTCATCGTAGATCGCAAAGGAAAAGATGCCGTTCAGCCGTGTTATGTAGGAAGTGCCGTGGAGGAGATATCCCATGAGGATCACTTCCGTGTCGCAGGTCGTTTCGAAGACGATCCCTTCTTTTTCCAGCTCGTGCCGGAGGGCAGGCATGTTGTAGATCTCACCGTTGTAGCAAATGACGGCGCGGTGGTTTCCGAGCTGTCTTGTCATGGGCTGTTTCCCGCACTCGAGATCCAGGATGGACAGCCGGGTGTGGGAGAGTCCGCAGTTTCTTGACAGGTAGACTCCGTTTTCATCAGGTCCGCGGTGGTGCTGGCGGGTATTCATCTTCTGCAGGACAAAGAACCATCTTGCGGATTCTTCTCTGTAGTTTACATGAAAGCTTGTAAAGCCTGCGATTCCACACATTTCTTATATCCTTTCCGATAATAACGATTTGATCAAATGTAATCCTTGAGGATCGGCTGGTACTGTCTGTGTTCCAGCGCCATTTCCAGTGTCGGGATCAGCAGGTCGACGTGCGCGACCAGGGAATTTGGCTTTGTCTGGTAGTTATCCTGTCCGAACGGGACGAAGTAGATGTTCTTGCTGTTGCACAGCAGGCCGATATTTTTCAGGTTCATGCCGAGTCCGTCGTTGGTCGAGATGGCGATCACGAGCGGCTTGTTGTTGCGCATGTGGGCTTTCGCCGCCATGAGCACCGGCGTGTCGGTGATGCCGTTTGCGAGTTTTGCGGCGGTGTTTCCGGTGCAGGGGAGGATCGCCAGCGCATCGAGATACGCCTTGGGTCCGATCGGCTCTGCCCCGGGTATGGACAGGATCGGTTCTTTTCCTGTGATCTCTTTTATTCTGGTGATATAGGTGTCGGGTTTCCCGAAACGGCTCTCGATCGTCTGGGACGCGTCTGACAGGATCGGATAGATGTCAGCGCCGGCGTCGGATAGCTTTTGCAGTTCTGCAAAGGTTTTTTCGAAGGTGCAGAAGGAGCCGGTCAGTGCGATGCCAATTTTTTTTCCTTTGATGTCCATGTGGATCATGCCTCCTATAGTCTGTTGATGACGTAGTCCGTTAAATACTTTGCACAGCTTTCTCCGGCGTATTTTCCGGGAAGTCCCGGGCAGAAGCGGATGTGAATGTTTAATTTCTGGGCGGCCTCATAGTCGGCGCCTGTCTTGTTGGAGGCGATGTCGATGATGAGGGCGCTGGGTGATACTTTTTCGAGACATCTGCGGTTGAGGACGCGGGCGGGGATCGTGTTGAATATGTACTCGTAACAGCAGATATTGTTCCACAGCTTTGACAGGTGCAGTGTCTCGAATCCGAGGGCACAGGCCAGTGCGAGCTCGCATGCGTCGTTGGAGCACACAGTGACGCACGCGTGGAGTCCTTTCAGGCGGTCGGCGAGGATCTTGCCGCATCTGCCGTAGCCCAGCACGAGGGTATTGCTCATGTGGAGGTTTGTGTCCTTGTGCAGCAGCGCCTCGAGGATCGCGCCCTCCGCGGTGGAGACTGCGTTGTACAGTGTCATGGGTTCATCGAGCATGAAGTCGTGACAGCTAATCTCCCGCTCCTCACAGGTCTTGCGGAAATCCTCCGGTATGACGCCGGCAAATATTTTCTGGTGCTTGCGGATGCCCCGCTGCAGCTCTGAGATGCTGACCGCGGCGTCGGAGGTGTTTTCCTCGCAGTAGAGCGAGCCGGATCTTGTGAACGGTATGCCGCCGATGATCACAGGCGCGGAGTCGAGGGCTTCGCGCAGGGAATCGGTGAAGGCCAGCTTTGATTTTATGGATGAACCACAGGGGATACTGACAGTGCGAAAGCATACGACACGGTATCCTTTTTCGGCAAGAACGGGTGCCATACATGCTGTCCGCCTGTCGCCGCCTAAGATCGCGATATCATATTTTGCCATAGTTCTTGGAGGCATATCGCACCTCCTTGTTTTCGATCGACTTATCTTTAAAATATGATGGAAATGGAAAAGTGTTCATCAAAAGGTTGCTGAAACCGGGAAATGACAGTATACTAAAGGAAGGAACTGGTTGGAAATAACGGATGGAGGGGACGGATGCGCGGCGAGGCGGAGATGTACAGATTATTGATGGATGCGGCAGAGGCGGATGACAGGATCCTGGCAGTGTACATGAATGGTTCAAGGACGAATGTCAATGTGCCGGCGGATATTTTTCAGGATTACGATATTGTGTATGTGGTGCGGGAGACAGGCTCTTTTATTGAGGATCGGGAGTGGGTCCGCAGATTTGGAAATATTTTATATATGCAGTATCCCGATGAGAGTCCCGATGAGCCGGGAGACAGGGAGAATATTTACGGCTGGCTGATGCAGTTTGACGACGGAAACAGGATTGACCTTCATGTGGAGACGGCGGAACATGCAAAAGAGCATATTCATGACGACAGATTATGTAAGATCCTGCTGGACAAGGAACATATCCTGCCCGATATACCGGCGGCGACCGACGCGGATCATCATGTGAAAAGACCGACCGAGGCACAGTTTCAGGCATGCACGAATGAATTCTGGTGGTGCAGCAATAATATAGCGAAGGGGCTCTGGCGCGGGGAGATGCCCTATGTGCAGGACATGACGAATTTTGTTGTCCGCAAGCAGCTCGAAAAGATGCTCGCGTGGAAGACGGGCATCAGGACGGACTTTCAGGTCAGTGTCGGAAAGTCGGCAAAATATCTGTACAGGTGGCTTGATGCGGGGGAATATCAGGAGTATCTGGACACTTATTTTGGCGGAGACATAGAGGGGGCGTGGGCGGCGGTTTTGCGGATGTGCGGTCTTTTTGAACGCACGTCAGAGTATGTGGCGTGCGAACTGGGATACACATACAATGATGCGGAGGCCCGGGCGGCGAGGTCTTATCTGGAGCACGTGAGAGACCTGCCTAAGGATGCGGATGGGGTTTATTAATATAGAGATATCGGATCAGGAGGGAAGGATATGGGATATGACAGAAAACCGCTGCCGGTTGGTGTTGATGATTTTGAGAAGCTTGTGACGCGGGGATACTATTTTATTGACAAGACAAATCTCATGAGGGATCTGCTGGATCTCAAGGGTGATGTGAATCTTTTTACCAGACCGAGGCGGTTTGGAAAGACGCTGAACATGAGCATGCTGCAGTATTTCTTTGAGGACATGCGGGACAGGGATGGGGGGATCATCGACAATACAGGGCTGTTTGAGGGACTGGAGATCATGCATGCAGGGGAGGCGTACCTGTCGCACATGGGGAAATACCCGGTGATCAACATGACGCTGAAGGCGGGAAAGCGTCCGACCTTTGAGAGTGCCTGCACACAGATCGGGTGGCAGATCGCGATGGAGTATGAAAGGCACAGCTATGTGCTGGAAGCACTTTCAGAAAGTGACAGGGATCAGTACAAAAAGATTATGGGAAGGCATGGAGCGCTTGACGATTACTGTGCCTCCCTGCAGTTTTTATCGAAATGTCTGGAAATATATTATGGCAAAAAAACGATCATTCTGATCGATGAGTACGATGTGCCGCTCGAGAATGCGTATCTGAGAGGATTTTACCAGCAGATGGTGGATTTTGTGCGGTCATTTTTTGAGGCGGCACTAAAGACGAACACAAGCCTGGAATTTGCGGTGGTCACAGGATGTTTAAGGATCAGCAAGGAGAGTATATTTACAGGACTGAACAATCTGGAGACGATCTCGATCCTGGATAACCGGTATGATGAGTACTTTGGGTTTACGGACAGTGAGGTGGAGGCGCTCTGCGGATATTATGGCCTGGGTGCGCAGTATGATACCGTGAAAAACTGGTACAACGGCTATATTTTTGGGGAATCCAATGTCTACAATCCGTGGAGTGTGATCCGTTATGTGAAGGACGTGAGCACGGGAAACAGTCCGTTTCCGAAATCCTACTGGGCAAACACGTCCTCCAACAGTATCGTGAGGAAGCTGATCGAGCGGGCGGACGACAGCGTGAAGGGGGAGATCGAGCATCTGATTGACGGGGGCGTGATCGAGAAGCCGGTGCATGAGGATATCACCTACGACGAGATCTACAGGACGATGGACAATATGTGGAATTTCATGTTCTTCACGGGATACTTCCGTAAGGTGGAGGAGCGGATGGACGACAATGATATCCGCTGGCTCACGATGCGCCTGCCAAACCGCGAGGTGCGCTACATCTTCCGGGAGAAGGTCATGTCATGGTTCCAGGAGAGGATACAGGAGAAGGACCTGACGGGTCTGTACACGGCATTTGTGAACAAGGATACGGCGGCGCTGGAGGAGGAGCTTGGGCAGATCATGCTCGAGACGATCAGCTCCATGGATGAGAACGAGAGCTACTACCACGGTCTGATGGCGGGGCTGCTCTCCCCCATGAAGGGGTACCGAACGAAATCGAACCGTGAAGCGGGAAAGGGCAGGAGCGACCTTTTTGTCAAGCCGGTATCGCGCAGGAAAGAGGCATTTGTCGTGGAGTTCAAGGTGGCGAGGAAGCCGAGGGACTTAGAGAAGATGGCGGACGAGGCGATCCGCCAGATCGAGGACAGACAGTATGCCGCGGAGATCCTGGACGACGGTTACGAGACCGTGGGCAAGTACGGGATCGCGTTCTGCGGGAAGGACTGCCTGGTGAAGTTTCAGGCGTGAGGATCAAAACAGACAATAATAATTGAATGGGCTGGATGCTGATGATGCAGGAAATGAGGGATTGAAAGTGGGAAATATTGATAAGGATAGTAAAAAGGATTATAAGAAAGCAATCGAAGAACTTTCACTGATGCTGATGTACCTGACAAGGACGCAGGATCAGAATGAATATTGTAAATACAGGGAGCTGAGCTGGAAAGGATATGATTTTCAGATGCTCGAAGCGCTTGAGGAGGATCAGATGATCATTCAGCCGAGAAGCCGCAGGGGATATGACCAGTATCTTTATCTGACGGAGCAGGGGCGCAATAGGGCGCAGGCGCTTCTGGAAGAGTATGGGCTCTGTGATAAGGATCTGAACGAGCGGTTTGAGTTTCGGAATATTCGATCCGAAGAGGCGGAGCAGGCGGCAGAGATCGAACAGATCTGCTTTCCACCAAACGAGGCGTGCGCTAAGTCCACGATGATCGAGCGTGCCGCGGTGGCGCCGGACTTGTTTCTGGTGGCGGTTGACAGGGAGACGGGAAAGCTTGCCGGATTCCTGAATGGAATCGCGACGGATGAGTATCTGTTCCGCGATGAATTTTTTACGGATGCCGGACTGCATGATCTGGCTGGAAATAATGTGATGCTGCTCGGTCTGGATGTTCTTCCCGAATACCGCAGACAGGGGCTGGCAAGGGAGATCGTGTTCCGATATCTGCGCCGGGAGCAGGCGCGGGGCAGAAAAAAGGTGACGCTGACCTGTCTGGAATCCAAAGTTAAGATGTATACTAAGATGGGATTCTGTGACAGGGGGATCTCTGGCTCTGCATGGGGCGGGGAGCAGTGGCATGAGATGGACTGTACGTTGAATATCTGAGTGTTTGGAGGTACTCGAAAGAGTATCTCTTTTTATGCACACGGACACCCAGAGGAAGATTGTCAGCATGCGCTGACGGGTGCCCGGCGCACGAGTAGGGGAAGATGTTCGATCGCACAGACATCTCGAGGACACATCACGGCGGTATAGTATTGTAGTATTTCAAATAGGTAATTGCATAACTAAAAGGGAAAAGTTATCCACAATGGTAAAATAGAGTTATCTTATTGAAAATATTTTCTTTCTGAATATATAATTGTTAAATTGATACTTTAGATATGA
>JAETQI010000018.1 GCA_021770755.1 Lachnospiraceae bacterium
TCCTCTACTTTCTTTCACACTATCTCTACTATTTGGCAGAGACTTTATATGTTTTTGATAATGATTACGAATAATAGCTTTTAAGATGTTTTATTCTGATATAAGCCCCTGCCGCATGGCAGAGAGCTTGAATGTTTTTAAGAGTCTACATACAGATAATAATAGATAATCGTTTTTTAAGATGTATACGGGATAGTAAATTGAACGATTGTGTGGTAAAATAAGGAAGAAGTAAATTGGTGAGATACAGGAAGGGTCTATATGGAAGAACAACACAAAAGGCGCGTGCGGTACAAGGGGACGCACCCCAGAAAATTCGAGGAAAAATACAAGGAGCACGATCCGGAGAAATACGCGGATACGATCGAGAGGGTGATCAGCAAGGGCAGTACGCCGGCAGGCATGCACCGGTCCATCATGGTTCAGGAGATCCTGGACTTTCTGCAGATACAGCCAGGGCAAAAAGGACTGGATGCCACGCTTGGCTATGGCGGGCACACGCGCAGGATGCTGGAACAGCTACAGGGCAGCGGTCATATCTATGCACTTGATGTGGATCCGATCGAGATCGTCAAGACAAAAGAACGGTTGGAGCGGGCCGGATATGGTCCGGAGATTCTGACGATCCTGCAGGAAAATTTTGCCGATATTGACCGGATCGCGGCGAAGCATGGACCGTTTAATTTTGTCCTTGCGGATCTGGGCGTGTCGTCCATGCAGATCGACGATCCGGGCAGGGGCTTTTCCTACAAGGTGGAGGGACCGCTTGATCTGCGGCTGGATCCCGGACAGGGGGTATCTGCGGCAGAGCGCCTGAAAGAACTGACACAGGACGAGCTGACGGGAATGCTCGTAGAAAATGCAGACGAGCCTTATGCGGCAGAGATTGCCGCCGAGATCGTCAGGACACTGCGCCGCAGGGAGCCGATACAGACGACCACACAGCTAAAAGCAGTCATAGAGCGGGCGTTGTCCGCTCTGCCTGATGACGGCGGGAAGAGAGATATCATCAAAAAGACCTGTCAGCGCACATTTCAGGCACTGCGCATCGATGTGAACAGCGAATTCGAAGTGCTCGAAGCATTTCTCGGCAAGCTTCCCGATGTGCTGGCGCCAAACGGCAGGGCAGCGATCCTGACTTTTCACTCCGGCGAGGACAGAATGGTCAAGAAAGCCTTCAAACTGGGAAAGAAACAGGGTGTGTTCCGAGAGATCTCCGAGGAGGTCATGCGTCCGTCTGCGGAGGAATGCAGGCAGAACGGACGCGCGCGTTCCACCAAGATGCGCTGGGCGGTAAAGGACGGTTCAGAGACGAAATATCAATAGGAGAAAACAAAAATGGGCTATATTGAAGAGACAAACGAATTGCGGCTGGATTTTAAGAAGATCGCGGATATGTCCGGTCAGGAGGTGATCCCTGTCGCGATCCAGAATGCAGATACCAGCGAGGTGATCCTCGTAGCATATACCAACGAGCTGGCGCTGCTCGAGTCAGTCAGACTGCGCAGACTGGTGCTCTGGAGCACCTCGCGGAACGAGTTATGGCACAAGGGAAAGACATCGGGCAATGAGTTTGAACTGACAGAGATCCTGGTCAACTGCGAGCAGAATTCGCTGGTGTACAAAGTCCGTCCGATGAATGGGAACATCTGTCACACGTCATACAGAGGAGTGGCAAACAATTGTTTCTACAGGCGGCTTGACATGGATACCATGAAGCTGGTGAATCTAAACGGGGAAGGAGCATGATAAAAGGGGAGAATCATATGTGGACAATGCATGAAAAATGAAATAGGAAGGAGCAGACATGAAAGTACAGGAAAGTTTATTTATTCAGAAAAAGAAACCGCTGCTAAAGAAGTTATTGGATATGCTGCTGGAGCGGTATCCGTATGCATCGATATTGGCGGAGGACGCAAAGTCAGGGAACTACAGTGTTTCAAGGAAAAATATGAGTGTCGGCGAGGCAAAACGCGGCACTTCCAGGGGATTCGTGGTGAAGGTATCGGACGGGAAGCATTATGCGGAGTATTCTTTTAACCAGATCGCGGAGCAAGATCTGGACGATCTCTGCGCCCGCATCGCGGAATTGGTGGAGTCCTCTGATAAGGTTATGCCGGAAGGCTTATGCGAGAGCGAATATCATGTGCCGGCAGAGGAAAAGGCGGAGTTTTGCGGCAGTACGGATTATGAGATCGATCCTGAAACGCTGGGAGATGATGCGATACTGGCGCATCTTGTAAAGATTAAGGATGAAGGACTGGCATTCAACGAAAAGATCCTGGATTGTCAGGTGATCGCCAGTTATCAGAGATACACGAAACTGTTCTGGTCGAAAGACCGCATGATGGAACAGAGTGTGATGTGGATGACAGGCCTGCTTTGTTTTGTCGCGGCTAAGGGGGAGGAGTTCAAGACATATTACCGGACGTACTCCAATCTGGGCGGTGCAGAAGTGCTTTCGCGGATCGATGCGGATATCGAGGAATGCGCGAAAGTCGTGCTGGAGCTTCTCGACAGTGAGACGATCACGCCGGGAGAATACGACTGTATCTGTTCGCCGGAGGTCACAGGCATGATCGTGCATGAGGCGTTTGGTCATGGTGTCGAGATGGACATGTTTGTGAAGAAGCGTGCGCTCGCGGAACAGTATGTGGGTGAGCGCGTGGCATCAGATCTTGTCACAATGCATGACGGCGCCACGGCAGCCAGGGAGGTGGCGACCTATTATTTTGATGATGAAGGAACGATGGCACACGATACGACAGTGATCGATCGGGGAATCCTCAAAAGCGGGATCAGTGACCTGCAGTCCGCCCTGGTACTGAACACAGAGCCGACTGGAAACGGGAGAAGGGAGAGTTTCCGCAGGAAGGCGTACACGCGCATGACCAACACCTTTTTTGAGGGTGGTGCAGACACAAAAGAAGAGATGATCGCATCGATCCGGTATGGATTCCTGCTGGAAAATCCGGAGAGCGGCATGGAAGATCCAAAGAACTGGGGAATTCAGTGCATGGTCAATATCGCGAGGGAGATCCGTGACGGCAGACTGACGGGGAAGATCTTTTCGCCGATCGTCCTCACAGGCTATGTACCCGATCTGTTAAAGTCGATCTCCATGATGTCAGAGAACGTGTATCTCGGCGGTAGCGGTATGTGCGGAAAGGGATATAAGGAGTGGGTGAAGGTATCGGATGGAGGTCCTTATATCAAGGCAAAGATCCGTCTGGGTTAAAGTATTAGGAAAGGCAGGGATAAAAATTGATAGAACAGATCAAAACTGTATTAGCGCAGTTGGGAATAAAAGAATATCGCATCATGGAGAGTGTGCAGGCGTCGATAGAATGCTTTTTTGTCAGGAAAAAACTGGATCTAAAGAGGCGGACGGATCTGACAGATTACGATGTTGTCGTATTTTGCCCGCATGAGCAGGACGGAAAAAAGAAACTTGGTTCTTCGGCGGTCATCATCCACCCGGAAATGGATACGGAAGAGATCAGGCAATCGCTGCAGAAAGCATACCATGCAGCAGCGCTGGTAAGCAACGAATACTATGAGCTGAATGCTGGAAAAAGGGAGGAGTTTGTCAGAGCGGACAGCCAGTTTGCGGGTCAGAGTCTCGAGGAGAGCACCCGGCAGATCGTGGAGGCGTTGTACGAAGCGGACAATGCTGAGAAAGTGTTTATCAATTCCGCGGAAGTATTCACGACGCGTACCGTGCGCCGGATCGTAAATTCCAGAGGGGTGGATGTCAGCTACGAGACATATCTGGTTTCCGGAGAGTATGTGGTACAGTGTGTCGAACCGCAGGATGTGGAGACATATCACCATTTTTCTTATCATGATGCCAAACTGGACGCATTGCGCCAGGACGTGGCGGAAGCGCTTGCGATGACACAGTCAAGGGCGGAGGCAGAAAGGGCGCCAAGGGCAGGAAAATACACGATCCTTCTGTCGGGGAAGAACCTGCAGGAGATCATGCAGTATTACTGCGGGCGTTCCGGTGCGGGCGTCGTTTACCAGAAGTATTCCAATTATCAGATCGGCGATCAAGTGCAGGGCGATGCGATACAGGGCGATGCGCTCACGATATATATGAAAGCGAAAGAACCCTACAGCGATGAGGGGATCGCGATGAAAGACCGACTGCTGATGGAGAACGGGACGCTGAAAATGTTTCACGGGGGATGCAGGTATTCTTATTATCTTGGCATCGAACCCACGGGAAATTATACCAGCATCTCGGTTCCGGTCGGCAGCAGGACGATGGAAGAGCTGAAAGCGTCCCCGTATCTGCACATCGTGAGCTTTTCGGATTTTCAGATGGATATCATGTCCGGACATTTTGGCGGGGAGATCCGCCTGGCGTTCCTGTATGACGGTGAAAAAGTGACACCCGTGACAGGCGGATCGGTCAACGGCAGTATCCTGGCAGTACAGGCAAATATGCTCTTTTCCAAAGAGCGCTATCAGAATGACGAATATGAGGGACCTTATGCGGTAAGGATCGAGGGCGTGGATGTAGCCGGGACAGATCAGGACCAATAGGTCAGGCTTTTCTGGATTTGCGGGCTGACAGCGCTGCGGTGAGATAGATGCAGGCGGCGCCAAACGCGAGATACAGCAGCCGGGCGGCAATAAATCCGGCACCGACCGTAAATGCCGGCTCACCGTCCGCACCGGCAGGGAGCGTCAGCGGAACGGACGAGAAGTATCCCGCGCCAAAAAGGTCAAAGGCACCTGTGACATTGCAAAGGACAAGGACAGCCATCATCAAAACATAGATCAGGCCGCAGTGCAGGCTGCCGAGGAGCTGTCCCAGACCATTTACAAATATAAAACAAGGCAGCAGGAGCAGGACGGACGGCAGGATGAACGGCGCAAAATCGCGGAATCCAAAAAGGCGCATGTAAAACAACAGTGCGAGCAGGATCACCACGAGACTGATCAGCAGAAAGCAGATGCCGGCAGTCACCGTCCGTATCGTGACCTGGTCAAAGGGCGAGAACGGGGCGGCGGCTGTCAGGACCTCAACCTGCCGCTGCTTCTTACTGTAGTAACTGGACAGCAGGAGCAGAACAGTGACCGCCGCGACCGGGAGCGTCCTGCCGAGATAAGTGCAGTAGCTCCACACGGAAAAGGGTGCAGTGTACGCAGTGCCCCTGATGATGTCATAGGACAATAAAAACCATGCGGACAGGCCGTTCATGAGCAGCAGTCCCAGAAAGAGTCTGTTAAAGAGCATCCGCTTCAGTTCATAGCACAATATTTTGAAAAAACATATTTTATTCAAGGTTCAGATCCTCCTCTGTCAATCCGCAGCAGCGCAGAAAATCTGCATATCGAAAATCGTTTTCATAATTATATTCCTCCCGTGCCATATACATCTGGCGCAGGATCTCGTCCATCTTGTCTTCGCCCCCGACCAGCTCTTCGGCTTTCAGGATCATCAGCGGCATGCGCTGATACTGGTTGATGACTTTGTTCGCTGACCGGATCTGCGCCTGATACAGTTCCGGGAGCAGATCGAGATATTCCGGGTGGCGGTTGTAGAAGCTTCGATTCTGTTCGTCCACAGCCTCCTTCCACGCATCGATGTAGTACTGTTGTGCATAGAGCTCTCCGTATTTTTCTTTGACAAGACGGTAAGTGGAGTAGACAGTCAGTCCCTCTGAACTCCACAGTTCCTCATCTGCACAGGAGAGTCCGAGTCCGCCCCACCACTGATGGAGCATCTCGTGGATAAAGACCTCCGTCGCACTGGCGCCCTTGTCCGTGTCGCTCAGTGTATCCGGCGCCAGCACAGTCTCAAACCATGTGGACACGCCGCGCAGCGCATAACCGCCCCCGAACATGGCGCTCTCCTGACGAAGGAGCAGGTGGTTGTTATTTGCTGAGAAGAGTTCCCCGTAATGTTCTGTGCCGTACGTGAGAATATCGATGATCGTCTGTTGGATATCATTTTCCGCGACAATCTCCTCATATGCCGTTCCATAGGCAAAATCAACCGCCAGGTCACCGATCCGAAAGGCGTCGACCGTGTAATATCCGGCCGTCAGATCGCCGATATATTTGGGGCATCTCGCCCTCCATGTTCTCGTTCCGTCTCCGTTGTCGACGGAGTCTGTCATCAGTTCATGGTTCAGAAAGGGCGTCAGGTTGTCGGGGATCGTAATGTCAGCCACAGCAGCCTCGTCCACACCGGTATAGTAGTTTTCCAGGATCGGTACGATCGCAACGGAGGACAGTGAGATATAGTCGCGGTCGATCGTGTCCCGCACCATGGAGCCGGACCAGTATTTTCCCTGTGTAGGAAGACCGCTGTACTCGATCACAAGTGTCTTGCTGCAAAGCTGCTCCGGAAGCTCGAAATAAGTGGGGCGCTGTCCGTTGATATCGCTGTCCACGGTCCGAAAAGGGATATCTTCGCCGTCATAGGTCATTTTGGTGATCGCATAGCCGGGGTTGAGATTCAGTACGTCTTCTCCGCGACAGGGAACCTGAATGTCATATTCCGCTTTTGCGGAGAGTGTTCCCGTTGCGGGATCCAGATCAAGGCTGTACCGGATCGCGCTGATCCTGTTGGCATCATCGATTTCCCATACATTGTCCGAAGCAACGTATTCATCGGGGCCATGGTCGATAAAGGGCTGAAAATCCCACAGAAGGATTCCGGCTGTGACGAACATGACGGCGGGTATCAGAACGGACAGTTTTTGAATGTTTCTCAATATAGAAAAAACAAGCCCTCTCTGATATCTGCGGATACATAATATAGAAAACAGCCATGTGCCTAGCGCGATACCAAGCCATAGGACCCGTGTGTACAGTCCGATCCGCAGAGGCCAGATGGTCGGGAAACCATCGGAGTATGTGATGACAAACGGATTGATCCAGCGCATGAAGTAATCGGAGGCGGCGATTCCGCTGATGCTCACGCCGGCGAGCGCGATATACAGTATACAAGTCAGCTCGATGCGCCGCGTGATCTGGTAAAGCGCATCTGCAAACAGTATGGAGACCCACCAGGTCGGGAGCATGAATACCATAAAATTTGCGAAGTAAAAGCCAGGTGAAAATAAGTAAGACATTTTGGAGGCGGTGCAGGGCAGATAGACCAGCGCCGTGAGTACAGTCACGGCTGCGGACAGTGTCATCAGCGCCAGCGTCCTTGCTGCGGACAGGAATGCGGGCGGTGCGACGGCGTCTGTCAGTACATGGACACCGCTGCGCTGCAGTCTGTCGGCCTCCAGGATCATGACCACCGCCCACACTATGGCGCCGGCAGTCGTTCCTGTCAGTACCGGTGTCAGAATGTAGTGGGCGGACATGGAACGGCCGCCGGAGAAGGCCGTCAGAAGATTGCCCAGCGGCAGTGAGAGTATGGACAGGATCGCCGCTATCGCTGCAGTCCGGGACAACAGCAGGCGCCTGAACTCGACACGGTATAAAGAAAACAGTCTCATATTGCGGCAGGCTCCTCTCGTATATTTTTCTGGTTTTCAGGCCGGTGGATACAGTACAGGTAGGCGTCTTCCAGCGTCGGTTCGCAGCTCTGCGCACAGGGGGGCAGATGTTCGGCGACAATGCGGGAGCGGATCCCGTCAGCCGTATGGACTTTGGAGACGATCTGACAGCCGTCCGGTGCATCATCGCCTGGTTGTGCGTGACAGGTTCCGACATGATGCACAGTCTGCGCGATGAGCTGGGCGGGTGTGCCGTCAAAGCGGATCAGGCCGTCGTGGATCACAAGCACCCGGTTACAGACAGCCTGCACATCTTCGACGATATGTGTGGAGAGCAGAACGATCTTGTCCTGCGCCATCTCCGAGAAAATGTTGCGGAATTTGACGCGCTCCTCGGGATCCAGACCGACAGTCGGCTCGTCCAGTATGATCAGCTGCGGATTGCCGAGGAGTGCCTGCGCGATCCCGACACGCTGGCGCTGGCCGCCGGAGAGGCTGCGGATACGCGTCTTTCTCAGCGCTGTCATGTTTGTGCGTTCCAGCACTTCTGCGATCGCTTTGGAGTCCCTTATATTTTTGAGCGCCGCCATGTAGTCCAGAAACTGCCAGACTGTCAGCTCATCGTACAGTCCGAAGTTCTGCGGCAGATAGCCAAGCTGTGATTTCAGATATCTTTCCTGTGAGAGAAGCGGTTTGCCGTCTAATGAGATCTCCCCTTTGGTGGGCAGAAGCCCTGCAATCAACAGCTTCATCAGCGTCGTTTTTCCGGCGCCGTTGGGACCGAGCACACCGATGAAGTTCGGACTCTCTGCGCTGAGGGAAATGTCCTGCAGCGCCTTTTTGCCCGACGGATAGATCATGGTGATATGGCTGACATCGATTTTCATAACATTTTCTGTCTCCTTTGCAGATATTTGATTCATATATTCTATCATATCTTTTGCAGGAGTTGTCTGAAGATTGGGTGTATTTTATGTGGAGTTTGTGTGGAGAAGATGAATTATGCTGCGGCTGGAAAGACAGCAGTAAACCGTACCCCGTCGCCGGTGTTCTCGATGGTGTGGCGGATCTGACCGTTTTCCAGGATCATTCGCGTGATATAGAGTCCGAGCCCGCTGCCGTGTCCTGCCGATCCGCCTGCGCGGTAGAAAGCCTCAAAGAGATGGGGCAGATCCGCTTCACGGATATGTGCGCCGGCATTGTCCACGGTGAGCGCCGCAGTGTCCTGAGTGCGGGTAAGCCTTATGGAGATGCTGCCGTGTTCGGGCGAGTAGGTGACTGCATTGCCGATCACATTGCCGAGCGCCTTTTTTAATAGCGCTTCGTCCCCGTATATCTGGATACCGGATTCTATCTCGATGGAAAAATGTATGGAGAGCGGTTCTGCATAGTCCATATATTCGGATGCGAGGGCTTCTGTCATTGCAGACAGATCCACGGCAGTCACCGATGGTTCGGTATTCATATCCATATGGGAGACCAGGAGCACTTCCCTGATAAAGCTGTTGAGGGACTGCAGGATCTCCGCGCTGCGCGCCAGATATTTTTCGCGGTCCTTGTAGACGCCGACCTGCATCTGCATGCCCTCGAGCTGTCCGATGACGACGGCGATCGGCGTCCTGAGTTCGTGGGAGACGCCTGAAAAGAAAAGCATTCTCCGGCGTTCGCGTTCCTTTTCAAGTGCGATTTCGTCCTCGAGCAGAGCGTTTCTGCGGTGGATCTCGTCGAGTGCTGTGTGCAGTTTGTCGGACAGCTCATTGATACTGCGCGACAGGATCCCGATCTCGTCATCGCGCAGATCCGGGCAGTACCAGCTAAAATCAAGGTTTGTGATCCTGTCCGCGATCCTGCTGATGCGGATGATGGGCCTGGTCATATGGCGCGAGAACAGGAACGCGCTGACAGAGGAGAGCAGGAGGATCAGGAGTGCGACATGCGGAATGCTCCTTTGCACCGCGGCTCTGATCTCATCGGAACGCGTGGGATCATAGCGGGCGACGAGCACATACTCATCGTCAGAATCCGCAAAACGGAATGGATACCGGGCTTCCGGCACGATCTCGCTGTGCCCGGTTTTTTGAAAGGTGAATGGACTGACAGCCTCTCCGCTCTGGTCGAGCAGGAGGAGTTCGGCGCCAGTCTGGCGGAGGAAATCTGTAAAGAGAGGTGTGCTGTCGCTCCTTGGCGTCGTCCACAGACAGGAGACGAACTGCTCTGACTGGCGCGCAAGGTTCCGGCGCGCGGACTTCTGATCAGCATAGGGAAGAAAGATCCAGATACAGCCGTAGGCAAACAGGGTGACTGACAGCGAGAGGAGGAGCAGCAGAAAAAAGGTTTTAAGGGTCAGCTTGTGCATCAGTTTGTTCATTTTGTCTCCTTTTTAATTTGTAACCGATGCCGCGGACTGTCTCGATGCAGTCCGCTGTGCCCAGCTTCCGCCGGATATTTTTCAAGTGCGTGTCGACAATGCGCGTATCGCTGATGGAAAAATCATATCCCCACAGCTTTTCGATCAGTGTTTTTCTGGTCACGACACTGCCTGGTGCCAGCATCAGTTCCTGCAGGATCTCATATTCGCGCAGCGTGAGTTCGACGGGATGGCCGCTGACGCGGACGGTATGGGTGTCCGGATCCAGCGCGATATTCTCAAAGTGCAGGGTTTTGGAGGTGGCTTGCATCGTTTTTGGCACGGACAGCATGGTCCTGCGCAGCACAGCCTCGACTTTTTGCAGGAGCAGTGCCATGGATACCGGTTTTGTGATATAGTCGTCGATATGGAGTCCGTAGCCGCGCATCTGGCAGGATTCGCTGCCCAGCGCCGTCAGCATGATGACAGGAGTGTCACATTTTTCCCGGATCGAGCGGCAGACATCGAACCCGTCGAGACCAGGCAGCATCAGATCCAGCAGGATCAGGTCAAACGGCAGGGCGGCGGTGAGCTCGAGCGCGCGCTCTCCGTCGCCCGCGGTTGTGATCTCATGATGGGCATTTTCGAGAAAATTCTGTAATAATTCCTGGTAGTCGTGATTGTCCTCCACGACAAGTATCTTTGCCATTATGCGCCTTCTTTTGAATACAATATTTTCAGGATGATCGGTGTCGAGATCGAGGACACGATGATCAGAAAGATCACCGATGTGAAATACACAGGAGTCAGCAGGCCGGCTGACAGTCCTTTCTGTGCCACGATCAGTGCGACCTCCCCGCGCGTCATCATTCCCACGCCGATCTTTAGCGAATCCAGTCCGTTGAACTTACAGATACGCGCCATCAGTCCGCAGCCGATGATCTTTGAGATCAGTCCGACAGCGACGAACGCGACGGAAAAGACCAGGATGCTCATGTTGACACTCTCCACATTCGTTTTCAGACCGATACTCGCAAAGAAGACCGGGCCGAACAGCATGTAGGAGTTGATGTCCATCTTCTCCGCGATGTAGCTCGAGTCGCGGATGGAGCAGAGGATGATCCCGGCAACATAGGCGCCCGTGATATCGGCGATGCCGAAATATTTTTCTGCTATGTACGCCATGGCAAGGCAGAATGCCAGTCCCAGGATCGGGATGCGCCTCGTATGCGGGTACTTGTTGTCCACATACTGGAAGAGCTTATAAAAGATAAATCCGACCACGATGGCAAACACAAAGAACAGAACCGTGTTGACCAGCACCGTTGTGGGATTGGAATCCGGGCTCTTGAACCCGATCACAAAGGTGAGTACGATGATGCCGATGATGTCATCGATGATCGCCGCGCTCAATATGGTCGTGCCGACATGCCCTTTTAATTTGCCCATCTCTTTCAGTGATTCTACGGTGATGCTCACGGATGTCGCGGTGAGGATCGTGCCGACAAAGACTGCCTTGTAAAATTCTTCGGATCCCCATGGCGCGACGCCGTAGAACGCCATGTAGAGCAGTGCGCCGCATATTAACGGGACAAACACGCCTGCGCAGGCGATCAGGGTGGCGATCGGTCCGGTCTTCATCAGATCCTTTAAGTCCGTCTCAAGCCCTGCCGAGAACATCAGCAGCACCACGCCGACCTCTGCGAGCTGTACGAGAAAATCCGACTGTTCCACCCAGCCTAAAATGCTTGGACCGATCAGAAGTCCCGCGATGATCTCGCCCACGACCTGCGGCGCCTTGCATTTCCTGGCTGCGATTCCGCAGACTTTTGCAGCGACGATGATGATCGCCAGATTCTTAAACATGATATACGATTCCATTTTGTTCCCCCTCTTTCGTAGTAATCATCGTATCTTGCAGCCAGGCCATCGTGCGACCACGGCTGCGGAATTATTCCGTCTACATTATAGACGGTTGACGGTACAAAATCAATACAGGGAAAAGAGATTTTTTGAAAAATAGTTTTGTGCAAAATTGACAAAAAATACAGCCTTGGAATATAAAAAATGTTATATTCGTTGATTGACAAAAATAGGAAACAATACTATATTATAGGCAAGAAACTGGTTTCAGATATTCATGAAAAGCTTCCGGTATCAAGATCTGGGGGGAGTACAGGAAGCGTGAATAAAGAAGGATTGGGGAGTTTTATATGGTCAGCAGAAATATATTTTTATCAGATGTGGATGATGTGATGGAGTTTGTCCACCAGACAGAACAATGTGCCTACGACATTGATATATCTGTCGATGGCGGCGTGATCAATGCAAAGTCCGTTCTGGGAATGCTCAGTAAAGGTTTCCGCCGCATGATGCAGATAAACATACATGCAGAAAAAGCAAAAGCGGACGAACTGCTGGAGCGGATCGGAAGGTTTTGCGTCTAATAATCTGCATCAAAGATGATTATTTCGTTGACAAAAAGTGACGGAGCTGTTACAATACTTAAGAACTGTCTTTATCAGTTCCTTAATATCGATAAAAGCTGTGAAAAGAATAAGTAGCTTTCATGGGAACTTACAGAAAGCCGCCGGTTGATGAGAGGCGCAAGGGAAAGTGAAAGGGAATACCTCTTGGAGCTGCACACCGAAATCTGCGCGGATGCGGATAGATGCGGATCGGATATAGAATGGATCAGGATCTGGATCCGGGCCAGTGATGGTTCAACGCAAAAGTAGGCTGTGACGGAGTCCCCGAACGTTATATCGGGAGGAGTATCGGAATATACATTGTTTGATCGAATACGGTCGCATTCGATTTCCCGTACTTGCTGAGGCACAGGGTGTGAGTCCTGTGTGAAAAAAGGTGGTAACACGTGGTTTATACCTCGTCCTTTGAACGTTTTAACATTCAAGGGGCGATTTTTTTGTCCCTTGCACAACAGGTTTGGTGCCCGGACGGGCAGATAGGAAAGGAGCAGGAAGAGAAAATGCAATTGTACGATGAACTGGTAGCAAGAGGACTGATCGCCCAGGTGACGGACGAGAACGAGATCAAGGAACTGATCAACAACGGAAAGGCTGTCTTTTATATCGGTTTTGATCCGACGGCGGACAGCCTGCATGTAGGGCACTTTATGGCGCTCTGCCTGATGAAGCGGCTCCAGATGGCGGGGAACAGGCCGATCGCCCTGCTTGGAGGCGGCACGGCGATGATCGGTGATCCCTCGGGTAAGACGGACATGCGCAAGATGATGACGACGGAGACGATCCAGCACAATGTGGACTGTTTTCAGAAGCAGATGAGCAGATTCATTGAATTCGGAGAGGGCAAGGCGATGATGGTCAACAATGCCGACTGGCTGCTTGGCCTGAATTACATGGATGTGCTGCGCGAGATCGGACCGCACTTTTCCGTGAACCGGATGCTCGCGGCGGAGTGCTACAAGCAGCGCATGGAGAAAGGGCTGACGTTCCTCGAATTTAACTACATGATCATGCAGAGCTTTGACTTCTACACATTGTTCCAGAAATACGGCTGCAACATGCAGTTTGGCGGCGACGACCAGTGGAGCAATATGCTTGGCGGCACGGAGCTGATCCGCCGCAAGCTTGGCAAGGACGCATATGCCATGACGATCAACCTCCTGCTCAACTCCGAGGGCAAGAAGATGGGCAAGACGGAGTCCGGTGCGGTGTGGCTTGACGCTGAGAAGACCACTCCGTACGAGTTCTTCCAGTACTGGAGAAATGTGGCGGATTCCGATGTGATCAAGTGTCTCAAAATGCTGACGTTCCTGCCGCTCGAGGAGATCGAGGCGATGGAGAAATGGGAGGGCAGCGAGCTCAACAAGGCAAAGGAGATCCTGGCGTTTGAGCTGACGCAGTTGGTGCACGGCACAGAGGAGGCACAGAAGGCGAAGGAAGCTGCCGCGGCGCTGTTTGCAGGCGGTGCGAATTCGGACAATATGCCAAAGACTGTGCTGACGGACGAAAACTTTGCGGATGGAAATATCGATATCCTCACACTCCTTGTCGCAGCGGGCATGACCGCTTCCAAATCAGAGGCAAGGCGGGCTGTGGAGCAGGGTGGTGTGTCTGTCAACGGAGAGAAAGTCACGGATGCAAAGACTGCGTACACGAAGGATTCGTTTGCAGGGGAATTTGTGCTGAAGAAGGGAAAGAAAAACTTCCAGAGAATATGCTTATAATAAGGTATAAAGACGAGCAGGCAGGCGCCTGCTCGTCTTTATACCTTGAAGATCTCATTGCCACCAAGATAAAGCTCAATGATGTGCTGGATCTTTTCGGTGGGTGTAGTCACCTGTTCTATGGACAGGTCGTGATTTAGAAAATCTATGATAGAGGCGAGGAATTTGCTCATGTCCGCCTCGAGGTAGTACGGTTTTGTCAGCAGTTCGGGCGGACGGTAGCTTAGGTTGGTCGTGATCACCCGCTCAAACATGCCCTCCTCGTATGCCTTGTCAAATGCGGCAAGACCGTTTGTAAAGATCCCGAACGTCGTGCAGATAAATACGCGCTTGGCCTTCATTGCCTTGAGCTGTCTGGCGGTATCGATCATGCTGTCTCCCGATGAGATCATGTCGTCAATGATGATGATGTCCTTGCCTTCAATGTCATTTCCCAGAAATTCGTGTGCGACGATCGGGTTCTTGCCGTTTACGATCCGCGTATAGTCACGCCGCTTGTAAAACATACCGGTGTCTGCACCGATGACTGTCGAGAAGTAGATCGCCCTGTCCAGCGCACCTTCGTCGGGCGAGATGACAATGATATGGTCCTTGTCCAGGATCAGATCCTTCTCTGCGCGCAGAAGTGCCCTCGTAAACTGATAGTGTGCGGTAAAATTGTCAAAACCATTTAACGGGGCGGCATTCTGTATCCTTGGGTCGTGGGCGTCAAATGTGATGAAATTGCGGACACCCATCTGGGTAAGCTCCTTGAACGCGTATGCGCAGTCGAGGGACTCCCTTCCGTTTCGCCTGTGCTGCCTGCCCTCATACAAGAAAGGCATGATCACGCTGACGCGGTGGGCTTTTCCGTTTGTCGCCGCAATGACGCGCTTTAAGTCCTGATAGTGGTCGTCGGGGGACATGTGGTTCGTGTAACCGTTCATGTTGTATGTCAGGCTGTGATTACATATATCTACGAGGATAAAAAGATCCTTTCCGCGCACGGTCTCTTCCAGCACGGCCTTTCCTTCGCCGCTGTTAAAGCGGGGCGTGTTGAACTTAAAGAGATAATTTTTTTCCGCATATCCCTGAAAAGCGGGATCATTGATATATACATTGTTTACTTTGCTGCGAAAATCCACAAGATAATTATTGACCTCGTTTCCAAGTTCCGCGGCGCTGTTTAGGACCAGCAGTTTTAAAGGTGCCACGGGCATGGCATTTTTAAGCTGTTTTAGATACGACATTTGGCATACAGTCCTTTCTGCTTTTTCTTATATTTTATATCATTCAGGTAGTGACACGTCAAGGAATTTCTAGTATTATTAAAAAGGAGACGCAAATATTTATAAAGGATAAACGATATATTATGAATAAAGAACATTTACACATCATCGACAGGGTGGCGCCGGGCAGTATCGCCGAGGAACTGGAGATCGAGGCGGGCGATGCCCTTGTCGCGGTCAACGGGAACCGGATCGGGGATATCTTTGATTATCAGTACTATACGCAGGACGAATATATTGAAGTGCTGATCCGAAAACCGTCAGGAGAGGAATGGATCCTGGAGATCGACAAAGAATATGATGAGGATCTGGGCATTACGTTTGAGAATGGATTGATGGATGATTACCGCTCCTGCCACAATCATTGTATTTTCTGTTTCATCGACCAGATGCCGAAGGGAATGCGGGACACGCTGTATTTCAAGGACGATGATTCGAGGCTGTCATTTCTGCAGGGAAATTATGTGACGCTGACCAATATGTCTGACGAGGATGTGGACCGCATCATCAGGTATCATCTCTCGCCGATCAATGTCTCCTTTCAGACGACGAACCCTGAGCTTCGCTGCAGGATGCTGAACAACCGTTTTGCCGGACAGGCTCTGGAGAAGGCGTGGAAGCTTGCCAGGGCAGGGATCACCATGAACGGACAGATCGTGCTGTGCAAGGGGATCAATGACGGCGCGGAGCTGGAGAGGAGCATCAGGGATCTGTCGGCGTACCTTCCGAATCTGGAGAGTGTCTCCGTCGTGCCGGTCGGGCTGTCCAGATACCGCGAGGGTCTGTTTCCGCTCGAGCCGTTCACGAGAGAAGATGCCAGGCAGGTGCTGGCGCTCATTCACAGATGGCAGGCGGAGCTTTATCCGCAGTATGGCGTTCATTTTATCCATGCGAGTGACGAGTGGTATATCCTTGCCGGTGAGGAGCTGCCAGAGGAGGAGCGCTATGACGGTTATCTGCAGCTTGAGAACGGTGTCGGCATGCTGCGGCTTCTGATCGATGAGTTTCAGGAGGCATTTGACAGGCTGACGACTTCAGAGGATGTCAGGATCGCGCCAGGGGAGCTTTCGATCGCGACAGGGAAGCTTGCCTTTCGTTTTCTGTCCGACATGGCAGGACAGCTCATGGCGGCATTTCCGCAACTGACGGTTCACGTCTATCCGGTCAGAAACGATTTTTTCGGAGAGATGATAACCGTTTCCGGTCTGCTGACGGGACAGGATCTGCTGGCACAGCTCCGGGGAAAGGCGCTGGGGGATAAACTGCTGCTGCCGCAGAATGTATTAAAGAGCGGCGAGACCGTATTTCTTGACGATATGACGCTCCCTGAGCTCGAAAAAGCTTTACAAGTGCCGATAGATATTGTAAAATCAAGCGGGCAGGATCTGCTTGACGCGATAATAAAATACGAATAATAATAATGAATAATATAGAAATGGAGATACGGAATCAAATGGAACTTAGAAACAAGAAACCGATCGTGGCGATCGTAGGGCGCCCGAATGTGGGGAAGTCGACACTGTTTAATATGCTTGCCGGGGATAAGATCTCGATCGTGAAGGACACGCCGGGCATCACAAGAGACCGTATTTATGCGGATGTGACCTGGCTGAACTGGAATTTTACCATGATCGATACAGGCGGTATCGAGCCGGAAAGCAAGGACATCATTTTATCGCAGATGCGCGAGCAGGCGCAGATCGCGATCGACACGGCAGATGTGATCATCTTTCTGGTCGATGTGCGGCAGGGACTTGTGGATGCGGACACGAAGGTGGCTGACATGCTCAGGAGGAGCCGCAAGCCGGTGGTTCTCGTCGTCAACAAAGTGGACAATTTTGCCAGGATGGAGGCAGACGTCTATGAATTTTACAATCTCGGGATCGGCGAACCGTATCCGATCTCGTCGGTCAACAAGCTTGGCCTTGGTGAGATGCTCGACGCCGTGACGGCGCTGTTTGACAAGGATGCGCTGACAGAGGAGGAGGACGACAGGCCGCGGATCGCCATCGTCGGCAAACCCAATGTCGGGAAATCGTCCCTCATCAACAAGATCGCCGGCGAGGAGCGCGTGATCGTGTCCGACATTGCGGGTACGACGCGGGATGCCATCGACACGGAGATCGTGTACCATGACAAAGAATATGTGTTCATCGATACGGCGGGGCTGCGCCGGAAAAATAAGATCAAGGAAGAGCTTGAGCGTTTTATGATCATTCGCACTGTGAGCGCGGTGGAGCGCGCCGATGTGGTCGTGCTGGTGATCGATGCGGTGGAGGGTGTCACGGAACAGGATGCCAAGATCGCAGGGATCGCGCACGACAGGGGAAAGGGCATCATCATCGCGGTCAACAAGTGGGATGCCATCGAAAAGGACGACAAGACCATCTACCGTTTTACAGAAAAAGTGCGCAATACGCTGTCCTTTATGCTGTATGCGGAGATCGTGTTCATATCCGCGGTCACGGGACAGCGGTTGAACAAACTGTTTGAGACGATCGATATGGTGATCGCAAACCAGTCCATGCGCATCTCGACGGGCGTGATCAACGAGATCATCACGGAGGCGGTGGCGCTTCAGCAGCCGCCATCGGACAAGGGGAAACGCCTCAAGATCTTCTACACGACGCAGGCAGGCGTGAAGCCGCCGACGTTTGTGGTGTTTGTCAACGACAAGGAACTGATGCATTTTTCATACACGAGATACCTTGAAAATAAGATCAGGGAGACGTTTGGCTTCAAGGGAACTCCGCTGAAATTCATCATCAGGGAACGGAAAGAGGACAAATCCAGATAGGGAGGTCGTATTAGAAAATGATTCGGTTGGTATGTTTGTTGATCGGTTATATTTTTGGATGTTTTCAGACGTCTTACATTTATGGAAAGCTGCACGGCATTGACATCAGGCAGTATGGGAGCGGCAATGCGGGAACGACAAATTCCCTGCGCGTGCTGGGCAAAAAGGCGGGCGCGATCGTTTTGGTTTGTGATATCATTAAGACGGGACTTGCCATGACGCTTGTGCGGCTGCTGTTTGGTGGGAAATACGGCGATATATCCTACCTGCTTGCGATCTATGCGGCTGCCGGAGCGATCCTAGGGCATAATTTTCCTTTTTACCTGGGATTTAAAGGGGGAAAGGGGATCGCCTGCACGGCAGGGCTTGTGATCTTTTTTCACCCATACATGATCATTCCGCAGATCATCACCTTTTTCGGGATCTTTTTTGTGACGCACTATGTGTCACTCGGTTCTCTGGTGGTGGAGATCGTGCTGATCGCGGAGATGGTCATCTTCGGGCAGATGGGAATTTGGGGAATGGATCAGGCGGCATTGAATGAACTCTATCTCGTCACGACGCTGCTGGCGCTGCTCGCCTTCTGGGGGCATCGCGCCAACATTAAGCGGCTGATACATAAGGAGGAGAGAAAAACGTATATTAACAAGAGGGAAGAAAGCAAGTAAGACCTGAAACAGTACAGGGAAAGGGTGGTGTGTTATATGGCAAAGATAGGAATGATCGGAGCGGGTAGCTGGGGAATCGCGCTGACTGTGCTCTTGAACAACAACGGACATGACATCACGGTGTGGTCGGCATTGAAAGATGAGATTGACATGCTGAACAGGGAGCATGAGCATAAGGACAAACTTCCGGGGGTAAAGCTCGCGGACGATATCGTATTCACGACAGAGCTTGCGGATGCCGTAAAAGAAAAGGACATTCTGGTGCTCGCAGTGCCTTCCTCGTTCACAAGGGCAACGGCACACAGCATGAGGGAATGCGTGGCAGAAGGGCAGATCATCGTGAATGTGGCAAAGGGGATCGAGGAAGCTACGCTCATGACGCTCTCACAGGTGATCGAGGATGAGGTGCCGCAGGCAGACGTGGCAGTCCTGTCAGGCCCTTCCCATGCGGAGGAGGTCGGAAAGTGTATTCCCACGACGATCGTGGTCGGTGCGAAGACGAAGAAGACAGCAGAATATATCCAGACGGTATTTATGAGCGATGTGTTCCGGGTGTACACGAGCCCTGATGTGCTTGGCATCGAGCTTGGCGCGGCGCTCAAGAACGTGGTCGCGCTGGCGGCGGGCATCGCGGATGGGCTTGGCTATGGCGACAATACAAAGGCGGCACTTATCACGCGTGGTATCACGGAGATCGCGCGGCTTGGCATGGAGATGGGCGGCAGGTTTGAGACCTTCTGCGGATTGTCGGGTATCGGCGATCTGATCGTGACCTGTGCGAGTATGCACAGCCGCAACCGGCGCGCCGGGATCCTCATCGGACAGGGCAGGACGATGGAGGAGGCCATGGCGGAGGTCAAGATGGTGGTCGAGGGCGTATTCTCCGCAAAGGCGGCGATGCGTCTGGCAGAAAAATATCATGTCGAACTTCCGATCATAGAGCAGGTGAACGAAGTGCTGTTCCAGGGCAAGACAGCGGCGGCGGCAGTCAGGGATCTGATGATACGCGACAAGAAGATCGAGATCGCGCATGATGAGGAGTGGGATGGCAGACCAACATGACCATTCAATGGAATTTAGAGTAAGTGCGTCTTGAAAGGAATTTTGCTATGGATAATGTAAACGCGTGGAAGTATGCGATCGGCATCGTGCAATTGGACGGAATAAAGCCATCAGATGATTTCCTCGAACTTGTCGATAAAGAAAAAAAAGGCGAGATGACAGGGGATGATATCCGAAAGGTACTTTATAAGAAATATAAAGTTGTCGAGGGGAAAACATAATGCGCGATCCGTATTTCTATGATGACTGTGATGTCCTGAAAAATAAGATGGGGATCAAGGATAGTGCAGTTTTGGATCTGGCAGAAGTGGAATTTGCCTGTAATGCGATTCATGAACTTGCGTATGCGCCGTTAACGGGGGATTATGATTTTGAACATTATTGTAAAATGCACTTTTACATTTTTAGGGATCTTTATGATTGGGCAGGAATCCCCCGGACTGTATCTATGGAAAAGGAAGAAGCTATATTAGGGTATATGTCAATAGAATATGCCCAGCCAGAAGAGATTGCAAAGCAGGCTGAATATGTTCTGGAGAGAATGAACCGCAGAACCTGGGGGAAGATGGATACTTCTGAACAGGCGGAATTTCTTTCACAGGATATGGCCGATCTATGGAAAGTGCATTGCTTTAGGGAGGGCAATACAAGAGTTACAATAACATTTGTCTGTCAATTTGCGGATGATCATGGTATGCCTATTGACAGAAAATTGTTTGAAGAAAATGCTGTTTATACAAGAAACGCCCTGGTGGCAGCCTCCGCATTTTTTCAAAACGCAGATTTTAGAAAAATGGAGTACCTTGTTAAGATTGTAAGAGATAGTTTGGAAAGGGGACGAACCTCACAAAGAAGATTGTGAAAGTAGGGGCGGGCGAAGAGTAGATCGATTTGGAGGATAAATGAGAATAGGGTTCAATAGTGAAAAACATAAATAAAGAAAGGAAACATACAAAATGGCAAACACAGAATTTAACAGCACGCGGGATTACGTGGCGAGCGAGGAGCTGCTCGCGAGTGTGAATGTGGCGATCGCACTGCAGAAGCCGCTTCTGATCAAGGGGGAGCCGGGCACGGGAAAAACGATGCTCGCGCAGGCGGTGGCCAATTCGCTCGGCAAGAAACTGATCATATGGAACATTAAGTCCACGACGAAGGCGCAGGACGGACTGTACATGTACGATACGATCCAGCGGCTTTACGACGGGCAGTTTGGTGTGGAGGGCGTCGATGATATCGCGCGGTATATCAAACTCGGCAAGCTCGGCGAGGCGTTTGAGAGTGACGAGCAGGTGATCCTGCTCATCGACGAGATCGACAAGGCGGATCTGGAGTTTCCCAATGACCTGCTGTGGGAGCTTGACCAGATGGAATTTTATATTCATGAGACGAAGCGTACTGTCAAGGCAAAGCACAGGCCGATCGTGATCATCACATCGAATGCCGAGAAGGAGCTTCCGGATGCCTTTTTGAGAAGATGCATCTTCCACTACATTGATTTCCCGGATGCGGAGCTGATGGAGGAGATCATCAGGACGCACTATCCCGATGTCGAGGAGAATCTCATGAAGAATGCGATGCAGGTGTTTTATGATATCCGCGCACTGCGCGATGTGCGCAAGAAACCGAGCACTTCGGAGCTGATCGACTGGATCAACGCGCTGCAGATCGGCGGGATACCGGCGGACACGCTGCGGTCAAAGCTTCCGTTTGTCGGCGTGGTCGTGAAGAAGGACGAGGATCTGGAGACGGTGCGGCAGGAGATTCACTGAGAACGGAATGAGGGAAAAGCATGTTTTCTAAATTTTTCTATACATTGAAAGAAAAGGGACTGGAGGTCTCATTAGGGGAGTGGCTGGATCTGCAGGAAGCGCTTGACAAGGGGCTTTGCGAGAGCTCGCTGACGCAGTTTTACTATGTGGCGAGGATGATACTGGTGAAGAGCGAGACCGAGTTTGACAAGTTTGACATGGCGTTCGAGGAGTGCTTTAAGGGCGTGAAGACCGAGACGGAGGTCGGGAAGAATATGCTGCGGTGGCTCGACAAGTCCGATATGCTGGAGCTTGCCCACGAGGAGGCGCGGAATCATCTGAATCAGATCGAGGACATTCATGTGGACAAGGACGATGTGGAGGAGAAATTCAAACAGCGTCTGAAAGACCAGAATGAGGAGCACAACGGAGGAAGCTTCTGGATCGGGACGATGGGAAAGACGTCCTTTGGAAATATGGGCGGAAATGTGGGCGGCGTGCGTGTCGGCGGGCAGACAGGCTACCAGTCGGCATTTTCCGTTGTGGGTGCGCGCAAGTACCGAGATTTCAGGGACGACAAGGTGATCGATAACCGCCAGTTCCAGATGGCACTGCGGCGGCTGAGACAGTTCTCCACGAAGCTGGATATCCCCAAGTCGGAGCTTGACATTGACGAGACGATCGACAAGACCTGCAACAACGGCGGCTATCTGCAGATCGAGATGATGAAGCCGCGCAAAAATGCGGTGAAGCTCCTGCTCCTGATGGATTCCGGCGGGACGATGATCCCGTATACAAGGCTGATGAACGACCTGTTCCAGTCCGTGAACAAATCCAATCATTTTAAGGATGTGAAAGTCTACTATTTTCACAACTGTATTTATTCCAAGCTGTATAAGACACCAGAGTGCGAGAACGGCGACTGGATCGACACAGAGTGGATGTTCCGGAATGTCGGCAGTGATTACAAGGTGATCATCGTCGGGGATGCGGCGATGGCGCCGGAGGAGCTCTACTCGGATACAGGCAATTACAGAGGACCAAACGGCGGGCTGTCGGGTTTTGAGTGGCTCCAGTTGATGAAACGGCACTATAAGAAGATCGTGTGGATGAATCCCAAGATGGCGCCGGGACGCGCGCCGTGGCGTGAGGCGGAGACTGCCGTGAAAGAGATATTTCCTATGTATAAGCTCACAGTGAAAGGGTTAAACGAAGCGATGGTCAGGCTGATGGCAAACAGATGAGGAGCTGTCCGCGAGGCACGTCGGAGTGGATAGGATATTTTTTGGTAAAAGGGAAATGAGTACGGGGGAGAAGGCGAAGATATGGAAAAGAAAGCACCTGAGAGAAAGGTTCATCTGCGGGAGGGCGATGTATTTTACGTCTATGATAAGCGGATCAACAAATGCGTCAGGGAGGGCTGTGAGGGGACGGTCAAATATGGTCTGACGCTCCAGGTAAACATGGAAAACGGCGATACACTCAATACGTATGAGTGCAACAAGTGTCACATGAAGTACACGGCATATCCCAATTATGTGCGTCTCACAGAAACAGAGCTGCTGGACATATATAATAAAGAGGCGGTGGATGCGCGTGACCGCAAGCGCGCTGCAGATGCTGCAAGGCAGGCAGCACGTGAGAAAAAGAAAAAGGCGTTTGCTGCGCGGAAAGCGGGCAGCAAACAGGCGGCGGGCGCGGTACGTAAAACAGGCGGTAAAAGCAGGGGGCGCAAAGCTTAATGCCGACCAGTTAAATAGTCGCTGTTTATCCTCATTTTATCAGGATCTGACAGGGTACAAAAAGAATCATAACCGAAAAATCGGACAATTATGGTTCTTTTTTTGTATTGGAGCGCATAGGTTTAAACAGATGATCAGTTTTTATCGTCAAATAACAGGAAAGGGGGAATACAATGAGCCAGCTTGATGCGAATCAGGAATTTAATCTATACAGGGATATCAGCCAGCGCACTGGCGGAGAGATCTATGTGGGAGTGGTGGGGCCCGTCAGGACAGGAAAATCCACTTTTATAAAACGTTTTATGGATCTGATGGTGCTGCCGCAGATCGAGAATGAACATGAGAGGACTCGCACGCAGGATGAACTGCCGCAGAGCAGCGGGGGGCGCACGATCACGACGACAGAGCCCAAATTTATCCCGAAGGAGGCGGCTCAGATCGAGATCAGCGACGGCATCAACGTCAAGGTGCGGCTGATCGACTGTGTCGGCTATATGGTCGACGGCGCTGCAGGGCATATGGAGGAGGACGTGGAGCGCATGGTAAAGACGCCGTGGTCCAGGGAGGAGATCCCGTTCACGCAGGCGGCGGAGATCGGGACACGCAAAGTGATCCAGGATCACTCCACGATCGGTATCGTCGTCACCACCGACGGGAGCTTTGGTGAGATACCGCGGAATGCCTACAAGCCCGCGGAGGAGCAGACCATATCAGAGCTCAAGGAACTCGGAAAGCCGTTTGTGGTGCTTGTCAACACGACCAGGCCGTATTCCGACGAGGCAAAAAATATCGCCGCCGAGCTGGAAAAGAAACATGAAGTCAAGGCGATCCCTGTCAATATCGAACAGCTTAGGCGCGACGATATCACGATGATATTGGAGCAGGTCATGTATGAATTTCCAGTGTCAGTGATCGAGTTCTACACGCCGAAGTGGATGGATATCATGGAGATCGACAATCCCATGAAAAAAGAAGTGATCGAGAAGCTGCATGTCATCATGGATAAGGTCAGGACTGTGCGCGACCTGGTGGAGAAGGATTTCAGCCAGTTGCTGGAGAAGGACAGCGAGTACATCAGGCGCTGCAAATACGACAAGGTGAACATTGCAGACGGCTCCGCTTCCTTTTTGCTCGAGGGGGACACAAAGTATTATTATGAGCTGTTAAGCTCTATGACAGGGGAAAACATATCGGGAGAGTATCAGTTGATGCAGCTCCTGTCAAGCCTGGCTGACATGAAACGGGAGTACAAGAAGGTGCTCAATGCGCTCGAGAGTGTCCGCCAAAAGGGATACGGCGTCGTCACGCCGGAGCGCGATGAGATTATGCTGGATAATCCGACACTGATCAAGCACGGCAATAAATACGGCGTGAAGATCAAGGCGCAGAGTCCGTCGATCCACATGATCAAGGCAAACATAGAGACCGAGATCGCACCGATCGTCGGCACGCAGCAGCAGGCGCAGGATCTGATCGGATACATCTCGGATGCGGAGACCTCCAAGGAGGGCATCTGGGAGACGAACATTTTCGGCAAGACGGTGGAGCAGTTGGTCAATGACGGTATCACGAGCAAAGTCTCCATGATCGGTGAGGAGAGCCAGATCAAATTGCAGGATACCATGCAGAAGATCGTCAACGACTCCAACGGGGGAATGGTCTGTATCATTATATAAAAGGCGAAGGACCGCCGTCAGGGTTTATGTCCGGTTTATGTATTTATGGCATAGCGGATGCCCTATATTCCGAGGGCGTCTTTCCCATCGCTTTTTTAAATACTTTCACAAAATAATTATTGTCCGTGTAGCCGACATAGCTGCTGATCTCCTGGACAGTCAGGTTTGTCTCCCAGAGCATTTCAGCAGCGTGACGGCATCTTAAGTCCGCGATATATTGTGTTATGGTGCGTCCGGTTTCCTGCTTGAAGATTTTGGCGAGGTGGGAGGATGAGTAATCCGATAGCTGGCACAGTGCATCCATACTGACATTCTGTGTGTAATTCAGGGAAAGATATTCCACGACTTTAACGACCGCCGGGGAGTAACCGCTGGTATTTACCAGGTGGTCACGCACTGCGGTTGTCAGTTCGATCAGCATTTCGTAGCAATACTGTGTTTGTTTTGCGATATTGTCAGTACCAGAGAGACGCTGGACGGATTTCTGGGTAATCTGGTCGATCGTGATGATGGACAGTCCGCTCTGTTCTGCCGCTTTCCGGGCCAGCGCGCGCAGGATGGAAATAGGGCTTTGATAGACTGGACTGCGGAACAGACCGGTAAGGGAAGATGATTCATTCTGCATCTCGTCATAAGCCTGAATGATACTTTCAACCTCACCTTTCTCGATCAGTTTTAAGAGGCGGTTTTCAACATGATAGCGCTGATAGACCGCACTGTAGTCAATAGAATCCTGACGATATATCTTCGGTTCTTTCGGTTCTTCCTGAAATCCCAGAAGTCTTCGATACGCATACTCCTGCAAAAGCGGATCAAACGATACCATACATGCGGTGACCGTGCGCTGGATCTGATAGGTGCTAAGTATTGGCATGGCAGTATAGTATAATTTGATGGAAGTTGCATAAGACGCCGGCATTTTGTTTTCGATCAGGATATTCTGCATTTTCTCATCAGAATATTCTGTCCTGGCATAAGGCCCGATCAGGAAAACCTTGTTCCTGAACCGAAAGAAAAACAGACACACATCGAGTTTGTCCACGATTTCATAAAAGGTCGTGTCATCCATGGAACCTAGTAAATAGGAGAGGGAGTCAACAGCAAACATCGGCTGTAGAGCCTTCTGGAAGCAGTAAGTGTCCTCGAAGGCGGCGAGCAGCCTGGCATCATTATCATATATCATGACTTCTGCATTCAGGAGATTGTGCAGAAGTTTTCTGAATAATTCTAAATCCATTACTTTTTTCTCATTTCTATTTCAGTTTCTTTTATTGTACCATAATTGTTATTTATTTCAACATCGCCTTATCAGTTGATCTATCTGGCAACAAAGTTTTGAATCGAATAGTATTGTTCTATAAATGATCAAATATTTCTAACGGTTTTCCCGGAATTTAGATATAATATTAAAAAGTAAGGCAACACCGCTCACAATACAGGTTCGGAGATGAACGTGTTATATTAGATTAAAAAAGTATTAAAAGATAATATAATAGTTCTAAAATAAATTAAATATTTCTAACGGTTTTCCATGATTTTAAATATAATTGTAGTTAGCAAGAATAATCATGATGTATGCGTGCGAATGGTATACAAAAGGAGGAAACAAGATGGAAAAAAATGGAAAACTAACACAGAGCCAGATTGACGGTGTGCAGTACCGCCGCGCGAAATTGTGGCAGATCATTCTGGTCGCTTCCGGCGGAATGGTCGGCATGGGGTTTTACTGTCTGATCGGGCTGGCGAACTACTCTGCCAACATTGGTTTTGGGATCGCGACAGTTGCCGTGGGAGGCATTTTGACGTTCACCCGCGTTTTTGATGCGATCACAGATCCACTGCTTGCATTTATTTACGATAAGGTGAATACACGCTTTGGCAAGGTTCGCATCCTGCTTGCCAGCGGCTGGATCGTGATGGTTCTCGCAACACTGCTGATGTATAGCTGGGCGGCTGGAAAAGGACATGGATTCATGGTCTTTGTGCTGCTGTACATGCTTTATATCATCGGTTACACGCTGTATAACATGACAGGACAGACGCTGTTCGCCCTGATGACCAACGACCCGAAGCAGCGGCCGATGGTGGGCGTGTGGAGCACGATCTTTAACTATATCGTTCCGATTGCCCTGAATATGGTTTACTATGTGGCGCTGATGCCAAAGTACGGCGGTTTCAATCTGGAGTTTCTGACCGCGGTCTGCTGGGCAACCATCGCGGTATCCGCTGTGGGGCTTGTGACAACCTGTATCGGTATTTCGGAGTTCGACAGACCGGAGAATTTTGCAGGCACAACAACAAAGAAGGAAAAGCTCAGGATGAAGGACATGATAGAGGTGTTAAGGAACAATCGTCCACTGCGCTGTTACATCGCATCCGGGGCATCGGATAAGATCGCACAGCAGGTGGCAAGCCAGTCCATCATCAGTACGATGCTTGGCGGGATTGTCATCGGCAATATGTCCATCTCCACGACACTGAGTACCGTGAGCATCATCCCTTCCATTTTGTTTGCCGTGGTGGGCGCGAAATATGCCGGAAAACATGGCAATAAAAGGACGATCATCACATGGACCTATATGTGTATTTATGTGACCTGCGCAATGATTCTCTTCTTTGTTTTCTTACATATCGGCGGAAGTACGCGCAGCATTTCAGCAGCCCTGCCGCTTATGGCGATCTATGTGATCCTGACGCTGGCGCTGAACGGTACGAAGATGTGCGTGACCACCGGAAACAATGCTTTCATGGCAGATGTCATTGACTACGAGCTGGATCGCGGAGGCAGGTATATCCCGGCAGTGGTATCCGGTGTCTACAGCCTGATCGATAAGCTGGTATCTTCTGTGAGCGCGCTGATTGCGACTGGTGCGGTGGCGCTGATCGGCTATACGGAGACTATGCCGCAGCCTACGGATGCGTTGACGGGCGGTGTTTTCTGGATGACGATGGTGCTGATGTATGGTTTTCCGCTGGTCGGATGGGTGATCACCCTGATCGCCATGAAGTACTGCTCTCTGGATAAAGAAGAGATGGTGGAAGTCCAGAAGCGCATCGCGGATAAGAAAGCGGCCGCATTGAAAGAAAGATAGGCAGATATCGGAAAAGGGAGAAAAGTCCATGATCATTGAGAGCAGGGAGTTTGGGCGCATCGAAATGTCAGATATTCCGTTGCCGGAGGGAATCGACGCTGACGTAAACGGAACATATACATATGCCGGCAGGGTGCTTGCCGCGGTCAGGATGCGGGAGAAAGACAGGGACTGGTACCGGGTCTTTACGATGGAAGAGGACGGGAGAGACAGTGATTGAGAGTGATATCCGTGTGACGGGTGCACATACAGGCAGAATGAGCCTGCGTATCGCATTGCAGTCGAATGAACAGTTCCAGGTTTGTCTGGACAGAAGCCTGGATGAAAATGGGGAGCCTAGGAGTACTGGTTTTGCTGAATATGACGGGATCAGAAGAAATGTGGCGGATATGGCGGACTGACAGGCTATGACAGAGAATGATATTGAGAAGCAAAGGAGCAGTGAAAATGGCAAGAATTGTGAATAAGATCAACGAACAATGGGAGTTCGAGAAACAGGGGAAGACGACAGAGATCTGTCTTCCGCATACATGGAACGCAGAGGACGGGCAGACAGGACCGGAACTATACTTCCGCGGCGTCTGCACTTACCGCAGGCATCTGAAGAAGCCGGAGCTGGCGCCGGGACAGCAGGTTTACATCGAGTTTCGTGGTGTTAATTCTTCTGCGGTTGTGTATATGAACGGGAAAGAACTGGCGCGTCACGACGGCGGTTATTCCACATTCCGGGTTAATGTCACGGACGCAATGGAAGCGGACAGCACGCTGGAAGTTCTGGTGGACAATGCGCCGAATGCAAAAGTTTATCCGCAGAGGGCGGACTTTACGTTCTATGGCGGCATTTACCGCGATGTCTATATGATCATCGCAGATCAGTCGCATTTTGATCTGGATTATTACGGCGGAAGCGGATTTCGGATTACGCCGGAGGTAAACGGGGAAAGTGCGGTGGTCAGCTTCGATACGTATTCTGTGGGGGAAGCCGAGAAGATTGTTGTCTCCATCGCGGGAGTCGGTGAGACAGCACTTGCACTGGAAACTGTTGGCGGGAAAACATATGGAAAAGGCAGCATTGATATCGCAAACGTGCATCGGTGGGACGGTGTGGACGACCCGTATCTGTATGAGGCGACAGCAGTCCTGTACCGCGGCGGCGAGGCGGTGGACGCGGTCACGGAGCGTTTTGGATGCAGGGAATTTCGTTTTGATGCGAAGGAGGGCTTTTTCCTGAATGGAAGGCGTTATCCGCTGCACGGTGTTTCACGCCATCAGGACAGGCTTGGCGTGGGAAATGCGCTCACGCGCGAAATGCATGAGGAGGACATGGAGCTGATCCTCTCCATGGGGGCAAATTCCATACGTCTGGCACACTATCAGCACGACCAGTATTTTTATGATTTGTGCGATGAGAAGGGAATCGTCGCGTGGGCGGAGATCCCATATATCACGATCCATATGGATACCGGCAGGGAGAACACGATCCAGCAGATGAAGGAGCTGATCACACAGAATTACAACCATGCATCGATCGTGTGCTGGGCGCTCTCAAACGAGATCTCACTCCAGGGCGTGACGGAGGATCTGATGGAAAACCACAGGGTTCTGAATGACCTGGTTCATGAGATGGACAGGACGAGGGTTTCCGCGATGGCAAACCTGTTCCTGCTCGAGACGGACAGTCCGCTGGTGTCGCTTCCGGATATCCGCGGCTATAACCTTTACTATGGCTGGTATGTCGGGGAAGTGGAGGACAATGACACATTTTTTGATGATTTTCATGAAAAATACCCGGATACGGCGATCGGGCTGACCGAGTACGGGGCGGATTCCGTCATCACGCTGCAGTCGCCAAAACCGGAAAAGGGCGACTACACGGAGAGCTATCAGGCGGTTTATCATGAGCATATGCTGGAAATGTTTGCGGCAAGACCGTACCTGTGGGGGACATATGTGTGGAATATGTTTGAGTTTGCAGCCGCAGGAAGGGACGAGGCCGGAGATCCGGGCAAGAACCACAAGGGGCTTGTCACGTTTGACCGGAAACAGAAAAAGGATGCTTTCTATATCTATAAGGCATGGTGGAGCGCGGAGAAGTTTGTCCATCTCTGCGGGAGACGGTATCATGACAGGGTGGAGGACACGACGGAGATCAAGGTATACTCCAATCTGGAAAAGATCGCGCTGTATGTGGACGACAAACTCTTTGCGGAGCAGACGGGAGAGCATGTATTCCGGTTCCAGGTGCCGATTGACGGCGTGCACAGGATCAAAGCGGTGGGCTATAGTCAGGACACTGCCTTTGAGGACAGCGGCTTTGAGGATAGCATGGAGATTGCAAAAGTGGATGCGCCGAATCCTTCATATTTTATGTCGCCTGAAAAGGTGCGTAACTGGTTCGACGCGCCTGAGGACAACGGGGAGGATAAAGAAGGATATCTCTCTATCAACAGCACGATGGGTGAGATCCAGGCGACCGAGCAGGGCGCCGCACTGCTTGCGGGCATGATGAGCCAGATGTCAGGGAAGACAGCCGGAGGAATGGGCGAAGGTGTCGAGATACCGGAGGCAATGCAGAAGATGATAGCCAGACAGCCGTTAAAGAAACTATTGCAGCAGGGCGGAATGGAACTGGAGCCGGAAAAGCTGCAGCAGCTTAATCAGGCATTGAATCAGATACCGAAGGCAGCGGTGCAGAAGTAACGTTTTGATTTTAATAAAAGTAAAATGGAGATTAAGAGTGAAAGAAAATTCGAACTGTGAAAGGATCTTTCATGTCTTGTTTGTGACCAGAAAGGAATGATAAAAAACATGAATCAATTTTCAAGTGATTTTCTGATCGGCGCTGCCACGGCGGCGCACCAGGTGGAGGGAAATAATATTCACAGCGATTACTGGGCGATGGAGCACATGGCGCACAGCACGTTCAACGAGCCGTCGCTGGACGCGGTGGATCATTACAACAGGTATGAGGAAGACATTCAACTGATGGCGCAGGCAGGGCTTTCCGCATATAGGTTCTCGATCGAGTGGGCGCGCATCGAGCCGGAGGAGGGGAAGTTTGACGAGACAGAGATCGCACACTACAGGAGCGTGCTGGAGTGCTGTCATGCAAACCATATCACTCCGGTTGTGACAATGATGCATTTCACATCGCCGGTCTGGGTGATCCGAAACGGCGGCTGGGAAAATGAGCGCACGGTTGATGCGTTTGCGCGTTACTGCGGATATGTAGCGGAGCGGCTGGGCGACCTGATGGGGTATGTGGTCACGATCAACGAGGCAAACATGGGACTCCAGGTGGCGGCGATCGAGGAGCGTTACAAGAGGCAGATGATGGCGAAGATGAGCCAGATGCAGGCGCAGGGGCTGGAAGGCACTGCCCAGATCGGTATGAACTTCAATACCATGATGGAGAACATGCAGTTGCAGAAGCAGGAGAACAAGGACGTATTCGGAACGGAGGAACCGCAGAATTTCGTTTCGGGGAGAACCGCGGAGGGAGACATTCTTGTCATGCGGGCGCACCAGGCGGCGAAAAAGGCAATGAAGGCAGTAAAGCCGGCGCTTCAGATCGGACTGTCGCTCTCCCTGCACGATATCCAGGCGGCGGAGGGCGGTGAAGAAAATGCGCTGCATGAGTGGGAGGAGGAGTTTTCCCATTATGTTCCCTATATTCTGGACGATGATTTCTTCGGCCTGCAGAATTATACGAGATCCATTATCGATGCGGACGGCATCCAGCCGGTTCCGCAGGGGGCGGAGACGACGCAGATGGATTATGAGTTTTACCCGGAGGCGCTGGAGCATGTCATCAGGCGCGTTTCCAGGGAATTTGACGCAAACGGGAAGAAAATGCCGATCATGGTCACGGAGAACGGCATCGCGACGGAGGACGACACAAGGCGCGTGGCATTTATCGGACGGGCGATGGACGGCGTTGCTTCCTGCATTCAGTCGGGGATTCCTGTGATTGGATATATGTACTGGTCGCTGATGGATAACTTTGAATGGCAGAAAGGCTTTTCCATGAAATTCGGGCTGATCGCGGTTGACCGCGCGACGCAGGAGCGCACGCCGAAGCCGAGTCTGGAATTTTTAGGAAAACGAATTTAAAGTCGGGAGTGTGGGATTATGGCAAAAAAGGCGGTACAGCAGATCATGCTGGGAACGGTCACAAAAAACGAGGCACAGACAGGGGAAACGCTGAGAGCGATCAAGGCGGCGGGCTATGACGGAATCGAGCTGAACGGGTTTATGATCAGGCCGACCTCTTTTCTGGTGCGGGCAATGACAAAGGCGGCAGGAATGCCGGTCGGAAAGGGCGGCAACTATGACTGGTGCGCTCTTGTGCGCGATGCAGGACTTGCGGTGGTGAGCGTCCATGAGGATTTGGGAAGCATTAAGAGGGAGCCGGATACCATTGTCGCGGAGGCGCAGAAGTTCGGCACGGACAAAGTTGTGGTCACAGGCATGTACCGTTTTGACTACTCTGACCGAAATGCGGTGAAAGCGCTTGTCAAAGACCTGAATGAATCGGGACAGCTTTTGAAAAAATCGGGGATACAGCTTCTCTACCACAATCACAACTGCGAATTTCGAAAAGTGGATAAAAAAATGACGGCGTATGACTATATCATAGAAAATACAGATGACACCTGTGTCAGTTTTGAGCTGGATTCCTACTGGCCGACGGAGGCGGGGGTGTCTGCGCTTGCACTGATGAAAAAGCTCGGCACGCGCATGAAACTCTATCATATCAACGACAGGGGGACGCGCGTGTCAGGCCCGTCCATGACGCCGATCCTCAAATCTGACAGCATGGAGCTTGGCTATGGAAACATGGATCTGGAGAGTCTGATCAGGCAGGCATTGTCGGTCGATGTCGATGCTGTGATTCTCGAGAGCCACAAAAACTGGGTGGACAAATCACCGGTGAAGTCGATTCAGATGAGTGCGAAATTTTTAAACCGTTTTATGACAGATGCCAAATAAAAAGTATGGAGGGAAGGTTATGAACTATTACTGCAATCCAATCAATGTTCCATATCGCTATCAATTTAATATGGATCCAAGGTCAAACGGAAAACTGCAGATTGACAGGGAGGCGGCAGACCCGTCCATGATTTTGTTTCAGGGAAAATATTATATGTTCGTATCCATGAATCTGAGCGTGTGGGTGTCCGAGGACATGGCGCACTGGGAAGCGCACAGGCTGCCTGAAAATCTGCCATTGTACGACTATGCCCCGGACGTGCGCGTGGTCGGGGAGCACGTGTATTTTTCCGCCTCCAAAAAGGGAGAGGTCTGCAATTTTTACCGGACAAAAGACATCATCAACGGGCCGTACGAGGAGATTCCGGGGACGTTTGACTTCTGGGATCCGAACCTGTTCTGTGACGACGACGGCAGGATTTATTTTTACTGGGGCTGTTCGAACATCACGCCGCTGTGGGGCGTGGAGCTGGAACCGGAGACCATGCGGCCGAAGACAGAGCGGATCGTGTTAATTGAAGGGGACAGTTACGAGAGAGGTTATGAGCGCATGGGCGTGGACCACTGCGAGTTTCCGCGCAGCGAGGAGGAAGTGGAGCAGATGTTTCAGGGTTTTCTGAAACAGAGCGGTACGCCTGTGGAGCAGCTTCCCCAGCAGTACATTCCGCAGATCAGAGGCATGTTCACGCGCAGACCCTTTATCGAGGGACCGTGGATGGACAAGCACGACGGGAAGTATTATCTGCAGTACGCGTGTCCCGGCGCGGAGTACAATGTCTACGCGGACGGCGTCTATGTGAGCGGTTCGCCGCTCGGACCGTTCACGCTGGCGGCGAACAACCCGTACTCGTATCACCCGGGCGGTTTTATGCCGGGCGCGGGGCACGGTTCCACGATGCGGGACAAAAATGGAAAACTCTGGCACACGTCGACGATGCGCATCAGTGTCAACCACCAGTTCGAGCGGCGCGTGGGAATCTGGCCTGCGGGTTTTGATGATGACGGCGAACTCTTCTGCAACCAGAATTACGGCGACTGGCCGGTGGCGGTGGATGAGAACGGCAGTGACCCGTGGCGCGAGCCGCAGTGGTATCTGCTGAATTACAAAAAGCCCGTGACAGCGTCCTCCTGTGCGGAGGGCAGCGAACCCGGCATGGCGGTGAATGAGGATGCAAAGACGTGGTGGCGGGCGGCTTCTGCGGAGCGCGGACAGTGGCTTGCTGTCGATCTGGAAAAAGAGATGGATGTCCGGGCAATCCAGATCAATTTCGCGGATGACCAGCTTCTGATCGCGTCTCCAGGAAAAATACAGGGTTCGGTGACACAGCCAAGATATATCGAGGAGCGGGATCACGTGACCCGGTGGATTCTGGAGGGCTCGCAGGACGGGACGGACTATTTTGTGATCGAGGATAAGTCGGAAGCCATGACGGATCTGCCGCACGATCTGATTGTCAGGGAGGAAGGCATCCGGGTGCGCTATGTGAAGCTGACGATCTTACAGATTCCCTACGATGTGACGCCGTGTATTTCCGGGCTGAGGGTATTCGGCATCGGCGACGGCGAAAAACCGCAGGTTCCGGGATACAGCGTGCACAGAAGCGAAGACCGGCTGGATCTGCTGGTGGACGTTGATAATACGGCGGATGCCACAGGCTATAACATTTTATGGGGACATGCGGCGGATAAGCTGTATCACAGCTATCAGGTTTATCAGGGCGATGGTGCGCAGACACACAAAAGGATCGGCGCGCTGGTGAAGGCGCAGGATTATTTTGTGCGCGTCGATGCATTTAATGAGAATGGGATTACCCATGGAAAGGTGACAAAATTATGAGAGCCATCAATTTAAAGACGGAGCATCTGACAGACCCTATCGGGATCGATATCGCGAATCCGTATCTGTCGTGGACGTGTGAGGACGGAATCACACAGACGGCTTATGAGATCGAGGCTGTGGAAGACGGAAAACTGCTGTGGGGCAGCGGCAAAGTATCCGGTTCGCAGATGCATGCCGTTTTGGAAAAAGAGCTGCAGAGCAGACAGCGCGTTAGCTGGCGGGTACGCCTCTGGGACGAGGAGGGGCGCGAGGGCGCGTGGAGTGCGCCTGCCCTCTTTGAGACAGGTATTATGGATAAAGCACTGTTTAAAGCAGTGTGGATTAATCCGGAGCTTGTCTGCGACCCCGAAGTCCACAAGCCTGCAAGCTACCTGAAAAAACATTTTCATGCCGCAAAGGGAAAGGCGGCAAGGCTTTACATCACCTGCCACGGACTGTACGAGGCGTATATCAACGGAAAACGCGTCGGTGAATTTGTCCTTGCCCCCGGCTGTTACAATTATGACAAAAAGGTGGCATATCAGACGTATGATGTCACAGATCTGATCCAGGACGGGGAAAATGTGGCAGAGGTCATTCTCGGGGACGGCTGGTACCGGAGCGTGTCGGGAGTCGACGGGGACCGCAATCTCTACGGAACAGACGTGGCGCTCTTTTTTCAGTTGGAGATCGACAAAAAGGTCGTGTGCGTTTCCGACGAAAGCTGGATGGCGTCGCAGTCGGGACCAATCCGCGAGAACGATATGCAGCAGGGCGAGGTAGTAGATGCCCGAATGGAGGAGATCACGGATTACCACGGGGTAAAGGTTGAAGCGTTCGGCGTGGAAACCCTGGCCTGTTCCAACTGCATGCCGGTTGCGGAGATGGAGCATTTCACAGGAAAATGCATCACGACGCCAAACGGGGAAACAGTCATTGATTATGGGCAGAATATGGCGGGATATATCGCATTCCGCTTAAAGGCGCACGCAGGGCAGACGATCGTGCTCACACACGGCGAGACGCTGGATGAGAACGGCAATTTCACACAGGAGAACTTCCAGGACCGCAAGCGCCACAAGGAGGGCGGCACCAGGCAGCAGGTGGTCTACACCTGCAAGGAAGGGGTCAATGAGTACAAGGCAAAGTTTACGATCTGGGGATTCCGCTACGCGAAGGTGGAGACGGACATTGATCTGCAGGATGCGGAGTTTACCGCGATCGCAGTGTATTCAAAAATGCAGGAACTGGGAACATTTACCTGCTCTGACGCCGATGTGAACCAGCTTGTGCACAACAGTATCTGGAGCCAGAAGTCCAATTTCTGTGATGTGCCGACAGACTGTCCCACGAGGGAGCGCGCGGCGTGGACAGGCGATATGGGTGTCTTTGCGACGGCAGGACTGTATCTGGAGGATTGTTATCCGGTGATTCGTAAGTGGCTGGCGGAATGCCGCCTGACGCAGCATGAGGACGGAAAGCTGAGCAATATCTCCCCGCGGAACAATAACCCGAGTTTTTTCTCAGGACTGCTTGCCGGTTCCGTGGGCTGGGGCGACGCGTGCATCATTGTGCCGTATGTGCTTTACCAGCGGTACGGGGACGTGCGGATTCTGGAAGAAAATTACGCGATGATGCAGAAGTGGTATGCCTTTCTGGAAGGGCGCGCAAAGGATAACCCGGAGGACGCTGCGGAATTGATGAAGCAGAATCCATACCGTGATCATACCATCGAGACGGGGGTGGATTACGGCGAGTGGTGCGAGCCGGATGTCGACAGCACATCCGCGATGCGGACGCCGCAGCAAAAGGTTGCGACCGCATATTTTGCGCGTTCCGGGCAGATGCTTGCGGAGATTGCGCAGATTCTGGGAAACCCGGAGGATGCAGAGCATTATCGCATAACAGCGGAAAATGCAGGGAAAGCGTTCCACTATATTGCGGTGCAGGACGGCAGGATTCACTCTGACCGTCAGGCGGAGTACGTGCGCGCGATCACGTTTGAACTGCTGACGGAGGAAGAGAAACGGCAGGCGGCGGATAACCTGAACCGTCTGGTGCAGCAGAACGATTACCATCTCAATACAGGATTTCTCTCGACGCCGCACCTGTGCGCGGTGCTCGCGGATCATGGGTATGTAGAGACAGCGTACCGGCTGCTCCTTCAGGACACGATGCCGGGCTGGCTCTATCAGGTGAAAAAAGGCGCCACGACCATCTGGGAGACATGGGACGGGATCAACGAGGAGGGCGTACCCTCTGCCTCCTTAAACCACTATTCCAAGGGGGCGGTCACAGGCTGGCTGTTTGAGGGCGTGTGCGGGATCCATCTCGTGGATGGTAAGATTGAGATAAAACCGCAGCCATGCAGCATGTTGGATTACGCGAAGGCTGTGTACCATTCGCCGGTCGGGGATATCGAGAGCGGCTGGCACTGCGAGGGCGGAAAGTTTTCATATGAGTTTGTTATTCCGGCAAATACCAGTGCGGACATTATTCTGCCTGACGGGAGAAAAGAACACGTTGCGGCTGGGAAGCATTGTTTTTGAATGCTGTGAGGTAGTTTTGGAGAATAAAGGGCGTAAAAAGATTCTGACACCAATTTTGGTATCAGAATCTTTTTTTTTGACAGATTAAGCTTTATGAAAAGTTCCTTAAAATACAAGATAATCAGAAAAACAAGATTGAAAATTGTATCAAGTTTGATTATACTATACATATATAGATAAAGTCATTGCAAGTGGAATTTGTGTTTTTTTTTTGCTTGTGTTGGGATAAAATTATTGTTTATTTTGTCAATAAAAATATTAAATTGATTGTTTATAGTTGGTAACATAAAAAGAAATCAATATTGCAATATAATTGTTGTATTATTTAAGGATAAGTGTTGAGAAAAAAACATACAATAGAAGAAAAGAGGAAAGAGATAATGGATGTTATGTCAGTAATTAAAGATCATAGAATAAACAGTACCAATATATATGTTGAAACAACATTTGGAGAGTATTTGCAATATGCTAAAGATATAATCAAGAATAATGATTTACAAAGAAAACGTGTAAAAACATCAAAGACAGTATACTCATTGTTAAAAACAGATTTACTTAACGGATGTGTAATTCCCCCGTTAGTATTGGCAATTATAAGCGATGATACGAAAATAGAAGAAATGGAGGGTGATGATCTCCAAAAATATATTAAAACACATCGAAATCAAGTTTTGATATTGGATGGTTTACAAAGAACGCACACTTTAATTGCCGCAGAAGCAGACGCTATAGCCCAAAAGACAGAACAGTCTTTTTATGAATACAAATTGCGATTAGAAGTTTATATAAATATCAATAAATTCGGAGTTTTATACAGAATGCTTACATTGAACACAGGACAAACTCCGATGTCAGCGCGCCATCAGCTAGAAATGCTATATAGTGATATGTTAAATACAGAGGTAAATGGTGTTAAGTTAATTACGGAAGTTGAAGGAGCGGTACATGCTGATGAAAAGGAGTTTGTATTTAAAAATACAATTGATGGATTTAACTCTTACATGAATCGAAGTGAATTGCCAATGGATCGTCAGGAAATGCTTGAGAATATTAAGATGTTAGAAAAAATGTCTATTGAAAATATATCTGGGGATATTTTTAAACTGTTTTTGGAAAGTTATATAAAAGTGTTTGATACATTATGCGAAATATCGCAGTATTGTTATGTTGATCAGGATAGACTTGACGAGTATGAGGTATCTGGGTCTCCTTTTGCAAAAAAAATTAGTAAAGCCTTTTCTACATCTCAGGCAATGACTGGATATGGATCAGCTATCGGGATAATGAAAGATAAAGGGCTTATTACAGATTTTGGTTCTTTGGACGAAATAGTAAAAGATATTCAGAAATATTGTACAGATGAAGATGGTGAATGGTTTATGGAATTTTTAAAAAGAATGGATATGATTAGAACTCAGTCAAAGAAAATAGGAAATGCGCAAAGAATGTATTTTCAATATTTTTTCCGAGAATTGTTTAATAAGGAAAGTGACTCATATGGAGATTTATTATTGGCAACAGAAAACGCATATAAAAAATATGACAGTCAGGTAAATGGGTAATGGAATATAAAACGAATGACAATACGCAAGTCAAATATCATAATAATATTTTTCAAATAGTAGACAAGAAAACAGGAAATGAATATTCTTATCAGTCACAGTTGCAATTAAATTCGTTATTTTATCCAGAAAATTTTGAAATGTTCTTTTTATTTAATACTACTGATGAGATTTCTGAAAACAGCATTTTTAAATTGTATACTGATGGTGAGCGTATTGGGTGGATTTTTCCAATACAATCGTTGGAATCTCAAGAACATGATTTTGTTCAGGACAAGTTCTATTTAAGTTATGCTTATGTTGCTATATATAAATTACTTAAAATGATAGATTTCAGTGAACAGGAGTACTCTGATTTTAATATTTTACAGTATTATTCAGATACGATTCAGATATTGATATATGATAAAGAAAATGTAGGTAGAATTGATGGTTTTAATATTTCAAATTATGCTGTAGATTTGTTTTGTAAGGGTTACTCTTTCAGCGGACAGGGAAATGTCTTTACATGTGCTGAAAAAATTGATAAAAATATAAGAGTAAAGCAATTGCCAGAGTCGATTAGAAATATTTCATATATAAATATTTTATTTATGGAATTAATACCATTAAAGGAATCGAGCTATTCGAAATTTCATTTGATTTATCAGATTATAGAAATCTTGATAGGAGTAGTGTTTAATTACAAAATAAAAGAAATGATTGTTGAAATTGCAGAATCACCAGATGATTTGTTTGAAAAACGAGATAAGCTTAATGATATAACATTAGAAAGAAATAGAGTTCGATGGCTGTTTGATAACTTTTCCAATATTGAGTCGCAAAAGGATGAGATTCTTAATAATCAATGTAAAAGATTATTGGTTGAAAACAAGAAGAATTATGACGAAAATAATACTGGAAGTAATCTGTATTCGGTACGATGTTTGATTGTACATAGCCTGTATTCTTTGAATAATGAAAGTCGTGAATTGCTAGCAGAATTGAATAATAGCTTTTTAGATGTCGTTTTAGACATTTTAACAACCTTTCATGTAAATACAAGATAAAAATGTATGCAAGTGTATCTTCATTGTGGTAATTGGATGGGTATATCCATCTTGCAACAATGCCGTCAGAATTATAATCCGTTTGGTAAAGCAGTGAACGTAATTACAGGCGTAGTCTTTGCGATTGATGCATGCTTTATAGCGTGTTCTGGCGTGTAAGTAATCTATAGATAACAAAAGGCTTGTCAGTCTGACAGGCCCTTTGCTATCTGCATGGAAAATGTAATGATGTAATCTGCGATCTCCTCCGGGGATTCCTGCATTCCGTTTTGCAGCCACCATTGAATGACGCTGCTGCAACCGCCCGCCAGGAACGTAAAGCCTGCGTTCCGTTTCGCGTCAGGGCAGTCGCCTGCCGGCGTTGGGCCAAGCCATTGTCCGATATAAAGCAGGCAGCACTCGGATAATCTTTGGATAAATTGATGTTCACTCATTGGAGTACTGATGGATTGGATGAGCTGGCTTTTGTTGCGCAGCGTGTTCAGTATGGCAATCACTGCGGCATGTGCGCCGTTAGCTTCGATGGAGGCCAGCATTTTTTCAAATTCCTGAATCCCTTCTGATTCAATTTTTTCCAATAGATCGTAACAGTCCTCATAGTGTTTATAAAAAGTTCCACGATTGATCTCTGCCTTGTCGCAGACGGTGAATAAGGAGTTTATATTGATAAATTTCTTTTATTTAAGATGAGGGTGTGCTATAATACGATCATGAAGGAATATAGTGATATCGGATCGATAGAATCAGCAAATCAACGGTGAGGGAGAGGACAGATATGGAGAACAGTGAACTGATCCGACTGGCATTGGAGGCAAGAGAGATGGCTTATGTGCCATATTCAAAATACATGGTCGGTGCGGCGCTTCTGACAAAGCAGGGGCGGGTTTACAAGGGTTGTAACATTGAAAATGCCGCCTACACGCCGACAAACTGTGCGGAGCGGACGGCATTTTTTAAGGCGGTGAGCGAGGGGGAGCGCGCGTTTGAGGCGATCGCGATCGTCGGCGGCTATCGGGGCGCGCCGACAAGCTACGCCTATCCCTGCGGGGTGTGCAGGCAGGTCATGATGGAATTCTGTGATCCCGCAGAATTTCGGATCATCACAGCAATCTCGGAGGAACAGTATGTGGAGCGGACGCTCACAGAACTGCTGCCCGAGGGATTTGGACCGGATAATCTGTGATCCGGAGATCGAGTAGGGGAGTGGCTTTTTCCCCTGCTCGCGCGCGACCTGTGCGCCGCCTTAGCGGCATATTTCGTCTGCACGGGTCTGTGCATAAAAAAACTCGATTTGGAGGAAAATATGGAGATCACAATATTATTCTTAATATTCGCTGCCGTTTTTTTATACGTGATGATCCGGGGGGCTGTGGAGGAGAAGCGCCGCAGGAAAAAATACCGCAGCCAGCTTAAAGAGCTTTACGGCAGTTTCCCGGACAGGACTTACAGTGTGGAGGAGCTTGACAGGATCTCGCGTTATTACTGGCACACGCGTGATGAAAAATGCAGTATTGGGAATGACATTGACGAGATCACCTGGAATGACCTGTCCATGGACAATATTTTTGCGCGCATGAATTTCACACAGTCCTCGTCGGGTGAGGAGTATCTCTATGCGATGCTGCGCTGCCCTGCTGTGGATGACAGAGACGGCAGACAGGAGAAAATGGAAGCGCATATCCGCTATATGATGGAGAACGAGAAGGAGCGGCTTGACACGATGATGTCCCTCAAAGATCTGGGGCACACAGGAAAATACGCGCTCTTTGACTATCTCGATTATCTTGATGAGCTGGGCGTGCGCGGAAACGGGATGCATTACGGCTGTATCCTTCTGTTGCTTGTGTCGGTCGCGGTGCTTTTTGTGCGGACTTCGCTGGGCGTGCCGATGCTGATCGCGGCGGCATGTTTTAATATCGTGACTTATATGAAGGAGAAAGGGATCGCGGCACCTTACGTGACGACATTTTCCTATATCACGCGCATGCTCCGCTGTGCCGACGACATCATCAAGCATGATTATGGTTCGGAGATGGGCGATTATGTTTCAACGCTGAGATCGGAGCGGGGAAGCTTTAAGGACTTTGAGAAAAACTCGGGGATGGTGCTGAAAATGAATGCCTCCACCGGGAATATTGATGAACTGCTGTTTGATTATATCAAGATGCTGACACATATCGACCTGATCCGGTTTAACAAAATGCTCAGCATCGTTCATCAGAACAGGCGGGAGATCATCGGGCTTGCCGGGGATATCGGTTATATAGATGCCGTGATCTCCATCGGATATTTCAGGGCGGCGCTCCCCTATTACACGACGCCGTTCCTGCAGACTGGCTGTGACAGCCGCTTTGTGATCAGCGAGGGATTTCACCCCTGTATCGACGAGCCTGTGGCAAACAGCTTTTCACAGCGCCGGGGAATGATCATCACAGGCTCGAATGCATCGGGCAAATCCACCTTCTTGAAAATGACGGCGATCAATGCCATTCTGGCGCAGACGATCCATACCTGCGCGGCAAAAATGTACAAGGGCAATTATTACAGGATCTATTCTTCCATGTCACTGCGGGATAACCTTGACAGCGGTGAGAGCTACTATATCGTGGAGATCAAAGCGCTCAAGCGCATCATGGATGCGGCGTGCGCGAAGGATGACACCCCCCTTTTGTGCTTTGTGGATGAGGTGCTTCGGGGCACCAATACGGTGGAGCGCATCGCCGCGTCGACACAGATCTTAGAGCGGCTGTCGCAGCAGGGGATCCGCTGTTTCGCGGCGACGCATGACATCGAGCTGACGCATCTGCTCGAGCGGCATTATGACAATTATCATTTTGAGGAGGAGGTCAAAAACGATGATGTACTTTTCTCATACAGGCTCCTTGAGGGAAGGGCGCATACCAGGAACGCGATAAAGCTCCTGGAGATCATCGGATTCTCAAAGGAGATCATCAGAAGGGCGGACGACATGGCAAGGGCGTTTCTGGCAGAGGGTGAATGGTCTGCTGATTAAGTGATTTGTGGAGGGGATATGAAAACAGTACTGTCAAAATATCTAAGACCTTACTATGGACGGATGCTGCTGGGATTTTCCATCAAATTTATCGGGACGATCATGGATCTGTGCCTGCCCTGGATCCTGGCGTATATGATCGATACTGTGATCCCGCAGGGCAGACGCAACGCTGTTTTTGTATGGGGATTCGTGATGCTGGTCTGTTCGGTACTCGCACTCTCATTCAATGTCATAGCGAACCGCATGGCGTCCAGGGTGGCAAGGGATACGACGGAAACGATACGCCATGACTTGTTCGTGAAGGTCATGTGGCTCTCCAATGCGAGGACGGACGATCTCACGAAGCCGTCCCTGATCTCAAGGCTCACGACAGATACCTACAATATCCAGCAGATGCTGGGGCGGGTGCAGCGGCTTGGCGTGCGGGCGCCGATCCTGGTGATCGGCGGTATCCTCGTGACGCTGACGCTCGATCCGGTCCTGACGCTTGTGCTGGTCTCGGTGATGCCCGTCACAGCGTTTGTCACTTACTATTTTTCCAGAAAAAGTATTCCCATGTACAATGCACTGCAGAGGGCTGTCGACCAGTTCGTGCGCCTGCTGCGGGAGGATATCGCAGGGATCCGCGTGATCAAAGCGCTCTCCAAGACGGACTGCGAAGCACAGAAATACGATATACTGAACCAAAAGGTGGTCACGCTGGAGCGAAAGGCAGATATCACGATGGCTGTCGTCAATCCAGCCACAAACCTGTTTCTGAATCTCGGACTGGTGTTTGTCGTGATCGTCGGCGCGTACAGGGTGAACCAGGGAACCTCCGAGGTGGGCAAGATCCTCGCGTTTCTTACATATTTTACGATCATATTAAATGCCATGATCAACATTTCAAAAATGTTTGTCATCATCTCCAGGGCAGTTGCCTCCGCAGACCGTATCATGGAAGTCATCGATGTGCCGGACAGAACGCAGTCCATGCAGTGTGAAAAGCGCGCGGAAGATGAGGCATATATCCGTTTTGAGCATGTGACATTTTCCTATCGTCAGACGGAAGCAGAGCCAAATCTGGCGGATATCAGTTTTGCGCTGAAAAAAGGGGAGACGCTTGGCATCATCGGCGCGACCGGATCGGGGAAGAGCACGCTTGCCGCGCTGCTGATGCGCTTTTATGAGATCAATCAGGGAAAGATCTATATAGAGGGCGAGGATATCCGCACCATGCCGGCTGGCAGGCTCAGGGAAAGGTTCGGCGTGGTCTTTCAGAATGACACGATCTTTGCGGACTCCATTGCGGAGAATGTCCGTATGGGACGGACACTGTCAGACGAGGACATCAGAAATGCGATCGCGCACGCGCAGGCAAAAGAGTTTGTCGAGGAAGCGGGACGGGGGTACGATGATCAGATCAATATCCGCGGAGCCAATCTGAGCGGCGGGCAGAAACAGCGCATACTGATCGCGAGGGCACTGGCGGCAAAGCCGGATATCCTGATCCTGGACGATTCCTCGAGCGCACTGGATTATAAGACGGATGCCGCCCTGCGCCATGAGCTGTCGGCGCACTTTGCGGACACGACGAAGCTGATCATCGCACAGCGTGTCAGTTCGATACTGCACGCAGATCACATCATGGTGCTCGAGGACGGGAAGATGATCGGGTACGGGACGCACGAGGAGCTTCTGGAGCACTGCGAAGTGTACAGGGAGATCCGTGATTCGCAGATGTAACAGTGATTTGGATTTGTCGGAGGTAAGTTATGGCGGAAGGGCAGAAAAAGTATGAGAAACCAAAGAACCGCAAAAAGACGATTTTGCGGCTTGGCGGTTACATGATACAGTACAGGTATCTGGTACTGCTGGCACTTATCCTGACAGTGGGAAGCAACCTGCTGGCGCTGGTGGGACCGATGCTCTCAGGCTATGCGATCGATGCCATCGAGCCGGGCGTCGGAAAAGTGGATTTTTCGCGCGTGTTTTATTATGTGGGGCTCATGGTGGTCTTTTATGTGATCTCTTCGATCTTATCGTATATCCTGTCGGTGCTGATGATCCATATCAGCCGCAAGGTCGTATATCAGATGAGGGAGGACGTCTTCACACATTTGCTGGCGCTTCCGGTCGGGTATTTTGACACCCACCAGACAGGGGATATCATCAGCCGGATCTCGTATGACATTGATACGGTCAACGCTTCACTCACAAATGACCTGGTTCAGATCCTCACCACGCTGATCACTGTGGCCGGGGCGTTTGCCATGATGGTCGTCATCTCGCCAAAGCTGGTGCTGATCTTCGCCTTTACAGTGCCGTTGTCCGTCCTGCTGACAAAGTTCATCACGGGAAAGACGCGCCCGCTGTTTCGTATGCGGTCGCGCAGGCTGGGTGAACTGAACGGTTTTGTGGAGGAGATGATCTCAGGGCAGAAGACGCTCAAAGCGTATCATCAGGAAGAAAACACGATCCATAAGTTTGACGGCAAAAATGAGGAGGCTGTGGAGGCGTATTACAGGGCAGAGTATTACGGGAGTGTCGTCGGTCCTGCGGTGAATTTTGTCAATAATCTATCCCTTGCGCTGGTGAGCATGTTCGGGGCGCTGCTGTTCCTGGCTGGACAGATGCGCATTGGCAGTATTTCTTCTTTTATATTATACTCCAGAAAATTTTCCGGGCCGATCAACGAGGCGGCGAATATCATGAGCGAGCTGCAGTCCGCGCTCGCCGCCGCGGAGCGTGTGTTTCATATGCTCGATGAGCCGACGGAAGCCGCGGACCGCACAGCTGCGTTGGAACTTGAAGCCGTCGAGGGCGATGTGGTGTTAGAAAATGTGTGCTTTGGATATAAGAAGGACCAGCAGATCATCAGGAATCTGAACCTGCACGCTGCATCGGGAAAGCTGGTGGCGGTCGTGGGACCGACCGGAGCCGGCAAGACGACGCTGATCAATCTGCTGATGCGCTTTTATGATGTGGACACCGGCAGGATCTGTGTGGACGGTCACGATATCTGCGATGTGACGCGCGCAGGCCTGCGCAGGGCGTACGCCATGGTGCTGCAGGACACGTGGCTCTTTGAGGGGACGGTCTTTGACAACATCGCATACGGCAGACAGGGAGCGACATTGGAGGAAGTGACGGACGCCGCCAAAGCAGCCAGGATCCATTCGTACATCAGGCGGCTGCCGCAGGGCTATGACACGGTGCTCACGGACGAGGGAACCAACATCTCAAAGGGGCAGAAGCAGTTGCTCACGATCGCGAGGGCGATGCTGCTGGACGCACCGATGCTCATTCTCGACGAGGCGACCTCCAACGTCGACACGAGGACGGAACAGCAGATCCAGCAGGCGATGCGGAAACTGATGGAGCACAAGACCTGTTTTGTCATCGCCCACAGGCTCTCGACCATTCAGAACGCGGATGTGATCCTGGTGGTGAACCATGGAGAGATCGTGGAGCAGGGGACGCACGGGGAGCTGATGGAGCGGGAAGGATTTTATTACCAGATGTATCGGGCACAGTTTGAGTAAGGGCAGGTACTGGCAGGAAACGGTGCGGTGGTCTGCCTTGCCCCGGACGTGATCCCGATCGATGGCATGAACTGTTATGTGCCAGCGTGGATCATATGATATCAGCGCATCAGTCATGCCGCTCCTGCATATCGTCATATGTCTCGCAAAAGCGCGCTGAAAAAGAGGGCTCTTCGCCGCCTGCATACAGATGTGAAATATCCCCGAAACTGCTGACGCGGAAAATGGCAGTCCCTTCCCTGCGCTCTTCCGTGTTGACCGTGGTGACGGATGTGGGCGCCGCTGCCGTGTGATGCCACAAGATCATAGGGGAAATGTTCATGAGATGGCTTAAGAGCACACATTCCACCCCGAAGTGGCAGAAGAATGCGAGCGTATCGCGGTTTGGCTTTTCTGCGCGATAGATGCCCGATTCCCGGACATAGCCGTGTTCTGCCAGCAGTCTGTCAAAGCCGTCGGTCACCCATTGATATTCCCTGCCGACATTTCCCTCCTCCATGGCTGGATGCGTCCTCCACAGATCCCGGTCATAAAAACAAGGCTCACCGGTCCAGTCTGCGGGGAGCCAGTCCCATGCGATCGTGCGTCCGCAAGCCACATCGGGGCGTCTGATCGAAGGCGCAAATTCCCGGAGCCACTCGTGGGTGACAGCGGTGCGGTTCATTTTTTCCAAGGTGCAGGACGCCGTGGCTTTGGTGCGTCCAAGCGGCGACACATAAAAGTCTCGGATGTCCATTTGGCAGATCCGTTCTGCCAGCAGTCTGGCTTCCCGCCAACCCTTTTCGGTCAGCGTATCGTTTTCATAATCCGGGTCGCCGTGGCGTATGATCAATAATCTCATAAAGAATCCCTCATTTCGCATATTTCTTTTTTTCTACAGTTTCCAATTATACCATAGGTGGACAGAAGATGGAAGAAAAAAGAAATATCAACTCAAGATAAGATTTTTCGCCGAAGAATGAAATGAACTGCTTGACGATATACTAAGAAGAGTGATATTATATATTTCAGAGAAATCAATACATGCTGTTGTGGATCTGGACATGTTTCCAGGCTGCTGTCGGCGGAATGCGAGGTAAGATCATGTCAAATTTAATAGAATTTTTCAGAATGGTATTATCATACCTGATGGTTTTTGCGGTGATTGCCGCTGTGTCAGGGCTTGGCGGATTCATCGGTGTCAAAGTGTGGAAGCCAAAGGCAAAGTCAGAACAGGTAAAAGAATAAAAATATCGGGGATAAGGTGTAAAGCTGTATACTTGCAGTCTTTACACTTTTTCATTTTTGTATTCAGAAATAATCGTCTGATTTTGTGATTGACAACAAGATTTGGTTGCACTATACTAGAATACAGACACTATATCTAGTATAGTGATTAAATAACAGACACTATATAAAAGAAAAACACGTATAAGGGAGTAGGATGTAAATGAGCGAAGAAATCGATTACAGTGTGCTTTACCAGCCGAAAAAAACCGTTTATGTGATCAAAAAGGACGGCAGCAAAGAGGCGTTTAATGTGCAGAAAGTCATCACTGCAGTAGGGAAGTCTGCCTATCGCGCGCTGACAAAGTTCACGGATGCGGAGAAGCGCCAAATCTGTCAGGACGTCATCGACAAGGTGGACGAGATGGAGGAGGAGAGGATCCCCATTCCGGTGATGCACAACATCGTCGAGAGCGCGCTGGAGGACGTAAAGCCGATCGTGGCGAAGAGCTACCGCGATTACAGGAACTACAAGCAGGATTTTGTCCGCATGATGGATGATGTGTACAAAAAGAGCCAGTCGATCATGTATGTCGGCGATAAGGAGAACGCAAATACGGATTCTGCGCTTGTTTCCACGAAGAGGAGTCTCATCTTCAACCAGTTCAACAAGGAGCTGTACCAGAAATTCTTCCTGACGACGGAGGAGATCCAGGCGTGCAGGGACGGATATATCTACATCCATGATATGTCGGCGCGGCGCGACACGATGAACTGCTGTCTGTTTGACGTTGAAAGCGTGCTCTCCGGCGGTTTTGAGATGGGAAACATCTGGTACAATGAGCCAAAGTCGCTGGATGTGGCTTTCGATGTGATCGGTGATATCGTGCTCAGTGCCGCAAGCCAGCAGTACGGTGGATTTACCGTGCCCGAAGTTGACAAGATTCTCGCGCCTTATGCGGAGAAAACTTATCAGTCTGCAATAGAGAAATACGTCGGTCTTGGCATTGACCAGAAAAAAGCAGAAGAGGTTGCGATTGCCGACGTGGAGCGCGAGTTTGAGCAGGGATTCCAGGGCTGGGAGTACAAGTTCAACACAGTGGCAAGCAGCCGCGGCGATTATCCTTTTATCACGGTGACAGCGGGGATCGGGACGGAGCGCTTTGCCAGGATGGCGACGATCCAGATGCTGAATGTCAGGCGCAAGGGGCAGGGCAAAAAGGACTGCAAGAAACCGGTGCTTTTTCCGAAGATCGTCTTCTTGTACGATGAAAATCTGCATGGTCCAGGAATGCCGCTCGAGGATGTGTTTGAGGCAGGGGTCAAGTGCTCTGCAAAGACGATGTACCCCGACTGGCTCAGCCTGACAGGCAAGGGTTATATCGCCAGCATGTACAAGCAGTACGGGAAGGTGATCTCGCCGATGGGCTGCCGCGCGTTTTTATCGCCGTGGTACGAGCGGGGCGGCATGCATCCTGCAGATGACAAGGATACGCCTGTATTTGTAGGACGTTTCAATGTCGGCGCGGTCTCGCTGCACCTGCCAATGATCCTCGCAAAAGCAAGGCAGGAGAGCAGGGATTTTTACGAGGTGCTTGACTATTATCTGAACCTGATCCGGCAGTTGCATATCAGGACTTACGCGTATCTCGGAAATATGCGCGCCTCGACGAATCCGCTGGCTTACTGTGAGGGTGGTTTCCTGGGCGGTCATCTGAAACTTTCGGACAAGATCAAACCGCTGTTAAAATATGCGACAGCATCCTTTGGCATCACGGCATTCAACGAGCTTCAGATGCTTTACAACGGCAAATCGCTTGTGGAGGACGGCGCGTTTGCAGTGGAGGTGCTTGAATATATCAATAAGGAAGTCAACCGTTTTAAAGAGGAGGACGGAAACCTCTACGCGATCTATGGGACGCCGGCGGAGAATCTCTGCGGCCTGCAGGTAAAGCAGTTCCGCGCGAAATACGGTATTGTGGAGGGCGTCTCTGACAGGGAGTATGTCAGCAACAGTTTTCACTGTCATGTGACGGAGGACATCACACCGATCGAGAAGCAGGATCTGGAATACCGGTTCTGGGAGCTGTCCAACGGCGGCAAGATCCAGTATGTGAAATATCCGATCGATTACAATATCGCAGCGATCAAGACACTCGTGCGGCGTGCGATGGCGATGGGATTTTATGAAGGAGTCAATCTGTCACTGGCGTACTGTGATGATTGCGGGCACCAGGAGCTGGAGATGGATGTGTGCCCCAAATGCGGCAGTACAAACCTGACGAAGATCGACCGCATGAACGGCTATCTGTCGTACTCCCGCGTGCATGGGGACACGAGACTCAATGATGCGAAAATGGCGGAGATCGCAGAACGGAAAAGTATGTAAAAAACTAAGCGCATCTAAGGGTACAGAGGACGTACCCTAAGATTTGCTAAGTTTTTGGAAGAACGCCAAAGGGCGGCGTTCTTCGCGTGGTGACGTCAGTTGAAGGGCGGCGTTCTTCGCGTGGTGACGTCAGTTGAAGGGGCGGCGTTCTTCGTGCGGTAATATAAGAACTCTGGAGGTTGGATTGATTATGAGATATCACAATATCACAAAGGATGATATGTTAAATGGGGACGGGCTTCGTGTTGTTTTGTGGGTGGCGGGGTGTGATCACTGCTGCAGGGGGTGTCAGAACCCTATGACCTGGGATCCCGATGGCGGGCTGGCATTTGATGATGCCGCAAAGGCGGAGATTTTTGAGCAGCTAGATAAACCGTATATTGAGGGGATCACATTTTCCGGCGGCGATCCGCTCCACTGTGCGAACAGAGAGGGTGTGAAGGAGCTTGCAAAAGAGATCCGGACAAAGTATCCGGATAAGGATATCTGGCTCTACACAGGGGACGTGTGGGAGAATGCCATGAGATATCCCGTGATCCGATATATCGATGTGCTTGTTGACGGAGAATTTATGCAGGACAGAAAGGATACAACGCTTCTGTGGAAGGGCAGCAGCAACCAGCGCGTGATCGATGTACAGGCTTCGCTGGCACAGGAAGATCCAAGGATCCCGGTGCTTCACTGTGGAGATCACGACGACATTCCCATGGGGCGCAGTACGGCTGGAATGACAGATCAGAATATCGTGCCGTTTAGCGCAAACGGAAGCTGTGCGGTCAAGAAAAATGCGTGCGAGGCGTAGGAACATGAATATCAAGATAAAATATTTTACGGACAAAGTACAGAAATTGGAAAAGATCTCAAAGGGAAACTGGATCGACCTTAGAGCTTCGGAGGATGTTGAGATGAAGCAGGGGGAGTTTCGGCTGATCCCGCTGGGCATCGCCGTGGAGCTCCCGCGCGGTTATGAGGCGCATGTAGTGCCCAGAAGCTCTACATTCAAAAATTTCGGGCTGATACAGGTGAATCATCAGGGTGTGATCGACGGTCCTGACCGCGAGACCGGGGAGGGCGGCTATTGCGGAAATGACGATCAGTGGTTTGTTCCGATGTATGCGATGCGCGACACAGTAGTCCATCTGAATGACCGTATCTGCCAGTTCCGGATCATGGAACAACAGCCGGAACTCGTATTTGAGGAGGTTTCCGAGCTTACCGGTGCAAACCGCGGAGGTTTTGGATCGACTGGAAGGAATTAAAGAACGAGCGGAGGAGTCTTTCCCCCGCTCGTTCTTATTCTGCTGATTTCGGCAGCCGGTGCCGGAACAGCGCGTGGCTGAGCTTCTGGTAACTGAACGGTATGAGCGGATAGAGATAACTCTGGCCGGATACCATCTTGTTGGTGATGATGGCGGTAAAGAACAGTATGACGCCTGCAAGATATCCCCAAAACTGGAATATCGCAGTCAGGATCAGGTTGATCAGTCTGAAAAACTTGATCGCATATCCAAGTTCATAGCTGGGATGCGTATAGTTCGCAATGGCAACAAATGCCATGTATAGCATCACCTCGGCGTTGAACCAGCCGCTCTTTACCGAAAACTCGCCAAGGATCAGTGCCGCCATGACACTCAGCGGTGTAGACAGCATATTTGGTGTATTGACAGCCGCGAGCCGCAGCCCGTCGATCGCAAGCTCCAGGATCAGAAACTGCCAGATCAGCGGAACATTGATATCTTCCTTTACCACGATAAAATCAAATGCGGGCGGGATCCAGTCTGGATTCTGCATCAGCAGCAGGAATGTGGGCGTGATAAAGTAAGTCAGTATCAGGATCAAAAATCGCGAAAGCCTGAGATACGAACCTGTGAGGGGCGGGAAATAAAAGTCATCCGCTTCCTGTATCATGTCCAGGATGCTGGTCGGCAGTATCATCGCAGAGGGGGAGTTGTCTACCAGAATAATGATATTTCCCTCTAAGATCTGTGCTGCGGCAGTGTCAGGGCGCTCCGTATACTTAAATTTTGGAAACGGATTGTACCATTTCGATGTGAACAAGCACTCTGCGAGGCTCTCCTGGTTCAGTGTCAGGGCATCGACTTTGATATCGTTGATGCGGTCACGTATTTTTCCCAGAAATTCCTTGTCGACCCTGTTATCCATATAACACAGCACGATGTCTGTCCTGGAAGCCTTTCCGGCACTGAGCATTTCCATGCGCAGGTCCGTGCTTCTGATGCGCCGGCGGATCAGCGCAGTGTTGAATACGACGGTCTCCACAAAACCATCTTTGGAACCGCGCAAAACCTTATCCTTTTCAGGCTCTGATACGCCGCGTGCGGGATAGGTACGCGAGTCGATCAGGAGACATTCATCAAAACCCTCGATGATGACCGCGAACACACCGCAGAGCACATTTTTGGCAATCTCATTGAAATCTTTGGTGAGATCCACCTCAACGTAAGGCATGAGCTGGTTTAACTCTTTTGCATTCTGTGGCATATCATCAGCCTTTAATCCCATCAAAAACTGCAGGAGCTTCTGCATCAGTACATCCTTACAGAATCCGTCGACAAAGTAGAAAACGGCATTTTTATCACCGATTCGCACATCCCTGCTCACAATGTCAAACGATTCATCACTGTGGAGCAGTTCTGATATATATTTTTTATTTTCTTCAAATTCTTGATACATATGGGTAACCATGCCTTTCTGAGTTTCAAGCGATACACATCGCTGGTTCATTGATATATGGATTCAGTATGTGCCAAAATTGGTATTTCATACATTTTTTTTCATCTTTTATACGATGCAAATTTACATTTTTGGGGGTTTTTGATATACTAAAGCATGTTTGAAAAATGCTTTCTGCCAGATGTGCGTTACGATCTATATAAGATTAGCCTGAAATCAAAGATTTCACAATCCTGGTCGGAGTTTGTGTCAAGTGAGGAGGTTTACGCTGGCTGAATGCGGCGCTTGAGGTTAGGGGGATAACATGTATCAGATTGCGATATGCGATGATGAACCGGTAATATGTGAGATGGTATCTGGCGTCATCAGGGAATGGAGCCAGGACATCCGGATCACTTGTTTTGATTCCGGGGAAGCGCTCCTTGCTTCATACGATTCTTTTGACGCGATCTTTCTCGACATCGACATGAAAGGAATCGACGGCATAGAAACAGGAAAGCGGATCCGTGAGCGGGATCATGAGACAAAGATCGTCTATCTCACATCCTACCGCGATTATGTGGCGGGCGCGTTTGAGGTTCACGCATTTCAATATCTGCTCAAACCGATCGCGCCCGCGCGGCTGCAGCAGGTGCTGGAGGAAATCTTCCGCTATGTGAAAAAAGCGGACAAGCAGCGGATCCTGGATTTTCACACATATGAAGGAACAGTGTGCATCGACGTATCCGACATCTGCTATTTTGAGTTCACAAACCGAAAGATCCGCATGGTGACGATCCAGAATGTTTACCATATGACAGGAAAGATCAGCAGTATCTATGATCGCATCAGCGCGATGGGATTTTCCATGCCCCATAAGAGTTTTGTCGTCAATCTCCTCCATGTGAAAAATGTCAGGAATCTCGACATTTTCATGGACAACGGTGACCAGATCCCATTGTCACAGAAGAAACAGAAGGAATGGAAACAGGAGCTTACAAATTATTTATCAGGGCGCTTGGAAACTGCATTGGAGCGTCAGAGACCGGAAGGAGGCTGACAGATGCCGACGATCGCAGACTGGGTATTTGCGTTGCTCGATATTGCTTCCCTGACAGTATGTTCTATGTATCCTGTCACACTGCTGCCACATGACGGAAAAGTACAAAACAGCATGATATGCCGTATCGCCAGGATTGCGGCATGGATCATTTTCGCATTATCGACGGTGGTGATTCCCAGGATTTGGCAGGATGATGCCGTGACGATGATCACACTTACATCATATTACGTTTTCGTGGGATATCTGCTGTATCACAGGAACAGGACAGGGATATTATATCAGGTTGGCTTTATGTTCTGCATGTATGCGACACAGGTGATTTCGATCTATATGGCGGCAAAGCTGTACGAGGTCTATTCTCTGGAGTACAGGACCCATGTCTATCTGATGATCCTGTTAAAGATCTGCCTGCTGGTCATGGTCACTTTTGTATTTCGGGTATTGATCCGAAAAAGATATATGTCCGTACAGCCGCTGTTTAAGATCCGCGGAATGCTTCTGGTGCCTGTGCTTAGCGCAGCCCTCATTTTTCTGTTTACGGTCAGTTCCGATGTGTTTCTGATCCGGTTCGGGTATGAGTGGCTGATCCTATACTGTGTGCTCGTCCTGGTGATCAATCTGTATTGTCTCTACTTCTGGTATGATGTGTCGAAGACACAGGAGCTAAAGCACAAGCTGGAACTGATGAGACAGCAGAACGAGCTGACGCACCAGTTTTATGCGGATCTGGAATCGAACTATGCGAAGTCGAGAAAGGTGATCCATGATATCCGAAATCATTTGCAGATGCTGGAGCAGTCACAGAAGATTGCAGAATACCAGGGCTATGTCGCAGATGTGCACCAGATGCTGAATGCCCTTGGCATGACTTATTACACGGACAACCGCATGCTCAACATGATCCTGAATGACAAATTAAAACAGTTGGATCAGGATCAGTTCCAGTGCAGCCTGATGGGTGTCCGCCTTGATTTTCTGTCAGAAATGGACACGACGACAATCTTTGCCAATCTGCTGGATAACGCGTTGGATGCGGGGAAAGGCAACGAACAGTTCAGTCTGAAGCTGCAGGGTGAACAGATCCAGGACTTTTGCGTCATAAAGATGTCCAATACCACAAAGGGGACGTACACGCCTGGAAAGTCCTCAAAGACAGGACATGACGGAATCGGTCTGGAAAATGTGCGCAATGCTGTTGAAAAGTATCACGGAGAGCTGCAGACGGATCAGAAGGGAGAGATATTTTCTGTTACCCTGCTGTTTCCAGACAATAGCTGAGGTGCTGCTTGGAGAAAATATATATTTAAGGAAGGAATGGTGGTATTTATGAAAAATCTATTCAAGGGAAAAAGAATGATCGGCAGGATCGCAGGAGTGCTTGTGATGATACTGACACTAACTGCATGCGGGGCGCAGTCTCTGCCGGAGCAGTTTGACGAGGAGACTGTCAAGGCGGAAGCGCAAAAGGCAATCGATCTTTTTAACGGACAGGATTATCAGAGCATTATCGATATGGGAAGTGATGTGTTTCAGGAACAGCTCACGGCGGAAGACTTCGCATCCCAGAGTGATCCATATCATGAAAAGTGCGGTGCGTTTCAGGAGATCACCAAGACCATAGTTCTTGGCAATGTCAATCAGGAAACGCAGGAGTCCTACGGCGGTGTCGTCATGATAGGCAGATACGAAAATGGTACGATTCAATTTACGATCGCTTTTGACGAGGACATGAGGCTGGTACAGTTTATCATTAGGTAAGAAGGGCGAAAGATTGACTTCGTTTATACGGGTGAGGAGGAAGATATGGAAAGTATGGAAAAAGGCAGGGAATTGCGCATCTATATTGCAGTCGCCTACGGCGTCACGTTTCTGATGGGGTTATTGATGTGGTACGGGAACAGTCAAAATATTGATCTGGGCATGTTTGCGAATGCGCAGATGTTTTATCCGGCGGCAGGTGTGATGCTGGCGGTATTATGCACAAGAAAAAATGATGCTTTGGTTCCCAGGGCATTTTACGTGTTCTTCATCTGTGTGACAGCGGCGCTTGGCGTGGTGGCGGTTATTTCAGTATTGAATCCCTACGCGATGATCGCTGCCGGTAATGGATATGTCCTTCCGCTGTGGACGCTGGCGTCTCAGATATTGATCATCGCTTCGAGCATTGCCGGGTGGATCATTTTGCTGGCAACGAAGAAAGAAAAACGCAGGGCATATGGTTTGGGGTGGAACCGCACAGCGGACTCATGGTTTTGTATCTTTTTGTTTTTTGTACTGTATATGTTCCGGACGGCAATCGCGGTTTTGAGCAGTGGTGAATGGGCGATCTTCGGTGAGCTGCTAAGACAGCCGTACACCTGGATCCAGTTGGCGGTGATGCCGGTAAATTTCTTTTTTCTGTACTTTGCATTTCTGGGAGAAGAATACGGGTGGCGGTATTATCTGCAGCCATTGATGCAGCGCCGGTTTGGCGTCCGGGGCGGTGTGCTGCTGCTCGGCGTTGTGTGGGGGATATGGCATCTGCCTGTGGATCTGTTCTACTATACGCAGGACAGTCAGCTTCTCATGATCCTGGCGCAGCAGGTTACCTGCATCACGCTTGGCATTTTTTTCGCGTATGCTTACATGAAAACAAACAATATCTGGGTTCCGGTGGCGCTGCATTTTATGAACAATAACCTGGTTCCCATCATTTCCAACAATTATACTTCCAGCGTGCTTGAAAACCAGACGATCACGTGGGGAGAACTTTTGGTCTCTCTGGTGATGAATGGGCTGATATTTGGCGCATTCCTGTTTGCAAAGCCGTTTCGGAAAACAGCAGGGCAGTAGCATTTTCACAAATCCGACATATTATGATAGTAACTATTGAAAAACAACAAGGAGCAGTACAGATATGCAGGAATGGAAACCACAGATGCCATATCCGGAGCAGTTTCCGGTAGCGATGGCATATGTACCGTGGCAGCGAAATTGTAATATGTACGAAAATCTTGATGAGGCGTTCAAAACAGGTACGATATTTCCTGAACTTAACAAACCATTTTTAGGGAGGTGCGTGAAGGGATGAACATCGGATGCAAACCATGTATGGATTCAGAACGCCAGAGACTCCTGCTGGAGATCAGCAAAGTTGATTTCGCGCTGAAGGAGCTTAATCTCTATCTCGATACCCATCCATATGATCAGCAGGGAATGGAGAATTTCAGACAGTATAATGCACTGAAGAACAAGCTGGTGAAGGATTACACGGAAAAGTATGGTCCGCTTGTGCTCAGCATCGTAGACATGGACAGCAGGGAATGGAAATGGGCCACACAGGATTGGCCATGGGAAGGAGGCTATAACTAATGTGGAATTATGAGAAGAGATTACAGTATCCGGTAAAGATTACCCAGACCAATCCCGAGATCGCGCAGGTCATCATCAGCCAGTACGGCGGTCCGGACGGCGAGCTTGCGGCATCCATGCGCTACCTGGCACAGCGGTACACCATGCCATACAATACAGTGACCGGCGTGCTGACAGACATCGGTACAGAGGAATTGGCACATTTTGAGATGATCTGTGCGATTGTGTACCAGTTGACAAGGAACCTCACGCCGGAGGAGATCAAAGAGTCAGGTTTTGACAAATATTACGTAGACCACACGCTTGCACTCTGGCCGCAGGCAGCAGGCGGCATCCCGTTCAATGCCTGCGAATTCCAGTCGAAGGGTGATGTGATCACGGATCTGATGGAGGATATGGCGGCAGATGCTACCAGTTAGTAAATACAACAAAATAAGGAAGGAAAGATAAAGGAACCAATATCTCAATAAGAACCGGTGAAAAGGTTCTTTTTTTGTGGTTTAAAAAGGTTCACCTTTTTAGATAGATATAGGAACTATTAACACATAGTATCATTAATTTTTAGGAGGAAAATTTATGATGAACAGAATTATTGCGATTGCAAACCAAAAGGGTGGAGTCGGTAAGACCACCACAACGATCAGCCTGGGAGTCGGGCTGGCGAAATCCGGAAAGAAAGTATGTCTGATCGATCTGGATCCACAGGGGAACACGACACAGGGGCTCGGTTATGATCCGGACAGCATCGATATCACGATCACGACGATCATGGACAGGATGATTCACAAAGAACCTATCAATAGTGATTTCGGTGTGCTGCACAACAGGGAAGGGGTTGACCTTATTCCCTCCAACATAGACCTGTCAGAAATGGAAATGAGGCTCATATCCATATATATCGGACGCGAAAAGATCCTGGGCAGATATCTGGAAATGATGAAACTCCGGTATGATTATATATTGATCGACTGCAAGCCGTCCCTGGATATCATTACGATCAATGCACTTGTAGCTGCAGACAGCGTACTGATCCCGGTGCAGGCGCAGTATTATAGTGCAAGGGGGCTGGAGCAGCTGCTGAATACGATCACAAGGGTTGTAGTAGACGGATACAATCCGAAGCTGAAAGTAGACGGGATCCTGTTTACACTGGCAAATGACAGGACATGCAATTTTAGACAGGTCTCCCAGATCATCAGGGACGCGTATGGACAGAACATACATATTTATGAAAACCACATTCCCCGCTCGGTAAAAGCTGAGGAAGCGCCGATATCAGGGATCAGTATTTATGAATATGACAGAACTGGAGCTGTTGCAGAGGCGTACGACAGATTTACAGATGAATTTCTGCAGGAGGAAAAAAAGTATGGGAAGGAGTAAGACATTACCATCATTCTCGTTAAATTCGTTTGTATCACCGTCACAAGATGGAGACTGGTATAAAAAGGTGGATTATCAGGACGCCAAAAATATCATCAGGGAAAAGATGAAATCTTCTGTGGAAAATTTCATCGCAATCGGATATTATCTGAAGCTTATTGATGAAACCGGGCAGTATAAGGAAGACGGCTATGCAAATATATGGGAGTGTGCAAAGCAGGAATTTGGTTTTTCGCAGCCAAAGGCTTCACGCTGTATCAATATATGTAAAGCGTACAGCGTGAACGGGGACAGTCCATACATAGATGAGCGGTTTAAAAACTTTAATACAAGCCAGCTGCAGGAAATGCTGCCATTTAAAGACGATGAACATCTCATAGGACAGATCACCCCGGATATGAGCTCTCGGAAGATCCGGAAGGAAATAAAAAATGCAAAAAAGGAGGATGCAGGGGATATGAAAGAAAGCAGTCCCCTGCAGGAACAGCAGCAGATCACGGCAATAGAGGGCGAATACCGCGAATTTGTCCCTGCCGCTGACAGTGATGACAATAATAAGGGTGATCATGACAATATTGACACAGAAACAAATGTCCCCACTAAAAATCCTGCAGAGGTTACGGACAGCAGGAGAGAGGAACTGATCACGGAGGTACATACAGACAATGAATCCGCAGGAGCAGACGGGGAGGAAACAGGGAATGAGGACACGGAAAACAGCGATCTTCCGCGTCTGTGTAAGGAAGACGGTATAAATTATGACGCCGGACGTGTCACGATACATCTTCCCGCAGCAGTCGGGGACAAAGTATATTTTATCGGGGGAGATGAAGACAACAATATAAGTGGGGGAACCATTGACCAGATCACCCTGGGCGGGGGAATGAGGCCGCAGTTCCGTGTATATGATGCGGAGGAGGGCGTATGGTTTCATTTTGAAACATCCGATTTTGGACAGACTCTTTTTTATTCCCGGGAGGATGCAGGGTCTGTAAAAAGCAGGAGAGGAAAGATATGACCAGAACCTATATGATAGTGAACACCGAGTTATCCGGGAAAAAACTGCAGGAAGCGGTCAGAAACAGTGGATACAGTATCCGGGAACTGCAGGACATGCTGTATCTGTCATGCCCAAATCCGATCTACAAATGGATCCGCGGCAAAGCACTCCCGTCGACAACGAATTTATATCGTTTAAGCAGTATCCTGAATATCCCCATGGAAAATTTACTGGCAGTTGAAAGCGTGACAATACATGGGGAGGACGGATGCTAAGGAACTGTAGAAAAATAAGTTTTAGAGGAGAGGGAAAATATGACATGGAAAAGATTAATGTAAAGGTTTTAGAGGAATATCGGGGGCACATGGATCCTGAAAGGAAATATCATCTGGTAGATATCAAAACTGGTAGAGAGCCGATAGGAAATCTTAAAAAAGAAGAAATAGAAAATTATGCCAATATATTTCATCTGACGCTGGTAGAAAACCTGCCGACGGAGGCACCGGAAGAAAAAAGAGACAGCCTGCTGGGCAGACTTGCGGAAAAGAAAGAGGAAGCTGCACAAAAACATGAAAAACAGGAGCTGGAACGACAAGAATCAGAACACAGTACGGACAGTCATCAATGTGACCAGTACATGTATTAGCTATATTGCGGCAATCGCACAATATAGATACCTGCCGGAGCCTCCTACTCCGGCAGGGGAAAAAGACGGTTTACGCCGTCTTTTTCTTATGTAGCTATAGGAAATGCATCCGAAAGGAGGGGGAAATGTGAAGATTGTGGAATACCTGCAGGTAGGCATGTGTCTGAAAGTTTACAGGGTACAGGCGGGGATATCACAGCGGAAAATGGCAGACAGCCTGGGGCTTTCGGCTGCGACATACTCCAATTATGAAAACGGATACAGTAGTCCGGCAATAGAAACAATACAGGATTTCTGCAATATTCTTGGAATGGAGGTAAGTGATTTTTTCAGATACGCGGTAGAAAAAGCGACAGGTAAAGGAGATGATCCGGTCAAAAATGTCAGTAAAAATTTATAGGTGAGATATGAAAAAAGAGTTAAGGAACTGGATAAAGAATGAGGACAAAGGTGATTAAATGGAAAAATATTATGATCCAGAAGCTGAATACAGGAAATCAGTTGCAGTGTGCCCGGGAAGAGTGCATTGGCGATGCATCCCGACGGTCAGGAAAGAAATCCCTGTTAGGAATGACCATCAGGCGATGGGCAGGAAAGTAGCAGGACAAACACAGGATCAGTTAATATACGAGGAGGCTTAATATGACAGATATTGATAAAGAAACATTTGAAGTTAGTACGAAAAACAGCGTATTTTCCATACATGAAGTTGAAGTACAAGAAGCGGAATTTCGGGAACTGCAAGAAGATATGCATACAGAATCAGGAAAACAAATTACAGAGGAACATGAGCATTCCCGCAACCCGTTTGAAGTGTTGCTGAAAATCGTGGAGAAGAATGCCCCAGAGGAAGTGGCGGTATTAAAAGAGATACAACAGTACATGGAAGAAATGGAATCTGACCTTAAATTCATGCGCAGTGAGCTGGATGATCTCAAAAAACAGCTCGCGGAGCGTTCTGACAGCAGTGATCTCGGCAGAAAGGCGGTGGAAAGCCTGGAAAAGAATGTGGACGGAATGAATGCACATCGTGAGGGATTTTTGAAAAGGATCTTTACGAAAGCAGCGCAGGTGATCAGCAATTTTAAGGCAAGGGGAGTCATTGCCCTCCACAATATCGTGCAGAAACTCGGGATCAGGGAAAACCTTATGGAAGACCGGAAATACTATCTCGACAATACTGCTAAAATGCAAAAATCAATCGACAAACTTGACGCGATCAACTCCGAGATACAGGAAGCCAAGAGTCATTTTAAAAACATCGGGAGCCTTGCAGTTGGAAAAGAGGCTTTGCAGACGCCGCAGGACAAAGAAAATATCATTATAAAAAAACTGAAAGTTCCATATACCCATTATAGGGACCGCTACCAGAAAATGGCAGAAAAGGCGGAAAAAAGGATTAACAGGCTGGAAAGCCTCGAACAGAAGGCTGCACAGGCAAGAAGTACCCTGGGGAAGCTTTCGGATTATAAAAAAGAAGCATCAGCCCGGGAAGCAGAAAAGAGAGACGACCGAAGCAGGGAAAACACCAGAAAAGAACCGGAGATGGCCATATAACCCAACCAAAATATTCCTAATAGGAGAAATGCATATGAAAGAATACACGACAGGGAACGCCAAAGTTGACCAGATGGGGCAGATCCGGCTTACCGGAAACGTGACGCCGCAGATGTGGTACAGGACGATCACGCGGGAGAACGGCAAACCGCACCTTCTTGCCATTGCCATATTGGCGGATATCGTCTACTGGTACAGACCGGCAGAAGTCCGCGACGAATCAAGTGGAAACATAACCGGATACAGGAAAAGGTTTAAGGCGGACATGCTGCAGCGCAGTTATGACCAGTTCGCGGAATTTTTAGGCGTGACAAAACGCAACGTGACAGATGCGATCGTGCTGCTGGAATCGCTCGGGGTGATCAGACGGGAGTTCCGCACGGTTGAGATCGGTGGAATGAAATACAATAATGTACTTTTTATCGACCTGTTTCCAGAGCAGATCCGCAGGCTTACATATCCTGAAACCGAGAAAGAAAATGCAGAATGCGCCCCCTCCCCCTGTCCCGAAAATCAGGGGGAGGGGGCGCACAATTTCTCCGATGCTGTTGCCCTGTCCCCGATTTCAGAGGGAGAGGGCACGAAGGAATGTGCCCCCTGTCCCGAAAATCAGGGGGAGGGGGCACGGAATCCGGGGACACGTAATACAGAGAATATATCAGAGATTACAACAGAGATTACATCATCGTCCAGGCAGCCGCCATCTCCGGACGACGACCAGAGACAGGAAATGATCCGGAAATGCCATACAGCAGCACTGGAGGGAGGATGTACACCGGAAATCGTAGATGCTGTTGTGTCGGAACTGCACTGCTATGACGGGCTGCTGTCACTGTCTATGCCTGCATTCCTGAATCTGTGCAGAAACATATCGGATCATGTTTCCGGTGACATTGCAAACATGTCCGCCTATATCAGGAAGTGCATAGCGAACATGGTGCTGTCACAAAAACTGTCGGAAACAAATGCCGCCCACCGGATCCGTGCAGATAATACATTTCTGCAGGAAGGCTATGGTGTAACGGACTGGACAATGTTTGAGAAAAGTATACTCAGCAACTGACCGACAGGCTGGGAAGGGAGGTGGTAAGGGTGGCAGGCAATGTATCGGACGAGATTACCCAGAAGTTTCTGGACGATGCACCCGGCAAGGCATTAAGGGCTGCAGGCACCACAAAGCGGGCGTTGAAGGAAACGAAGGATACAGCCGTCAATACTGGCAAAAAACTTTTTTCCGGCATTGTCCTTGTCTTTAAAGGTGGAAAATTCACTGCGGATACGGTTATGACAAAGATTGGAAACATGATGGCGAATAAAAGCGGGGCGGTGGAGCATGCAAAAAACAGCATTTCCATGGCGGATCTGTACAGTGCCGGAAAAGTGACACGTCTTGATGACACGATATCCAAAGACGTGATGAAGTATTTCAACCGTCACTGTGACGGTACGGGCATAAAATATTCAGTCATGAAAGAGTCCGGGACAGACAATTACTATGTGTTTTTCAAGAGCAGCGAGCTCGAGGCAGTCAAAACTGTTATCCAGGAATCCTACAAGGATTACCTGAAGGAGCGCAGACAGGAACAGAAGGGAGAGCCGGGACAGGAGAAAACGGAAGATAAAAAAAAAGACAGTGTCAGGGAGAAACTGAAGGAAAATCATGAAAAAGTACACGGCAGTGAAGAAATGGACAGACACCACAGCCGGGAAGAAAGAAGCAGATGATATCTTATGCAGCGCCGCATAAAACCGAAAGGAGGAAAAAGAAAAAAGGATTATGACAAAATATCTCACAAAAAAGATCGACAGTTTCAGGGAAATGTCCCTGAAAAAGCAGGTATTTTTCCTACTGCCGTACATAATGTCCATGCTTGTATGCTGCAGGGTTGCCGAACTGTACAGGCTTTGTGGCGGAAACCTTGTCAGGATCATGAAAAACGTGGAATATCTCTATAAGTCACTGCCGCATTTCGCAGTGACAGACCTGCTCATAGGGATGCCGGCAGGTCTGTTTATTGTCTGGTATATAAAGACGGACAGGGAGATCCACAAAAAGAACACACGTCCAAAGGAAGAGTATGGTTCTTCACGCTGGGGAAACGCGGAGGACATAAAACCATTCATCGATCCCGACCCGTTCAACAATATCATCCTGTCGGAGACGGAGAGGCTGAGCATGAAGCCCAAAATGCCGGAGTTCAACCTTAACCGCAACAAGCATGTGCTTGTGTACGGAGGATCCGGTTCCGGCAAGACATTCGGGTTTGTAAAACCGAACCTGTTGCAGATGCATTCCAGCTATATCGTTACAGACCCGAAAGGGACACTTCTCCCAGAAACAGGAAATCTTTTTGAAAAAATGGGTTATCGGATCAAAGTGCTGGATACTGTGGATCTTGCCAGCTCTATGCATTACAACCCGTTTGCGTATATCAGGGAGCCAAAGGATATCCTGACACTGGCAAACACACTGCAGAAGAACCTGAAACCGGAGAACAGCGGACAGCCGGCAGACCCGTTCTTTGACCAGGCGGCGTTACTGTGGCTGCAGGCGGTCATCGGGTATATCTGGTACGAGGCACCGCCAGAGGAACAGAACATTCCCACGGTACTGGAATTTTTAGAGGCGGACGATGTGCGCGAGGATGACGACACATACAAGAATGCGGTAGACCTGCTCTTTGAGGAGCTGGAAGCAAAGAACCCACGCCATTTTGCAGTAAAGCAGAGAAAGAAATACAAGCAGGCGGCGGGAAAGACGGCAAAATCGATCCTGATTACGCTGGGTGCGAGCATGGCGGCATTCGATATCCCGGAAGTCCGTGAGCTGGTATCCTGTGATGAGCTGGAGATTGATACATACGGCGACAAAGACCAGAAAACGATTCTCTATGTTATCATATCGGATACGGATAAGACCTACAACTTTATCCCGGCTATCCTGTTCACACAGATGTTCAATGTCCTGTGCTATAAGGCGGACAAGGAGATGGGCGGAAAACTCGATACCCCGGTACAATTCATATTGGACGAGTTTGCGAACATAGGAACCATACCGGATTTCCAGATCCTGATCGCGACGGTGAGGAGCCGGCTTATCTCCATAATACTGATGCTGCAGACACAGAGCCAGCTCAAGGACAAGTATAAGGAGTCGGCCGAGACCATTGTAGGCAACTGCGATACCCAGATCTTCCTGGGCGGACAGGAAAAGACCACGCTGAAAGACCTGGAGGAAGCACTCGGGGATGAGACGATCGACCTGTTTAACGAGTCACGGACATTTTCGTCGAACGACAGCAGCGGGATTAACTACAACAAGGTTGGAAGGAAGATGAAGAACCTGTACGAGCTCAAGACGCTGGACAGGGACAAATGCATCGTGCAGGTGTCGGGACTTCCGCCTTTTTTAAGTAACAAGTACAATACACTAAAGCATCCTAACTGCAGATACATCAAGGATGCAGATGACAGGAACGAGTTTGACTTTAAAAAGTATAAAGAGAAACTGAAAAAAGACAAAAACGTGGCATACTGTAAATTCAGCCGAGATGACGTATTTCTTATGGTTGACCTTACAGATATTGCCGGATAAACAGGAGGAAAACAATATGGAATTTTTTGAAACGGTGCTACAGTTTGCATCAATGGCAGTAACTGGTTTTGGTGGCGCGATCGCAATTAGCGGGATTGTTGATTTTGGCGAAGGTAAGAGCCAGCAGGCAGCAGCAAAACAAAGCGAGGGAATGACGAAGATTGTCGGCGGTGGAATTATAATAACTGTTGGTATGCTGCTTGTACCACAGCTTTCATCACTTCTGACAGTATAAGTAAGGGGAGACGGCAGATGACAGTAAGTTTTTTTTGCCCTGCCAGTTCGGTCAGTGAATTTTTTGAGAACCTGATGAACAATATCTGCAAGGGAATGTACGACGGTCTGTACAATGTTTCGAATGAACTTTTCCAAGGCATGTTTAAGAGCCTGAACGACATGATATCGGACTCGACGTCATTTATCACGCAGGATCCGCAGACATGGAGTGCAACAGCATACAGTTTTATAAAAAACATCGCGGAGCATGTGTGCATTCCGATCGCGGGGTGTATCATAACCTTCGTATTTTGTCTGGAACTGATCCACATGGTACAGGATAGTAATCAGATGCATGCCATCACTCCGGAGAAGATACTGATTGTACTGATAAAACTGGGCTGTTTTTTGCTGATTGCCAGCAAGTCCTTTGACATCGTGATGGGAATATACGACATCGGAAGCTGGGCGGCAAAACAGATCAACCCACTTGTAGCCGGCAGTTCCGGGGATATCAGCATAGACCAGATCCTGCAAAAACCAGCTGACGACAAATACACCCTCGGACTGGTATTCAGCATGCTGATCAATATGTTTCTACTATTTGCGGCTCGTGTCGTGGTGTTTGCCCTTGCAGTGGCGATCTTTGTCAAGACAAATCTGTGGTATCTGGAGCTGTTGATCTACACGTCGGTGGCACCATTACCCATGTCGACATTTATGAACCGCGAGTGGGGGCAGATCGGAAACAATTACGTGCGGAAGATCATTGCTGTCTGCTTTGAAGGATTTTTTATGCTTGTGGCATTTGGACTGTACAGTGCACTTGTCACAAACCTGCAGTATGCAGATGGAGATGAGTTCATGATGAAACTGTTCATGACGATTGGCTGTGGATTTGCCCTGTTCTTTATGCTGTGCAAGGCAGGAAACATATCGGCCAGCGTGTTTAATGCACATTAAAAAGAAGGTGGAGAAGTGGCATATGTAAACATGACAAGAGATTTTTCGGAGATGCGCAGGACGATCCCCGGGCTGGGACTGACGAAAAGACAGCTCCTGGCATTTGGATCCGGTATGGTGTGCGGGATCCCATTCTTCCTGGTATCAAAGCTGTGCATCGGCCTTGATACCACGGATTCCGTCATGGTACTGGCGATGTCGGCATTTCCTGTTATCTTTGGGCTTTTATTTAAAAAGGACGGAATGTACATCGAAAAACATTTTAAATACTGGTATGAGACGCATTTCATAAGAAATACGGAGCGCCCGTATGTAACCAACAACATTTATGATGCTGTGGCAAAGTCGCAGCAGTTCCAGAAGGAGGTGGAACAAATCGTGTTTAAGGGGAAGAGTGCAGAGGAGATCGCAGCGATAAAGGCATCGGGGGAGACATCGGAAGTAAAGATCGGTAAGAGAAGATTTGTGATCCCGCTGTCCGGTCACATTGACAGGGCGACAAAAAGGGAACTGGAAAAAGCCGTAAGGAAAGCGAAACTGACCGGGCAGATACCGGAAAGCGCGCAGGAGACGATCCCTTACCGGATCCCGTATGAGGACGGAATCTTTGAGTCCGCAGAGAGGTATTATACACAGACGATCGCATTTGAGGATATTACATACCAGTTGCTCGACAATGACCCGAAAAATATTTTATTTGAACGGTGGTGTAAACTCATCAACTATTTTGACCCGGATATCCATTTCCAGTTTAATTATGGAAACATGGAAATAGATAAAGAGCAGTATTCAAAAGATTTTGTTATCCCGCCGCAGGATGACACCTATAACATGGTCAGGAAGGAATACTCCGACATGCTTGTAGGCCAGTTTGCAAAAGGCACGAACAACCTCAGAAAAGAACGTTACCTGACCTACGGGATCCATGCAACAGATTACAGGACGGCACTGCTGCGCATGACGAAGATCAACAAGCAGATCGAACAGCACCTGAAACGTCTGGGAAGTAAGACACATATCCTTGACGGGTATGAACGTCTGGAACTTCTGTTCAGGATCTTTCACCCGGCATCGGCGAACAAGCTGCTGTGGAATTTTGACATGCCGGTTAAAACAGGTCTTTCCAGCAAGGATTTCATAGCGCCAAGCAGTTTCTCATTCAAAAGCGGTCCGGAACTGAACGCGACAAAGTATTTCCGTTTTGGAGACAGGATCGGTGCGGTGAGTTATATTAAAGTGTTTGCATCCGACATGGAGGACCGGATCATTAATGATATCCTGGCGCTGGACAGTAATGTGTGGTTATCCATCCATGCGGACACGATACCGCGGAGCACTGCACTCACGCTTGCAAAAGATAATATCGCAAAGGTGCAGGGAATGATCATGAATGAACAGAAGAATGCGAACCAGTCAGGATATGACATGTATATGCTTCCCCCAGAGATGGAGACTTTTAAGGAAGCAGGGGAAAAGCTCTACCACTCACTCCAGCGTAAGGACGAGCAGTTGTTTAATGTAGTCATAACAGTCGTGCAGACGGCAGCGACACGCAGGGAACTTGAAAACAACATTTTCGAACTGAACGGGATCCTATCTACGTACCAGTGCAGCCTTGTGCGTCTGGACAACCGGCAGGAGCAGGGATATATGAGCTCCCTGCCCCTCGGAAATAACACCGTTGAAGTTAAGCGGACATTTACGACGACAGACATGGCGATATTCATACCATTCACGACCAAGGAGCTGTACAGCAGCAACGGACAGTATTATGGCATGAATTCCCTGAGCAGCAACGTGATCATGGTCAACCGCAAAGACCTTGTGAACCCAAACGGTCTCATATTCGGCATGCCGGGATATGGAAAATCATTTTTTATCAAACGGGAAATCCTTGATGTATTTCTGAAGACAACGGACGACCGTATGATCATCGATCCGGAGGGAGAGTACAAATGGCTGGTGAGGATGCTGGGGGGACAGACCATCAAGATATCCCTGAATTCGCCAATACATATAAACCCGATGGAGATCAACCTGGCCGCAAAAAACGAGAAGGACAAGGACTACGATCCGGTCAGTGCCAAAGTAAATTTTGTCGTGTCAATGTGCGAACTGATCCTGGGGAATAATTCCAGCCTGGGAAAGCGGGAAATTGCCACGATAGATCTTGCGTGTAAAAATGTATATGACAGGTATGCGGAAAATCCCGTTCCCGGAAACATGCCGGTGTTAGGAGACCTGTATCATGAGCTCAGGAATCTTGACGGGGAGATGGAAGAAATCGGGCGCAGCCTGTCGGTTGCGCTTTCGCGCTATACCAGCGGTTCGCTGTCCTATTTCAACCACCGTTCCAATGTTGACATCAATGCCCGCCTGGTATGTTTTGATTTAAAGGAGATAGATAACAACCAGCGTGACCTTACGATGCTCATTATCCAGGAGGCGATCTGGGACAGGGTGGCAGCAAACAATGCAAAGAATAGAAGTACATGGATCGATATAGACGAATTCCATTTACTCCTGCGTAATCCACGGACTGCAGCATATTCCGTGGAGATCTGGAAGCGGTTTCGGAAATGGGGAGGGATCCCTACAGGGATCACACAGAATATTAAGGATTTGTTCCGCTCCCCGGAGATCCAGAATATTCTTGACACAACAAATTTTATCGCATTGCTGAACCAGTCAGGAGATGATGCAAAGCTGCTTGCAGAGCATCTTTATTTATCCGGGGATGAAGAAGATTATATCAAATCCGGTGAAGCGGGCAAGGGACTGTTATCAGTGGGAGGAAGCGGCGGAGTAAAGGTTCCCTTTGAGGACAATTTTCCTCGGAATACAGTCTGCTATAAGGTCATGACCACAAAACCGACAGAAGCGATCACATCAGTTACAGAAAAGAAAACCGAAAACAGAAAAACAAAAAAAGCCGGCGCATAAATATCAGGGCATTTTATGCGGCGCCGCATAAAAAGGAGTGATGCAGACATGCCACTGGAAAGCGGCGGGCGCCAGAAGATATTGTCAGGGGAGACGCCGCACCTGCGGGATGACAACCCCCGGAACCCCGTACAGCCGGATCATTCGGAACTGCAGCCGGGCCGGACAGGCGGCCAGTCCCCAGATCTGAATCCCGGAGCAGGGCAGGATCCGGATCTGAACCTTGGAGCCGGCAGGGAAGACATAAATCTCGGACAGGACAGCCGGCCGCAGGAGCAGGCTTACAGCAGCGATGAACAGCGGGACGTGTACCAGAGTCAGGAGCAGTCATTTAACGAACAGCGCCATAATTATGCGGAAAAAGCTTTCAATTCCAATCCTTATAATTATGAGATGGTCATAGAACAGGTCAGGACAACGACAGACGGTTTCAGACGTGTCGGACATAAAGATACAGGCGGCGGAAGACTGACACCGCCCCCAGTTCCTTCCACAGATCTGAATCCGGATTCGGATCTAGAGCTGTCCGAATGGGCACAGGAAAGGATGGATCTTGTCGGGAAACAGATCAGCCGTCTGGAGAAGGAAAAGACAAAAAATAACCGGAAGCGGGAGAAATTAAAAGAGAAGCAGCCGTCCGTACAGGTGCATTCAAAAAAGGCAGACAGGGTTGTAGAGAAAAAACTCAGCGAGCGGGAGTATGAACAGAAGCGCAGGAGCGAAATACGGAAATCCGACAGGCGCGAACAGGCGGCTGCCAGGGTAAAACGCACAGGGAGGCTGCTCTTTGAGAACGGGACGGAAGGGGAGGACGAGGACACCGCGGCAGTAAAGCATGAAGTACATAAACATGCCTCTGCAGCAAAACGCAGGATCAAAAGGAACGTGCGGAATATCCGTGATAAGGGATATGTATATAAAAGGCTAAAGTTCAAGGACAAAAAGGACAAGCTGATCAGTAAGGAAGGAAAGCGCCTGAAACACGAGCAGGGCAGGATCCTGGCATTAAACAGGCAGATGCACGAGTCTGACCGGCAGTCTGACCGACAATCCGGAAAAAGCATATACGAGTCTGACCAGCAGTCCGAAAAAAGCATGTACAAGTCCGACCGGCAGTCTGACCGGCTGTGCGGAAAAAGTACAGCAGTCAGAAGGACAGAAGGGACAGGCGATGGATCCGAGAGGGAGGCTGCGGACAGGAAGGAAGCCGCCCGCCGCGCAGAGAACAGGAAGATACAGCAGCAGAAAAAACAGCGGCAGAGGATAGCGCACCAGCAGGAGCATGCCAGAAATGAATCAATCCGTAACAGCCACCGTTACCAACATAAGATGAACAAAACTTCCAGAAAAGAACAGCGGATACAACGGAAACGGAATCGGACGATAGTATCCTCCATTGCGTCAATCATCTGCACCATACTTATTATAGTGCTCCTGATCGTGCTCTTTATGATGACATTCTTCAGCATGTTTGCCCATATAACCACGGAAACCGTCACACAGAATGACTATACCGTGCTGACAGATGTGACAGGATATCTCAGGGACATGGAAACGGAGCTCAGAAAGCTGGTAGACGGGGAGGGAAAGGAGGAACTGGAAAAGGATCTTGATGAGGAATGCCTCGCGCAGACTGGGCAGCATGTGTACGAGTTTATATACAGCCTTCCGGATTTCGGGTTTGACGACATCACACTGATGGCTTATCTTTCCGCGAAGTTTTTTGAATTTAACCTGGAGATGGTGCAGGCTGACCTGGATGAGATATTCAGCCTGATGTACCGGGTTGAAACGCAGTTTAAGGAGGAGGAACGGACATTTTATGATGATGATGGCAACCCGTACATACAGAAGGTAATGGTCTGTTACATAACAGTCAGTAAAACAGAACTGGAGGAGGTTGTGGAGGCGCGGCTGGATCAAGAAGCGCTGGAGCTGTACAACTCATACAAACTGTCCGGTGGCGGACAGCAGACTTACGGACCCGCACTGGACGGCATAGACTGGAGCGGGAAGATCTCGTCCGCGTTTGGCGAGCGTGTGCATCCCATTACAGGAAAGAAAACATTTCATGACGGTGTTGACATCGCGATCCCGACAGGGACAAGGCTCTATTCGGCAGTGACAGGAAAAGTAAAAGAGGCGTACTACAGTGATTCTGCCGGGAACATGGTCACCGTACAGACAGAATCCGGATGGGAGGTAACATACATGCATATGGACAGCCTGTCAGTGAGCGCGGGACAGACCGTTTTCAGGGGGCAGCCGGTCGGCTTTTCCGGGAATACGGGAAACTCGACCGGACCGCACCTGCATATACGGGTGCATGACGCGGAGGGCAGGAAGATCAACCCTGTCTTCATAATACCGCAGAGCGGATATATTTATAACGACTGAAAGAGGTGCAGAAATTTTGAATAACATGGAAAAGATTACAAAAATGACAGGTCAGTATGAAAAGGAGATGGAACTGGCCGAAAAGTACAGGAACAAGGCAAAGGAGTGTACGGAACTTGCGGAGAAGCATCTACGGAAGGCCGGCGACCTGGAGAAAGAGATCAAGTATGAGAAGGGAGGAGAGGTTTTTGACAGGGTAAATGCCCTGAGCCTGTCGCCGGAGGAACTGCAGATGATACTGAAACTGCTGGACGACAGGACACAACTGCTGGATGTAGTCCGAAAACTGTATCCGGAAAGAATACAGGACAACGGGGGGGATCAGGAAACCACAATCTCCAGACAGGACATTGATCCGGATAAACCGGAAAAACCATATTCCGGAGACGAAGAAATCCCTGTATATGGGGAAAGCAGTACTGACAGCGAAGATGCAGAGATCCCTGTCTTTGGAGAAGATGACAATGAAGATGACGGGAAAGGAGAAAAAACTTGGAGCGCTTAGATACGAATAATGAGAATGCGGAAGAAAGGAATCCGACCCATGGGGGACGCAGGCGTATCCTGACCATTCTGGCAGCCGCGGGACTGGTCACGGCTGCACTGCTGTGTGTCGCAACCAGGGCAGTAAAAAGCATGCCCGGAGGTCTGTCCACACGCATCCGAGCCGGGGATGGCGGGGAAGACCGGATGGCAACAGTACAGCCGACAGTCCGGGGGACTGCCGGTGTCATTGCAGGGATCGCGGGAGCATGGAAGTATCCGGAAGAAGGATATGCGGCGCCGCATAAGATAACAGAACCCGTAAAACTGTCTGATATATATACAGTATCTGGGAATACGGTACATCTGCAATGTTATTATCCGGGAGCAGGATCATACGAATGGGAAGTCCATAACCGCCATACCGGCGAATGGGAGGCCATGAAAGGTGAAACACGGCAGGACGAGCTCGGCAGACCCGTATCTGCCCTGAGTATTGCGGCGGAAGGCACGGACATAATGCCGGTGCGGTGTGCGGTACACATGGAAGACGGAAATACCATTACGGAAAGCGCCTCCGTCCATATGATACCGGAGATCCGGGAGGTGGCTGTGGAAGAGTCTCACGTCACGGAGGCGGGAAGATACCTGTCTGGCAGGGAGATACCTGTCCAGGTGTCCTATACCAACGGTACACAGGATGTCATAACCGGGCTGTATGGGATAACATTTGTCGAAAGCACGGAGAAAAGGGAGACCACGGCCGACGGGGCGGGCAATCCGGTGGAGACCGTGACCACAATGATCACAGAGCATAACTATGCCTATATCGGAATGGAGGACAGGGAGTTCCTCCTGCGGTACCGGGACGGGGAACAGGTGACTGACATGACCGTGACCGTATCCGGAAAAGACCTCCGTGCCCCGGTAATATCGGACGTCACCGTGGGTGGGTTTGAGATAACGAACGTGGACACGCCCGTGACTGTCAGTGTAAAGATCACTGCGGAAGATGACAAGACACCCTGCCCTGATCTGGAATATGCATTTATCCCGAAGGATGCAGACGACACCATGCCGGATGAGCAGGACTGGACACAGGAACCTGACTTTGACCTCGAGATAACACAGAACGGCACATGGGCTGCATTCTGCCGTGACCAGGGCGGGAATGTGTCATCGGTAGAAAAAGAGATCACCGTGGTAGACCAGAAGGCGCCGGTACTGTCAGTCCGTCTTGCAGATACAGGATGGTGCAGTGCCACCCGTCTGGTGGCCAGTGCAGAGGACTACCTTCCGGTTGAATACAGGGTGCTCGCACCGGACGGTACGGACAGCGGCTGGACGGCACGGAACGAACATGAAGTAAACTGCAACGGGACATGGGAGGTACAGGCAAGGGATTCCGTGGGGAACACCTCATCGGAGGAGATCACTGTAACGAACATAGACAGGCAGGTGCCCGTGATCGAAAAGATCACGGCTCAGAAAACGGTCCCGGCAGAAGGAGGCAGCAATGAAGATTAAGAAATTAATGACAGGAGTCATGGCAGCCGTGATGCTGGCTATTCCCGTAATGGGCGTATATGCATCGGACGGAGAGGAGTATGTCACGATAACCGTACAGGCATCAGACGATAACGAGGGGATCACATACGCGCTTGACAGTGATGATCCGGATAACTTCGGCCAGTCAAACATGTTTACAATACTGGCAGGGACATCACACACCATCTATGTGAAAGATGCAGCCGGAAATATTACCTCGCAGGTTTATGAACCAGAGCCAGAGCCGGAACCGGAGCAGCCTGTCACGGAACCACCGGAACCGGTGACAGTGGAAGGAAGCCATGATACTGGAGAATACAGTATGGCAGGGGCTGACACTGATTCCGCGGATCACAGTGAAACTGAAACCGTTGATGCATCTTATGAATATGACGGACAGACGATCGATATTGACCTGGAACTGATAAAAGACGGATCCGGAGATGAAAAGCCATACGAGATAAAGCCGGCGGCACCGGCAGAGCAGGGGGAAGGGACAGTACACAGCAAGACCTTTCTGGATGGTACGGACAGCAGCGAACAGGTCTTTTACTCAATGACTACTGCGGAGGGCAATGTTTTTTACCTCCTGATCGACCAGGGACAGGAAAGCAACAATGTTTACCTTCTCAATCAGGTAAATAACCAGGATCTTAAAGCGCTTGCCGTGGACGGAGAAAACACCCCGCAGGGCATCGGCAATGACGGGGAGGACAGCCTTTTAAAAGCATTGTCATCCGGAAGTGGAGACGAAGGGAACATTGCGGATAACGACAGACCGGCAGCGAAGGGAGGCGTCAACAAAAGTACTTTCATCATGCTGATCATCATTGCAGCCGGGGGCGGATTCTATTATTACCAGAAGGTATATAAAACCAAAAAAGAGCAGGAAATGGATGCAATGGAAGCTGCCGACATGGACCAGTTCTCTGTTGCAGGAGAAGCAGATGAAGAGGATTTTGACTTTGAATATGGGGACGATGACAGGGAGCAGTATCTGAAAGAACTGATAAAAGAGGACGAGGAAGAATATGCCGCAGCTGCCAGGAAAGATGCAGCAGATATGGGCTGGAATGACAGTGTGGAAAATGGGGAGCCTGATGAAGAAATGACAGACATATCCGGAGAGGGCATATCAGAAGCGGAGCCCGCCGGCGACAGGGAAGATATCGATATCTTTGACGACACCGGACTGGACGGGGAATACGATCCGGAGCTTGACGGCGAAGAAGAGGAGGATATATAAAATGAAATTCAGTGAAATATCAAAAAAATATCTGTATATATTTCCGGTAATAATCATTGCGGCTGTAGCTGTTGTAATGATACTGCTGCTGGCCGGCAGAAAGGATACGGACAAAACAGAGGCAGGGCATACATATAACACTTATGTGGAGGCAAAACTGGCAGATGATGTCAGCCAGTATCTTTCGGGCGTTGAGGCCATCAGCCGGGAAGAGCGGGAAGAGATCGCAGACTACTCCGTGCAGAATTACAATGCAGTGATCAGTTCCGGTGCATCTGCCGTGACAGACGAACACAGCAGGGCACTTACGGAAATCTTCCAGGACAGGCTTGGAGGGATGACCAGCCAGCTCACGGAAGAAGAGCGGTATGCGCTTTCAAGCGGTATCAGTTCATACGTGTGGCAGGCAGTACTCCTGACACTGAGCGAATATAAAGAATCAGAAATGGATCCAGGCTATGACGCGGAATACATGGAGCTCGTTGAAAGCCTCCAGGCACAGATTGATGCATTGGAGAAAAAAAGCATGAACATCCATATCACAGCGAGGCTCAGGGATGACGATGATAGTGCAGGAAGCAGCAGTGACGGGAGTGAATATAAAACAGAAATCGAAAAATATATTGGCGGGGCATATGAGAGCGTTAACAGCAGCGTTGATGAGAAAATCGAAAATATGGACGATGATATCAATAAAAAACTGGACGGAATGAAGGGGGATATCTCATCAGACCTGAAAGACAGTATGAAGGATGACGCTGACAGGATCAAATCCGAGATTTCTGAGGAGTTGGAGAAGAAATTGAACAGTATCAAGGACGGAAAAGATGGCAAAGAAGGCAAAGAGGGGAAAAACGGAGAAGACGGAGAAAATGGCAAAGACGGTAAAGACGGGGAAAACGGTAAAGACGGAGAAAACGGTAAAGACGGGGCAGATGGAAAAGACGGGGAAAACGGTAAAGATGGAGAAAACGGCAAAGACGGGGAAAACGGTAAAGACGGGGCAGATGGAAAAGACGGGGCAGATGGAAAAGACGGACAGGACGGAAAGGATGGAGAGAACGGACAGGACGGAAAAAGCACATATGTCGCATACGCAGACGATGCGTCAGGCAGTGGATTTTCGCTGACACCGACAGAGACGAGCAAATACATCGGTACCTGTATCACCACCGCTGACAGCCAGCCGTCTGATGCATCGGAGTACAGCAACTGGCAGATCTACCGGAATTATATTATTACGTCTGCTACAGACGGAAACAATAATACCACGTTGTATATCAAATAGAGGGGGGAGAATCATGCATGACAGGATAAAGACAATCCGGATAAATCTTATAGTGGTATCCGTAACACTTCTGACAATTTTTCTTGTCTCCATGACAGGGAACGCCGCGGAGAGACAATTTAAAAGCCAGGGGAAGATCATATTTGATAACAGAACCGGGGATGCCGCAGATGATGTAATATTTGATGCGACCGATTTTGACAGACTTGCATTTACCTGCAGGTAGATTATATTTTATGCGGCGCCGCATAAACCAGCGCCGCAGGAAGGAGTATTCAATGAATATTAGGAAGAGTAACGTAATAACAGCAGTCCTGTGCGCGGCAGCGCTGTCTGCTACATCATTTTATTCGGGGTATGCGGCTGCAGACACAAGAGGTGAAACCGGATACAACAGCCAAGGGAAAATCGTATTTGACAACGGTACAGAGGATACTGCAGATGACGTGATATTTGATGCATCCGATTTCGGGCTCATCGACAACATGGTAACGGATGGCAAAACCAAAATAAAAAATGAACTGAACCGGTATAGCAGCATCCAAATTAACGATAACATTCCAGAATTTAATACACTGGTAGCATCGGTGAGTTCCATTTCTAACGGTACTAATGCTACTGCGGGTAATATTCTGTCAGGAAAAAAAGCCCTGGTCGGGAAAAACATTATTACCGGAACCATGGCAAATCACAGCGGAGCAACCACTTCCACGAGCCAGATAAAAGAAAACGGCACAACTGCAGAGATTACCATACCCGGAGGCTACTATGACGAAAACTCAAAGATCACCGTTCCGATCGATGTTATCAAAAATCTTCCGACGATAAATAGTAATTTAAATAAGATACCTGGTGGAAATACGGGTGCTCCCATATTTCAAAGCAGTAATAATGCCGGATGGAATGACTGGGGTAGTTCAAAAAGTTTATCCTATACTTT
>JAETQI010000110.1 GCA_021770755.1 Lachnospiraceae bacterium
CGCTTCGGGATCCAGATGGAGCAGGGAGCCGACAAGTCCTGCGAGAACTTTTGTATTTTTCTGCAGAACGGCGCGGAACATGTAGTCGTTGGTCATGTTGTAGGGGATTTCTCCAATGGCATTTGCGAGGGACATTTTGCTGATTGTATCTGAATGATTCATATGTTCAGGTCGTTATCCTTTCTTGTTATGTAATATTTTTATCTGTATCCGATCGGTGTGGGACACATCGTAACATATCGGAAAAGCAATTGTCTACCCAAATGTAAAAAATAGTACATGAAATGTAAAAAATAATACAGTTTTCGGTGGAATTTGGTATGCATATCATAATCATCGCAAGAGAAGAGTCGTTTTTTTGATGCAGTATCATCGTATATGCGTATTGTGGTTACATCGATAAAAGAGACTTCTGATGTATAGAAGTCTCTTAAATAATCATCGCACCATGAAGATCAAGCAACCAGACTTAGGACACCCTGCCTGCTCTGATTTGCCTGTGCCAGCATGGATTGTCCGGACTGCATGAGAATGTTGACGTTGGCGTATCGGATCATCTCGGCAGCCATGTCGGTATCGCGGATCTGTGATTCGGAAGCCTGCGTATTTTCGACAGTGCTGTCATCAATCTTCCGTGCTCGTTCCAGACGATTCTGTGTCGCGCCAAAGGCACTTCTATATGACGATGCTTTGGAGATGGCATTGTCCAGCAGCTTTAGGGCTCTGCCAGAATTTTTTTCGGTATCGGCCGACAGTTCTGTGATACCAAGTCCTTTGCAGGTCGCGTTGACGATATGGATCGGAATCTTATCGGTCTGGGACGATGATGCACCGGCGTGGACGCTGACGCCTTCGTTGGAATTGAAGTAATATTGAGAGCGCGTCCAAGTATCGTGTGACACTTGCTTTTTAATGCCTAGATCGGTTACAGGCACATAACGGTAACTTCCAGATGTGATAAGACTTTCACCTATATCAAAAAAATCAAACTCGAATGGTATAGCTGCGTTTGGGGTATTGGAATAGAGGGCATACCTTTTATTACCTGCTTCATTTATGTAATAAATATATCCATTTTCATCATGTTTTAAGTCTGATAATTTTAACGACTTACAAGCATCTCTATATGTGAGATTCAATAACTCCCCGTTTTTCCCAAATGTCCACAATCCATCGTAAGTGGAAACATCGATACCATTGGCAGTGATTCCTGTTATGGTAATAATATCTCCTCCAGTATAAAATTTTCCATCATATGTCGCAGTTACATTTACTGGGATTTCAAATGTCAATGTCGTTTCATATATCAATCCACCAGTCCAGGTACTTCCTAAAGATCCAATCGTCTCCGTCACAACATCACTATACACAATCGGTGCATTCAATGGATACACAGCATCATTAAACTTTGTGGTAACAGCGATCCGGTCGACTTCATTTTTGAGCTGGTCAATTTCCATGTCAATGGCTTTTCGGTCACTCACAGCGTTTGTCCCATTTGCCGACTGTACCGCCAGTTCCCGCATACGCTGCAAGATACAAACCGTCTCGTTCAACGCCCCGTCAGCGACCTGGCACAACGAGATCCCGTCCTCGATGTTCTCACCTGCCTGATCCAAACCCCGGATCTGTTTGCGCATCTTCTCCGAGATACTCAGTCCTGCAGCGTCATCTGCTGCGCGGTTGATCCTGTATCCACCAGACATCTTCTCCGATGATTTTGCGAGACGTCCTGTCGTCAGTTTTAATGAAACAGTATAAATCCCCCAGCAGAGCTGGGGAGACTAACAAATGCCGGAGGCGGTGAGCAGAGTACAAAAATAGAAAACTCCGCTGTATAATGAATGTAGGTCTGGT
>JAETQI010000084.1 GCA_021770755.1 Lachnospiraceae bacterium
CTGTTCTGCCGAAAAGCGCATATTGATCTTAAAATCAGCCGCGATATTCCACGGACTGTTGAACTGGTGCTCTGACTCTGGGCGCAGCTTTAATTTCAGATTTTTGATGCTGTACACGCCCGCGAGGATCACCGAGTGAAAGGTCGGCATCTTATCCCTCTTTAGATAATACCCCCTCAATTGTGCCAGAAAGTCGACAAATACCTGATTGTTTGACGCACTGTCCACCTCGTCGATCATCAGTACGATCGGCTGTATGCTGTTTCTGCACATCCTGCTCAAACGTATGAACAAATCTTTCAGGCTGTTGTGGTCGCGATCCATGACCTCCGCAAGCGGCGCCATCAGTTCCTCCCTGTCACCCAGCCCATTGATCTCAAGCGTCTCGATCAATATTGCCGCAAATGCGTGCGCAAATGTCGCGGCGTCTGCAAAATCCTCTGTTCCCATCTGCTGAAAATCCAGAGACAGCACCGTATAGTCGTCTTTTAGATACTCCTCCAATGCAGCAAGCGTCGTCGTCTTTCCATACTGCCTTCCCCTGTTGATGACGAAATATTTTCTCCGGTCAACCAATGTATTTTTAATGCAAGCCAGCCTGTCGTCAAGCCGCACCATATAATGCTCTCTTGGACTGCATGTCCCTTCAGTATTAAAATATCTCATGTAGCACACCTCCACTAATATCATTATATCTGGCAGGCTTTAGAAATACAATCAAATTTTCCTTATTCCTTGTGACTTTGTCACTGAACCCAATGACCATTTCGCTATATACTAATGAAAAAGAGAAACAAAGGAGAATCACTATGAGAAAAGCTGTCGTGGATACACATGTCTGTGTCGCCTGCGGGTGCTGTATGAAAGTCTGCCCGCGAAAGGCGATCACGATCCCCAAAGGCATCTGTGCCGAGATCGATCAGAAACTGTGTGTCGGTTGTGGATTATGTGCAAAAGAATGCCCTGCAAGTGTCATTACATTGGAGGTGTGTGAAAAATGAAACAAAACAAAAAATGGTACGATTATCTCTGGATCGTCTCGCTGACCTATCTGATACTGGGATTTTTTAATATCCTGTTTGCATGGCTTGGGCTGCTCTGCTTCTTTATCCCGCTGATCATCTCTGTCACGATGGGCAGCAAATCCTACTGCAACAAATACTGCGGCAGGGGACAACTGTTCGCCCTTGTCGGCGGCAGATTCGGACTGTCCCGCAGGAAGGATATCCCCAAATGGATAAAATCCCACTATTTCCGATATGGTTTTCTGATCTTCTTTTTTGCGATGTTTTTTCTCATGCTGTGGAACACATACCTCGTGTTTGCTGGATCAAAGGATCTGAGTACCGTTGTCACCCTGCTATGGACGTTCAAACTCCCGTGGCACTGGGCATATCACGGCACCCTTTTCTCGGACGGCGTAGCACAGTTTGCGTTTGGCTTTTACAGTGTGATGTTCACCTCCACGGTGCTTGGCTTTGTCACCATGCTTTTGTTCAAGCCGCGCTCGTGGTGCGTGTACTGTCCGATGGGAACCATGACACAGCTCGTCTGCAGGGCGCGCAACGGTTCCTCACCGCACAATACATAGCTTTGTCGCTACAACGTCAGTTGACGCAGGCGCGCTTTGTCAAGGATCCTGATTCCCTTGCGGGAGACCTCCACGATCCCCTCGTTTGCGAAGTATTTCAGCATTCTTGACACAACCTCACGGGCAGAACCCATATAGCGGGCGATCTGCTCGTGGGTCAGCGCGATCACATCAGATCCTGTCCGCACCGACTCATCAGCCAGAAAAATGGCAAGCCGCCTGTCCATACTCATAAAAAGAATCTGCTGCATCACCCACATCACATCCGAAAAGCGGCTGACCACCGTTTCCAGCGCAAATATTTTCATGGCTGGATTGCGCTCTGCCATTGCCGCAAAAACAGCGCCGTTCATCACATGGCAGACACTCTCCTCCTCAGCGTCCACAAACACATCAAACGTGATGGCATCCAACAGACAGGAAGCTGACAGCATGCAAAGATCTCCGCCTTGCAGGCGGTACAGCGTGATGTCTTTTCCCTGGTCCGACATCATATAGAGGCGGAGACTTCCCGAACGCACCAGGATCACCCCGGAGCATTCACCGCCGCTGTGGATCGTCCTTCCCTTTTCATAAAAAACAGTATCTGTATTTTGGCAGAGTTCCTTCCTCTCGTCCTCCGATATCGCATTCCAGAATGGAAATGTCTCACTGTAAATATGTGCAACCTCTGATGATGCCATCCAGTCCCTTCCTCCCTCTTCTATAAGTCATCCTGACCGATCATAATCTAAAAAATTTCCTTAAAATAAATACAGATCCGCAGCATACTGTCCCTATACTGTGCCTCGATCGTCCCGCCCATCTGTACCGTGAGCTCCCTTGCGATCGAGAGCCCAAGCCCGGTTGCGCCCACGGCATTTTCCACTGTATAATAGCGGTCAAACAGTTTCATGACCTGCAGTTCGTCCAGTGCAGCCGCGTGGTTGGCAAACACGATCTCCCCCTGCGCCGACAGGGTGATCTCCAGATCGCCGTCACTGTATTTCAGGGCATTGCTGATGATGTTTCCAAAGACGCGGGACAGGGAACTCTTATTCAATCTGCGGATCACCGTCTCCTCCGGCATCGTGACGGCCGGCGTGATCCGGCGTTTCTTCAAAGCCGCGTAATACGCTGAAAGGATCTCCTCCAGCACCGTGTTCAGCGAGATCTCCGAAATGTCCTCATACAGATCCCCCCTGCTGTCACTGGTGACAGAGATAGATGCCGAATATCCAAACAGCTCCTCTGTCAACTGTCTGAGCACATCGACGCGCTCTTCCACAATATCCAGATAGCGCACAGCATCTGCCGGAAGTTCTGTCTGCCTGAGCAGGTCGAGATAACCGCAGATCGCTGTGAGCGGCGTGCGCAGGTCATGGGAAATATTGGTGACAGCATCCATGACCGCCCGGTTTCCCTGCTGATAGCGCAGCCGCTCACTGCGCAGTCTCCGCAGTTGTGTGTTGATGTCCGCCGCCAGACTGCACATATCGCGGTCATGGCTGGAGATATCGATCAGTATGTTGGTCTCTGTCATAAGCCGGTCTGCAAATGCAGCGGAGATCTCCCTTGCCGATCTGCGCATAAGAACTATTTTTCCACCAAATATCAACACGATAACAAACAACAGAACAACCAGAAGCCACAGCCACACTTCCATAAATACCTCTTAATCCATATTTTCTATTTAATATCTTCCCCGCGGAAGAAAAAGATGCCGGCTCCGGTTACCACCACTGTGATAATGCCGGAGTACAGCGCCATCTGCCACAAATGAACAGCATCGCCCATCCAGAACTGCGCCGTCTGGTTTCCCGGCAGAAGATCATTCAGGAACTCGCAGACGACACGTTTGGTGCCATCTATATAATATGGATTGGGTATGTCCTCCTCCTTGACGTACTCTCCTGTGACACTGTCCTGGTAGACATACCCTTCATATACTGCCGGTGAACTTAGCTGGGAATTGAGATAAGCGCCCCAAAAGATCATAAAAACGATTCCCAGAATACAGATCACTGCCGTGACTGCCTTATTCTGACACAGCATGGCAATCAGCGTGTAGATCGCTGTGACCGCGGCGCACAGCACAAACACACACCCGACATAAGCCAGCGTGATCTTCCATCCACTCGCAAAAAAACCGAGCAGCAGGATCCCGGCGCCAAGATCCGTGACAAAGAACGCAGCACACATGATGCATTCCGCCGCAAAACAGACGATCAGATTGGAGAGATAAACATAGATTCTGTCATGCCCCACGATCAGCTTGTTCCGAATCGCCCCATCGCTGTATTCCGTACCGATAAACAGACTGCAAAAGGCAGCCGCAATGATCACGATCAACGGCACATAGGTAAAAAAGCTGTTCTCCAGACACACCATATAACCAACATATTTTTTCATGAGGAAAAAATGGTACACTGGCAGCGCCAGACCAACAACAGCCATGACCAGCGTCCCAACCCGGAAACTGCTATCATGCCTTAACCGCACAAACCCCGCATATACTAACTTACTCATGACTGTCACCTCCTCCGACCAGACTGACATAATAACTCTCCAGACTCTCGTCCCGCTCGTGAATGGATAGCACTTCGCAGCCCTCGTCCGCAAGTGATAGGATCAGCTTCGTGACAGGAACCTTCCCGTAAATATCTGCCATCGATTCCGATAGGATCTGGTATTCTAGCCGCAGCCGGTCAGCCGCCTGCACGAAAAATTTGACATTGGACACCTCCACGCGCAGGCATTTCCTGCAGGCCGCCTCCAGCTCTTCCGCGCTGATCTCCCTGACGATACGCCCCCTGTCGATAAAACCGTAATGTGTCGCAAGGCGCGAGAGCTCGTCCAGGATATGGCTCGAGATCAGCACCGTGATACCGCGCTCGCGGTTCAACTTCAGGATCAGTTCTCGCATCTCAATGATCCCCTGCGGATCCAGTCCGTTCACCGGCTCGTCCAGTACCAGAAAGTCAGGATCCCCGCAGAGCGCGATAGCGATCCCGAGCCGCTGGCGCATACCGAGCGAGAAGTTTTTCGCTCTCTTCCTGCCTGTGTCACCGATCCCCACCAGCTCCAACAGTTCCGGAATCCCTTCGTAAGACGGAAGTCCCAGGATACGATACTGTACCCTCAGATTTTCCTCCGCCGTCATGTTCAGGTAGAGCGACGGCGTTTCCACGACTGCCCCGATCCTGCGCTGCATTTTCTGAACTGCTCTCTCCGTGTTTTTTGCCCCATATAGCACAAATTCACCGGACGTCGGCTTTTGAAGTCCGCATACCAGTCGGATCAATGTGGTCTTCCCTGCACCATTTTTCCCGACAAATCCATAGATCGCCCCTTTGGGCACATGCATGTCAAGTCCGTTCAGCGCCTTAAAATGCTTATAGTGCTTGCACAAGGCGCTGGTAGTCAATACATACTCCATAACAATTACAACTCCCTTCCTTTCACAGTTTCTTAACACTTGTTTTCTGCGGTTGCAAACGCCTTTATCCATTAACTGTCGTCTGAAACCGCTAAAAATATACTACCTGCACTTTGTTAAGAAACCTGTTAAGAAAAGTGTTAAGATAATGTAAGGGACTGTGCAGAAATAACCTGTGCAGCTTGCGCAGGATATTTCTTCGAGTGTGCATGCTAAAAAACGTAGGCGTAGCGGGCTACGGCGAGGCTTTTTAACATGTACAATCGGAGAAATAGACAAGTCAAGATGTATAGGTTATTTTTGAACAGTTCCTTAATCCATCTTAAATCCGATCCCCCAGACAGACTCTATGTAGTCTCTTCCGCCCGTATCCCGCAGTTTCTTCCGCAGATTGCTGATGTGCACCCGCAGGGAACTCTCCATGCAGTCGGGTGTGTCCTCACTGATCCGCTCAAGCAGCAGCGTCTTCGTGATGACCTGCGAAGGATTCTGCATCAGCAGTTTTAAGATCGCATACTCCGTCTTGGTCAGATGCACCACCTGGCCGCATACGCAAACGCTGTGCATGCCGGTATCCAGGACGATGTCCTTGTATTCGAGTTTCATGCCGGCACCGGATACAGAGGCATTCCGAAGCTGTACGGCAATGCGCGCAAGCAGCTCCTTCGTGTCAAAGGGCTTAGTCACATAGTCTGCGGCGCCGCCGAGCAGCAGATCGACCTTGTCCTCCACGCCCGCTTTCGCGCTGACAACGATCACGGGGATACCGCTTAATCCCGGCAGCAGCTTTCTGCCGTCCAGTCCCGGCAGCATCAGGTCAAGGAGCACCAGATCCGGCCGGACCGAAGACAACACAAGAAGGGCTTCCGTTCCAGAGTAGGCGCGCGTGACGCGGTAGCCCTCCCTGGTCAGAAGCTCCTCCAGCATATTTCCGATATTGATATCATCATCAACGACAAATATATTTTTCATACAAAACCCTATTCAACCGCAAGCTTTTTTGCCCGCTCAAGCGCCTCGTCAATGTGCGTGCAGAAGTTCGCTTCCCCAATCGCCTTGGTAAACCCGGCCTTATCCATGACTGCTCTCGGCTGGTCATTGACATGGGAAAGAATGATCTGGATCTTTTTCTTCGCATACTTCTCATGGAGCTGTTCCAGCGAATGCATCGCCGTCGCGTCGATCGCGCTCACGCTTCTCATGCGAAGGATCAGAAACTGCGTGTCTTCCTTCACGGAAATGTTCAGAATCTTGTCAGCCGCCGCGAAAAACATCGGTCCCGAGATCTCGTATACAAGTGTGTGCGCCGGAACCTCCCTGAGCGTGATGCTGTCCGGATCGTCCTCATCGTCCACGTACTTCCAGCCCTCGACCTCCATGACATCGCTCATGCGTTTCATGAAGAGGATCGCCGCCAGCAGGATCCCGACCTCGATCGCCGCAACCAGATCAAATACGACTGTCAGGACAAAGGTCGTGACAAGCACGATGATATCGCTCTTTGGCGACGACTTGCAAAGATTGACAAAGGTTCTCCAGCCGCACATGTTGTAAGCGACCATGAAGAGGATCGCCGCGATACACGGCATCGGGATCAGCGCCGCATAAGGCATAAGGACTACGAGAATCAATACCAGCGTGACCGCGTGCACCATGCCCGCGATCGGCGTGCGCCCGCCGTTCTTAATATTGGCGGCAGTCCTCGCGATCGCACCCGTGGCAGGGATCCCGCCGAACAGCGCCGACCCGATGTTGCCGATCCCCTGTGCGACCAGCTCCATATTAGAACGGTGTTTGGAGTTGATCATACTGTCAGCGACGACACAGGACAACAGGGACTCGATTGCTGCAAGAATGGCGATCGTAAACGCATCGGGAAGGATCCCGCTGACATCCGCCATCGTAAAGCTCGGAAAATGAAAACCAGGGAGCTTATTGCTGATCTCATACAGATCACCGATCGTGTTGACATTCATGTGCAGAAGCTTCACCATCAGGATCCCCACGATCACAGCGATCAGGGATCCCGGGATCGTCTTGTTGATATACGGCCATACGATCAGGATCGCAAGGCAGACAAGTCCGACGACCAGCGCCTGCCAGTTGATCGTCGATATATTTTTGGCGATCGCCTCCACCTTTTCCATCGTCTCGATCGTGACTGTCCCCTCCGGGTATGTGAGTCCTAAAAAGTCCTTGACCTGTCCGATGACAATCGTCACCGCGATACCCGCCGTGAACCCTGTCGTGATCGTGAACGGAATATATTTGATCAGATTGCCCAATCTCAGAAGCCCCATCACGACTAGGATCATTCCTGCAAGAATTGTTGCAAGGATCAGACCGTCCATCCCCTTCTGTGCAACAATTCCTGCAACGATTGTGGCAAACGCAGCCGTCGGACCCGCGATCTGCACGCGGCTGCCGCCAAAAAACGAGATCAGAAATCCCGCGATGATCGCTGTGTAGATACCCTGCTCCGGCCCCACGCCTGATGCAAGCGCGAGCGCGATCGACAGCGGAAGGGCGATGATCGCCACGATAATACCCGCTACAACGTCCTTTGCAAACTGTTGTTTTGTGTAAGTTTTCATCACCGAAAATAATTTTGGTTTCAATTTTTCCATAATGTTCCCCTCACTAATTCCTCATAAGTAATACTAAGGAACTGTCCCAAAATAACTTACCATATTCCTTGTCCTTTTCTACGATAGCACAGATAAAAAATCAGTTACATAGCCCGCTATGCGCCTGATTTTTTATCTGCACTCTCGAAGAAAAATCCTACGGACTATAGGTAAGTTATTTCGGGATAATTCCTGAGGAACTGACACAAGTTATTTGTCGCAAGTTCCTAAATTACTATATACCTATTTAAAATATATTTCAAGAAGGAGTTTCATTTGCCAGTTCCCCAATGTAGTAAAATCCATGCGCCTCCACAAGTCTGACATCGACGATCTTCCCGATCAGAGACGCATCGCCCGGAAAATGCACGATCGTATTGTTGGAAAGTCTGCCCGACACCAGGGAACTGTCATGTTCGTTGAGTTCCTCGACAAGCGCGCCGTGGACCTCCCCGGTCAACCGTCCCACACGGCTTCTCGCAGTTTCCTGCACAACCTTCAACAGTCTGTCGAAATTGTCCCTGATCTCCTCCCCGCTTGTGGGATTGGGCATTGCGGCAGCAGGCGTGCCAGTGCGTTTGGAATAGATAAACGTAAAGGCATTGTCGTACTGCACTTCCTTCACAACCTCGATCGTCTCGTCCACGTCTGCGGCTGTCTCTCCCGGGAATCCCACGATAATGTCCGTTGTGAGCGATATATCCGGGATCTCTTTTCTGATCCTGTGGGCGAGTGCAAGATACTGTTCCTTGGTATAGCGACGGTTCATCGCCTCCAGGATCCTCGTGGAACCCGCCTGCAGCGGCAGATGCAGATGGCGGCAGATCTTCGTGGAATGCTTCATCACCTGGATCAGATCGTCGGACAGATCCTTCGGGTGCGAAGTCATAAAGCGGATCCGCTCCAACCCCTCGATCTTCTCCACTTCCTGCAGAAGCTGTGCAAAGGACATCGTTTCCGCCAGTGTTTTTCCGTAGGAATTGACGTTCTGCCCTAAGAGCATAATCTCCACAACACCATCTGATACAAGCTTTTCGATCTCCCTGATGATATCCTTAGGATCGCGGCTTCTCTCCCGCCCGCGCACATAAGGGACAATACAATAACTGCAGAAGTTGTTGCAGCCATACATGATGTTAACGCCGGATTTAAAGGAATATTTCCGCTCCGCCGGCAGATCCTCGACGATCTTGTCCGTGTCCTTCCAGATATCGATGATCATACTGTCCGAACTGTACATGGCGACGATCAGCTCCGCAAATTTGTAAATATTGTGCGTCCCGAAGATCAGATCCACAAAACGGTAACTTTTCTGTATCTTCTCGATGACGGACGGCTCCTGCATCATACAGCCGCAGAGTGCGATCTTCTTATGCGGATCTTTCTTTTTCATATTATGTACAAATCCCAGTCTGCCGTAAACCCGCTGGTTTGCATTGTCGCGGACCGTGCAGGTGTTGTAAAATACCAGGTCTGCCGATTCGTCCCCAATCATCTCGAACCCGATATTCTCAAGAATACCGATCAGCTTTTCGCTGTCCTTGGCGTTCATCTGACACCCAAACGTCTCCCCGTCTGCAGTCAGACGTCTGCCCAGCCTCTCGCTCTCGGCATTCACGAGTTCGCGCGCCTTTTTGATAAAATAATACTGGCGCATCGGCTCGTCCGCCGGCGCGTCATCTCTCAGATCGATCGTTTCCAGTATCGCTTCCAGTTCTTTATTTTTGATCATATGATTTCTGCCTTTCTATTACAGTGCATAGTGCACAAAAATTTAGAAGAGACCTTCTTTGCCTCTCCCCAATCATTTTTATGCGGTTTTCTTTTCCAATTCCTCGACTCGTTTCGATAATCCATCGATCAGCCTCAACCATAACGCCGTGTTATCAGCTTCAAGTTTTGTGATCCGGTAATACTGATTCAACTCGTCCATATTTTTTTGTACTTTTTCTATCTGCTTTTCCAGATAACTCCTTGTACGTTCTATTTCGCCTAACACAAGTGTTTCCGATTTCAATAATCTCTCATCGACCTTCGTTAGAATGGATTCTTCCGTCTTCTCTAATTTCTCATCGACCTTCATTAAAATGGATTCTTCTGTCGTTTTCATAACAGTTTCCATCATATTTTTTAACATGTCAAGATCTTTTTGCTCCAGCATCAATCATACCCTCCCAATCGCATAATGCAGCCGTTTCATATTCCCTTTCTATATATAGTATACAGGATACCCTTCATTTTCACAACAAAAATCTTTTAATCTATTGATGATTGATTTAGTCAAAATTATATTCCCGAATGTCGTCAAATGACTGATCCAGTAATCGCTTCTCAAAGATCACTTTAGCATAATCAACCAATGATTGCTGCATTAATAAATCAGACATTGCTTCATGGGTTTCCTTGACAAATACCAACGACTCTATTTCTCCATCAGTAGCTGTTTCCTCAAATCTTTGCAGCAAAGTCTCCTTCGTTAACCCTGTCTTTGCGATATAACAAATGCCAACTGTGGTTTGATTCTCACGTATATAAAAATACTTTTTGTCATCAATGGATATGATATCTTCACCAGTAAGACCTATTTCTTCCCTGCACTCTCTCAAGAATGTATGTACTGGATCACCGTCGAAGATATCCTCCTCAGATAATCCGCCACCGATACATTGGATCACATCCGGAAAAGAGGTATGATGAGACATTTTCCCAAAAACATGATAACCGTCTCTGGTAACAATACTACCGCCAACTGCTACCGCCCTGCACTTTGTTATATGCTCATTCTTATGATTCATTACATACGTCATATGAGCATAACGTGTTTTCTCAAGCTCTATTTTTATTCCATGCGATGATTGCGCTACAGACCTGACACTCAAAACGACTCCATCAAATAAATTTGGATTTTTAGCTACTGCTTCTTTCCAATATTTGCAAATCGTGTTTCTTTCTGATTCATTTAGAGAAATCTCTGTTTCGCTGAGGCAAAATGAAACCTTGTCATTGCATACATATACTTTCGTATTATTACCACAAACATACGATGAACTCACTATTTTATAAACCTCCCTATTGTTTGCCCTATATTATACTATGAAACGATAAATATGTTTAATTTCATATTTTCGCAAAACAGATCGCCAACAGAACTGTTTTGTGCTATATTAATAACTGTAGAAAAAATCAAGAAAGGACCAAATACGATGCCTAAAAAGATCAACACTCAAAAATATCTCGAATATATCCTCGAAGAGACAAAGAAGATCCTGGCGATCGACAGTCCGTCCGGCTTTACCGAAAAAGCGGCGGAATACGTAATGAATGCCTATACCGCTCTCGGCTATACACCTGTCCGCACTGTAAAGGGCGGTGTGCTCTGTGAGATCGGCAGTCCTGAGGAACAAAACAACGCCCTTATGATGGAAGCGCACATTGACACACTCGGAGCGATGGTCTGCGATATCAATCCAAACGGCTGTCTCAAGCTCTCACCCATAGGGGGCATGAACCCGAACAATGCCGAGGCCGAGAACTGCAAAATCTACACGCGCGATGGCAGGATCTACACAGGCACTTTTCAACTGTGTAACGCATCGATCCATGTAAACAACAAATTTAATGAGACCGTGCGCTCTTATGATGACATGGAGGTTGTGCCCGACGAATATGTCCGCACCAAAGAGGACACGCTTGCCCTCGGTATCCTGCCAGGTGATTTTGTCTGCTTCGATCCGCGCACCACCATAACCGAAAGCGGCTATATCAAGAGCCGTTTTCTGGACGACAAGCTCAGCGTCGGCATTCTTCTCGGCTTTGCCAGATATGTCAAAGAGGAAAAGGTTCTTCTTCCCAGAAACGTATACCAGCATATCACGGTGTATGAGGAAGTCGGACACGGCGGGGCAGCTTCAATCCCGTCAGATGTCACAGAAGTACTTTCCGTCGATATGGGCTGCATCGGCAGTGGGCTCACCTGCACAGAACACCAGGTCTCTATCTGCGCAAAGGACAGCTATGGCCCCTACAACTATGAAATCGTTTCCAATCTGATCGCTGCCGCAAAGCGCCAGAAGCTTGACTTTGCAGTCGATGTCTATCCACATTACGGCTCCGACGCAGATGTGGCGCTCTCTGCAGGATATGATGTAAAACATGGTCTGATCGGCGCTGGCGTATACGCGTCGCACGGCTATGAGCGAAGCCACAGGGACGGCGTGCTCAATACATTTTTGCTGTTGACAGCGTATTTGAAATAAGTTTACGTTTTGATACTTTTTAAAATCCCAAGCCTTTTGAAAAACATATCGCGATATTGCGGTAACTCTGCAAAGACTGCCCTGTCGATCTCTCTAAGCTGATTGAATCCAATCCTGGTTACCGCCTGTATCGCTGCCTCTAACTGCGTCATATGTTTTCCAAAACCTGTCTGGCAGTTCGCCCCGTCAAGCTGGTCATATGCATGAAATGCCTGGTTAAAATCCATCAGCTTATGCAGGCAGACGGGTCTGTTATCAGTATTGTCGACCAGAATCCCCCAGTTTCCCCAATGTCTGTCCGTATTTCCCACAAGATAGTCGATGATGTTCATCATATAGTAATTCTGCGGATCAAGATTCAGGATAAACTGTCCCGTCTCGATGTCATGGTTTAGAGCATAGATCTCAAAAGCCTCCATGGATACGATCGCATACTCCAGCGTTGTCATATTTTCACTCACACTGACTCTCTCTCCGTCAAAGAAGCCCTCCTCATACAAAACCTGTGAGACATCAAAACACCTGCAGATCTGACTGGCAGCAAGCTCCCGCGCAACAGCCTGATCGTCGCCATCCTTTAGCAGTCTGAATCCCGTTTCCACCCGCTGCCATGCTTTGGGGCAGCTTCCGTTTGTCGCTAAATCTCTCGCCAGGCATTCATTTTGCACAGAGTACTGCCTGCCTCTCAAAGCAATGTCAATAAAAGTATTTTCGAGATGATTTTCATATAGATTGATATTATCAAAACAAACGTCCTCGCCTTCGACCTTCACCCAGAAAACATCTGTCAGCGATACGCACCGGCAGGACAGCGCGATCTTCGCCCTGTCCTTATCGGTCACTGCCTGCATCACGCCAATACTATTGAGAATCTCCTTCGCATATTTTCTGTCTAATGTCAGGATCCTGGACGAACACCAATAATTGAAATTCGTGACGTTGTTAACCAGTGAATCAATATCCTCCTTCTCCTCAAGAAACAGGTTATATGGCATGAAATCAGGACAGATCAGCCTGCAATGGCCAGTCTCATCTATCGTAGCAGCAATCCTGTCCTTATGCATGATATGATATATCTTTTTGCGCATTGAAATCTTACCTCCTGGTTCCTGTCACATCATTACTCTAAACAAATCTTTACATCATCAATAGCTCCATCTACAGATCAACCGCCTTGTAAGCATTATACCCCTCATAATAATAACTCACATCAATGCCTTTCATATACACTTCCCGGCTGTCAATCTGATCAGTCAATGCACTTTTAAGTAAAACCTTGATCTCTACATCCTTGACCGGACTTCTCTCCATTGCAAGCAAATAATCTTCTTTGTCAACTTTATGCCAATCGATCACTACCTTTAATTCCTTTTTCAGAACCATGTCAAGCCATATTCTGGTACTTCTTCCATTGCCTTCCCGAAATGGGTGCGCAATATTCATCTCAACATATTTCTCAATAATCTCATCATAAGTTGATTGCGGCATCTCATCAATACTTTTTAAGGCGGCCTCCAGATACATAACAGGTGCAAATCTAAAATTGCCTTTCGATATGTTTACTGTCCGGATCTTACCGGCAAAATCATATATGAAATCGAATAAATATTTATGGATTTTCACAAGGCATGAAAATTTTCCAACCTCAGACTCATCAACAATGCTGCCCTCATACAGTTCAATTGCTTTTGCTTTACTTATTTTTTCTTCCCTCGCAAGTTCTGCCGAACTGTCAATACCCAATTTATTTTCCAGAGCCATCCATTCCTACCCTCCAATCATACATGCCGCAGTCGCGAACAATCTCTGATAACCTTCGTATCGGATCAATCGCCTCTTTTGCACTTTATACTGCAATAATAACATAAAAATATTGCCCTCTCAATGAAAAAATCAACATTGTTATTTTCTTCTGACCATAGTATAATAACATTAATATAAATTATTTCTACGAAAGGAAGCTTCCTATGCAAACAATCATTAAATCTTCCACTGCCATCCGCAAAAATTATACGGAAATATCAAATCTGTGCAAAGAGACAGGTGAGCCTGTTTTTCTAACAAAAGATGGCGAGGGCGATCTGGTCGTTATGGACATTTCTGCCTACGATCAGCGTGTACGGCAATTAGAATTACGAGAAAAACTCGTTGAAATCGAAGAGACCAGAAAAACTGGTGTTCCAGATATCTCTGCTCACTTGGCATCTGACAGTCTTCGCTCTAGATTAAGGGAGAATGCAAATGTATAAAGTCGAACTTTCTCCTTCTGCAAATTCTGTCCTGGAGGAATGTACATTCCGATGTGCCAACGATAACGGGACTGATTGCGCACTACGTTTACTAGTATAACCCGCACTAAATAACCCTATGTTTCGCTTGTCTATTTTCCTGATAGCACTACTCCCCAAGCCTCGACGTAGCCACCGCTACGCCTGCGTTTGGGAAGCAGCACTCTCTAACTTTTGGGCTCACCTTTGGCTGGTTTACCAGATCAAAGAGGAAGACAAGTGTGTTAAAATTGAATATATCATTGATGACAGGCAGAATTATGGTTTCTTTTTAAGATAACAAAATTCCAAACTGTAGTAAAATAACTAATGCATCTTGAGTTGTTTATTTCTTCGATTAGGTCAGTTTACAAGGAACTACACGCAGACCGTGAAACGAGCTGCTGACAACAAACGGCGCTATGCTCCCGGCAAGGGGCATAGCGCCTGTTTGTTGTGGGGGTATCCAAAGGGGGCAGCGCCCCATTTGGCACACGACTTTGCGAAGCAAAGTGT
>JAETQI010000085.1 GCA_021770755.1 Lachnospiraceae bacterium
AGTCCAAACTGGCTTTGATCCGTTGCATTTTTCAATGCATTTACTTTTAAAGGTTTTTGTTCTGAATAATTCTTTTTAGAATTTTCAGGGTTGCATTACTGTTTATTTGTCAAGGTACTTTCCTATTTATTTCAGTATCACTTGGTTGTCCAAGATACCGAGCGGAGAAGATGGGATTTGAACCCATGCGCCGCTATTAACGACCTACTCCCTTTCCAGGGGAGCCCCTTCGGCCAGCTTGGGTACTTCTCCAAATGGCAGAAACAAAAACGGAGAGGGTGGGATTCGAACCCACGCGCCCTTGCGGACAAACGGTTTTCAAGACCGCCTCGTTATGACCACTTCGATACCTCTCCATATTCTTATTTGCTTTCCACATCACTTTCACTTGCAATGCAGAAATCATTTTAACAAGCCTTTACATTTTTGTCAATAGTCTTTTCATATTTTTTTAAATATTTTTGACTGATCTTATGTCCTGCCATCTCTTTTTGCGCCGCTTATCTTAGCGACGTGTTTTATCTTATCATGCCACAATCTGGTTGTCAACTACTTTTTTACAATTTATGCATTTTTTTACTGTAAGCGCTTCTCAAGTTCATTTCTTCCGTTTTGATATGGCAGACTCACTTCCCGAAACAGGGCATTGTAGTAGTCCACAGCACTCTGCTGCCTTTCTTTTGCGATCTCTGCCGCCCTTTCTGTATAGAAGCCGGCATACAGTTTTTCCAATTTGTACTTATACTCCTGAAAAAACGAGGGCTTTGTGTCACTTTCGCCTGTCAGGACTTCCCCTTCGGCTGACACAGAATACAGCGGCTCAGCGACAGCACCTTTGTATACCAGGGTTCTCGCAATCCCGATCGCACCTGCAACGTCTAGTTTATCCGCATCAAACAGTATCCGTGCTTCCAGGCTCTGCGGCCTGTCGTCTCTTCTATATCTATGTGTTCTGATACACTGCTTCACCTGCTCTGCATAACCAGGCGCAAATCCATGGTCTTTCAGGAAATGATATGCTTTCTCACTGCCCACCCTGGCATGACACAGCGCCGGGTTTTCAAACTGCTCTTTCCGCCCGATATCATGCAGCAGGCAGGCTGCTATCAAAATATCATAATCCACACTTTTTTCTGTCTTCGCGATTTCCAGTGCATTGTACAGAACACGGTAAATGTGTTCCTTATCGTGCGCGCTGTCTCCCATGCAGGAAAGCATATAGTCTTCCATCAATCTATAGTTATCTCTGTTCATACAAATGTCTCCGCAATCTTTAGATCCTCCGGTGTCGTGATCTTGATGTTCTGATAAGACCCCTGCACCAGTTTGACGGGTGTATTCATGAAAAACTCGACCACCATCGCATCGTCTGTAACCGTAACCCCCTGGGCGGACAGTTCTTTTTCCTCCGCGAGCAGCTTTTCGTAGGCAGACGCGATCAACGGCTTCTCAAAAACCTGCGGTGTCTGGATCTGCCATACGCGGGAACGGTCGGGCGTACTCTCCACATATCCATTTTTGCCGACTATTTTGATGGTATCCTTCACAGGCATGCCGACTGCACAGGCCCCGGAGCGTTTTGCCTCCTCAAAGGCGCGGTCAATGATCGCATCGTCTATAAAAGGGCGTGCACCATCATGGATGAAAATATAACCGCATTCCCAGTTGATACACCTGATCCCGTATGCGACAGAATGATACCGCTCTTTTCCGCCGCAGATCACTGCCCTGATCTTGCGAAAACCATACTGATCAAGAATCTCTCTCTGGCAGAAATCTTCCTCGCCCTCTCCAACCACCAGCACGATATCATCTATGACGCTGTCCTCGAATGCTTTTAATGAATAATATAAAACCGGTTTGTCCCTGATGAGCAGATACTGTTTGCGAACGTCGCTGTGCATCCTTTTTCCCTGTCCTGCCGCCAGCACTATGGCTGTTGTCCTGATTCTGTCCATACTATTGAATTACCTTTCACCTAATCTGAGATTTGGGATGGCGTTCAGATCGTATCCGCTCCTCGTTCCTTTGATATACTCATAATATCCTGCCACGCCGATCATCGCTGCATTGTCTGTACAGAAGACCGGTGAGGGATGATAAAATGCGATCTCCCGCCTGGCACACTCTGTCTCAAACGCTGCGCGCAGCGATGAGTTCGATGCCACTCCGCCCGCGATCGCAAATTTGTCAAAACCGTATTCTTTCACAGCATTTAAGGAATGCTCCACAAGGACATCGATCACTGCCTTCTGAAAAGATGCCGCCACATCTGCCCTGTTTACTTCGATCCCTTTCATCCCGCACGAATTTAAGTAGTTAAGCACTGCCGATTTCAATCCGCTGAAGCTGAAATCATAATCCGAACCGTCCACCCTTGCCCGCGGAAATCTGATCGCGTCGGGATCTCCCTCCTTCGAGAGCCTGTCTATCTTTGGACCGCCCGGATAGCCAAGACCTATCGTCCGCGCCACTTTGTCAAATGCCTCTCCCGCCGCATCATCCCTTGTGCATCCTAAGATCTCATATTCGCCGTAATCCTTCACGACAACAAGATGCGTGTGTCCGCCAGACACGACAAGACATACAAACGGCGGCTCCAGCTCTTTATTTTCGATAAAATTGGCGCTGATATGACCTTCGATGTGATGCACTCCGATCAGCGGTTTCTCTGTGGCAAAACTGATCGCCTTCGCTGCGGAGACACCTACAAGAAGCGCACCGACGAGCCCGGGACCGTACGTCACCGCGATCGCCGTGATCTCATTCAAGGCAACGCCCGCCTCCCGCAGCGATTCCCCGATCACCTGATTGATCTTTTCTATATGCTTTCTCGAAGCGATCTCCGGCACTACGCCGCCATATAAGGTATGCAGTTCTATCTGAGACGAGATGACATTGGACAAAACATCCCGTCCGTTTTTTACAACTGCGGCGGCTGTCTCATCACAGGAGCTCTCGATCGCCAGTATGAGTACGTCTTGCTTTGTTTCCATGATAAGATCATACCTTTCTTTCACATCACTGATTATTCTGGTTCAACAAGGTCAAATCCGAGGATCTTCCAGCGCCCTGTCTCTGTCTCTCTCCGCAGTATGAACACCTGCTTTGAAGAACTGTAATTCGCGCCCGATTGTACGGAGTATGTACAATACATCTTTGCATACCTGCGTCCGTCCTCTGTATACTCCTCGACGTCTGTACTTTTCGATACGGTATAACTCATGATCGAATAGCCGTTTTCCTCAAATTCCTTTACCTCATCCCTTAAGTCCATAATGTACTGATCTCGTGGATTGTTCTCGGCAAGCTCTGCATCAAACAGTGCCAGCAGTTTATCTGCCATCTGTTCAAGCTGCTCTTCTGTATAATTTTCATTGTACAGACACTTGGTGATATCACTGTAGTATTTCAAGACTTCTCTCGGTGTCGGCGGATAATCGTCATCGAGATTTTTCAGCAGTACATCCTGCACTGCCGTGACGACTGTTTCCTCCTCTTTTCCCTGGAAGTTTGACAGATAAAAGTAATACCCTCCAACCAGTGCCACCAGAACAATGACAATGATTATTTTTTTCGCCTTCCCCATCTTCGTTTCCCCCTTTAATCATTTTCGTCCTCAAACAGAAGCTCCTCGCTCCAGCCATCCTTTGCGATCCAGGTCTGCGGAAATATCGCCTGCACATCCTTTTTGTATTCCTCGGGTCTTATGAGGGACGGCGAGTAGTGCGTCAGCCACATTTTTGCCACCTTTGCCTCCCTTGCCATCTCCGCCGCCTCATAGAAAGTCATATGCTTGTATTCTTTTGCCTTCTCTTTCTTGTCAGGCTCCCCATACATACCTTCACATATAAATAAATCGGCATTTTTTGCGTTTTTGATAATACCCTCTGTCGGTCTGGTATCGGTACAGTATGTCACTTTCAGTCCTTTTCTGGGCGCTCCCATGACCATGTCAGGCGTATAGGTTCTTCCCTCAACTGTGACTGTCTCCCCTTTCTGGAGCCTGCCCCAGTATCTTCTGTCCAGGCCGAGCGCCATCGCCTTCTCCAACTGAAATTTTCCTTTTCTGTCGATCACAATGTTATATCCATAGCATATCACATTGTGGTTCACACGGAATGCTTCAATGCAGAAACCGTCAAAAGAAAAGCGCTGTTCTGCATCCGCGATCTCCATATATCTGATCTCAAACGGAAGCTCCGGCGCCACCACGCGCAGGGCATTGACCACTCTCGAAAGCCCTTTTGGCCCGATCAAAAGAAGCGGCGATGTCTTTTCCGCATTTCCCATGGTCAGCAGCATTCCCGGAAGCCCTGATATATGATCGGCATGATAGTGGGTAAAACACATGATATCGATCGGTTTGGGGCTCCACCCCTTCTCTTTCATGGCAATCTGTGTGCCCTCCCCGCAGTCGATGAGGATACTCGTGCCGTTGTAACGCGCCATGAGCGAAGTAAGCCATCTATGGGGCAGGGGCATCATGCCGCCCGTCCCCAGCAAACATATATCTAAAATAATAATCGCCTCCCTCTCCTGATCACGCTCTCCACATGATCACCGCATCATCTTCTGGTCTTTCATAAAAATGCGGGCGGATCCCCCGCGAGACAAATCCGTGGTGCTCGTAAAGTCTGCGCGCAGGTATGTTCCGGCTCCGGACTTCGAGCGTAAACGCCCTGATGCCATACCGCGCTTCCCCAAGCCGTATCAGTTCTGACAAAAGTGATGATGCGATCCCATTACTTCTATACTTTTCATGAACTGCCACATTTGAGATATCACCTTCGCCGGCAATATGTGTGAGCATGCATCCACCCAGGATGCGCTCCGATGCGTCCGCCGCCGCGTTGTCCACCTCGGCGATCAGATAGAACCGGTCGGGATTGGTCAGCACTTCCTCAAAATCCTTGTATTTCCACGGCATAGAAAAACAGGCTGACTCCAGCGCAGTCACTTCATCGAGATCCTCCCGCCGCATCTCCCTTATATGGTATCCTGACACTGGTCTCATTGGCGTATCCCTTTTTCCGCGCGCTCACGCTCTGCCTGTGAAAGACGCAGATAATCGGGCGCGTGATCCGCCGCTGTCTCCGCGATCCCATTGCTATATAAGAGCATGCCAAGCGCAGCCACGCAGGAAGCCCTCTGCCTGTTGCAGCATGCCGGCGCAAAACTATAGTCTACTTGGATGCGGTCTGCGATCTGCTCCCTATATACAGAGACGCCGTCTCCGAGAAAAACGGTCTCCTGCCCCAGTTCATTGATCCGCTCTACGATCTGGGAAATATCGACAGCGCACTGCTTCTCAACGGTACACATACTGTACCCTTCCCCCTGTCCTGCAGCTTTGCGGAACACGTACAATCCTGTGTAAACCTGATCTCTGCGCGCATCCATAACCGGACAGATCAGTCTGTCACTTCCATAGAGATTATAAGCCAGCGCGTCGACTGTCGGCACCGGTATGATCGGAATATCCAGCGCAAGTCCCAGACCCTTTGCCGTCGCAGAACCGATCCGTAATCCCGTGAAGGATCCCGGTCCCGCCGCGACCGCGACGGCATCGATCGTGTGCAGATCGAGCGCCGTCATGTGCTTTAGTTCATCCAGCATTGGCAGCAAGGTCTGCGAATGCGTCTTTTTGTAGTTGACCGTATATTCCGCTATGGTGATATCGTCCTCCACAACAGCTACCGATGCCACCAGCCCGGAACTGTCTATTGCAAGAATCTTCATACAATTTCCCCTCTGTCATGCTATCGTTATTTTCCGGTAATCGAAACCTTTTTCCAGATCTTTTTCTATGGTTATGTCTTTTACGGTTATGCTTCCTGTCCCTTTTGGTATCAGTTCCCTGATCCGCTCTGCCCACTCGATCATACAGACACCGCCGCCAAAAAAATAATCCTCGTAACCGATCTCATCCATCTCTTCGATATCTCCAATGCGGTACACATCAAAATGATAGAACGGCAGCCTTCCGTTCTCATAAATCTGCACGATCGTAAACGTAGGACTGTTGACATGCCCTGTTATGCCAAGCCCTGCTGCCACTCCCTGTGTGAACACGGTCTTCCCCACGCCGAGATCGCCGCTTAGCGTATAGATCTCCCCCGGCTGCGCAGAAAGTCCGAGATTTCTGCCCGCCGCAAATGTCTCCTCTGGACTTTTTGTCTCTATTACAATCATTTTCTACACACCTTCTATTTTCAAAAACGTATTTCAAAAACGTATCCTGACCTTTTTAGGCGGCATATGTGTCGATATCATCTGTATCAGTGCTTCCTTCCTGTCTCCCAGATCTTTTTTCGGAAAGATGGACGCGGTCGACCTCGACGTGTACAGGATGATGCTTCTCCCTGTCGACACTGCCTTCACGCAGCTATCCCAGCTCTGCTGCTCTTCATTCTCCCCCTGTGACACGCTGACGCCCTCATCTGTCATCCGGTAGTGAAGCGGCCGCCTGAATGCCGGCGTATTCTGTATCTGCTGCATCGCCCGAAGGAGCAGCGCTCCCGGGAGATATGCGATCAGCACAACGCCCGCGATCAGATAGACCACATATCCTGTCGAGACAAATGCCATGATCAAAGCCGCCCCCACAAGTGTGCCGATCATGCCCGAAAAGCTGGTATATGTGTGAAACAAAAGGTAATCATATAACACGCCTGTTGTCACTTTGACATCAAATTCCATTTCCATGCTGTATCCCGTCCCTTTCACATGCTGCATCCGGCATTCCCCTACCCGTGCGCCGCACTGGCGGCATATTTCCTTTGCACGGGTCTGTGCATAAACAGGGCACCTGTACTTTGAATGATACAGGTGCCTCCTAAAATATACACTTCCATAACAATTCAGTTCCTTAATACAGTATACCAAAAAGTAGTCAAAGTGCAAGTCATTCTGTAATTTTAATCTCGTCCTATTCGTGACGCAGCGCCTCGATCGGGCTGAGCTTCGCCGCTTTTCTGGCTGGATAGATGCCAAAAAAGATACCGATCAGCGAAGAAAATCCTGTCGCTGCAAGGACGACTTTGGGATCGATCACAGCCTCCATGCCGCTCATACCCATACTCGAGGCGATGCCGCAGATCCCCTTTGCTCCCAGAACGCCCAATACGATCCCGACGAATCCTCCGATCAGGGTAATGATGACTGCCTCCATCAGAAACTGGAACAGGATCGAGCCTGTCTTTGCCCCCAGCGCTTTCCTGATACCGATCTCTTTTGTCCGCTCTGTCACAGACACCAGCATGATGTTCATGACGCCGATGCCGCCGACGATCAGCGCGATCCCCGCCACCAGCATGATAAATATCGTCACATAATTCAGGATGTCGCTGATCATTCCCACCTGGCTTGCCATGTCATACGCCTGGATATACTCTTTTCCGCGCACGTTATACCTGGCTTCGAGCAGGGATTTGACCTGCTTGGAGATCTCTGTAACATACTCTGAGGAATCCGCAAACACGATAAAAGAAGAAAACTCATCCGTGTAATATCCGTACAGGTCTTCCAGCGTCGTGAGCGGGATCTCCATCGACACATCCGCGCCTGTGCCGGTCGTCATCTGCTTCGCGATGGAATCGTTGTCCTTTCTCACGCCGACGATCGTATAGTCCTCTGTGATCCCCCACATGCTCATGCTGATCTCCAATCCTACCACATCTGTTGACCCGTACAATTTTTTCGCGCCGCGCTCATTGATGACACACACTTTTGCCGAACTCTGGGCTTCGTTCTTATTGTAGTAGCGGCCTCTGATCAGCGGTGCATTGTCGTAATAAAACAATGACTCATTGCCGAACATCGGCGACACAGAAAATGTCCCTTTCGTGCTCTGTGCCGTCGCCTGTGCGCCAAAGGACCACACATCTGTCGCTCCCTTTACATGCGGAACCTTCTCGTAGATCATGTCCAGATCATCGTTGGTAAACATGATCGAATCCGCCTCATCGCCCGGCACATCCGCATAGATCTGCACATATCCGCCAACCAGTTCGTCGAGCTGCCCGCTGATCCCGACCTTAAACCCGTTTCCTGCAGAGACGATCAATATGACAGAGGAGATACCGATAATGATGCCCAGCATTGTCAGGAAGGAACGCCCCTTATTGCCGCGGATGTTCATCAGGGCTATCTTAATATACTCTATGATCCTAGCCATTGTCCGTCTCGTCCTCCGTATTCACCTGTGTATCTGTCCCGTCCGCATCCGGCTCTGTCTGGGATACGTCACGCTCCTGCGCTGCTGTGTTTTCTGTGTGTTCTGTGTGTTCCTCCTGCGCTGCGTCCGGCTCTTCTGACGACATTGTGCCCGATGCTTCCGGCACATCTGCCGCCGGCATTCCCGATGCCGGAACTGCGTTCACCATCATCCCCTCATCTAATCCGATCCCATAAACAGATGTTGTGACTATTTCCTGATCTTCACTCAGTCCGTCTATGATCTGGATATATGTCTCCGAGGAGATGCCTGTCGTCACATATTTCTTTGTCAGTATGCCGTTGTCGATCACGTAGCAGAACTGCCCCTGGCTGTCAACATTGACTGCCTCCACAGGTGCCTGCAGAACGCCCTTTTCACTCGCTGTGAGAATCTTTAACTTCGCATCGATGCCGAGGAAGATATTCTCGTCCGGATTGTCGATATGTACCCTGACTGCTACCATCGGCGTCCCTGACGAATTCGCCTCCGCCACATGGTTGATCTTAGAAACGGTACCGGTATACACTCTTCCCGATATCGTGATCTCCGCAGGCTGTCCCAATGCCAGTGTCTCCAGCGCGTATTTGGAAGCCTGGAATTCCACACAGACATCGTCAATACTCTCAAGAACCATCAGTTGGGCGCCCTCCTGCACGGATGCTCCCTCTACCACGTTCAGATCGGAAATGACACCGTTAAATCCCGCCACAACGCCGTTCAAAGCGGCCTCGTATTTCTTCTCGGCATCCGCGCTCTCAAGCTGTGACTTTGTCTTGTTAAGCTCATACCCTGCAAGCTTGCTGCCGTTCACAACAGCCGACTCCGCCCCTGCCTTGACGCTTTTTGCCTCGGACAGACGGGTTTCGTAGTCTGCAAGATCCTTCTTTGCCTGTGTGAGCAGATCCTCCCAGCCATAATCGGTCTTGTAATCAGAGAGCAGTCCCAGTTCATCGTTCACCTTATTCAGCTCCATCTGCTTTTCCATCTTCTTGCGGGCAAGCATTTCGACATCCGTCTCTTCTGTCGGGAACTGCATTGCCAGATCATAATTGTTCATTTCTTTTTCGATGCTGTATTTCTCTGCGTACAGATCTGATTTTTTCAGTGCTGTCACATCTGTGATGCCGTTGGTCAGATCATCTATATACTTCTCATAATTATCGATCCACGCCTCGCACTCTGCGATCTCGGCTTCCGCCTGCGCGAGTTTCGTCTTCTGTTCGTTGTTGTACTGCACATTTGAGTTGTAATCTGCGGAACTGATCTTTTGCGCCAGCTCCGTCTGCTGCTTTGCATATGCCACCGCGTCCGCATCGAAGCAAAGAAGCACTTCCCCCTCTTTTACGATATCGCCCTTGCTCACCTCGATACCCTCAACTTTTGCATTGGCAGGTGCAAAAAAAGTGACAGACTCCTCCGCGATCACTTTTCCGCTGACACTGAGTACGGTATCAATATCGCCTGTAGATATCTGATCTGTATAGACCGGAATGGTCGTCGTCCCATCACTGGAAAAAGCCTTTACACCGATCAGTACCGCAAGCACGAGCACTACAGGAATTATGATCTTCAGCTTTTTTTTCCTGCGCCTGTGTGTCCTCTTTCCCCCCTCCGCATTTTGTACGTTTTTCTCCCCTTTACTCATTCTTTTCGTCCTCCATTCCTTTTTCCTGAGTCTGGCTGTGTGCCGTACTCTGTCCTGTCCGTCTTGTATCAGAGACAATCCTGCCATCCCGTATCTTGATCACCCTGTCCGCCTGCTCTGCGATCTCATTGTCATGCGTGATCAGGATCACTGTCCTGCCTTCGCTGTGAAGCTCCCGCAGGATCTGCAGGATTTCCATCGTTGAGTTGGAATCCAGATTGCCAGTCGGTTCGTCGGCAAGTATGATGGGCGGCGCCTGCGCTATGGCTCTTGCGATCGCCACCCTCTGCTGCTGGCCGCCCGACATCTGCGCCGGCTTGTGGTCCAGCCTGTGCGACAGCCCCACTTTCTCAAGCGCTTTCAACGCCAGCTCCTCCCGCTCCTTTTTCCCCACTCCCCGATAGATCAAGGGCAGCGTAACATTTTCTACCGCCGTGAGATTTTGTATCAGGTTAAAACCCTGAAAGATAAATCCGATCTCCCGGTTCCTGACATCCGACAGTTCGTCATCGTCCATATCCGACACGTCGATGCCATGCAGCAGATACGTCCCTGTGGTCGGCACATCCAGACACCCAAGCATGTTCATGAGTGTTGACTTGCCCGAACCGGAATGGCCGATGATCGCCACAAATTCCTGCTCGCAGATGGTAAGATCCACCCCGTCAAGCGCGTGCACCTCATTCTCACCGGGGTTGTAAATCTTTCTCATATCCTTTATCTCTATCAAGGTTTTATCCGTGCTTTGATCTAATGTTTTATCTGTTTCCATCGCTCATTCCCCGTTCCCAATTTCACTTTTTTGACAGTCCCCTGACAACTTCATACTATAGCACTACTGGTTCATTTTGTCTTTAAGTTTTTCTTAATTTTACATTAATTTACAATCCTTAAAAATTGTATTAAAACGAGTACTCATTTATGTATTTTTTATAAAAATTTATTAATGAATTTATAACATTTTGCTAAAGAAAATGATTTGAAATTCCATATGCAATCGAGTAGGGAAGCGCCTTCTTCCCCTACTCCCGCGCCGGGCACCCGTCAGCGCATGCTGACAATCTTCCTCTGGGTGCCCGTGTACAATCGAGGAGGGAAGAGCCTTCTTCCCCTACTCCCGCGCGACCCGTGCGCCGCACTGGCGGCATATTTCCTCTGCACGGGTCTGCGCATAAAAAGACACTCTGCTTTTTCTCCAAGCCAGAGTGTCTTTGATATCATTGATAATCGAGAAGGGAAGAGCTATCTTACCCCACCCGCACGGGTCTGCGTATAAATTTTCAGGCGCCTTCTGTGCGTCTGTTTTTTGCAGTATTTTCATAAGAAGCCTTGAGGATCGGACTCAGCGGTTTATACAACAGAAATGTCAGTACTGACACGCCTGAACCCTTTAACAGATTCAAAGGAGCCACACAGAATGCCACGAACGTCAGTACATTTGTAACATTCGGATTGATCTCTGTGCCCATTCCAATGATCGCTTCAAGCGGCATACCATACATCACCGCAAAAGTCGGAAGCAGGTACACTGCATTGAAAAAGGTTCCGAATATCGTCATGCAGATAGTTCCCACTGTGCTTCCGATGATCGCCGTCGTCTTTTTCTTCCTCACATGATAGATCAGTGTCGCAGGCAGGATCATGGAGCAGCCTACGCAGAAGTTTGCAAGTTCTCCGACAAACGCTGTGGAGGTAGGCTTAAACAATAGCTTAATGACGATCTTGATAAATTCTGTCAGAATGCCGGCTACAGGTCCAAACGCAAAGCCGCAGATCAACACCGGAAGTTCACTGGCATCAATCCCGTAAAAAGGGGGGGCAAACGGCACAGGAAGTTCGATCGTCATCAGTACGCCCGCGATTGCGGAGAACATACCGATCATCGCAGTCTTTCTCGCTGTCAGGATCCTGCCCTGCTCTCCGTTTCGCTTTGCAATGAATTTCTCGGCGATCACCGCCACAAGCACCAGCGCTGTTACGATCCCTATAAATTCCAGCACAAATGTGAGGTTTTCAATGATGTTCGTGATAAATTGGTTCATTGTTTTCAATCTCCTTTTTTTGGTTTTCTTCCGAGGAGTTGGCATGGAGTGTTGGTACTGTGTGCGATCGAGCGATGGAATAACCTTCTCCACTGCCCGCGCGCATTAAAAACCCCGAATGTTTCATACATTCGGGGTATCAATACACAACATATCATTCCTTGCATCTATGTGTAACATATCTGCAAAGAATCTGCATCTTCTCTCATCCAGACTTTACTGTCGGTTATGGAATCGCACCATATCAACTGCCCTGTTCCTGTGCGGTGTACATTTGGAACGAAAAGCAGGTCGCGGACTTTACCGCCGGTAGGGAATTGCACCCTGCCCCGAAGATTTGTTATTTTGTTTACGTGATTAAATATAGCACGAAAATGGCGGGAAATCAAGGGTTTTTCAGCATTTTTTGAAAGTTGTGGTATCGGTTCATTTTTCCCAAATCGCATGTAAATCTACATATTCTCACATAAATTCACGGCAAAATGGTGTAAATTTTGGTGTAAACTTTTTTGCTCCTGTTCCCACTGTTTAAGCCTGTTTAGCTCACGTTTCACACGCTCCATATCGACGTGATTGTACACCCGCATGGTGGTTTTTATGTCAGTCTGTCCCATAAGGTATTGCAGCACTTTAATGTCACATCCTGATTCTGCATACCGACAGCAGGCAGTATGTCTTAAAATATGTGGACTTAAATCTGGCAATTGCACTTCTCTTTCCTTATTCATATCCACAAGCGTCCGCATCATACGCCTTACACTATTATGATTCATACATTTCCCGGTCATATGGGACACAAAGACAAAGTTTTTATATCCATCCACTTCAAAATCGGGATCTTTCTTTGTATTCATCCATACTTTTCTCTGTTCTATGAACAGCTGATGCACTTCATCTGTCATGAGTATTGTCCTTCTACCTGCACATGTCTTTGTATCTGTCGCATATAACTGTGTCGTTCCATTTAACATACGGTATTGAATCTGATGATTAATATTGATCTCCTTATTGTCCATAGATATATCATCCCATGTCAAACCAATGGCTTCACTGATACGTAATCCTGTTTTTAATATGATCGCATACATTGGATAATAACGCTTCATTCTTGGTCGCATTGTAATCCTTATCAGAAATTCTTCTTCCTCGTCAAAGGTTAGTGCATACTTCTTTTCAGGATTATCTATATAGTCCTTTGTACACCCGTCTGCTGGATTCTTAGCGATCACATCATCATCACATGCAAGCTGAAGTGCTGGATGTATGATTTTATGGATAATCTTAATGGTTCCTATGCTTAATCCCTGTTCGGTCAAAGAGTTATAAAAGAGCAGAATGTCCGATTTTCTGATATCAGTTACCTTTGTTTTACCAATCCTACTTTCCTTGATTACATGACTGAAATAATATTGGTAATTCTCCTTTGTTGAATTTGCAAGGTTTACTTTTGTTCTCAGATATCTTTCAATCTGTTCATTTAAGGTATGAGCTTTACGGCATACTCCAAGTACCATGTCCCTGTTTATACCTTCTTCCAACTCCCTCAACTCATTTAATGTACGCGCATATACACATTCTCGTTCACCATCATTGTTTGACCACCGATACATGTATGAACCGTCTTTACGCTGCGACTCTCCTTTCCTCAAAACCTTTCCGCTTTTGTCTTTCCTTCTATCTGCCATATGTATTGCTCCTTTCTAATCAAAAAGAGCCTTAATATGATTATTCATTGTATCATATCAAGCCCCTGTCTGCCATTCATTTTATATTGAAAACTGTTTTTCCACATATTCATCAAATTTTCTGCGCTTAATCAATCTCTTATTACCTACCCATAATACAAACGGACAGTTATCCCCGCTTGACATCT
>JAETQI010000111.1 GCA_021770755.1 Lachnospiraceae bacterium
CAGCAAAGAGCAGGCGAAGCCGGACACCGCACAGAAAACCATTACATTCAAAAAAATGTACCGGGACGGCATCTGTCAGGTGGCGGACAGTTATTACACGAAAATGGTGGAGTTTTACGACATCAACTATGACTTGCTGGAGGTGGAGGATCAGGCGGATATTCTGGAGGAATACAGCAAGCTGATTAACTATTTCGATCCGTCTATAAAATTCCAGTTATTCTTATTTAACAGGCAGGTCAGCGAGCAGGCTCTTGCGGAGCAGTTCGACATTTCCTTACAGGGTGATGCGTTTGACGATATTCGTGACGAGTACACGCAGATGTTAAAGCACCAGTCGGCAAAGGGCAACAATGGCATCATCAAATCGAAATATCTGATTTTCGGTGTGGAAAGTGCCGGGTACAGGGAAGCAAAGAGCAAGTTAAGCAATATCGAGAAGGACGTGGTACACAATTTAAACAATATCGGCACAAACGCCAGAGGTCTTGACGGGAAGGAAAGGCTGCGTATCCTGCATGAGTATTTCAATCAGGGTACAATGGAGCCTTTCCGGTTTTCGTTTAAGGAGCTGTCGGAATCCGGGAAGTCGGTCAAAGATTACATTGCGCCGCCGGGGTTTGACTTCCGCTATCCGAGCCGCTTTAAGTCCGGCAGCATTTACGGGAGCGTGTCTTACCTTGACATGATTGCGCCGAAGTTTACGGACGAGATGGTTAAGAAGCTGCTGGATATTGATGACAACCTCACCCTTACCATGCATATGCAGACCATTGATCCGGTGGAAGCAATCAAGATGATAAAACGTGCGCTCACCGACATTCAGAAAATGAAAATTGAGGAGCAGAAAAAGGCAGTAAGAAGCGGTTACGATATGGATATTCTGCCTACGGACATCGTGACTTATGAGAAGGACACGCTGGAACTGCTTGACGATCTGAACACAAGCAACCAGAAACTTATCAAGATGACCTTCCTCATTACCTGTTACGGGCGTACGAAGCGGGAACTGGAGAACCTGACGCAGAGGGTTTCCGGCATTATCCAGCAGGCGAACTGTAACCTCAGATGTTTGCAGTATTTACAGGAACAGGGGCTGATGGCGAGTGCGCCGATTGGGTGTAACGATGTGGGGATTGAAAGAAACCTCACCACAAAGAGCGCCGCTGTCCTTGTGCCTTTCTGCACACAGGAGCTTTTCATGCCTGCGCCCGCCATTTATTACGGTCTGAACGCACTTAGCAATAACATGATTATGGCAGACCGGAAAAGGCTGCGTACACCGAATGGGGTGATTTTGGGAACGCCGGGAAGCGGCAAATCTTTTTCCGCAAAGCGGGAGATTTTATCCTGTTTCCTTATCACAAAGGACGATATAATCGTCTGCGATCCGGAGGGCGAGTATTTTCCGTTAGTGCAGGCACTTCATGGGCAGGTGGTAAGGCTTGCCACCAATTCAAAGGATTACTTAAACCCGATGGACATTCAGCTCTCCCATAAGGGCGACAAGGAAGCGCTCAAATTAAAGAGCGATTTCCTGATTACCCTGTGCGATTTGATTGCCGGGGGGAAGGACGGTCTGGAGAATGACGAGAAGGGCATCATTGACACCTGTATTAAGCATATCTATGACGGGTATTTCAAGCACCCGAAGCCGGAGAATATGCCCATACTGGAAGATTTGTATAATGCGCTGTTAAAGTATGAGCCGAGGGACGTTGCGCCGGAGATGCA
>JAETQI010000019.1 GCA_021770755.1 Lachnospiraceae bacterium
CAAAAATATTTTGGCAATCTGAAAAAATATCTGCCAAAGAGAGCTGGTTATGTGTTATCATATAAGTACATCTCCTTACTGGTGGATTGGTTAATGGTGGTTGCAACTCTATTTTATCATAAATTAGTGAGGAGGTGTTTTATTTTGTAGAAAAAAGATTACTGTATTTATGCGGAGTTTAACGTTTTGCAAATACCTATATAAGATATAATGGATGAAAGGATTCGATCAAGTGGATAACAGTAGACAAAAAGGTGTACTCTATATTGTGGTTCCCTGCTATAATGAGGAGGAAGCTTTGGAAACATCGGCGGGGAGGCTTCTGGATAAGCTCCGCGACCTGAGAGCGCGCGGGATCGTGTCGGATGCGAGCAGGATCGTGTTTGTGGATGACGGATCGAAGGACAGCACATGGGAACTCATCAAAGGTCTGTATGACAGCCATGAGGAGATCCTGGGACTTCGCTTTGCACACAACAGGGGGCATCAGAATGCGATCCTTGCCGGAATGATGTATGCGAGGAAATATTGCGATTACACGATCACCATCGATGCGGATCTGCAGCAGGATATCGATGCCATGGAGGATTTTATCAGCGCGTATGTGGAGGGCAGCGAGATCGTGTTTGGCGTGCGCAACTCCAGAAATACGGACGGATTGTTCAAGAAGCTCTCAGCGACATTGTTTTATAAGACCATGAAGGGCATGGGATGCGATATCTACGAGAATTCGGCGGACTACAGGCTCATGAGCGCCAAGGCGCTCGCGGCGCTGTCCGAGTACGGGGAGGTCAACCTGTTTCTTAGGGGCATCATACCGGATATCGGGCTAAAGTCCTCGGTGGTTCATTTTGATGTGTTTGCGCGCATGCAGGGGACGTCGAAATATTCGCTGACAAAGATGTTTACGCTCGCGGCGGACGGCATCACCTCGTTTAGCATCAAGCCGATCCGGATGGTCTTTACGATGGGGATCCTGGCGCTGCTGGTGGGCTTTGGCATGGTCATACACATTATATACGAGCATTATTTTGGCTATACGGTCGGCGGCTGGTCGTCGATCCTGATGTCGATCTGGGTGCTGGGGGGCGCGGTCCTTCTGTCGCTTGGCATCATAGGGGAGTATGTGGGCAGGAACTATATGGAGACAAAGCAGCGGCCGAGATATTATTTCTGGGAGATCCTGTCGAGGGATGAGGGGCGAGATGACCATGAATCATGAAGAGCGATACGATAAAATCATCATCGGCGCAGGGCTGTACGGGCTTTATTCCGCGTATTTCTGCGCAAAGCGCGGACAGCGTGTGCTGGTGCTTGAGTGCGACGGCGCGCCGTTTCAGCGGGCGACCTACATCAACCAGGCGCGGGTGCATCAGGGCTACCACTATCCGCGGTCGCTGTCGACGGCGATGAAGTCTGCGGGGTATTTTGCGCGCTTCAACAAAGACTACGGCTTTTGCGTCAACAGGGAATTTCAGAAGGTGTACGCTACCTCCAGCGCGTATTCGTGGTCTGACGGCACACAGTTTCGCAGGTTCTGCGAGGCGGCGGACATTCCCTGCGAGGAACTGCCCGCGGGCAGGTTCTTTAAGGAGGGCATGTGCGACGGTGTGTTCCTGACGCGGGAGTACACGTACGATGCCATGATCCTGCGGGATCATTTTGTGGAGAAGCTCGAAGCGCTGGGGCGTCTGGTGACGATGCGTTTTAGTGCCTTTACCGAAAGGATCGAGCGGATGCAGGATGAGTATGTGCTGTATGTCCGGGAAGCGGGCGAGGACCATCTGCAAAGATACCGGTCAGGATTCGTGCTCAACGCCACGTATGCCTCCACCAACCAGATCCTTGAGCTTTTGGGATATGAGCAGTTTGGCATCAAATACGAACTGTGCGAGATCATACTCTGCGAGGTCAATGACCGGCTGCGGGAATACGGATTTACGGTGATGGACGGTCCGTTTTTTTCCATCATGCCGTTTGGAAAGACGGGGCTGCACTCGCTGACGTCCGTCACGTTCACGCCGCACGCGACCAGCTACGACGCCGTTCCGCAGTTTGCCTGCCAGGCGGACAGCGACGGGTACTGCAGCGGCAGGCACCTTGGCAACTGCAACGACTGCAAGGCTAAGCCAGAGACGGCATTTCCTTATATGGCAAACCTTGCGCGCAAGTATCTGCGGGATGAGTATGCGTTTGCGTACAGGGATTCCCTGTTCTCGATGAAGCCGATCCTGATGAGCTCGGAGATCGACGACTCGCGGCCGACGGTGGTGAGGACTTACTCGCAAAATCCCACATTTGTCGGTGTTTTGTCGGGAAAGATCAACACAGTCTATGATCTGGACGATATATTAGAAGGAGCGTAATACATGACAAACAAAGAAAAAAATTTCATGTCTGCGGTGCTCTATGTGCACAATGATGAGGCGCTGATCGCTGAATTTCTGCGGAATGTGATAGGAGTGCTGGAGGAGCACTTCGAGCACTCTGAGATCATCTGCGTGAACGATTACTCCCAGGACGGCAGTGTGGACATCGTGCGCAGGATCAGCGGCGAGGTAAAGAGTACCACGGTCACGGTCCTGAACATGAGTTATTTCCACGGGATCGAGGCGGCGATGAACGCCGGGATGGATCTGGCGATCGGCGATTTCGTACTGGAGTTCGACGCGTGTATTCCTGATTTTGAGGTGTCGCAGATCATGTGTGTCTATCACCGGTCCCTGGAAGGGTATGATATCGTGAGCGCCTCTCCCGACAGGAAGCAGCGGTTCACGTCCGGTCTGTTTTACAGGGTGTTCAACAGGTACACGGGCTATTCATATCAACTGGGCACAGAGCGGTTCAGGGTGCTCAGCCGCAGGGTGATCAACCGCATCAGCAGTATGAACAAGACTGTTCCGTACCGCAAGGCAGTGTATGCGAACTGCGGGCTTAAGACGGCGAATATCCGGTATCCGGTCACGGGGGGGCAGGTGATCAGGGAGGATGCGGCAGAGCGGAAATACAGGACGGATCTTGCGGTGAACAGCATGATCCTGTTCACGGGGCTTGGATATCGTTTTTCTGTGACGATGACGATACTCATGATGGTGGTGGCGGTCGCTGTGGCGGTATACTCCGCTGTGGTGTATCTGTTCAGCACACCGGTCGCAGGCTGGACGACGACGATCTTTTTCATGTCCTTTGCCTTTTTTGGCTTGTTTGGCATACTCACGATCATCATCAAGTATCTGCAGATACTGGTCGATCTGGTGTTCCGGCGCAGGAAATACAGTTTTGAGAGCATTGAAAAAATGGGAGGGAAGTAACATGGTAGCATTGGTAGGTTATACAGGATTTGTAGGAAGCAATCTCTATGCGCGGGCGAGAAACCGCATCAAGGGCGTGTATAATTCGCAGAATGTTGAGAAAGCATATGGATTGGAGCCGGAGGTGCTGATCTATGCGGGCGTGCGCGCTGAGAAGTATCTCGCAAACAGCGCGCCGGACCAGGACATGGAGCTGATCCTGGAGGCGGAAAAAAATATCAGGGCGATCAATCCGCAGCGGCTTGTGCTGATCTCCACGATCGACGTGTACCAGAATCCTGTCGGGGTGGATGAGACGGATTCCGTGCTGTCGGGCGGAAAGGGCGGCAACGGCATTCAGCCGTACGGACTCAACCGCTACTATCTCGAGTCGTGGGTGAGGAAAAATTATCCGGATGCCCTGATCGTGAGACTGCCGGGGCTTTATGGATACAATATCAAGAAAAATTTCATATACGACTATATCAATGTCATACCATATATGCTGAAAAAAGAAAAATTGCAGGAGCTCAAGGTGCTTGAGAAGGCGGATGACGCCATCATGCTCGACAACTGCTATGAGGCGGCAGGCAATGGTTTTTACAGGTGCGTGAAGCTGGATCAGGAGCGCAGGGAGCTTTTGCAGAAAAAATTCAGAAAGCTCGGGTTTACGGCGCTCAACTTTACAGACAGCCGCAGCACGTTTCAGTTCTATTCGCTCGGGCGGCTGTGGGAGGATATCCAGATCGCATTGAACGAGGACATCACGCTGCTCAACATCGCGACAGAGCCGGTCACGGCGGCGGAGCTGTACAAGGCGCTGACAGGCGATGTCTTTAAGAATGAGCTGAAAGGGACGCCGGCAAAATATGATTTCAGGACTACATATGCGTCTAAGTTTGGCGGAAAGGGCGGATATATCTGCAGCAAGGAGGATGTGCTGGCGGATATCAGGCTGTTTGTGAAGCATATGATCACGGAGGGGGTGCGGGGCTAGTTTCGCGTTCTTTCGTGGAAAACAGGCAGGAGGTGCATGTATGAAACTGGCGATATCGAATATTGCGTGGTCTGCCGGGGAGGACGGGCAGGTGTATGGTCTGATGCGCAGATATGGCTATACGGGGCTGGAGATCGCGCCCACGCGCATTTTTGCGGAGGATCCCTATGGCGATCTGGAAGCCGTGCGGCGGTGGCGCGGGGCGTTTGCGGCAGGGGAGGGCTTTGCCATCCCTTCGATGCAGTCTATCTGGTTTGGGCGGACGGAAAAGATGTTCGCGGATGAGGCGCAGAGACAGGCGCTGCTGGATCACACGAAAAAAGCCGTGGACTTTGCCAGGGCAGCCGGATGCGCGAACCTGGTGTTTGGCAGCCCGAAAAACAGGGCGCTTCCGGAAGGCTCCGGCAAGGAGGCATGGCAGCAGGGGATCCGCTTTTTCCGGGATATCGGCGCCTATGCGTCCGCAAGGGAGACGGCAGTCGGCATGGAGGCGAACCCTTCTATATACAATACGAACTATATCAACACGACGCGGGAGGCATGCGAACTGATCAGGGAGGTCGCGTCGGAGGGATTTTTGCTCAACCTCGACATCGGTACGATGATCGAGAACAGGGAGCCGGTGGAGACGCTCGAGGGGAATGCGGCGCTGATCCGCCATGTACATATCAGCGAGCCGTTCTTAAGACCGATCGTCATGGATCCTGACAGGAGGCAGTTCCACGGGGAGCTGGCGGCTTTCCTGCGGGAGAACGGCTATCAGGGGTATGTGTCGGTGGAGATGGCAAGGACAAAGGACGAATCGGGGAGGCTGTCTTTGCTGGATGAGATCCTGGCGTATGGAAGGGAGATGTTTGGATGATCTACGGAGGGGGAAAAGGAGTTCCTGCATTTGAGTGCGAGGAGTATGAGCAGCGGACGAAGGACTATGTCGTGCTGATACCAGTCATCAATGAGGGGGAACGCATCTTAAAGGAGCTTTACCGCGCGTATAAGCATCAGATCGCGGATCATGCGGATCTGGTGATCTGTGACGGCGGTTCGACGGACGGCAGTTTGGAGGAGCGGAGGCTGAGAAAGCTCCGGGTGAACACCCTGCTGGTCAAGAGAGACAAGGGAAAGCAAGGCGCGCAACTGCGCATGGGGATCTACTGGGCGCTCCGGAGAGGATACAGGGGCGTGATCACCATAGACGGCAACTACAAGGACAGCATCGAGGATATCCCGCGCTTTATCCAGAAGCTCGAGGAAGGATATGATCTGGTGCAGGGCTCCCGCTTTATCAAGGGCGGAAGGGCGATCAACACGCCGCTTGTCAGAAATCTGGCGGTGCGTCTGATCCATGCGCCGGTGATCTCGCTGACAGCCGGTCAGCGATTTACCGATACGACCAACGCCTACAGGGCGTATTCTGCGCGGTATCTGTCTGACGAGCGCGTCGCGCCGCTGCGCGATGTCTTTATGACGTATGAGCTTCTTGCATACCTGTCTGTCCGGGCGACGCAGCTTGGCTACAGGGCGTGTGAGATCCCGGTCACGCGGGCGTATCCTAGGAAGGGAAAGACACCCACAAAGATCAGTTTTTTCAAGGGAAACGGCGAGCTGATGAAGATACTGCTGCGCAATCTTAAGGGGGATTATAATCCCAGGTCGTCATAAATTGCCCGTGATACAGCTTTACATCACGGCGCAGGGCGTGTTATAATGGCGTGGATATGATAGGATATCAGTATTTGAGGGAGCAGGATGGAAAATATCAGACGGAAAAACAAAATGATCGAGACCTACAGTGTCCTCATGATCGATCTTGTGTGCGCTGTCGTCTCCTATGCGATTTCACTGTTCATTCGGTTTAACATCATTCATTACGAGAATTACCCCAAACAGTTTCATCTCATGGTCGGGGCATACATTGTGATCTTATGTCTGCTCTACAACATGTTTCTGGATGCGAACAGGAATTATTTTATACGGGGCTATTATCAGGAATTTTATTATACAGTGCGCTACACGCTGATCCTTGTCGTGGGGCTGGTCGTGATCCTCTACCTCATGCAGCAGTCGTATGCGTTTTCCCGCTCGGTGTATGGGATCTTTGCGGTTTTGAACACGTTTGTCACCTACGCGGCGCACATGGCATTTAAAAAGGCGATCTGGAAATACTATAGGAAGAGTGCGAGCGCCGAGAAGATGCTTGTCATCACTAAGGATATTCTGGCGGAGGAGGTGCTTGGCAACCTCGGCAAAGGAAAAGAGTGGTACTATGACGTCACGGCGGCAGTGATCTATGACGCGGACCGGAAGGGGGAGGTCGTCAGGGATGTGCCGGTCGTGGCTTCGCGGGAGGATCTGTACGAGACGGTGATCCAGATGATGGTGGACGAAGTGTTCATCTGTCTTCCCGGTGAGCCGCTGATCGAGGTGCGCGATATGGTACAGCGCTTTGAGGAGATGGGGCTTACCTGCCACTACAATGTCGACCTGTTCAGCCATGCCAACCCCAACACGTATGTGCAGCAGATGGCAGGCTACAGTGTGATCTCGTTCTCGCTAAAGACGATGGACTCAAGGCGCCTGCTCATCAAGCGGCTGATCGATATCGTGGGAGCGGTCGTGGGACTGGTGCTGACAGCCCTCATCACGCCGTTTGTGGCGCTGGCGATCAGGATCGACTCGCCGGGACCGGTATTCTTCTCGCAGACACGCATCGGGAAGAACGGGCGGCGCTTTAAGATCTGGAAGTTCCGCTCCATGTACACGGACGCGGAGGCGCGCAAGAAAGAGCTCGAGGCGCACAATGAGGTGAAAGGCCTGATGTTCAAGATGGACGATGACCCGCGCGTCACCAGGGTCGGCAGGTTCCTAAGGCGGACGAGCATCGACGAGACGCCGCAGTTTCTCAATATCCTGGTGGGGGATATGAGTCTGGTCGGCACGCGGCCGCCGACGGAGGATGAGTTTGAACATTACAACGGTTATTACAGACGGCGCATGAGCATCACCCCGGGCCTGACAGGGCTGTGGCAGGTGAGCGGCAGAAGCGATATACAGGATTTTGAGGAGATCGTAAAACTTGACCTGGAGTACATAGACAACTGGTCTCTGGGGCTTGATGTCAAGATCCTGGTCATGACGGTGTTTGCGGTTCTGGGAGGGAAAGGCTCAAAATGAAAGGATTACGATACTGTACGATATTGAGGACGAATATCAATGTGACCAACATGCAGGATACGCTTGCCTACATCGATGCACATCTCGATATGCTCCGCGGCAGGTACATCTGTATCTCCAACGTGCACACGACAGTGATGTCCTACGAGGACAGGCATTACCGCAGGATCCAGAACTGCGCGGCGATGGCGCTGCCGGACGGGGCGCCGCTGTCCATGTACAGCAGGGTATTAGGGTTTCGGGATGCGAAGCGCGTGACGGGGCCGGATCTGATGGTACAGTTGTTCCGGATCTCGGGACAGAAAGGGTACAGGCATTTTTTCTACGGCTCCACACAGCAGACGCTGGATGCCATGAAAAGAGCGCTCCTGCGGGAGTATCCCGATCTGGTGGTCGCAGGCATGTACGCGCCGCCGTTTCGGGCACTCACACCCGAGGAGGACAGCAGGATCACGGCGCAGATCAATGATGCCAGACCTGATTTTATCTGGGTCGGGCTGGGGGCGCCAAAGCAGGAGGAGTGGATGTACGACCACCGGGGAAAGTTCGGCGCGGTGGCAGTCGGTGTCGGCGCAGGGTTTGACTACCTGGCGGGAAATATCAAAAGGGCGCCGCGGCTGATGCAGGCGCTGTGCCTGGAGTGGCTCTACAGGCTGATGCAGGATCCGCGGCGCCTGTGGAAGCGGTATGTGACGACGAACGCGAAGTTTATAAGATATATTATAAAAGGATATATTAAAAGAAAAAAGGATTATAACAGAAAGAAATTGTAAAAAAAATTGTAAAAAGAAATTGTAGAAATAATCAAAAATAAGTGTATAATAAATGACAGAAATAAAAAAAGAGAGAGAAAGAATAGCAGTCATGGAGAATAAGATTTGGTTTCACGCAGATGATTTTGGAGTGACAAAAGAACAGTCAGAACGGATTGTGGGCTGCTATCAGAACGGGGCGCTGAACAGTATCAGCGTGATCCCCAACACACCTGCATTGAGAGAATCCTTGGAGATCCTGGACCGGACAGATCCGGACGCGGCGGATATCCGGCGCGTGCTCCATCTGAATTTTGTGGAAGGAAAGCCGCTTGCAGGGGCGGAGAATGTGCCGGAGCTTGTAGATGATACCGGCTGTTTTGATAAATCGTTTATTCGTTTTTTTCAGTGGAATTATACCAAAAGAGGAGCCGGCAGGCGCAGGATCGTCCGTCAGATCAAGGCGGAGATCACGGCGCAGCTTAGGGCTGTGACGAGTCAGTGCGACTATCGGATCACAGCGATCGATTCCCATCAGCACTATCATATGATACCGATTGTATTTGACGCGCTGATGGACGTATTGTCAGAGAATGAATTTGAACACCTTAGGATCCGCCAGATTCGGATACCGGTCGATCCGGCAGCTCCCCTGATGCACAGTGCACAGATGCTCAGGGGAGTGCCGGTGATGAACTGGGTGAAGTGGTGCATCCTTAAAATATATGCAGGAAGGAACAAGAAAGTACTGCAGAACAAGGGAATAGAAACACCTGTATTTTTTGGCATGTTCTATACCTGTGAGATGAAAAAGGAAGTAGTTGAGGCGCTGCTTCCGGCGTACAAAGCTTATGCGGTCAAGAGGGATCAGGATCTGGAACTGATGTTTCATCCGGGAAACCTTACTGCCCGCTATGAGCTTCTGGATGCGAGAAGTAATGAGCTTGCAGATTTTTATATGTCCGACAACAGATATTATGAAGCCGAATGTTTAAAGCTGCTGAGACGTGATCGCTAGTACGGCACTGACGATATCGCGCAGTGGTGTGCTGGTTCTGCCTTGAAAATCAAGGATTGGAGAAGGGAAAGCAGATGAAAAGAAAAACAATGGTAGCTATTTTAATGGCGATGGCGGCAATGGCGCTGTCGCTCACAGGCTGCGGGGAGCGCACCGACATCGAGAAGGAACCGCTCATCGTGCGGAATGATGAGAATGCAGCAGGGTGTCCTTACGGCTGCACCTGTCCCGGCTGCGTATGCTACGGGACGGTTCCGGCGGAGAGTGAAACACCGGAAGAGCCAGTCACGGTGCAGGAGACGCAGACGCAGAGCGCTGCGCAGACACAGCCCGCAGAGACGCAGACAACATCGGAAGTGCAGACATCGGCAGAGAGCCCGGAGGAGAGCGGGACGCCGGCAGAGACAGAGCCGGAAGCGTATGTGAATGAGATCGCCCAGCTCACGGACGGGGAGAAGAAGGCGAGGAGGGAACAGCAGGAGAATTTTGCGGAGGCGAGGGCGCTTCTGTACGATCTGCCCAATTCCAAGGATAAGACGTCCAAGATCAATCAGATGGACCGTCAGATCCTCGCCAACAATGCGTATGATTTCAGCCAGAAGAACATCGTGTTCATCGGGGACAGCATCACGGAAGGGATCACGAGCGCAGTCGATACCCAGGGAAACTTTATCAGCTATGTCAACTATACGGCGTCCTACCTTCATTTTAACCGGATGCTCAACCACGGTATCGGCGGCAGGATGTTCTCCGTCTACGGCGGTGAGGAGCTGTCGCTCACGATGAATTTTGACTCGGTGACGAACATCGATTCGGATATCATCGTGGTGTTCGCCGGGGTGAACGATTATCTCAGCGCCCCGCCTAACAAGCGCTTTGGGGACGTCAACAACAAGATGAGCACGGCGGGCTACTGCGGTTCTGTGCGTCAGTTCATGAAGCAGCTTCAGGAGTACTTCGGGGATCGGGATATCTTCTTTGTGACGATGTATGACAACACGAAAAAATCGACGTGCACGTACTCGGATATCCAGGGGCAGCCGACGCTGAACGACTACATGGAGGTGCAGCGGAAGCTTGCCGATGAGTTTGGCTTCAACGTGATCGAGCTTTACGATATCGGATTTATGGATTGTTCGAACAAAGAGTCGTCAGACTTTTATCTGAGAGACGGGCTGCATCCGAAGGACAACGGCAATATCGTGCTGGGCGAACATATCGCGGCAGAGTTGTCCCTCTATTTCGGTGAGAAGGAAGTGGATTAGATAGGAGAACGGATCTGGTGAAGATAATAAGATGGGGAATACTGCTGGCATTGGTTCTGCCGGTACCATTTTTTCTGGGATTTATACCAGTAAAACATATGAATCGCTTGCAAAGGACACCCGCAATGACTTACGTCTGCGGGTGGTTTGTGAGCTTTTTTCTGTTTGAGCTGACAGCGGTCCCGTTCATTCTGCTGGAACAGAGTTTCACGGCGCTGGTGGCGGTGTACACCGGCATCGTCGCGGCGGTGCTGGCGGTGTCTTTGTGGAGCGGGCGGCATCTCTGGGCGGTGTACCTTGACGAGATAAAGCGTATATGGGACATGCCGGGAAGAGTAAAGCTCTGCTGGGCAGTGTTCTTCCTGCTCGTGGCGTTTCAGATGGCTTACGCGGTCCTGTACGAGTACTATGACGGGGATGATGCCTACTATATCGCGGTGTCCGTGCTGACGGACACGTTCGATACCATGTATCTGCGGGATGCGTACTCGGGTTATATCTATCCGCTGGACACAAGGCATGCCCTCTCGCCGATGCCGATCTACCAGGCATGGCTCTCCAGGCTGAGCGGCGTTGCGCCGGCGGCCGTGGCGCACAGTGTGCTGGCACCGGTGTGGCTGATGTTCATGTACTGCATCTACGGGCAGATCGGCAGCCGTCTGCTGTGGAACAAAAAAGCATATAAGCCGGTGTTCATGATCCTGATCGCGGTGTGGTTCATGTATGGGAACATCTCGCTGTACACGACGGAGACGTTTGCCATGACGAGAACCTGGCAGGGCAAGGGACTGATGGCGGGGATGGTGATCCCGGCGCTGTTTTTGGCGCTGATCTATCTGGCGCAGGAGAGCACAAGCCAGGGGATGTGGCTGCTGTTCATCTGTGTGTGCGTGTCGTCGGTACTTGCCACGAGCGTGTCCTTCATGGTCATACCAACGATCACAGGCGTGTCGTCCGTGATGATCGGCATCCGAAAAAAGAGCGTGAAGTTTGCGGCGGAGCTGTTCCTGTGCTGCGCGCCGTGCCTGCTGCTGGCAGTGTGCTATATGATCATAAAATAGATGCGGGGAGGGGGAGAGCCATGAAGGAAGTCATGCAGGCTGTTGCGGAGGACGTGATCCTGTACAATAACAGGAGTTTTCTGATCCCTCTTTTCCTGATCGCACTGCTGTTTTTGTGGGTGACGGAGAAGGACAGGAAACTGCGCGTCGTGCTGCTGTATGTCGTCGCGGCGGTCGCGGCGGTGTTTTTGTGCCCGCTCTATGCGTGGGTGGGGATGAAGATCGACGCGGATGTCTATTACCGTGTGCTGTGGTCGCTCCCGATCGGGATCCTCGTGTGCTACAGCGCGGTGAAGCTCATGGCTTATTTCAGGGCAGCGGTGTCGAAGGCGCTGGTGTTCGTGCTGGCAGTGCTGGTGATCGTGATGAACGGCGACCTGGTATATACCAACTCGTTTCATATCAGGGCAACCAACGCGTATCATATCCCGCAGCAGGTGATCGACGTGGCGGACGCGCTCAGGCTGGACAATTACAAGCCGATCGCGGTGCTCCCTGCGGAGCTTCTGACGCATTTCCACCAGTATACTGCGGATGTGTTCACGCCGTACGGAAGGAATGTCGTGGAGCCGTCGTGGTCGTTCCAGGATGAGCTCTACGATGCCATGGAGGCGGACAAGACGGCATACGATGTGGCGGAGGTGGCAAGATGTGCGCGCAACCACAACTGTGCGTTTGTCGTGCTCTCCTGCGCAAAGCAGATGAACGGGAGCATGGAGGAGCAGGGGTACTTTCTGTTCCGGTTCGTGCAGGGGTATTTTATCTATATGGATTACAATTATTACTGGGTGTTCAAGGAGCAGGGGCTTCTTGACGCGGACGTGATCGAGGCAGGGGGATGAGAGGGATATGGTCAGGATAAAAAATATTGTCATGCTCCAGGCAGTCATCATCATCTACACGATCTCGAGCGTGATGTCCAAGCAGGCGTCCGCAAGCGGCGGGAATCTGCTGCGTTTCGGGTTCTTTTTCGGGATGGAGTTTGTGGTGCTGGGGGTGTATGCGGTCCTCTGGCAGCAGATGATCAAGCGCTTTGAGCTTTCTGTCGCGTACGCAAACCGCTCGATGGCAGTCGTGTGGTCCATGGTGTGGGCGGTCCTCTTCTTTCATGACACCATCACGGTTCAGAATATTGCCGGTGTCGCGCTGGTGCTGGCGGGGACATGGATCATCAATACAGAGACGGAGGCAGGGTAAAATGATCAGTCGGTTTGTGTGTGCGATGTTTATGTCGGTAGTGATCGCATCGGTGTCGCAGGTTCTGTTAAAAAAAAGTGCACTCAACAAGTATGACACGGTAGTGAGGGAGTATCTGAACCCGTATGTGGTCAGCGGATACGGACTTCTGTTCCTGTCCATGCTCCTGACGATCTACGCCTACAGCGGTATGGATTACAAGAATGGACCGGTCATCGAATCCTTTGGGAATGTCATGGTGCTGATCCTGGGGTATTTTGTTTTTGGGGAGCGCATCAGCGCCCGCAAGATCGCGGGGATCGCGTGTATCATCGCGGGGATCGCGGTGTTTCACGCATAGGGAGCTGTTATTTCCGGTACCAGAAATTGCATGACCTATTTTTGAAAAAAATGTTGAGCGGCAGTACAGGCTTTGCTATAATTGTTAAGGAACTGTTCAGAAATAGACAAGTCAGGATGTACAGGTTATTTTGGAATATTTCCTAAGAATGCTGATCATGAAACAGAAGGAGGAAGGCAAAGGCAGGATGAAGAAAAAGAAAACGGCGGGAACGCACGGCAGAGGCAGAAATAAGAACAGGAATAAGAGCGGATACACGGATGAATATATAGATGAGTACTATGAGGAGGAGGACGAACTGGCGGCACAGGATGATGTGGATCGTGCAGATGAGGGCGCTGACAGTGATCCGGACGACGAGGAGGAATATATAGTCGCGTATTCGAGCGAGCATACGGTGTTTGGCGCGTTCACCCCGGAGGAGATGCGGGAATACGAGCAGGAGTATGAGGCAGAGGAATACGGCGAATCGGAAGAATACGAGACGGAAGAATACGAGTCAGAAGAGTACGACGAATCGGAAGAATATGAGTCAGAGGAGTACGACGAATCGGAAGAATATGAGTCAGAGGAGTACGACGAGACGGAAGAATACGATTCAGCGGAAGAATATGATTCAGAGGAGTACGACGAATCGGAGGAATATGAGTCGGAGGAGTACGACGAATCGGAAAAATACGATTCAGAGGAGTACGACGAATCGGAAGAATACGAGTCAGAGGAGTACGATGAGTCGCTGTACAGCACCAAGGAGATCAACATCGAGATCTATGAGCCGGATGACTACGCGGAAGATACCGAGAGCTATTATGAGGATGAGAGCGGGGACGAGGCGGATTACGAGGACAGCGAAACGGCGTACTATGCGTCTGATGAGTATTACGATGACGAGTACGACGACGAAGCGTATTTTGAGGAAGCTTATGAGGAACCGTACAATGAGGACTCTTTTGACATTGCATACGGCGAGTTTGACGATACCCATGAGCGTGATGCCCTGTTTGATGCGGATGGGACAGAGGAGCCGGCCGGTTTCTGGCAGAGGACGAAATACCGTCTCCGCCACCTGACTGCCTTTGATGCAGTGCTTGCCTCCACGGGTGTGGTGGTGCTGGTGGCGGCGCTTGTGATCCTTAGCATGTTTGTCCAGTCCAATCATATAAATGAGCAGCTCGCGGCGCTCGCGCCGCTGGGAAGCGAGCTAAAGGATGTGGGAATCGTGGGCGACGACGGGCTGCTTGCCATGGCGGATGCAGCGCTGTCAGGCAATTTTGCGCAGGAAGGAACGCAGGAGCCCGACACGGAGGAGATCTCGTCGGTCGAGGTGGTCGACCCGCCCGAGTCGACGAAGGTGAATGTCAATTTCGTGTCTGTGGAGAAGGATCTAAAGATCCGTTTTACGGATGTCAACACCGGAGAGCTGATCACGGGCACGGTATTTGAGGTAAAGCTCACGAACGCGAAGGGAAAGCAGCTTGTCCTTACAGACGACGACATGGACGGGATCATCTACGCGCAGAATGTGAATGCGGGTGTGTTTGATGCGGTCGTGACCTCGACAGACAAGTACAAGTTCCCGACCGTGGCGCAGCAGGTCACTGTCAAGGACAAGGTCGAGTACGTTGTGATCAATAATGTGCAGGACGAGGTCAAGACGGAGAAACAGGTCGACGTGGCAGTCGAGGATACAGAGAAAAATGCGGCGCCGGTGGAGGAGGAGGTGCTCAAGGACACGGTCGAGTGGGTCGAGGCGTCCAAGACACCCGTAAGCGGCTCGGAGAGCTATCTGCTGGTGGACAAGAGCACGATCGCGGACCCGTCGCAGGTCTCGAGGGCGGCGGCGAGAATGCTGTTTGACGCGCTGAACGTGTCGCTGGACCGGACGAGTGCGACACTGAGTGTCGGATCGAGCATCGACTTAAAGGGAACGGAATTTACAAACAAGACGGAGACGGGGGCTGACGGAGGCAGCGTCGAGTATCAGTACACGGCGGAGTGGAAGAGCTCGAACGAGGGGGTCGCGTCCGTAAACGGCGGCAAAGTGACGGCAAAATCGGTGGGAACCGCGGATATCACCTACACGGTCACCAGAAAGACGATCACGACGACTGTGGCGGCGAAAGAGCCTGTCAGGGAGACGCTGGAGATCTCCGTGGAGGAATATAAGAACTTATCGGAAGAGGAACAGAAGAAGTGTACGGAGGTCAAAAAACAGGATGAAAATGGCGAGGAGCAGATCACAGGCTACACATACGAGAAAGTGACAGAGCAGGATCCGGTCAAGAGCACGACCGAGGCGACCGACACCGCGAGCGTGACGTGTGCGGTCACGGTCGAGGCGGCAAAGATCAAGTCCGGCAGTCTTGAACTCTCCAAGAGCGCCGACAGTTGTGCGGTCGGGGCGACGCTGACAGTGAAGCCGTCAAAGCTCGTGTACACCAAGGAGGATGGGAGCACGGAGACGCTCACGTCCGGCTTCCCGTCCATCGCGTGGGAGAGCAGTGACAAGGCCGTCGCGACGGTCGCAGCGGACGGCGTCGTGACCGGCGTGAAGGCGGGCAAGGTACATATCACAGGCAGGGTCACAGGCATCAAGGGAGCTGACGGAAACGAGCTGGATATCAAATGCAGCGTGGAGATCAGCGTCACGGGAAGCGCGGAGCTTTCACTCGCGCTTGACCGCACAGCCGACGTGTATCTCGCGGTCGGCGGCACCACGACGCTTGTGGCGACTGTTTCGAACTACAAGACGGATGCGGGCGTGACGTGGGAGACTTCCGACAAGAAAGTCGCGACAGTCGACGAGAAGGGTGTCGTGACCGGCGTGGCAGCGGGAAGTGTCAAGATCACGGCGACGACGAAGGAGAAGGACGCGCAGGGCAAGCAGAAGCAGGCGACCTGTGTCGTGACAGTCAACTCCAATGCGACCTCCGACACGACGACGAAGCTCAAGGACAAGAACGGGAACCAGATCTATGTCAAGAATACGGACGGAAGCTACAGGGAGGCAGTCTATGCAGACTACTACACCAGCACCGAGTTTTATATATCGGCGCAGGCAAACTACACCTACACAGGCTGGCAGACGATCGACGGGAAGACGTATTATTATGACAAAAACGGGAACGTTGTGACCGGCACGCAGATCATCCAGGGTGTCACTTACAATTTCGGTTCGGACGGGGCGATCGCGACGACCGTCAACGGTTCGACGTTTGGCATCGACGTGTCGAGGCATAACGGTAAGATCGACTGGAACGCGGTCAAGGCGTCAGGCGTCGACTATGTCATCATCCGCTGCGGTTACAGAGGCTCCGCGACGGGCGCGCTGATCGAGGATCAGAATTTCAGGACAAATATCAAGGGCGCCACGGCTGCCGGGCTGAAGGTCGGCGTGTATGTGTTCTCGCAGGCGGTCAACGAGGTCGAGGCAGTCAAGGAGGCGTCGCTTGCAGTGAGCCTTGTGAAAGGGTACAATCTCACCTATCCGATCTTTATCGATACGGAGCAGAGCGGCGGCAGGGCGGACAAGATCGACAAGGCGACGCGCACGGCGGTGGTGAACGCGTTCTGCCAGACTGTCGCGAGCGCAGGCTATAAGCCGGGGATCTATGCATCAAAAACGTGGTTTGAGGACAAACTGAATATGGGTGCGGTCGCTAGCTGTAAGATCTGGCTTGCCCAGTACGCGTCGTCACCCACTTACAAGGGAAAATATGATATGTGGCAGTATTCTGATAAAGGAAAGATCAGCGGCATCAGCACCAATGTCGACCTGAACTACAGTTACTTGGGGTATTAGGGTTGCATTATTACCGGATTTAGGATAAAATGAGATGTATGATTTGTGAACAATAAATTTTTTGTGGAGGAATATATTTGATGAGAACTTATTTGGTGACTGGCGGTGCAGGTTTTATCGGGTCGAACTACATTCATTATATGTTTCGGAAATATGATAACGGGATCAGGATCATCAATGTGGATGCGCTGACCTATGCCGGAAATCTCGAGAATCTCAAAGAGATCGAGAAGAGGGACAACTACACGTTCATCAAGGCGGACATCACGGACAAGGAAGCGATCACAAAGATCTTTGCGGAGAATGACATCGACAGGGTGGTGCATTTCGCGGCGGAGAGCCATGTGGACAGGAGCATCAGGGATCCGGAGGTCTTTGTGCGGACCAACGTGCTTGGCACGGCGGTGATGCTCAACTGTGCCAAGGCGGCATGGGAGCTTTCGGACGGCAGCTTTCAGCCGGACAAGAAGTTCCTCCATGTTTCCACGGACGAGGTGTACGGCTCTCTCGAGGAGGACGGCGGATATTTCTATGAGACGACGCCGTATGCGCCGCACAGCCCGTACTCTGCGAGCAAGGCGTCATCGGACATGCTTGTGAGGTCGTACATGGATACCTACCAGTTTCCGGCGAACATCACCAACTGTTCCAACAATTACGGCCCTTACCAGTTCCCGGAGAAATTTATCCCGCTGGTCATCAACAATGCGCTGCAGGGAAAGAATCTCCCGGTGTACGGCGACGGTAAGAATGTGCGCGACTGGCTCTATGTCGAGGATCACGCAAAAGCGATCGACATGGTGCAGGAGAAGGGCAGGCTGTTTGAGACCTACAACATCGGCGGACACAATGAGAAGCAGAACATCGAGATCATCCATATCATACTCGAGACACTCCGGCAGCAGCTTGCGGACGATGATCCGAGGAAGAAACTGGTGTCGAAGGATCTGATCACGTATGTCGAGGACAGAAAAGGTCATGACAGGCGTTATGCGATCGCGCCGGATAAGATCAAGGCGGAGATCGGCTGGGAGCCGGAGACGATGTTTCAGGAAGGGATCAGGCGGACGATCCGGTGGTACTTTGAGCATGAGGACTGGATGAAGAATGCGACAAGCGGCGATTACCAGAAGTATTATGCGGAGATGTATCAGTGATATCAACAATATGAAATGATCATAAAACAGGGAACGTCAGTACCGCAAGGTAGGGCGTTCCCACTTTGACATAATGTGCAGGGGACAGAACCTGCGTGGAATGATGAAAAGGAGCAGACGATCAATGAAAGGTATTATATTAGCAGGCGGCAGCGGCACAAGACTCTATCCACTGACAAAGGCGATCTCCAAGCAGATCATGCCTGTCTACGACAAGCCGATGATCTATTACCCGCTGTCGACACTGATGCTTGCGGGGATCAGGGATATCCTGATCATCTCGACGCCGCGCGATCTGCCGGTGTTTGAGGAATTGTTCGGCACGGGAGAACAGCTTGGACTGCGCATGGAATATGCAGTGCAGGAGCAGCCAAGGGGACTTGCGGATGCGTTCATCATCGGCGCTGATTTCATCGGAACGGATTCGGTGGCGCTGGTGCTTGGCGACAACATTTTTTACGGACAGAGCTTTTCAAAGCTTCTGCAGCGTGTCGCGGCAAAAGAGAACGGCGCTACCATATTCGGATATTATGTGCGCGATCCGCGGGAGTACGGCGTAGTCGAGTTTGACAAGGACGGAAGGGCGATCTCCATCGAGGAGAAGCCGCAGAAGCCAAAGAGCAATTATGCAGTGCCGGGACTGTATTTTTATGACAACGATGTCGTGGAGATCGCAAGGAACGTCAAGCCCTCCGCGAGAGGCGAGATCGAGATCACGAGCATCAACAACGAGTACCTCCGGCGCGGGACGCTGGCAGTGGAGACGATGGGGCGCGGTTTTGCGTGGCTTGACACCGGAAACCATGATTCGCTGCTCGATGCCGCTGACTTTGTCTGCGCGTTTCAGAAGCGGCAGGGACTATACATCTCCTGCATCGAGGAGATCGCATATAAGAGAGGGTTCATCACAAGAGACCAGTTGCTCGAGCTTGCGGAGCCTTTGATGAAGACGGATTACGGAAAGTATCTTGTAGAGGTTGCCAATGGACTCTAAGGGAAAGAAGATCGGAATACTGTTTTTGCTGTGCGCACTGCTCGCGGTCATGGCTGCGGTCGTGCTGGTGAATTACAACCGTTTCCAGGGAAAGGGCGCAAGCCCCGCCGCCAGCAGTACGGACAGCGGCCCTGAGATCATCGAAGCGGACGGAAAGGTGCACGGCGCGGATTTGTCGGCATTTCTAAAGGACAGTGATTTCTTTGACGCCGATGTGCCAAACAGCTCTAACCAGAATACATATGATGAGGTGGATGAAAACGGGGATCCGGTGCGCAGTCTCACGATCTCGGCAAGCTCCGTGGAGCGCGACATCAGAGTGAAGGTCATGGATGACAAGGGATATGTGGTATCGGGACAGGAGTTTGCAGTCAAAGTGGCGGATACGGGCGTGTACGTCGACGAGGACAGGGACGGTGTCATACTGATCTCCGATATCAAGCCCGGGGAGTACAAGGTTTCGCTGGAGGAGCAGCAGGGCTTCAAGGTGCCGGCTTCCCCGGTCAGCGTCAGGGTGAAGTCGATCGTGTCCTACACGGTCATCGATGATATCGATTTCTTTGTCCATGCGGAATCCGAGGTCGATATCTTAAAGGAGGACACCAAGGACAAGAAACTCGACAGCGAGGACGAGGATGATTCCCAGTACACGGCACTGCTTGACATGGAGGATGACGAGCGCGCAAACGCGGTCAAGCTTGGCATTGACGTGTCGAAGTGGAACGGCGAGATCGACTGGGAGGTTGTGAAGGCGGAGGGCGTTGACTTTGCGATCATACGGTGCGGTTACAGGGGTTCCTCCTCGGGATGGCTGCTCGAGGATCCGTATTTTTATAAGAATCTGACGGGCGCGAAGAAGGCGGGCATCAAGGTGGGCCTGTATTTCTTCACGCAGGCGACGACTCTCGTGGAGGCGGTCGAGGAGGCGAGTATGGTGGTATCCCTGCTTGGCGATACCAAGATCGAGTATCCGGTCTTTATCGACACGGAGGGCGCCGGCGGAAACGGAAGGGCGGACAACCTGGATCCGGGAACGAGGACGGCGGTGGTCAACGCGTTCTGCCAGACGATCCAGAACGCGGGGCTTGAGGCAGGCGTATATTCCGGCCGCAACTGGTTTTATAACAACCTTATCGTGGATGAGATGGAGGCACCGAATGTGTGGCTCGCAGAGTACAGGCAGACACCTCTGTATGAAGGACGGTACGACATGTGGCAGTACACGTCAAGCGGCAGTGTCGCCGGTATCGAGGGAAGAGTGGACTTAAATATCAGCTATCTGGGAATCGAGTGACCGGATATCCTGCAATGGAAATGAAGGGCTCAGGATAGTACTGGTATAGTGAACAAAATGAAATCAACTGAAACAGGGAAAGGAATCTTGAAAATATGGGAAAGATTACAGTGGAGGAATGCACGGCGGATGGGGTGGTCATAGAGGGACTTAAGGTGATCACGCCGCAGGTGTTTGGGGATAACAGAGGTTATTTTATGGAGACCTACAACTATAACGATTTTAAGGAAGCGGGCATCGACCATGTATTCGTGCAGGACAACCAGTCGGCGTCGAAGAGGGGGGTCCTTCGGGGACTGCATTTTCAAAAACAGTATCCGCAGGATAAGCTCGTCCGCGCCGTGCGGGGAGAAGTGTATGATGTGGCGGTGGATCTGCGGGAGGGATCGAGAACCTATGGAAAATGGTTTGGTGTTCTCCTGTCAGAAGAGAACAAGAAACAGTTTTTTGTTCCCAAGAATTTTGCCCATGGATTTCTTGTGCTGTCAGAGTATGCGGAGTTTTGTTACAAATGTACGGATTTCTATCATCCGAATGATGAGGGCGGGCTGCTGTGGAGCGATCCTGATATCGGCATCGAGTGGCCGATCCCGGAAGGGATGGAGCTGATCTTTTCCGAGAAGGATCAGAAGTGGGGCGGAATAAAGGATTTTAGGCGATGAGGAATAGTTTAGCAGGGTTGTGGCAGTCGAGACAGTTGATCTGGAAGCTGGCAAAAAATGACTTTAAAAACCGATTTGCAGGCTCATATCTCGGGCGCGTCTGGGCTTTTGCGCAGCCTGTCGTGACGGTGCTGCTGTACTGGTTTGTGTTTGGATATATCATGATGCCGGACAAGAAGGAGCTGCTCACGGCAGGGACGGAGGCACCCTATGTGCTGTGGCTGACGGCGGGGCTCGTGCCGTGGTTTTATTTCAGCGAGGCGGTCAGCAACGGGACGACATCCCTGCTCGAATACAGCTATCTGGTGAAAAAGGTCGTATTTCAGATCCGCATTATTCCGGTGGTGAAGCTGATCGCGGCGTCTTTCATCCATATCTTCTTTGTGGCGTTTATGCTCGTATTGTATGTGTGCTATGGTTATACGCCGGATCTGTATCTGCTGCAGCTACCCTATTTCAGTTTCTGCATGTTTATGTTTGTGCTGGCGCTGAGCTACACGACCTGCGCGATCGCTGTCTTTTTCAGGGATCTGATGCAGATCGTCAATATCTTTCTGCAGGTAGGCATGTGGGCGACACCGATCCTGTGGAACATCAGATTTCTGGACGGGAAGCCGCTGCTCCAGGGGATCATCAGGTGCAACCCGGTCTTTTACATTGTCAATGGTTACAGGGACGCCATGTTTGCCGATAGCTGGTTCTGGCAGGGATCCATGGGGGGCATGACGGTGTATTTCTGGATCGTCACCGCTGTCCTGTTCGCGGTGGGGACATTGATCTTTAAAAGGCTTAAAGTACACTTTGCCGATGTGCTGTAGAGACGGCAAAGGATACTCAGGATACAGGGGGAACTATGGAAGACAAACATCTGCAAACAGAACGAAGCGCTGCGTCTGCCGGGATCGCGATCGCGGTGGAGCATGTCAGCAAGGTATACAAACTCTATGACAGGCCGATGGACAGGCTCAAGGAAGCCCTGAAGCTGACCAGACAGCAGAAGTACCGCGAGGCGCATGCGCTGTCTGACATTTCTTTTGACGTGGGGCAGGGGGAGTGTGTCGGGATCATCGGGACAAACGGTTCCGGCAAATCGACGATCTTAAAGATCATAACAGGTGTTCTTAATCCCACGAGCGGAAACGTTGCTGTCAACGGGCGGATTTCTGCGCTGCTGGAGCTGGGCGCCGGTTTTAACATGGAATACACGGGGATCGAGAACATCTATCTCAACGGCACGATGAACGGCTTTTCCAACGAGGAGATCGACGCGAGGATGCAGGATATCCTGGACTTTGCAGATATCGGGGATTATGTCCGTCAGCCGGTGAAGACGTACTCGAGCGGTATGTTTGTGCGTCTTGCCTTCTCGGTGGCGATCAACATCGATCCGGAGATCCTGATCGTCGACGAGGCGCTTTCCGTCGGAGATGTGTTCTTCCAGGCAAAGTGCTACCACAAGTTTGAGGAATTCAAAAAAATGGGCAAGACGATCATGATCGTGAGTCACGATCTGAGCAGTATCGCGAAATACTGCGACAGGGTGATCCTGCTCAATCAGGGCGTGAAGCTCGGCGAGGGCTCCCCCAAAGCGATGATCGATGACTATAAGCGCGTTCTGGTGGGTCAGTACGAGCTTCCGGCGTCAAAGAAGGAGCAGAATCTTCTAAACGATGCGCAGATACAGGAGGCGGTTCAGACGCGTGCCGCCGCACAGAGGCGGGCGAGAGAGCGGACAGACGGGAGCGGGCAGGAGTCAAAGACGCTGGAGTACGGGACACAGGAGGCAGTGATCGAGGAGATCTATCTGACAGACGACCGCGGGACGAGGACGAACTCGATCTTAAAGGGGCTTCCGTTCAATATATATATGAAGGTCAGGTTTTACCAGGATCTGCCGGCGCCGATCTTTGCCTTTTCGTTCAAGACGGCAAAGGGCACGGAGATCACAGGAACCAATACGATGTTTGAGAAGGCGTTTTTGGAGCCGGTGCAGTCCGGTGACACGAAAGAGGTCTGTTTTACACAGAAGATGTCGCTGCAGGGCGGCGAGTATCTGCTCTCGTTTGGTGTGACAGGGTACGAGGGCGATGATTTCAAGGTGTATCACCGGCTCTATGACGCGCTCGATGTGACAGTCGTGTCTGACAAGAATACGGTGGGATATTACGACATGGATTCGGCCATATCTGTCAGAAGTGTGTAGGCGGTTGATAAAAAGAAATAGAAGAATAGCGGGGTGAAGATCAGCATGGCGGAAGAGACACAGGTGAAGCAGGAGAAGATCGGCAGTGTCACGATGGATTACACATATTATACAGGGAAGGATCTGTACACGGATGGCGATATAGAGAACAAGATGCTCGACATAGCCATGTACAATCCACCGGAGGATTTTCCAAAGATCATTGAGGCGGAGAGGAGCTGGCCGGTCTTTTATCATTTCTCGCCGCTTCGGACGAATATCATAGACTGGATTCCGTTCAAGAAAACAGACAAGGTGCTTGAGATCGGATCAGGGTGCGGCGCGATCTCGGGTGCGCTCGCAAGGCGGGCGGGCAGTGTCACCTGCATCGACCTGTCAAAGAAGCGCAGTATGGTCAATGCATACCGCAACCGCAATGAGGACAACATCACGATCATGGTCGGCAACTTCAAGGATATCGAGCCGCATCTCGACGAGGATTATGATTATGTGCTGCTGATCGGCGTCTTTGAGTACGGGCAGGCATATATCGGCGGCGAGAATCCCTACGAGGATTTTCTGCGGATCTGCGACCGCCACAGAAAGCTGGACGGGCGTCTGGTCATTGCGATCGAAAATAAGTTTGGATTAAAATACTGGGCAGGCTGCCGCGAGGATCATCTGGGAACGTATTTTTCCGGGCTGGAGGGTTATCATGAGGGCGGCACTGCGCGGACCTTTACGCGTCATGGTCTGGAAAAGCTGCTTGATAAGGCGGGGATCCACGAATATTCCTTTTACTATCCATATCCTGATTACAAATTTGTGACGACGATCTATTCTGACCAATATCTTCCGAAAAAAGGTGAACTTAGCAACAATTTGAGAAATTTTGACCGGGAGAGGGTTCTGCTGTTCGACGAGAAGCAGGTGTTTGACGAGATCATAGAGGAGAAGGAGTTTCCGCTCTTCTCCAATTCTTATCTGCTGGTGGTCGGCGGTGCGCCGAACGTGATCTATACGAAGTTTTCCAATGACAGGGTCGCCAAGTGGGCGATCCGCACGGCGATCGTCAGGGAGGCTCCCGGGCATGTGCATGTGGAGAAGCTGCCGGACACTGAGGCGGCGTGCAGGCATCTTGCGAACACGAAGCAGGCATGCGAGCAGCTCTCTGCGCGGTACGAGAATACGAAGATCAACATCAACCAGTGCAGCGTCATCGGCGATGATATCAAAAACGGCCTGTCCTTTGAATACTGCCGGGGGGAGACGCTGGAGAATCTGCTCGACGAGTGCCTGATGCGGACGGATGTGGCGGGCTTCAAGGCGCTGATCCAGGAATACATGCACTGGATCCACTACAACGAGGACACTTATACAGTCAGCAATTTTGACTTTATCTTTCCCAATATCCTTGTTGACGGGAAGCGGTGGCACGTCATCGACTATGAGTGGACCTTTGACAGACACATCGCGGCGAGAGATATCGCATTCCGTGCTTTTTACAACTACACGCTGGGCGGTGAGATGCGAAAAGCGTGCGAGGATCTTCTGATGAAGGACATCCTGGGATTTACGGACGATGAGATCAGGGCCGCGATCGCGGAGGAAAAAGAATTTCAGTTGCGCATAACGGGAAGCCGCGCCTCGGCGGGACGCATGCGGGAGCTGATCGGAAACAGGGCGTACGGGCTTGAGGGAATGTTAAAGTACTGTCATCACGCGGATATCAAGTATATCACGCAGATCTTTGTGGATTATGGCGAGGGCTTCACCGAGGAAAATTCCGTGAGGCTGCGGGACTGTTTTTCGGTCGGCAGGTATCTGAAACTTGAGTATGATATCCCGGATCAGGCTGTCAGGATCCGGATCGATCCGTGTACGTATCCGTGCCTGGTGGATATCCGCGAGATCAGGGCGGGGGAGCGGATCTACACGCCGGATGTCATCGAGGTGAACGGAAAATGGCAGGAGTGCGGCTCCATCGTGTTTGACAATGAGGATCCCAATATGGCGATCGATGTCGTTGGCGGGAGTCATCTCACAGTGGATCTGGATGTGCTGGAGCTGACGCCGGCGTTTGCCAGCCAGATCGTGCAGAGCGCGGTGAAAGAGAGTTTTGTCACAAAGACAAAGGGGTTTCTTAAGACAAAGTTGAGAGGGTAGTGTGGGAAGGGATTCCCGAGTGGGGGATTTGCTGGTATGTTAGGAAAGATAAAGGATGCCATACAGGGCAGATTATATAAAAAATGTATAGAGGAGTACGAGAGGGCGCTGCGCTGCCAGACAGACCCGTATCTGCTGTGGATCAGGGAGAACGAGCAGACGGATGGGGCGGAGCCGCCGGAGGGGCAGCGGGTGCTGTTTGATATCGTGTACATGCAGGATTGCGGCAGGGATTTCTCCCTGGCAGGCTTTGACAAGGAGTACATCCTGTTCGTGTCCGAGGAGGGCAGGATCGCCGCGGATGTATATCATGAGATCCCGCAGTATTTTGAGAAGCATAAGGATGTGAATATCATCTATGCAGATGAGGACGCGTGGATGCTCGGGGCGAAAAAGGAGATGGATAAGGATCTGGTCAACGATGAGAGCGCGCACCGCATTTTTCCGTGGACCAAACCGATGTGGTCGCCGGACACGCTGTTTTCCTTTCTGTATTTTGGCAATATTTTTGCAGTCCGCAGGGAGGCATATCTGGGGCTGGAATGGCTTGGAGATGCCGATTACCGCAAGAATATATATGATTTCGTGCTCAAGGCGACAGAGCATGGCAAGCGGCCGGGTCATATAGAGAAGATCCTGTTTCACGCCTATGAGAAGGGCAACAGCAGGGCGGAGATCGAGGACAGGCTCATGCACAGGACGGATCTGATCGGTGTGGGAAAAGCGTATGATTTCATCCGAGAGCGCGCACTTGCAAGGCGCGGCCTGAGAGGGCAGATGGTCGTGGATCCGCGGACAGGGATCTCCTATCCGGTGTATGAACTGACAGGCAAGCCGCTTGTCAGCATCATCATCCCGTCAAAGGACAACCCGGATGTGCTCAAGCAGTGCATCCGCTCGGTGTATGCGCATACGGACTACCCGAATCTTGAGATCATTGTCGTCGATAACGGGAGCACGGCGAGGGTGCGTGTCGGGCTGGAGAATTTCAGGCAGGAATGCCCGTTCACATACCTGTATGTGCCGATGGAATTCAATTTTTCCAGCATGTGCAACATCGGCGTGCAGGAGTCAAAGGGTGCGTATATCGTGCTGCTGAACGATGACATGGAAGTGATCGAGGATACGTGGCTGACCAGGATGGTCGGTCAGGCTTCCCTAAAACATGTCGGAGCGGTCGGCGCAAAGCTTCTGTACCCGGACTCGACGAAGATACAGCATGCCGGGATCAATAATACGCTCTACGGGCCCGGGCATAAGCTCAAGAAGATGGATGACAGCGAGTCCTATTATTATGGAAGAAACCGCTTTGTGTACGATTTGATCGGTGTCACCGCGGCGTGTCTGGTGATGCGCAGGAGCTATTATCTGGCGATCGGCGGACTGTTTGAGGGGCTGGCGGTGGCATACAACGATGTGGATCTGTGTTTCCGGCTGTGCAGCAAGGGGCTGTACAATGTCCAGAGGAACGATGTCGTGCTGTATCACCATGAATCGCTCAGCCGCGGGGACGACCTCCAGGATGAGGCGAAGCTAAAGCGCCTGCTGGCGGAGAAGGATATCCTGTATAAGCGGCATCCGAAGTTTTACAGGAAGGATCCGTTTATCGGGACGCTCCTAAACAGCGGGGAGCCGGAGTATAGCTGCCGCTGGCTCGAGCGGTATGAGCTTGTTAACATATTTGACTCTGACGACATGCTTGCCGAATCCAAGAAACTGCCCTCGCTGGAAAGCATGAATCAGGCGATCATGGTCACAGTGGAGGACTGCGGCAGGGAGAACTTTGCAAAGGCTGTGACCAGAAACGGTCAGAAGAAAAAGACATACTATCTCATCAAGGGCTGGGCGTACGTGCCGGGTGTGGACAATGCGCGCTACCGGTTTAAGATCCTTCTCGTAAACAGCAGCGGCAAAGTGTGGGAGCTGCCGGTTCAGAGACGCTATCGCAAGGATGTGGCGGCGATCCTGCCGGATGAGACGAATGTGGAGCTGACAGGCTTCTGCAACTGGATCTTTGAGGGGGCGCTGCCGGCAGACACGTATGAGCTGTGGATGACCGCAAAGGACGGCTGTTCCAGACAACGGCTGTACCGGAGCATGGAGAAGACGTTGACGATTGAATAAAAAGATAATGAAAATGAACGGATATGAACAGGAACTTTTTGCACAAAGGACACCATACCTGCAGTGGCTGAAACGACAGGATGCAGCGCTGGACATGCGGTATGGGCAGCATCTGAAGCAGGGCGCTTTAGGGAAGCAGATACACACGCTTCCCTTTTCTTCGTGTATGGACAATATACAGATCCCCGGGGAGCTGCGTGACGACGGGATCGGCCTGTTTGTAAGGGAAGGCGGCGCACTGTCCCGATACGCGCAGGCGGTGTTTTCGGATACATTTCTGGCGTCCCCGGATGTAGTCCTGGCATATGCGGATGAGGATTACAGGGGGAGCCTTGGGGAACTGTACGGGATCGGAGGAGCAACAGGCGCGGAAGAAACCGTGGGAGCGCCCTGGTTTAAACCTGATTTCTCGCCGGATACGCTTGCGTCCTTTTTCTATATCGGCAGCGTGTTCGCCGTCAGGGGCAGTCAGATCCTGGAAACGGCAGAAAGGTATGGGAGCGATATCAGCATTTACGAGATGGTCTGCAGGATCTTTATGGAAGCGATCGGGACAGACGGGATCGTCCATATACCGAAGGTATTGTACACGAATGACCGTCTGGCAGATACGGAAAAGATCGAAAGCTCGGATAAGATCCGGTCCTTGTATGAGGCAGGCTGCGGGAGGCAGGCTGCGGGCGCGGGGTGCGATAAGGTATCGATTGTTATTCCGAGTAAGGATCACGCGGAGGTATTGTGCAAGTGCCTGGAAACGCTGGTGCTGTACACGGATTACAGTTGTTATGAAATCATTGTTGTGGACAATGGCAGCAGCCCGGAACAGAAGATGTGCATAACACGCATGATCGAGGCGCTGCGGCGTGATAAGCCCGGTCTGTCAGTGCGGTATCTGTATCGGGAGAGCGCGTTTAATTTCTCTGCAATGTGCAATGCGGGCGCGCGGCTGGCAGAGGGGGAGCATCTGCTGTTTCTGAACGATGATATCGAGATCATGGACACCACAGACGGCAGGCAGTGGCTTGACAGGATGCTGGTCTATGGCAGGAAGTCTCATGTGGGCGCGGTCGGTGCAAAGCTGTATTATCCTGCCGGAGAAGAAAAAAACGCGTGTTATAAGATCCAGCATGCAGGGATCACCAACATGGGGATCGGTCCGGCGCACAAGCTGTGCGGCATGGCGGACGAGGGGTGCCTGTACCATGGACACAACACGCAAAACTATGATATGATCGCGGTCACTGCGGCGTGTATGCTGATCCGCAAGCACCTGTTTGACAGCGCGGGCGGTTTTGACGAAAATTTTCCGGTAGCGTACAATGATGTGGAGCTATGCTTTCGGCTGTATCAGCAGGGATATTTCAATGTGCAGGTCAATGAGGCGGTGCTGATTCACCATGAATCCCTCAGCAGGGGACAGGACACTTCCCCGGAAAAGAGGCGGCGCCTGTCGGCGGAGCGGGAGAAGCTCTACCGGAAATATCCGTCACTGAATGCGAGGGATCCCTTTTACAGCCCCAATCTCGTACAGTGGAAGCGGGATGCGCAATATAACACAGGATATTTATATGCCTTTGACCGACAGGCGCAACCCGTGCCGCCTGAAAACAGCCGGGTATTGTTCAGAAAGGCGGATATCAGGAACCTGCTGCATGCAAAATGCGCACCGGCGGCAAAGCTGTACGACTGCCTGACCGGGTATCATGACCTGATGCTGCATATTGATAACATTTGTTATGGCGATGGCATACCCGAGGAAGAAAAAGCCGATAATAACGATAATAAAAGGATCGGCGGCAATATTATGATCGAGGGCTGGTGCGCGGTCAGGAATGCCGACAACGCGGGGCTGTCCCGGAAACTATGGCTCATTGACGGGGGGCAGGATCACAAAAACGTATATGCGTTTGATATCGCGCCGAAGCTGAGGGAGGACGTCGCGGCGCTGCTGGAACAGGACAGCAGGAGCAGAACGAGAAATACGGCGCTCTCAGGCATACAGGTGAACATTGCAGGGTGCGTTTTAAAGCCGGGAACATACAGCGTCGGCGTGGTCTGCGGGAATAAACTGATCTGTGATCCGCAAAAGTATGTCGTCGTACCGGATGAGGAGACCGGTCAGGGTACTAAAGAAAAGGGACTGTGAGATGGAAAGGTGTGAAGCATGATGGCAAATGATAATAACCAGAATCAGAATAAAGAAGAGCGGGATGCGCAATTCTATAGACAGGCGTACGAGAAGGAGAAGGCGCGCGCAGCTTCCCTTGCGGGCAGGCTTGCGGATGCCAGGAACGAGGCGGACAGCCTGCAGTTCCAACTGGACCGCATCAAGAACAATCCGCTGTGGAAGGCGTCAAAGCCCCTGCGCCAGACAATGCACTGGGGGATCAGAAACTACAGGCGCCTCAGGAATCTGGGCGGGCCAAAGGGGATCGTCCGGAAACTGCAGCAGAAGAGGATCGAGGCGGAGGCAAAAAAGCTCCACGGCACAGCGAGCTTTCCCACGCCGGAGGAGGCACAGCGGCAGCGGGACGCGAAGTTTGACCGCATGGTGAAGATCAGCATCCTGGTGCCCTTGTGGAACAATCAGCGGGAATTCCAGATCCAGATGATCGAGTCCGTGATGAACCAGACCTATCAGAACTGGGAGCTGTGTCTGGCGGACGGTTCCGACGAGGAGCATGGTTATATCGGAGAGATCTGCAGGGAGTACGCCGCGCGCGCGGAGGGCAGGATCGTCTACCGCAAGCTCGACAGGAACGGAGGAATCTCCGGAAATACCAACGAGTGCCTGAAACTCGCGACGGGCGAGTACATCGGTCTGTTTGACCAGGATGATATCCTGCATCCGGGTGCCTTGTATGAGTATGTGAAAGTGATCAACGAGGAGGGCGCGGATTATATATACTGTGACGAGACGACGTTCAAGGGGGACAGCATCGACAATATGATCACGCTGCACTTCAAACCGGACTTTGCGCCAGACAATCTCAGGGCAAACAATTACATCTGTCATTTCAGCGTGTTCTCGCGGAAACTGCTGGAGGGGACAGAACTGTTCCGCAGCGGTTTTGACGGCAGCCAGGATCACGATATGATCCTGCGGCTGACCGCCAGGGCAAAGAAGGTCGTACATGTGCCGAAGCTTCTGTACTACTGGCGTTCCCACAAGGCGAGCACGGCGAGCGATATCAGCGCCAAACCCTACGCGATCGCCGCGGCGAAGGGTGCCGTGGCGGATCACCTGACCAGGTGCGGCTTCAAGAACTTTGAGATCAAGAGCACCAGGGCGTTTGACACGATCTTTGAGATCAAATACGAGATCAAGAGCGAGGACAGGATCTCGATCCTGATCCCGAATAAGGATCATGCGGAGGATCTGCGGCGCTGTATCGATTCGATCAGGGAGCGCAGCACGTACGGGAATTACGAGATCATCGTCATCGAGAATAACAGCGCGGACAGGGAGATCTTTGCCTATTATGACACGCTGAAAAAGCAAAAAAATATAACAGTAGTTACTTATCCGGGCGAGGCAGAGGGAGACTTTAATTATGCGAAGATCAACAACTTTGGTGCGCGCTATGCGACAGGGAAATATCTGCTGTTATTGAATAACGATACGCAGGTGATCTCCATGAACTGGCTGGAGGCGATGCTGATGTATGCGCAGCGCCCCGACGTGGGAGCAGTCGGCGCAAAGCTCTACTACGGCGACCGCACGATACAGCACGCCGGCGTGGTGATCGGGCTTGGGGCGCACCGGACAGCGGGACATACGCACTACAAGATCAACTATGACAACCTCGGATACATGGGGAGGCTCTGTTATGCGCAGAACGTCTCGGCGGTGACGGGCGCCTGCCTGATGGTCAGAAAGAGCATCTACGACGCGCTCGGCGGGCTGGACGAGATGTTTGCGGTGGCGCTCAACGACGTGGATTTCTGTCTGCGCATCCGGAAGAACGGCTATCTGAACGTGTTCACGCCGTTTGCCGAGCTGTATCATTTCGAGTCGGCGTCGCGCGGCAGCGATGTCAGGGACGAGAAGAAGGCGGAGCGCTACGAGGCGGAGTCCGAGCTGTTCCGCGAGCGCTGGAAAGCGCTGCTGGCAAAAGGGGATCCCTACTACAACCCGAATTTTTCACTCGACCGCAGCGATTATTCGCTGAAAACGGATCGAGATTAAATTTGGCTAAATGTGCGTATAAACTTGAAAAATTTCCAAATTTTTGGTTTAATAGAAGAGGAATATAGTGCAAATTGATGGCGCACTGATTTTAAAAAGAATGTGGAGGTAGCAGTATGGGTTTTATGGATGAATTTAATTTCTGGCTGAGTGATGATTACTTTGACCAGGCAACAAAGGATGAGCTCTTAAAGATCAAGGATAATGAGAGCGAGATCGAGGAGCGCTTTTACAAGGAGCTTGAGTTTGGTACTGGCGGACTTCGGGGTGTGATCGGTGCCGGCACGAACCGCATGAACATCTACACTGTGAGAAAGGCATCGCAGGGACTGGCAAACTATATCATCAAGGCAGGCGGACAGGAGAAAGGGATCGCGATCGCTTACGATTCGCGTTTCATGTCGCCGGAGTTTGCCGATGAGGCGGCGCTGTGCATGGCGGCAAACGGGATCAAGGCGTATGTGTTCGAGTCGCTCAGACCGACACCGGAGCTTTCCTTTGCGCTGAGAACGCTTGGCTGCATCTCCGGTATCGTGATCACGGCAAGCCATAATCCGCCGGAGTACAACGGCTATAAAGTATACTGGGAGGACGGTGCACAGATCACGGCGCCCAAGGACAAGGACATCATCGGCGAGGTAAAGGCTGTGACAGACTACCACACGGTGAAGACGATGGACAAGCAGGAAGCCATCAATGCAGGGCTGTATCAGGTGATCGGCGAGGAGATCGACGATGCGTACATGGCAGAGCTCAAGAAACAGATCATCCATCCGGACGTCATCAAGGCGGTTGCGGACGATATCCGGATCGTGTACACACCGCTGTGCGGGACAGGTAACAAGCCGGTGAGAAGGATCCTCTCCGAGCTTGGATTTAAGAATGTATATGTCGTTCCCGAGCAGGAGAATCCCGATCCGAAGTTCACGACACTGGATTATCCGAATCCCGAGGATCCCAAGGCGTTTACATATGCCTTGAAGCTCGCAAAGGAAAAGAACGCGGATATCGTGCTCGCGACGGATCCGGATGCGGACAGACTTGGCATCTACGCGCTGGATACGAAGAGCGGGGAGTACAAGGCGTTCACAGGCAATATGTCCGGTATGCTGATCGCAGAGTATATCTTGAGGGAGCGCAAGGCGACAGGCACGATGCCGGAGAATCCTGCGCTTGTCACAACGATCGTGACGACAAACATGACGGCTCCGATCACGCAGGCATACGGCGTGAAACTGATCGAGGTGCTCACAGGATTCAAGTTTATCGGCGAGCAGATCAAGCTGTTTGAGCAGACCGGCTCCAACAACTATGTATTTGGCCTTGAGGAGAGCTATGGCTGCCTTGCGGGAACACACGCGAGGGACAAGGACGCTGTCGTGGCTGTGATGTGTCTGTGCGAGGTTGCCGCATGGTGCAAGAAGAACGGCATGACACTGTACGACATGATGCTCGAGCTCTATGAGAAGTACGGCTACTACAAGGAGACACAGTATGCGATCACGATGAAGGGCATCGACGGCTCGAAGCAGATCGCGGCGCTGATGGATAAGTTCAGGAACAATCCGCCAAGGAAGTTTGGCGAGCTTGATGTGGTGCGCGTGAGAGATTATGAGAACGACGTCGTCACAGAACTGGAGTCCGGCAAGACCTATCCGACAGGGCTGCCGAAGTCAAACGTGCTCTACTTTGACCTGACGAACGATTCATGGTGCTGTGCAAGACCTTCCGGCACAGAGCCCAAGATCAAGTTCTACATGGGTGTCAAGGGAACGAGCCTTGAGGATGCGCAGAAGAAGGTAGAAGACCTGACAAACGAAGTCAAGGCTGTTATAGAAGAATAGGGATAACAGGCGGAAACCGGACGGCACAGACACGCCGTCTGGTTTCGTTTCTTTACGGAATCTTAATTCACAAAATCTTAATCTTAGGAGATCAAAAGTTTGCGATAGGAGTATGTATTTATGAAAAGATTATTTGCGCAGATCATGAAATTCGGCATGGTGGGTGTGGTCTGCTTTGGCATTGACTATGTGATCGGTTATTCAGTGATGAAAATTATTGTGAAGCTGGGCGGCGAATCCGTGTTCGAATTTGCCTCGATGGCAGGTTCGGCGCTGGGATTTACAGTTTCCGTGATCATAAATTATATCCTGAGCTTCAAGTTTGTCTTTGAGCGGAAGGAAGAACTCGACCGCAGGAAAGAGTTTGTCGCATTTATCATATTGAGCGTGATCGGCCTTGGCCTGAATCAACTGATCATCTGGATCTGTGTGGGACCGGTCTACGGCAATATCGCGTTTCTGCGGGAATTGTTAAATTATGATCTTGCGTACACGGGCGCGAAAGTGATCGCGACCGCGATCGTGATGGTCTACAACTTTGTCACCAGAAAGATCTTTCTGGAAAAGAAATCATAACAAGAAACGTAAAAAGAGGAAGTTATTATGTCACTGACACAAAATATCAAAAAGACGATCAACTACAGTAAGAAAAACGGCTACGGCGAGGCAGTCGTTGCGGCGTGGGAGCGGGTGACGGCAAAGTACTATGCGGATTATGACTACCGTGCGCCGGATCAGGACACGCTAGAGCGCCAGCGAGCGGATCAGGGTGTGTCAGATGTGAAATTCTCGATACTCGTACCGGCGTATGAGACGCAGGAGGTCTATATGGGCGCGCTGATCGATAGCTGTATCGGGCAGACTTATGCGAACTGGGAGCTTGTCATCGCGGACGGGAGCACGACCGATATCGTCCAGCGGACAGTGGAGAGGTATCAGGATGCGCGCATCCGGTACGCAAGGCTTGCGGGAAATGACGGCATTGCCGAGAACACAAACCGGGCGATCGAGATCGCCACAGGAGATTATTATGGCCTGCTGGACCATGACGATCTGCTGACGGCGGACGCCCTGTACGAGATGGCGCTTGCCGTGCAGGAGCGCAGGCCGGTCCTTGCGTATTCCGACGAGGACAAATGCGACGAATCCGGGAAGCGTTTCTATGATCCGCACATCAAGCTTGACTTTAATCTGGATCTGCTCCTGACGAACAATTACGTGTGTCATTTTATGGTCGTCCGTGCCGATATCCTCAAAAAACTACAGGTCAGAAGAGAGTATGACGGATCGCAGGACTATGATATCATTCTCCGGGTAGTCGCCAGCCGGCTGATGAAGGAGAAGGAAAATAAGGAGACAGAACCGATCGAGCATGCCATCGTGCATGTGCCAAAAGTGCTGTACCACTGGCGCTGTCATGAAAATTCCACGGCGGACAACCCGCAGAGCAAGATGTACGCCTATGAGGCGGGCAAAAAGGCGTTGATCGACTTCGCGTCGCGCATGGGATGGAAGGTGCATGTCCGTCACAATAAGCATCTGGGCTTTTACCGCATCGAGTACGGGGAGAGTGTGCTGACACACAGGCCGGATCTGGCGGCAGTGGGCGGTTTTGTCGCCAGACACGGCAGGGTGGCGTCAGGCATCTACAAAGGGCAGCCGCTGCTGTATGCCGGCTATATGAACCGGATGGATCTGTATCAGAATGTGAGGCAGCTCGATATCCGCAATATGGCTGTCAACAAGGCATATCAGGGCGTTTATGAGGAGATCACGGGACATCCTTATGTGAGTACGCTCTGTACGGAGAACAGGGAGCTGCCGCAGTGGATGCAGGAGCTGGAGCGGACGGCAGGAGGGGAAGAGAGGCTTGCGCAGCTTGGCGAGGCGCTCTGCGCGAGACTGACTGCGGAGGGCGAAAGGCTCCTGCTCGATCCGGTGTGTGTGAGGAAGATATAGATTATGATAAGATCAACGATTGTGATACCAAACTACAACGGTATCAGGTATATCCAGGCGTGTCTGGAGAGCCTGTACGGCGGGACGACAAAGGAGATTGCTGTCATCGTGGTGGACAACGCCTCGACGGACGGCAGCATGGAGCTTGTGCGGGATCGTTTTCCCGAGGTCCGGCTGATCGTCAACCGGCAGAACACGGGGTTTTGCCATGCGGTGAACCAGGGGATCCGGGCGAGCACGACGCCGTATGTCATCCTGCTCAACAACGACACGCAGGCGGAGCTGTCCTTTGTGCATGAGCTTGAGAAGGTGATGGATAACGACAGGGACAAGAAGATCTTCTCGGCGTCGGCAAAGATGATATCCCTGTACGACAAAGATAAGACGGACGATGCGGGAGACTACTACTGCGCGCTGGGCTGGGCATTTGCCATGGGGAAAGGGAAAGCGCCGGAGAGATATACCAGAGACCGCGACATCTTTGCCGCCTGTGCGGGCGCGGCGATCTACCGCAGGGAATTGCTGGAAGAGGATCAGGTGGGACTCTTTGACGAGGAACATTTTGCCTATCTCGAGGACGTCGATATCGGTTACCGGGCAAAAATTTTTGGATATAGAAACAGATTTGCGGCAAACTCTATAGTATACCATGCCGGGAGCGCGGCGAGCGGTTCGAGGTACAACGCCTTTAAGACCGGACTGGCGTCGAGAAACAGTATCTATCTGATCTGCAAAAATATGCCGGCAGCACAGATCGTGCTGAACCTGCCGTTTCTGATCATGGGATTTTTGATAAAAACATTGTTTTTTGTCAGAAAAGGAATGGGAAAGGAGTATGTGTCGGGACTGGTCAAAGGATGGAAGCTTTCGATGAGTCCGGCCGGAAGGAGACACAGGATTCGGTCTGACAGGCGCAGATTTGGCAATTACGTGTCGATACAGGTAGAACTTTGGAGAAATTTAGCCAGACTTCGTGACTGAATAAAAAAAAAGTTGTACTTTTGGCTCAAATATTGTAGAATGAAATGAGCTAAATTCTTTCCATTGGAATAAGGGTGAGAAAATTGATAAGAGATAATCAGAAGTATTTTAACACACTGCTGGTTCTGCTCGATGCACTGGTTATAACAGCCGCTTACTGGCTTTCATGGTTTTTGTGGCTCAGCGGATTGGTGAAGGAGAACGATCCCGGTACAGGTATCCTGTCGGTGCAGGTCTATCTGATCGCTTTTCTGGCGATCGTACCGGAATATCTGATCCTATACAATTCGTTTGACCTGTATTCATCAAAACGTACTGCGAAGACGGTCTATGAGATCTTCAATATCATAAAGGCAAATACGATCGGCCTGCTGGCAGTCATGGTAGTGCTCTTTGCCATCAATATACCAGATTTCTCACGCGGGATGGTGGGTGTGTTCTATGGGATCAACATTGTGGCGGAATCCCTGATGCGCAAAACGGTCCGGTACGGACTGCGCAGGATGCGCAAAAAAGGCTACAATGTCAAGCATATTCTGTTAGTGGGGTACTCGCGCGCAGGCGAGGAGTACATCAGCAAGATCAAGGCAAATCCCGAATGGGGGTATGAAGTCTGCGGTATCCTTGACGACCATGTTCCGATCGGAGCCGTATATAAGGGGGTTAAAGTGACAGGGGAGATCGATTCCCTGCGCGCGATCCTGGCGGAGAATCATCTGGATGAGATCGGCATCACACTTTCCCTGTCAGACTATGACAGACTGGAAAACATCGTGAATACCTGTGAGAAAACAGGTGTGCACACAAAGTTCATACCGGACTATAACAGCGTGATACCGAGCAGGCCGTATCTTGAGGATCTGGACGGGCTTGCAGTGGTCAATATCAGGAGAGTGCCGTTAAATAACATGGCAAATATGCTGCTTAAGCGGATCGTGGATATCGTCGGGGCACTGATCGCGATCGTGCTGGCGTCCCCGTTCATGCTGGCGGCAGCGATCGGGGTGAAGGTGACGAGCAGGGGGCCGCTGATCTTCAAACAGGAGCGGGTAGGGCTTCACAACAAGCCCTTTCAGATGTATAAATTCCGGAGCATGGAGGTCCAGAACGATGCCGATGAGAAAAAGGGCTGGACGACCAAGAATGATCCGAGAGTCACAAAAGTGGGAAGGATACTTCGAAGTACGAGTATTGATGAGCTCCCACAGCTTTTTAATGTGTTAAAAGGGGACATGAGCCTGATCGGGCCGCGTCCGGAGCGACCTCTTTTCGTTGAGAAATTTAAAGAGGAAATACCAAGGTATATGATAAAGCACCAGGTCCGGCCGGGCATCACCGGCTGGGCGCAGGTAAACGGATACAGGGGCGACACCTCGATCAAAAAGCGGATCGAGTACGATCTCTACTATATTGAAAACTGGTCGATGGGATTTGACTTCAAGATCTTATTCCTAACCTTTTTCAAGGGCTTTATCAACAAAAATGCCTATTAGAAAATTTGTGCTGACGCCTACGGTTCGGGCTGAGGGCAGCATGGAGGTTAAAAAATGCAGGATCATGATAACAACAGTAAAAACAGCAACAGCAGGAAGACGCCGGGACAGGCGGCAAGATCAGGCGGTCAGACAAGACCGACCGGGGCGCCAAGGCAGAGCAGTCAGCCGGGAAGAAAGGCGCCAGACGGTCAGTCAAGACCGGCGGGTCAGCCGCGCAGACAGGCGCCGGATGGCCAGCCAAGACCGGCAGGGGCGCCAAGACAGGGCGGCCAGCCAAGGAGACCGGCACCGGACGGCCAGGTGAGAAGACCGGCGGCGGACGGTCAGGTAAGGCAGGGCGGCGAACCGAGGAAACAGGCTCCCGCTGCACAGGCAAGACCCGGCAGTCAGCCAAGGAAAGCGGATCCCGCAGCCGCAGGAAGACCCAAAAGACCGGCACCGGGCAGCCAGCCGCCGCAGGATACGGCGAAGGGCAAAAAGCCAGCCCCTCCCAGGAATCCGAAAAGCAAAGCGCCCAAGCAGCCTGCCAAGAAGAAGCGCATAAAGATCTTACTGTTCGTGGCGGAGATCTTCCTGCTGCTGATCCTGGTGGCTGCGCTGTGGCTTGCGAGCAAGGCGAACCAGATCCAGTATGTGGAGTTTGAACCGGAGGATGTGCATATCAACGAGCCGGTGCGGGAGGAGATCGCGCAGGGTACCACGATGATGAAGGGGTACAGGAATATCGCGCTGTTTGGTGTGGACTCGCGGAACAAGGAGCTGGATAAGAACACGCGTACTGATGTCATCATGGTGGCGTCCATCAATCTGGATACCAAGGAAGTGCGGCTTGTGTCCGTCTATCGTGACACATGGCTCAATATGACAAATGACAAGTATAGCAAGGCGAATGCCGCTTACGCGAAGGGCGGGGCAAAGCAGGCGATCGGGATGCTCAACATGAACCTTGATCTCGATATCACGGACTTTGTCACGGTGGGCTTTGATGCGGTGATCGATGTTATCGATGAACTTGGCGGTGTCGAGATCGACGTGAAGGAGGACGAAATCGTACATCTCAACAGCTATCAGGTATCGATGGTAGGACGTGTTGTAGGTAAGAACGAGAAGGGCGAGGATATGTTTGATGCGATTGCGGGGGTGGAGTACACGCCTGTCGAGCATGCGGGTCTGCAGAAGCTCAACGGACTGCAGGCGACGGCTTATTCCAGGATCCGCTACACCAGCGGCGGTGATCTGGCGAGGGCGGAGCGGCAGAGGACGGTGCTCACCAAGATCGCCCAGAAAGCGATGAGCACGAATCCGGCGACGCTCAATAAGATCGCGGACACCGTGTTCAGCGAGATCGCGACGTCGCTGAGTCTGACGGAGATCTTGTCACTGCTCTCCGATATCACCAGTTATCAGATCGGTGAGACGGCAGGCTTCCCGTTCAATGATTATGTCAAACCGAACGGAGTTGTAGGGAGCGCCAGCGTTGTCGTTCCGGTCGATCTCACGAAAAACGTGGAGCTGTTGCATGAATTTTTGTTTGGCGAGGAGAACTATACGCCGACAGATACCGTGAAAAAGTGCAGTCAGAAGATTGCATCGGATACGGGAGTAAGTTATAATGGAGAATAGAGGAGCCGATGAGGAACCGAACCCGGTTCCTTTTTGGCATACGGGGAGCGATAAATATGCAGTACAGTGTAGATGTCATATTGCTGACCTACAAACCGCAGAGACAGGTCATGGATCTGATCCGGGCTCTGGAGGAGCAGACGTATCCGATACGGAAACTGATCATCATGAACACAGAAGAGCGGTATTTCGACAACCTTTTTTACGGGACAGGGTTTCTGGAGCAGTATAAGAATATCGAGATCCATCATCTCTCAGAAAGGGAGTTTGATCACGGAAGGACGAGGGCGAAGGCAGTGCAGTACTCCAAATCCGATATCTTTGTGTGCATGACACAGGATGCGGTGCCGGTGGATGACTGGCTGATCCATCATCTCGTGGAGGCACTGACGAGACAGGGGAAGACTGCCGCCGCGTATGCGCGCCAGCTTCCGCTTCCGGACTGCCGTGAGATCGAGCGGTATACCAGAAGCTTTAACTATCCCGAACAGTCGGCGGTAAGATCGTCGGCGGACGTGGACAGGCTGGGGATCAAGACCTTTTTCTGCTCGAATGTGTGTGCGGCGTATGACAGGGAGATCTATGAGACGATCGGCGGCTTTGTCAAGCGGGCGATCTTCAATGAGGATATGGTGTATGCAGGCCACGCGGTCACTGCGGGGTACTGTATCGCTTACGCGGCGGAGGCGCAGGTCCGCCACTCCCACAATTACACCTGTATGCAGCAGTTCCGCAGAAATTTTGATCTGGGTGTGTCGCAGGCAGAGCATCCGGAGGTGTTTGATGTGGTGTCGTCGGAGAGCGAGGGGATCAAGCTTGTCAAAAGTACGATCAGGCATCTGGAAAAGACAAAAAAATGGCTGCAGATACCGTATCTGATCGTGTCGAGCGGGTGCAAGCTGATCGGATACCAGCTCGGAAAGCATTATCAGAGCCTGCCTAGGGGCGTGGTGAAGTGGTGCAGCGCGAGCAGGACATATTGGAATTAGCAATAGGAATATAAATATAAATGAAACATGGATATCAATGTGAATACGGAGGACAGGAATCATGTGTGGAATTGTGGGATATATCGGAAAGCATGCGGCGGCGCCAGTGATACTCGAAGGACTTTCCAGGCTGGAATACAGAGGATATGATTCGGCAGGGATGGCAGTGTTTGACGGGGAGCGGATCCAGATCAAAAAGTCGGTCGGGCGTCTTAAGGTGCTTGAAGAGCTGACGCACGGCGGGGCGACGATGCCGGGCAATATCGGGATCGGACACACGCGGTGGGCGACACATGGCGCGCCCAGCGATGCCAACTCGCATCCGCATTACAATGCCGAGGAGACGATCGCAGTCGTTCACAACGGGATCATCGAGAATTACCTGCCCTTAAAAGAAAAAATGATCTCAAAGGGATATAAGTTTGTCTCGGACACCGACACGGAAGTGCTGGCGCACCTGATCGACTATTATTACAAGGGAAATCCGCTGGAAGCCATCACGAAGGTCATGCACCGCGTACAGGGTTCTTACGCGCTTGGGATCATGTTTGCGGAACACCCTGACCAGATCTTTGCAGTCAGAAAGGACAGTCCCCTGATCGTAGGGCAGAACGAGGATGGCTGTTTTATCGCGTCGGATGTGCCCGCGATACTGAAATATACCAGAAAAGTCTATTTTATCGAGAATCAGGAGGTTGTCCGTCTCCGCGCCGACCATATGCATTTCTACACGGTCGACGAGGAGGAGATCACCAAGGAGCCTGTCACGATCGAGTGGGATGCCAACGCGGCGGAAAAGGGCGGCTACGAGCATTTTATGCTGAAAGAGATGTATGAGCAGCCAAAGACCGTGACGGACACGCTGGGACCAAGGATCAAGGACCGCGATATCGTGATCGAGGAGCTGGGCATGTCCGACGAGGAGATCCGGGCGGTCACAAAGATCTTTATCGTGGCGTGCGGTTCCGCTTACCACGCGGGTGTGACAGGAAAATATGTCATGGAGGGGATCGCGAGGATACCGGTGGAAGTGGATGTGGCAAGTGAGTTCAGATACCGCGATCCGATCCTGGAAGAAGGGACGATGGTGATCGTGATCAGCCAGTCCGGCGAGACTGCCGACACGCTCGCAGCGCTCAGGGAGTCCCAGGCGCTTGGCCATAAGGTGCTTGGCATCGTGAACGTGGTGGGAAGCTCGATCGCGCGGGAGGCGGACAATGTTATATACACATGGGCGGGACCTGAGATCGCGGTGGCGACCACCAAGGCGTACAGTGCGCAGTTGATCGCATTGTACCTGCTTGCGATGAAGTTCGGAAGGGTGCGCGGAAAGCTGGATGACACTGTCTTTCACAGCATGCTCGAGGATCTAAAGCGCCTTCCGGCACAGATCGAGATGCTTCTATCCAACAAGCAGCGGATACAGCGCTTTGCCAACCGCTATATCGGCGCCAAGGACGTGTTCTTTATCGGCAGGGGCATCGACTATGCGATCTCCATGGAAGGCTCGCTGAAACTGAAAGAGATCTCTTACATTCACTCCGAAGCGTACGCGGCAGGGGAGCTGAAACACGGAACGATATCGCTGATCGAGGAGGGTACGCTGGTCGCGGCGGTCGCGACACAGGACTGCCTCTTTAAAAAGGTACTCAGCAACATGGTCGAGGTGAAGGCGAGGGGCGCGTTTGTGCTTGCTGTCACCAATGAGGGGAATACCGAGATCGAGAAGGCGGCGGACTACGTGATCTATATACCAAGGACGAACCAGTATTTTACCAATTCCCTGGCGATCATACCGCTGCAGTTGTTTGGCTATTATGTGGCGGTCGGAAAGGGCTGCGATGTCGACAAGCCGAGGAATCTGGCGAAGTCTGTCACAGTGGAGTAGTGAAGGAGGCATAAGGATATGGGAAAGAAGAAATCAACATTTAAGAATATTGCAGTGACTCTCGGGTGCGCTGCGTTTGCCAGCGTGTATGCGTTCGGCGGCAGATATGTGGTCACCACTGTTCTGGACGGGGAGAACGGCACGAAGCCGGCGTGGCTTGAGCGGGTGGAGATCCATGTCGATGAGCGCGCCTCGGACAATACGCTTGTGGAAGGTTCGGTTACGGGCAGTGTGATCGCCGGGACAGCCGGTTCGGGAAGTGCGCCCGCAGGACAGAATCTGGACAGCAGTGTGAATAACAGCGGGAATCATGACAACCCGAATACCGGGGATACGCTCCAGAAGCCCCGGTTTGAGGAGAAAGAGAAGGAGACAGAGACGGCGCAGGACGATGAAACCGAATCCGTGACAGAGACAGGATCGGAACCGGAGTCTGAATCAGAAGCAGAAACAGAGACGGAAATAGAAACGGAAACAGAAACAGAAATAGAGACGGAAACGGAGACAGAGACCGAATCCGGTACAGAGGCAGAGCGCGCTCCATCCGGAAAAAACAGCGGCAAAGCAGACAGTAAGACAGACAAAAAGTCAGACAGCGGATCAGATCAGGAAAAGTCGGACAAAAAGTCAGATAAAGAGGATAAGAAGAAAACCGACACCGTCGAAGTGAATCATGTACAGGTCATCGAGCAGGATGATCAGGCACTGGCGGTCATGTCGGATGTGACCGCCGTGGTGAAAGCCGCGATGCCCTGCGTGGTGTCCATCACAAATGAATATACAGCGTATGATTACTGGTATGATGAGGAGTACGACGAGCAGGCAAACGGTTCGGGGATCATAGTCGCCCAGAGTGACGAGGAGCTTCTGATCGTCACAAACTATCATGTAGTGGAGGATAACAACAATCTGTATGTGCAGTTTACGGACGACGAGGAGGCGAACGCATATGTGAAGGGAACCTCTCCGGAAAATGATCTTGCCATCGTCTCCGTGTTCCTCGAGGACATGTCGGACGAGACGCTCAAGAGTATCGCGATCGCCGCGCTTGGGGACTCGGACAGCCTTCAGGTCGGGGAACCTGCGATTGCGATCGGCGATTCGCTCGGATACGGGCAGTCTGTCACGACAGGTGTCATAAGTGCCCTGAACAGAAATGTGTTCACCGACGATCCGGATGAGATCCCGGGATATCTGATCCAGACAGATGCGGCAATCAATCCCGGCAACTCGGGAGGTGCGCTGCTGAACGTGAAGGGGGAAGTGGTCGGCATCAATTCCAGCAAGATCGCCGATTATGTGATCGAGGGCATGGGGTATGCCATTCCGATCTCAATCGCAAAACCGATCATCGAAGACCTGATGCTCAAGGAGACGAGGCGAAAGGTGCCGGAGGAAGAGCGCGCTTTCCTCGGGATCGCAGGTACGGACGTCTCAGAGGAGGCGATCGCACGCTACGATATGCCGGAGGGAGTCTTTGTGAGCAGCGTGCTGGATGATACGGCAGCTCATGAGGCGGGCATCCTAAAGGGTGATATCATCGTGTACATAGACGGCGAGATGATCACACGCATGGAGGAGCTGCAGGGACTGCTGGAGTACTATGCTGCCGGCACGGAGGTCGAGGTCGTATTGATGCGGCAGAATAACGGCGAATATAAGGAGCGGACCGTCAAAGTCGTGCTCGGATATCAAGAATAAATTGTGAGAAAACGGAGGGCATCATGTTAGATAACAACTTTGACAACCACGAGGAGACCGAGATCGTGAATGCGACAGAGGATCCATCCAATACAGACGACGAGAAAGCAGAGGACAAAAAAGTGTCCGACGACGAGTACGAGGAGAAAGAAAGCGAGTATGAGGACGTATGTTTTATCTGCAGGCGTCCGGAGAGCAAGACAGGGAGGATGTTCAAGCTTCCCAATCATATCTCCGTGTGTTCGGACTGTATGCACAAGACGATGGACACTGTCAGCCAGTTCGATTACCAGGGAATGCTGAACAACACAAACCTCAATTTTGACAAGGACAGCAGCAAGGATGGCAAGAAGCGTTTCCCGAATATCAGTTTTGTCAATATCGCGGATCTGCAGGGCGACGGCGGCATACCTAACAGGCAGAAGCTCAAGAAGAAAAAGCCAAAGGAAAAGAAGGAGCAGGCAGTATTTAACATCAATGACCTTCCGGCGCCGCACAGGATCAAGGCGCAGCTTGACGATTTTGTCGTCGGGCAGGATCATGCCAAGAAAGTAATATCCGTGGCGGTGTACAATCACTATAAGCGTGTGACCACCGGCACGATGGATGAGATCGAGATCGAGAAATCCAATATCTTATTGTTAGGACCGACAGGATGCGGCAAGACGTATCTGGTAAAGACGCTTGCGCGGCTGCTCGATGTGCCGCTTGCCATCGCGGACGCGACTTCGCTGACAGAGGCAGGGTATATCGGGGATGACATCGAATCCGTGGTCTCTAAGCTGCTGACCGCGGCGGAGAATGATGTGGAGAAGGCGGAGCAGGGGATCGTGTTTATCGACGAGATCGACAAGATCGCCAAGAAGAAGAACACGACCTCGCGCGATGTGAGCGGCGAATCTGTCCAGCAGGGCATGTTAAAGCTCTTAGAAGGCTCCGATGTGGAAGTTCCAGTGGGGGCAAACAGCAAAAATGCCATGGTGCCGCTGACGACGATCAACACCAGGAATATCCTTTTCATCTGCGGCGGGGCGTTCCCGGATCTCGAGGAGATCATCAAGCAGAGGCTCACAAAGCAGTCCTCGATCGGATTCAATGCAGAGTTGAAGGACGCTTTCGACAAGGAGAAAAATATCTTAAAGAAGGTGACGGTCGAGGATATCAAAAAGTTTGGCATGATCCCGGAGTTTATCGGACGTCTTCCGATCATCTGTCCGATGGACAGCCTTACGCAGGAGAGTTATATCAAGATCTTAAAGGAGCCCAAGAATGCGATCCTAAAGCAGTACCAGAAGCTTCTCGAGCTTGACGAGGTGCGTCTTAATTTTGACGACAGCGCGCTCGAGGCGATCGCGAAGAAAGCGATGGAGCGGGATACCGGTGCGCGTGCCCTCCGCGCGATCATAGAAGATTTTATGCTCGATATCATGTATGAGATCCCCAAGGACGACAATATCGGCGAAGTGACGATCACCGGCGATTATATCAATGGGACAGGCGGTCCGGTGATCGATATACGCACGGACAATGCGCACGCGAGACAGGCAGTCAATGCAGGCGCGGCACCGCAGGAACAGGTGGCACCGAAGGAGGATCCGGTAAAGGAGCACAATTTTTATGAGTTCTGATAAAAGATCGAATGGAAAATGTTTTGCGCGCCCGCCGAAGTTTCGAAACCGGATGATCATGATGCTGTGCGGCGTGACGGCGCAGGGGATGGGGCTGTCGCTTTTGCGGGCGATCAATCTGGGCACGGATCCCTGCTCCTGTCTGACGCAGGGCGTCACCAATTTCGTGCCGCTCAGTTTCGGGACATGCCAGCTTCTGTGCCATCTGGTGACATTCCTGTTTGTGATCCGGTATGATCTTGGCATGATCGGATTTGGAACGATCGGAAATATGTGTTTTCTGGGATATATCTCCGACTTTTTCCGGTGGATCTGGTCTTTGCTTCTGCCAGTGGGATTTTTTGAGAGTGTCGCAAACAGATACATACTGCTGATACCGTCGCTTGCCGTCTTTTTGCTGGGCGCGGCTGCCTACATGTGTGCAGGTCTTGGTTCTTCGCCGTATGACGCGCTGCCATTCATCATATCGGGGCGCGTGAAAAAGGTTTCGTTTAAGGTTGTGCGCATGATGTGGGATATCGGCTTTATGGCGGCGGGGTTTCTCCTTGGCGGTGATGTCGGCATCGTCACGATCCTGGTGGCGTTCTTCCTGGGACCGATCATCACGTGGGTACAGCGGAAGTTGGAGGTACTGATCGTATAAATGACGCAGCTTGAGGCATATTATAATAAGTTCAATGAGGAAAAGCGTTTCGATTCGCGGCATGGACAGGTGGAATACCGCGTTTCCATGAAGTATATCCATCGATATCTCGAGGAGGCGGTGTCAAGGATCACCGGGGTGGACGGCGCCGCACCGGAGACGGACGTGCGCGCGGCAAGAAGCCGGGTCAGGCTGCTCGACATCGGGGCAGGGACGGGGCGCTACAGCGTGGCGCTTGCAGAGGAGGGCTACGATGTCACGGCAGTGGAGCTTGTGCGGTACAATCTCGGGGTTTTGAAGAAAAAGGGCAGCAGTGTGAAGGCGATGCAGGGAAATGCGATGAACCTAAAGAAACTGCAGGATGACAGCTTTGACGTGACGCTCCTGTTCGGACCGATGTATCATCTGTTCGGATTTGAGGACAAGAGAAAGGCGCTGCATGAGGCAAAGCGTGTCACGAAGTCCGGTGGGGTGATCCTTGTCGCATACTGCATGAACGAGTACGGTGTCATCACGTACGGCTTTAAGGAGCGCCATGTGCTCGAGTGCGTGGAACAGCAGCGCTTCACGGAGGATTTCAAGACGATATCGACGCCGGATACGCTCTATGACTATATGCGCATGGAGGATATCGACGCCTTGAACGAGGCGGAGGGACTAGAGCGGATCAGCATCATCTCGCCGGACGGGCCGGCGAACTATATCAGACCGTTTCTAAACCAGCTTGACGAGGAAGAATTTGAGATGTTTGTCCGCTATCAGATGGCAGTCTGTGAGCGGGCTGACCTGATCGGGGCGGGCGCGCATACGACAGATATATTGAGAAAAGTGCAGGAATGAAAGTGAGGAGGACAATATGGACATAAATCAGGTAACACAGGAGCTTGACGCGCTCTTTGCACAGGAAAAGATTGACGAGATACCACAGTTTTTGGAGTCACATATTGTGCAGGCCATCGAGGAAGATGCAAAGGATGTACTGTTGACTCTTTACAACGAGATCATTGGATTTTACAGGGAGACGGGGCAGTATGACCGCTCGATCGAGAACTGCCACAAGGCAGTCGCGCTCATGGATGAGATGGGGATACAGGACACGATCCCCTATGCGACCACGCTGCTGAATGCCGCAAACGCCTACCGTGCGGCTGGAAAGCTGCAGGAGTCGCTCGAGCTGTACAATAAGGTGCGGCCGATCTATGTGGCACAGCTTGACGAGAATGACATGTATTTTGCCAATTTTTACAACAATCTCAGTCTGTTGTACCAGGAGATGAACGATTTTGCGTCGGCGAAGGAGCAGCTTGTGAACGCGCTGTACATCGTGACGCACACGCCGGACAAGCAGTTTGAGGTGGCGGTCACACAGGCAAATCTCGCAAACACCTGTATCGAGCTTGAGCAGGATGAGGAGGCGAAGGCGCGGGCGGAGGAAGCGATCCGCATCTTTGAGGAGATCGGTGTGGATGATGCGCACTACAGCGCTGCGCTGTCGGCGCTCGGAAGCCTGTACTATATGGACAAGGACTATCCGAACGCGCTGAGCGTCATGGAGAAGAGCAGGGACTGTGTGGCAAAATATCTGGGGACGGACAATATCCAGTACCGGAGGCTCAGCGACAATATCGGAATCATCAAAAATAAAATGAATGAGGTTGCCATGGCGGAAGAGCTGCCGCTGGATGAAGCGCCGGAAGAGACAGCCGGAATAGACGGCGAGACCGAGGAATCACAGGAGTCAGCGCAGGTGGAAGATCTGTTCGGAGAACCGCAGGAGGAAGCCGGGACAGAGGAGCCGCTGGAAGAATCACAGGAGCCGGCTGGGATAGAAGATCTGTCCGGGGAACCGCAGGAGAGCACTGTGGAAGAAGCGCCGCAGGAGCCGGAGCCGGAAGCGGAAATGGATGAACTGTTTGGAGAACTGCAGGAAACCGTCGCGGATGAAATGCCGCAGGAGCAGGAAGCGGAGACGGTTTCCGGTGGGGAGAATACGACCAGCGGATTTTCGTTTGAGGAGTTTATCAACAGTGCATTTGCCGACGAGGATTCTGAAGAAAATACCATCTCCGCGGAGGAGCTGATAGAAGATGCGGCTGACGGGGAACCGATAGCGGAAGATGCGGCAGAGGAAGAAGCTGTGCCGGAGGAGGCGCCCCGGATCCCGGGGCTGGAGCTGTGCCGCCAGTATTATGAGGAGTACGGCAGACCGATGATCGCAGAGCGTTTCCGCGCGTACGAGTCTGTCATCGCAGTAGGACTGGTGGGAAAAGGTTCAGACTGTTTTGGATTTGATGACGCGCTGTCGCAGGATCATGATTACGGACCACGCTTTGTGATGTGGGTTACGAAGAAGGTCTACGAGGAGATCGGAGAGGAGCTCCAGGAGGCTTATGAAAGCCTGCCCAGGAGTTTTATGGGGGTGGAGCGCAATGAGACATTCCACGGCAGGGACCGCTGCGGTGTCATGGTCATAGAAGATTTCTACAAGAATCTGTTAGGGTATAACCTGGTGGGACTGCTCGACCACAACAGCGGGGGCGGTGCGTCCGGCAAGGAATCGATGGAGACAGTCAAGAGCTGGCTTGCGGTGCATGACTACGCGCTCGCGGCGGCGGTAAACGGCGAGGTGTTCCGCGATGATGAGGGCATCTTTACAAAGTACCGCAACATGCTGACGGCGTATTATCCCAAGGCAGTCTGGTATCGCAAGATTGCGCAGACATGTGCGCTCTTTTCCCAGAACGGGCAGTACAATCTCCCGCGCATGCGCATGCGCGGACAGCTTGTCGCGGCAGAGCTTGCGAAGGCGGAGTGCGCCAAGCAGGCGATGAAGCTCTATTATCTGCTGAACAGAAAATACGCGCCGCACGACAAATGGCTCTTTAAGGGCATGCCTGAGAATCCGCAGATGGTGATCTGTGAGGACGGCATGGAGCAGGCAGGCGTGGCGCAGCTTGTCGAGCGGATCAGTCTGCTCCCCGTGGATGAGGCGCATGAGACGGAGCTTGCGACAGCGGTCGAGTCGCTCGCCGTGATCTTTGCGAATGAGCTGGAGAAAAAGGATATGGTCGGAAAGTGCGACCTGTATCTCGATGCCTGCACAAAGGAGCTCACCGCAAAGAGCGATGCGCTGCTGACGGCGATCGTCGCGAACACGCCTGTCATAACGGCACTTTCGCTCTCCATCGCCAAGGCGGAGTTTGAGGCGTTTGACAAGGTGCAGAACGAGGGCGGCAGGGCGAGCTGCCAGAACAACTGGCCGACGTTCAAGATCATGCGCATGAGCCAGTATATGACGTGGACAGAGGATATGCTGCTGCAGTATCTGTATGAGTTCAAGACAAATTTTGCGGACGGCAGGAATATGATAGAGGAGAAGTATGCCCGCATGATGGAGTCTACGGCACCGCTTGAGTATGCCGGTTTTGCAGACCAGCTTCCGCCAGTCTCAGAGGAGAAGCGGGCGATCATGGAGCAGGTGATCGGATTGCAGGTAAAGTGGATGGAAGAGTTTGCGGCGGCGTATCCCAATCTGGCAGATGATGCCCGCAGGATACACACGTCGGAGGATCTGCCCTATGAGACGTCCTACGAGACGTATCTGAGGGGGGAGCTTGGAACCTACTCGGACAGGATGCTCGAGATGTACGGGCGCTATATCGTGGCGCACGCGCAGGAGGGCAGAAATGTAGCGCGTGAGATCATGGATAACACAGTCCATTTCTACGGATATCAGGATCTGGATACGGCGAATGCCGCCAAGGCAAAATAGATACGGGCAAAATAGGAGGACATGGAACAATGAGCAAGATTATATTAACGGGCGACAGACCTACAGGGAGGCTTCACATCGGTCATTATGTAGGGTCGCTCCGGCGGAGGGTGGAGCTGCAGAACTCCGGCGAGTACGACAAGATCTATATCATGATCGCGGACGCGCAGGCGCTGACGGACAATATGGAGAACCCGGAGAAGGTGCGGCAGAATATCATCGAGGTCGCGCTGGATTACCTGTCGGCGGGGCTGGATCCTGCAAGATCCACGCTCTTCATACAATCGCAGATATCGGAGCTTACGGAGCTTACATTTTACTATATGAACCTTGTCACGGTTTCCAGGCTGCAGAGAAACCCGACCGTGAAGAGCGAGATCCAGCTTCGGAATTTCGAGACGAGCATCCCGGTCGGTTTCTTTACATATCCGATCAGCCAGGCTGCGGATATCACGTTCTGCAAGGCAAACGTCGTTCCGGTGGGGGAGGATCAGCTTCCCATGATCGAGCAGACGAAAGAGATCGTGCACAAGTTCAACGCGGTGTATGCACCCGAAGATCCAGTGCTCGTGGAGCCAAAGGCGCTGATACCGGAGGCGGAGGCGTGCAAGAGACTGCCTGGGACAGACGGCAAGGCAAAGATGAGCAAGTCGCTTGGCAACTGTATCTATCTTGCCGACAGCGCGGACGAGGTGCGCGCCAAGATCATGAGCATGTACACTGACCCGCTGCACCTGCAGGTCAGCGATCCCGGCCATCTGGAGGGTAACACGGTGTTCACGTATCTGGATGCATTTGCGCGCGACGAGCATTTTGAGCGTTACTGCCCGGATTATGCCAACCTCGACGAGATGAAAGCACACTATACCAAAGGCGGCCTGGGCGATGTGAAGGTCAAGAAGCTGCTGAACAATATTGTGCAGGAGGAGCTTGAACCGATCCGCAAACGGCGCGCGGAGTACGAGAAGGATATCCCGGAGATCTATGATATCCTTAGGAAAGGCTCCGACGCGGCGCGCGAAGTGGCAGCGCAGACGCTCTTTGAGGTGAAGCGCGCCATGAAGATCGATTACTTTGACGACGCGGAGCTCATCATGGCACAGAGTGAGAAATATAAAGGATAAGGTAAAGAATCATGTATTAAGAAAGGCATCTCATAGGAGATGTCTTTTTTAATACATAATTTCGGGTGCTTTAAGAAAAACTAAAGTAATAAATGCAATCAAAACTAGGATCATCATAAAATAACATCTGTAACAGTGTGCACAGCCGCTGTTATGGGGACAAACAGGAGGCGATCAGGTGGAAAACAGCACATCAAACAACAAGGCGCTCGGCACATCGAGCATAGCATACGGCAGTCCGGTATTGATCATGGGAAGCGGATCGATCGTGGGACAGATGGAGGATGAGGGACCGCTCGCGGGAAGCTTTGACAAGGTAAGTGACGACAAGAATGACATGTTTGGCGAGGACTCGTGGGAGAAGGCGGAGAGCGCGCTCCAGAAGGAGGCGGTGGCGCTCACACTGTCAAAAACGTGCGCGGAGACAGGGGATATCCGTTTTTTGTACGCCGGCGATCTGCTGGGGCAGAACATAGCCAGCTCGTTTGGACTGGTGGATTACAACATTCCGCTGTTCGGACTCTACGGGGCATGTTCTACCTGCGGGGAATCCCTGAGCCTTGGCAGTATGAGCGTGGCGGCAGGCTATGCAGACCGTGTCATGAGCCTGACATCAAGCCACTTTGCAAGCGCGCAGAAGGAATTCCGCTATCCGCTGGAATACGGCGGACAGCGCCCGCTGTACGCATCGTGGACCGTGACCGGAAGCGCCGCCTTCCTGCTGCAGAACGTCAATGCACCGGGAAGCTCGGTGTCCGGCAAGACGATCAAGAATGAGTATGAGGGCAGATACAAAAATAAGGTTGGAATAACAGGTGTAACGATCGGACGGATCGAAGATTTCGGCATCAAGGATTCCTTTAATATGGGCTGCGCAATGGCACCGGCAGCCGCGTGGACGATCGCGGGCAACCTGAAAGATTTTGGCAGGAAGCCGCAGGATTACGACGCGATCTTCACCGGGGATCTGGGAAGTGTCGGACAACAGGCGTTATTTGAACTGCTGTCGCAGGATGGGATCGATATCAGCGACAGGCATTACGACTGCGGCCTGCTGATCTATGACACGGAGAAGCAGGATGTGCACGCAGGCGGAAGCGGATGCGGCTGTTCGGCAGTCGTCCTGTCAGCTCATATACTGCCTAAGATCGCCAAAGGAGAATGGAAACGGGTGTTATTTGTCCCTACAGGAGCGCTGCTCAACAAGACGTCCTTCAATGAAGGACAGAATGTGCCGGGGATCGCGCATGGCGTGGTAATTGAAGCGCTTGATTAGACAAAATACAAAATTTTCAGAAAATTCTGAAAATGGTCTTAATTTTTTGACAAATGGTTCGATATAATATATGAAGAAGTTGACATAGTTTCGTGTCATAAAGAAATACCATAATTGATAAACGCAATGATTATCTTAGCGTGATCGTGCGGGGAAGGGGAGCCGCGCACATCATATATAAGGGAAAGGAGCATATATGGAGGTAAGAAGTGCGAACATTGCCCTGACAAACAGGGCAGCGGCGGCGATCGACAACTCCGGTTCGAACGGAAAGGAACAGCATCAGGCGATGAAGGTGAGCAGTGCTGTTTCGGAGGAGAATCAGGATCTGGATGAACAGTCGGTTATGATTTCCATATCGGCAGCCGGTCTCAGGAGAAGCCTGTTGTTGGAGAAGCAGGCAGAAAAGGACGAGAGTGAGAAAAAGGACGACGATGAGGATAGCTTTTCGGGTGAGGCCGAGATCGGGGACATGGTGAAAAAGATGGAAGGACTTTCCAGCCAGGTCATCAACGGACACTTTTCAATCTCGGACAGACTCAATTTCAACGTCGAGATCGAGAAGCTTACCAATGAGCTGAACCGGTTGAGCGGTGATATCGCGGCTGCGTCAAAGAATGACTGCGTGCAGCTTGCACAGCGCATCTCGGATCTGACGCGCATCATAAGCGAGGCGGCTGTTTACCGTAACAGTGCGCGCACCGTGTTTATGGTCAACTCAAAGCAGCCAGTCCAGTCAATGAATACGAGACTTGATATTGTCTTATGATCGATGCACACGACCGGATTATACACAAAAGTCGTCACCGCGTGGTGGCGATTTTTTCTTGATGTGCAGATCCGTGCAGATGACAGGAATGATTTTTCAAACATGCTCTAGCACAAGATGATACAGAAAGAGGGGATGTGCATGCGCAGGATAGATTTTAAGATGGAGCGCCCGGGACAGGTGAAGGAAGGCGATCAGGTCACCGTCACCGAGGGGGTTCTGCCAAGCAATTATTATTACACGATCAACCCGGCAGTGGCGATGTCAGGGAATATTCCGTTCCGGGACAGGCTAAAGTCAAAGAGCGGTACAGTCGTATCGGTTGAGGAGAACACGAGAGGCTACTATGTCACGGTGGAGTTTGACGAGGCAGAAGTATAGAAAATGATTAGGAGGAGATTCACATGAAAAAGATCAGTACAGACAAGGCACCGGCAGCGATCGGGCCATACTCACAGGCGGTAGTGGCGGGAGATTTCCTGTATGCTTCCGGACAGATCCCGATCGATCCAAAGACGGGGAATGTGGAGGCTGAGGGGATCACGGCACAGGCGGAACAGTCCATGATCAATGTGGGCGAGATCTTAAAGGCGGCGGGTGCTACTTACGACAGTGTGGTCAAAACGACCTGCTTCCTGGCGGATATCGCTGATTTTGCGGCATTTAATGAGGTGTACGCAAAGTATTTCACCCAGAAGCCAGCCAGAAGCTGTGTGGCGGTGAAGGATCTGCCAAAGGGCGTGCTCTGTGAGGTGGAAGTGACCGCTTATTTAGGAACTTCTTAGGATGATAAGGAGCTGTAGGAAGATAACCGATGCAAACACGGGGAGTTGAGAGCCTTGAGAATGAAGAATATCGTATTGATCGGCATGCCTGGCGCCGGCAAGAGTACGATCGGCGTCGTCCTCGCAAAAAACAGGGGCATGTCCTTTGTGGATTCGGATCTGGTGATCCAGGAGCAGGAAGGCAAAAGGCTTCATGAGCTGATCGAGGAGCACGGGCTGAATGGTTTTCTGGAGATCGAGGAGCGTGTGAACGCATCGCTGAATCCAAAGACAGCGGTGATCGCGACAGGCGGGAGCGCTGTCTACAGCGCGCATGCCATGGAGCATCTGCGCAGCATCGCGATGGTCTGCTATCTGAGACTGTCCTATGAGAGCATCAGAGAACGGCTGGGAGATCTCGAAGAGCGGGGCGTGGTGCTCCGGGAAGGCACAACCCTGCGGCAGCTTTATGAGGAGCGCGTTCCCTTATACGAGAAATACGCAAATATCACTGTCGACTGTGAGAACAAAAATATCCGCGAGATCGTGACAGAGTTGGCAAAACGACTGAAATAAGGCATAAAAATCAAAATAAGCCACATACTAATCCAAAAAGGAAAGGTATGTGGTTTTTATGATGGATTATATCAATGCATTCTGGGTGGGAGGTGTGATCTGTGCCCTCGCACAGATCTTTCTGGACAGGACGAAGATGCTGCCGGGGCGCGTGATGGTGCTTTTAGTCTGCACCGGTGCGGTGATCAGCTTTTTTGGGTGGTATGAGCCTTTTGCGGAGTATGCGGGGGCAGGGGCGAACGTGCCGCTTCTCGGGTATGGGAATATTCTGATGAAGGGTGTAAAAGAAGCCGTGGACAAGGATGGGTTCATCGGGCTGTTCAAGGGCGGCTTTACAAACGGCGCGGTGGGATGCAGCGCGGCACTGATCTTTGGATATCTTGCAAGTCTTGTGTTTCACTCGAAAGTGACAAAGGCGTAGGGGACATATCCTACACTTCCTCGAAATCAATCCCGAAACCGGTCAGGAGCCTGCGCACATAAGCGTCCCAGAGCTTTTCTGCGCTCTTGTCCATGATAAAGGTTGTGAATCCGCTTCCGGTCACACAGGTCACTTTGCCGTTTTCATAGCGGATATTGAGTGCGAGGGAACGGATGAGATTGGCTGCAATTCCGCATTCCGGATTTGCAGCTATTTTTTCGATCAACGGCGGTGCTGCGTGGAGAACGACCCTGAAAGAAACGGGTGTTTTTTTTCCTTTGATCAGTTGGAAACAGAATGGACGGATATCTTTCCAACAGGAAAATGCGGCAGGCTTACCGTTGTCCGCCAACGCTTCCAGTTCCTCGCCGCTGTAAAATTCTTTGACGAGATGCCCGTCAATATGAAAGGTGTTAAAAGTCGTGATGACAGCTTCTTCCACCAGAAATGAATCGAACTGCCCGGAAGCGAGCAGGGCGTTCATGATATTTTTGGTTCCTTTTATCTCCAGTGCGATCATATGATTCTCCTTTGACAGTTTCTGATTATGGACATTATAAGGGTATTTGGCGGAAACTGCAAGTATTTGTAAAAACTTCTTTTCAAATAACGCGATATATGATAAGATGATACATAGTTATCGAAACTATATTAAATAGTGCGGAGAAAAATGAGAGGTAGAGACTGATGGGATATAAAATAGTTGTAGACAGTTGCTGTGAACTTCCGGAGCGCCTTAAGAAAGATGCACGGTTTGAGATCGTACCGCTCACCCTGATCGTGGGCGACGTATACGAGAAGGAAGACGATATGGATTTTGACCAGCGGGAATTTCTCGATGCAGTGGCGGCGTGCGCGGAGTGCCCGAAGTCGGCCTGTCCGTCCCCAGAGCGGTACCGGAAAGCATACGAGACCGACGCGGAGCGCGTGTATGTGGTCACCCTGTCGTCAAAGCTCAGCGGAAGCCATAACAGCGCCGAGCTTGGGAAGAACCTGTATCATGAGAAATATGGTGAAAAGGATATTTACGTGATCGACTCTAAATCCGCTTCCTGCGGTGAGACGCAGATCGTCTATAAGATCATGGAGCTTGAGGAACAGGGAGGATCCTTTGCGGAGATCACAGGGCAGATCGAACAGTTTGTCCGCGGGATGAACACTTATTTTGTCCTCGAGAACCTCGATACACTCCGCAAGAACGGCCGGCTTTCCGGTGTCAAGGCACTTGTGGCGTCCACACTCAACATCAAGCCCGTGATGGGCGCAGACGATGGCAGCATCATACAGCTAGGGCAGGGGATCGGCATGAAAAAGGCGCTGACGAAGATGGCGGACACCGCAGTCGAGGAGGCATCTGACCCGGAAAACAGGCGGCTGATGATCACGCACTGCAGCAATCCCAGGGCAGCCGAGTGCGTGCGCAGGCATATTGAGGAAAAGCTTCATTTCAAGGAGACGCTGGTACTTGACACAGCGGGCGTGAGCAGTATGTATGCCAATGAAGGCGGTGTGATCGTGACGATCTAGAGCACGCTCTGGAAAACAGAAAATGGATGAACTCAGTCGAGTTCATCCATTTTCTGTTTGAGCAATTTGTACTCCCGGTAGCGCAGGATCGGTGTCCTTAATTCCTGCTCGTCCTGCATGATCAGCGCGGCGGGGATTACGGTAGACACATATTTAAAGTTGGCGATGCTTTTGGGATTCACACGTGCAAATTCCTCGTAAGGCTCAAAGAGCTGGCGGAGTTCATCGATCCGCTCATCGACGCTGACAGTCTTTCCCCCCGTCAGATACAGCCGGCATGTGCTGTCATCCTCGATGGCGTACATGATCGTATACTTGGGGATATGGACCAGTACGGCGTTGGTGTGCACGGACAATGAGACGACATGTCCGGTGACGTTTGCGTCGCCCAGCGCCAGAAAACCGGGGAGGGGATCCGGTATGTACGGTTTTTTTGCGTGCACAACATAGTCCGGCAGATCGGGGATCTGGGTGTAGTCGATCTTGTCCGAGTAGAGGACCAGCGGGGCGCGATAACCCATCTCATTGAGATGCTCGATGATAAACTCCACAATGCCGGGCTCGGAGCTCATGTCCATGAAGATCAGGTTATATTTCAAAGGATTGGCGAGAAAGTGCATCTTTTCGCCGTAGGAGTCCACGTACAGGATATTCGGCGTCCCGGCGCGCTTGTCGGACTCCCTTGAGAGCAGCCGCTCCAGATGTTTGCGGTCCGCCACATTGTCGTCACAAATTGCGATATGCATGGTCTGTATACACCTCTTTTTATCATAATTTTCAAACACGATTTCCTCACCGTTTCTCCGCTGTCATAGAAAAATCATGAGGACTACCGATAAGTTATCTGTCACTATTTCTATGATAGCACAATCATGATAGTGGAAACAAGGGGTATTTGTATTTGAGTGGTGATTTCAAACTTTTTCGAAATTTTTGAAGGACTTCAGATTACAGGATATAAGGAATTATGTCGAGGCAGAGATGTTGTGAGACTGTTTCAGGACACGATAGATAACAGTGCCCGGGAATCGATGATGGATCTGCTGTTACGGGATAGCCTTTTTTCAGAAACAGGCTAAGGTGAAACGCTAAAAGGGACTCACAATGAGTCCCCGATCAAAAACGAATAATTCCCGTTTTCAATATATATGCCGCAAGCAGGATCTGCAGAACCAGGATCGCAGGCATTCCATACACGAAATACCAGTGTCTGGTCTTGTGACGGAATACCTGCATGCCAAGGATCGAACCGGCGCTTCCGCCGATGAGGGCGATGAGAAAGAGCGTGGACTCCCGGACGCGCCAGCGGTGCCGGACTGCCTTTTTCTTGTCAATGCCCATCACGGCGAAGCCGGCCAGGTTGACCGCGGTGAGATATAGTACGATCATACTGATGACGTTCATAATATTTCCATTTGTCTAAAATCATGTTTGAAAAACGGTTTATTTGTTTTCATTTTCCTGCATCTTCATGGCGCGCACCTTGCAGGACAGTCCGAAGAGGTTGATAAAGCCCTCCGCGTCATGGTGGTCGTACAGGTCGCCGGTCGTGAAGGAAGCAATACTTTCATTATATAATGAGTACGGACTTGTCTCTCCTGCCTTGATGATGTTGCCCTTGTAGAGCTTGAACTTCACTTCGCCTGTCACATATTCCTGTGTCTTCTCGATAAATGCCTGGATCGCCTCGCGCTTGGGTGTGAACCATTTTCCCTCATACACCGTGTCGGCAAGCTTGTTGCCCATCTCTTTCTTTAAGGTGTATGTATCGCGGTCGAGGATCAGCTCCTCAAGCTGCTGGTGTGCTTCCATCAGGATCGTTCCGCCAGGGGTCTCGTACACGCCGCGCGATTTCATGCCGACAACGCGGTTCTCCACGATGTCAACGATGCCGATACCGTGCTTGCCGCCGAGTCTGTTTAATTCTTTGATGATATCGGAGACTTTCATCTCTTTGCCGTTCACGGACTTTGGAACACCCTTCTCGAAAGTCAGTGTCACATATTCGCCCTCGTCCGGCGCCTTCTCCGGCGTGGTGCCAAGCACGAGCAGGTGGTCGTAGTTTGGCTCGTTTGCAGGATTCTCAAGCTCGAGTCCCTCATGGCTGATGTGCCAGATATTCCGGTCGCGACTGTAGGAGCTGTCTGCGGAGAACGGGAGGTGGATGCCGTGTGCCTTGCAGTACTCGATCTCGGACTCGCGGGAATCCATCGTCCACTTGTCATTGCGCCATGCGGCGATGATCTTGATGTCCGGCGCCAGCGCCTTGATGCCAAGCTCAAAGCGGATCTGGTCATTGCCCTTTCCGGTCGCGCCGTGGCAGATGGCGGTTGCGCCTTCTTTCCGTGCGATCTCCACGAGCTTCTTCGCGATGAGCGGCCTTGCCATGGAAGTGCCCAGCAGATATTTGTTCTCATAGACAGCGTTTGCCTGCACGCAGGGAACGATGTACTCGTCGCAGAATTCGTCGATCACATTTTCAATGTAAAGCTTCTCGGCGCCGCAGGATTTTGCGCGTTCCTCGAGCCCGTCGAGTTCCTCCTCCTGTCCGCAGTCGACGCAGACACAGATGACCTCATAGTCAAAATTTTCTTTTAACCAGGGAATGATCGCGGTGGTGTCCAGCCCACCGGAATAGGCAAGTACTACTTTTTCTTTCATAATATGGATTCTCCTTTTTGTATAAATATTTATTTCAATGAATGCCCTATTGCTACTATACATCATTGGAATGTATAAATCAAGTGTAAATTTATACATTTTTTAATTGACAAACTCAAATAAAAGTGTAGAATATAGAAAAAGAGTGAATAATATTCAGTAATATATGAATAAAAATTCAAAATGCTTACGGCAGGATCCTGATTGGATCAAACGGTGCGGTCAGATATACTTGCGGTGTGGCGTGAGAGGTACATGATTTTTGAATATTTTGGTGAAAATAGTTGTATTTCTTCCTATAATAAATTATTATGGTAAGAGGTCTTTTAGGAGAGGATGGCATTTCGAAATGGTGAGATTGATGACGATTGAGGACTATGACCAGGTGCGGGCGCTGTGGATGACGATCAAAGGATTTGCCATCAGGAGCATTGACGATTCGCGGGAAGGTGTCGCGCGTTTTCTGCGGCGAAACCCGACGACGAGCGTGGTCGCGGTGGAGGACGGAAAGGTTGTGGGCGCGATCCTGTGCGGGCATGACGGCAGGCGCGGCTGTCTGTACCATGTGTGCGTGAACCCGGAATACCGCAGGCGCGGCATCGGCAAGGCGATGGTCGTCTTCTGCATGGACGCGCTCATAGCGGAGAAGATCAACAAAGTGAGCCTGATCGCATTTACCAAAAATGATATCGGGAACGCGTTCTGGCACAGTGTCGGCTGGAAACAGCGCGAGGATCTGAACTATTATGATTTTGTGCTCAACAGTGAAAATATAGAGGCGTTTAACAAGTGAGGACTGCAGGCAGATGTGGAGGTGCAAAAGTTGGATATTTCCTATCAATATGGAGATCAGAAGTTTAATTACAGAGTGTGTGCGATGATGATCTCGGACGATCAGATCCTGGCAATGCACGATGAGCGTTCCCCGTTTTTTTATCTGCCTGGTGGAAGAGTCGCAATGGGAGAAACGGCAGAACAGGCAGTGGTCAGGGAAGTGCAGGAAGAACTTGGCGTTACTCCGGGGATCGTCCGCCCGCTGTGGCTGAATCAGGCATTTTTTACGGAAGATGTAGATAAACTGGCTTATCACGAGCTTTGCATCTACTTTTTGATGGATATTACAGGGACGGACCTGCGCACGAGGGGAAGTGTATTTACCACAAAGGAAGGTCAGCGGACGAATACCTTTGAGTGGCTGGCGTTTCAACGATTAAAGGACGAGTACTTTTATCCGCTCTTTTTGAAGAAGGATATTTTTAACCTTCCCGATCGGTTTACGATCCGAACCGAGATTCAGTAGATTTTCAGGGCGGTGGAATGGTGTACCCACTGAAAACGAGCCTATAAAGGTATATTACAAATGGCAGATTGCTGATAAAAAGGATAAATCGGAATTCGGAGGATGAAACCCATGCAGATCAGAAGGGCAGCAGAACATGAGTTGTTGGAATTGTCTTTTGTAACAGCATAACAAGATAGATATAGACTCGTGATCATTTTGGGAATTAAGTAGAAGTGAAAAAGAAAGGAAGAAAAGACAATGAAACAGATACAGGGCGGCGTGACTGCCGCGAAGGGTTTTGAGGCAGCAGGCACAGCGGCAAACATAAAATATACGGGCAGGATGGACATGGCGCTGATCTACAGCAGTGAACCGTGCAGAGCCGCGGGGACGTTCACGACAAACGTGGTGAAAGCGGCGCCTGTCCTGTGGGATAAGGAGATCGTGGACAACAGCCCTTACGCGCAGGCGGTGGTCGTGAATGCCGGGATCGCGAATGCGTGTACGGGAAAGCAGGGCATGGATTACTGCCGCGAGGAGGCGCAGACGGTGTCCGGACTGCTGAACATTCCCGAAAATGCCGTGCTGGTAGGGTCTACGGGCGTGATCGGCATGCAGCTTCCGATGGACCGTATCAACGAGGGGATCCGAAAGCTCGCGGCGGTTAAGGACAGCTCGCTCGAGGCGGGGACGACGGCGTCAAAGGCGATCATGACGACTGATACGGTCAATAAAGAGATCGCAGTCACCATCGAGCTTGACGGTAAGACAGTGACCGTCGGCGGCATGAGCAAAGGTTCGGGCATGATCCACCCGAATATGTGCACGATGCTTGCCTACATCACGACGGACGCGGCGATCAGCAAAACGCTCCTGCAGGAGGCGCTGAGCAGCAGTATTGTTGATTCCTTCAATATGATATCGGTCGATGGCGATACATCGACAAACGATACCTGTCTGGTGCTGGCAAACGGTCTGGCGGGCAACGCTGAGATCGCGGAAAAGGGCGAGGCATATGACAGATTCTGTGAGGCGCTTCATTTTGTCAATACCTGGCTTGCGAAAAAGATGGCAGGGGACGGCGAGGGTGCGACGGCTTTGTTTGAGACGACGGTCGTCAATGCCGCGACAAAGCAGGAGGCGAGGATCCTGGCAAAGTCGGTGATCGGTTCGAGTCTGTGCAAGGCGGCGATCTACGGTCATGATGCGAACTTCGGCAGGTTTTTGTGCGCGCTCGGGTATTCGGGTGTGCAGTTTGACCCGGAGAAGGTGGCGCTTTTCTTTGAGAGCAAGGCTGGAAAAATGCTGATCTACAAGGACGGCGCGGCGACGGACTACAGCGAGGACGAGGCGACGAAGATATTGTCGGAGCCGGAGGTAACGGTGCTCGTCGACATGAAGATGGGCACAGAGACTGCGACGGCGTGGGGCTGTGATCTGACGTATGACTACGTGAAGATCAACGCGGATTATCGTTCGTAGGAACTGAGAAGGTATAACGCAGACAGAAGGCTGTTCAACGGTCTGAGCGACAGGTTTGGCAGTCTGGCATAGCAGGATAAAAGTATTATATAAAAACAGATCCTATAGAAAGGAATATGGAATAAAAATGAACGAACAGGATATGAACAAGGTTCTGTCAAAGGCGGAGGTCTTGATCGAGGCACTCCCCTACATACAGAAATTTAACAGGAAATATATCGTCGTGAAGTACGGCGGGAGCGCCATGAGCAACGAGGAGCTGCAGAAAAACGTCATCAAGGACGTGACGCTCCTGAAACTGGTTGGATTTAAGCCGATCATCGTGCACGGCGGCGGCAAGGAGATCAGCCGCTGGGTGGAGAAGGTCGGCATGGAGGCGAGGTTTGTGAACGGTCTGCGCGTCACGGACGATGCGACCATGGAGATCGCGGAGATGGTGCTGAACAAGGTCAACAAAAGCCTTGTGACGATGGTGCAGGAGCTTGGCGTGAAGGCTGTGGGCGTCAGCGGGAAGGACGGCGGTCTGCTGAAAGTGGACAAAAAGTACGCGGACGGACAGGACATCGGTTTTGTGGGAGATATCCGGGAGGTCAACCCCAAGGTGCTGTTTGACCTGATCGAGAAGGATTTTCTGCCGATCGTCGCACCGATCGGGCTTGATGACAATTTTCAGACGTACAACATCAATGCGGACGATGCGGCGTGCGCCATCGCAAAGGCTGTGGGTGCGGAGAAGCTTGCATTTCTGACCGATATCGAAGGTTTGTATAAAGACATCAATGACAAGTCTTCCTTTATCTCGAGGATCTCGGCGTCGCAGGCGGAGCGGCTGATTGAGGATGGCTTTATCGGCGGCGGCATGCTGCCAAAGCTCGGCAACTGCACCAGCGCGATTAAAAACGGCGTAAACCGCGTGCATATCCTTGACGGGCGGATCCCGCACTGCCTGCTGCTGGAGATCTTTACCAGAGACGGTATCGGAACGGCGATCGTCAAGGACGAGGATCTGGAGCACATGGATAAGGAAGTATAGGATAAATGGAGATCAGACTATGAATATGAAAGAATACATTGACGAGGCAGAGTCCGCGCTGCTTCACACGTACAATCGTTATCAGATCGTGTGGGATAAGGGCGACGGTATGTACCTGTACGATATCGAGGGGAAGAAATATCTTGATTTCGTGGCGGGGATCGCGGTGTTTGCGCTTGGATACAATAACAAGGCATACAATGATGCGCTCAAAGCACAGATCGACAAGGTGATCCACACGTCAAACTATTATTATAATATTCCGGCGATCGAGGCGGCGAAGAAGCTCAAGAAGATCTCCGGCATGGATCGCGTTTTTTTCACGAACAGCGGTGCGGAGGCGGTCGAGGGTGCCTTGAAGGCTGCGAGGAAGTATGCATTTTTGCAGGACGGGCACACGGATCACGAGATCATTGCCATGAACCATTCTTTTCATGGCAGGACTTTCGGCGCGCTGTCCGTGACGGGCAATCCGCATTACAGGGAGGCGTTTGAGCCGATGATCGGCAACGTTAAATTTGCGGATTTCAATGATTTTGAGAGTGTCAGGGCACAGGTGACGGACAAGACCTGCGCGGTCATCTTTGAGACGGTGCAGGGAGAGGGCGGCATCTATCCGACGGAGGAGGCGTTCATGCGGCAGGTGCGGGCGCTCTGCGACGAGAGGGATATCCTGCTCATTCTCGACGAGATCCAGTGCGGCATGGGGCGGACGGGAACGATGTACGCGTGGCAGCGCTACGGCGTAAAGCCGGATATCATGACGAGTGCCAAGGCGGTCGGCTGCGGCGTTCCTGTCGGAGCATTCATGATGACAGAGCGCGTGGCGCAGCACTCCCTGACGAGCGGCGATCACGGTACGACTTACGGCGGCAACCCGCTTGCGTGTGCGGCGGTCTCCAAGGTGATCGATCTTTTTGAGGAACTGGATATCTTAAAAAATGTCAATGAGACAGGGGCTTATCTGTACGAAAAGCTTGATGCACTGGCGGCAAAGTATGATTTTATCAGGGCGCACAGGGGGGTTGGCCTGATGCAGGGACTGGAGTGTGAAGGGGCTGTGGGCGACGTGATCAACAGGGCGGTTGAGAAGGGACTGCTGCTGATCAATGCCGGAACCAATATTATCCGCTTTATCCCGCCGCTGATCGTGTCAAAGGCAGATGTGGATGACATGATCGGGATCGTCGACGCCTGCTTTGCGGAGATGGAAGGATCGTGTATAGGAACGAGGAAGATGGATGAGACATGACAGAATAAAAAAGAGGATGTTTATTGCGGCTGCCGTACTTGTGGCAGTGGCAGTGATATCCGGTGCGGGATTTGTGTACTTTAGATCATTTGAGGGAAAAGGGGATATGCTGCCGGATTCCGGGAACCGGAAAGAGACGATCCACCTGTGGTATACGGATAATGCCCTGACAGACTATCTGAACAGTAAGACACTGGAATTTTATGAGAACACGGATATCAGGGTGGATGTGAGGCTCGTGTCGGGTCTCGAATATCTGGAAGCGGTCAATGCGGCGAGTCTTGATGAGGAGACGGACACACCGGATCTCTATATCCTGAGCAATGACTCTCTCGAGAAAGCATATCTGGCAGGGCTTGCGACACAGTTGCCGGACACGGCGCCCGTCTACGAGGAACAGTTGTACAGCCAGGCGGCGCGCAACGCAGTGATGTACGACGGAAAGTACGTCGCCTGTCCGATGTATTTTGAGACGAGTGCGCTGCTCTACAACAAGACGTACCTGCAGCAGATCGCGGACGAGGCAAACAGTGTGGAGAACGAGGCGGGAGAGAATGCCGGGGAAGCGCCGACGGTGACGGCAGATCAGCTTATCCCGGCATCGATCGTGGATATACTGACTTTTGCGGATCAGTATTCGACGCCGGAGAATGTGGAGTATTTCTTCCGCTGGGATGTGTCGGATATTTTTTACAATTACTTTTTCATAGGCAATTATATATCGGCAGGCGGGGCGGCGGGGGACGACAAATCCCAGATCGATATCTATAATACAGAATCCGTATCCAGCCTGAAAGTCTACCAGGAGATGAACCAGTTCTTCTCCATCGATACGAAAGAAACGAATTACGATACGATCATGCAGGAGTTTCAGGAGGGGAAGACGATCTACACCATCGCGACGAGCGACTGCATCAGAAGGCTTGACGAGGCGGCTAAGAACGGCGAATTTAATTATGAATACGGGATCGCAAAGCTGCCGGACATCAATCAGGAGCTCACGACGAAAGGGATGTCCGTGACGAACGCGCTTGTCATCAACGGGTATTCCGAGCACAAGGAGTCTGCGGCGCGCCTGATGCAGTATCTGGTCAAAAATGCGCATGCCGACCTGTACAGCATGACGGGCAAGCTCTCATCTGTACTGCAGGATCCGTATGGGAGCGAGCAGGAAGCAGCTTTTATGGAAAACTATATCGAGTCGGTCCCGATCCCGAAGATGCTGGAGACCGCAAATTTCTGGGTGGAACTGGAGATCTGCTTTGCCAGGGTCTGGGGCGGGGAGGATGCAAATACGCAGCTTCGCCATCTCTCCGAACAGATCAAGACGCAGCTTGCCGGGGAGGCGGTGTCAGAGCAGCCGATCGAGGATCCGCAGGTAGAGCTGCTGCCGGCTGTCGAGTACGAGGAAGGTACAGGAGAGCTGGATGTCACACCCGAATCGCAGAATACAACAGAATAAAAAAGGTATAATTTTTGAAAATAATCCAATCATAATTGTAGACAGCCTTTTAATAGGACTTTACATAAAAAAGACTCCGGGAGTCTATGAAACAGAAAGGGAGGTTTACAGTTATGATTGGATTTTTGATTGCCCTGTTATCGGGGGCGCTGATGAGTGTACAGGGGGTGTTCAACACGAAGGTGACGGAGGCATCGAGCATGTGGGCGGCAAATGCGTTTGTGCAGTTCACGGCATTTCTGGTGTGCATCGCGGCGTGGCTGGCTGTGGACAGGACGTCCTTTCGGGAAGTGCTTGCCGTGGAACCCAAATACGTTCTGCTGGGCGGCGCTATCGGGGCGTTTATCACGCTGACCGTCATCAAGAGTATGGATGCATTAGGGCCTGCAAAGGCGGTGATGCTCATTGTCATCGCACAGTTGATCGTGGCGTATCTGATCGAGCTTTTTGGGCTGTTCGGCGTGGAAAAACAGCCTTTTCGCTGGCAGAAAGTCATCGGCGCGCTGATCGCCGTCGGCGGTTTTGTGCTGTTTAAATGGGAGTAGGCAGTTGTAGATAAGGGAGAAATCCTGTATAGTGTTATATGAGGGAAAGCATGGGGCGCAGGCCGGCTCTTTGGGTATATGGAAACCCGGAGGCTGGCGGATGCCTGTGCACAAAGGGAATCCCGGATTCGGATAAAGAAGGGAATTACATACGATGAAATTATTACATATATCCGATCTTCACATCGGCAAACGGGTGAATGAGTTTTCGATGATCGAGGATCAGAAACACATCTTGCAGCAGATCCTTGAGATCGCGGACAGCCAGCAGGCGGACGGCGTGATGATCGCGGGAGATATCTATGATAAGCCGGTGCCGTCCGCGGAGGCGGTCCAGGTGTTTGACTGGTTTCTGACAGCGCTTGCGGATCGCGGCAGACAGGTTTATGCAGTCAGCGGCAATCATGACTCCGCGGAGCGGATCGCGTTCGGCGCCCAGCTTATGAGCGGCAGGGGGGTATTTGTGTCGCCCGTCTATCAGGGGGAGACTGCCATGTTTACCGTACAGGATTCTTACGGAGAGCTGTGCCTTTATTTGCTGCCGTTCATCAAGCCGGCTGTTGTGCGCCATGCCCTGGAGGGCGTGCCGGACATGGATCCAAAGACATTACCAGAGAGCTATCAGGACGCGGTGTGCCTGGCGGTGGAGCGTATGGAGGTCGATGTCAGCAAACGCAATATCCTGATCGCCCATCAGTTTGTGACGGGCGCCGGCAGGTGCGACTCGGAGGAGGTGTCCGTCGGCGGTCTGGACAATGTTGACGCGGATGTATTTGACGCGTTTGACTATGTGGCACTGGGTCATATTCACAGCCCGCAGTATCTGAAGCGGGAGACGGTGCGCTACTGCGGAACGCCGTTAAAATATTCCTTTTCGGAGGCGGAGCAGCAGAAATCCGTCACGGTGGTGGAGCTTGGGGAGAAGGGGCAGGTTGCGGTCTCCACGGTGCCGCTGGTGCCTCTTCATGATCTGCGCAGGATCCGCGGAACGTATCTGGAAGTGACAGCCCGGGATTTTTATAAGGATATGGACACGGAGGACTATGTGCAGATCACGCTGACCGACGAGGAGGATATCCCGGATGGTCTGCAGAGACTGCGCATCATTTATCCCAATCTGATGCGGCTGGAGTATGACAACAGCCGGACGAAACAGAACCGTTATATCGAGTGCGCCGAGGAGATCCGGCGGAAGTCGGAGCTGGAATTGTTTGGGGAGTTTTATGAGCTGCAGAATAACCAGCCGATGAGCGAAGAACAGACGGCGTTTGTCACACGGCTTATTGAGGAGTGTAAGGCACTGTAAGGTGCCTGATAGATGAAAGGGGAAGGGCGTAGATGAAACCAATCAAGCTGATCATAAGTGCTTTTGGACCCTATGCGGGCAATACGGAGATCGATTTTGAGCGTCTGGGCGGAAAGGGACTGTACCTGATCACCGGGGATACCGGCGCGGGGAAGACGACGATCTTTGACGCGATCGTGTTTGCACTGTATGGGGAGGCGAGCGGTGATGTGCGCAAGGCAGACATGTTCCGCAGCAAATATGCAAAGGATGAAGTGCCGACGTTTGTCCTGTTCACATTTGATCACCGGGGGAAGTGCTATCAGATAAAGCGCAATCCGGAGTATCAGCGTCCCAAGGGGAGAGGGACGGGATACACGACGCAGAAGGCAGAGGCGGAACTGACCTATCCCGACGACAGGGCACCAGTCACGAAATCAAAAGAGGTGACAAGGGCGGTGACGGAACTGATCGGACTCGACCGCAGGCAGTTTACGCAGATCGCGATGATCGCACAGGGAGATTTTCAGAAACTTCTGCTGGCGGGGACGGAGGAGCGGGGGAATATTTTCCGTCAGATCTTCAAGACAGGGCTGTACCAGACCCTGCAGAACAGACTGAAAGATGCGGTAAAGGCACAGTGGGTCGAATACAGCGAACTGAAACGCAGCATCAGCCAGTATATGGAAAGCATCGTGTGCACGCAGAATACGTCTGTTGCGGAGAAGATGCGCAAACTTCATAAAGAAAAGTTTGACGGAAGGGTCGGCGAAGGTCTCGCGGTGCTAGAGCAGCTCTGCATGGAGGATGAAGCCGCATTAAAAGCGCTGGATCATCAGATCGAGACGCTGGATCATCAGATCGAACAAGAAAACCAACTGATCGGGAATCTCCATAAGATCCGGCAGCAGCAGGAGGAGCTTGCCAGAAATCAGGAACAGCTCACACAGCTTGCGCCAAAGCTGCAGCAGGCTGACGAACAGTACCGTGAGGCGCAGCAGAGCGCGGCGGAATGCGGGCAGCTTGCGCTTGTGATCAAAGAAAAGCAGAAAGATTTGGCACTGTTTGACAAGTTGCAGCAGGAACAGAAAGCGCTTGCCGCAATCCAAAAGACGATCTGCCAGGAGAAAATACATAGACAGGAACTGGATGAACGCCGCCTTGCGCTGGAGGCGTCGCTGCAGGCGGATTCCGAGACGTTAAAAGGGCTCGCCCTTGCCGGAGAGGAGCGTGCACGCCTGGAGAACAACAGGGACAGGCTGCAGCAGCAGATCCGGAGCCTGCACCAGCAGCAAAGCGGCTGGGAGCGTGCGGCAGCGCGTCAGCAGGAGATGGAGCAAAGTATCAGAAGGGAACAGGAACAGACCGCGGCGCTTGCTGCAAAGATCATAGGGCTGCAGGAACAGATCGCGCAACTGGCAGACAGGGACGCGATGCTTGCCGTGACAGAGGATCTGCAGAGCAGGCTCTCGGAGCAGGGAAGATCACTGCAGCAGGCACAGGCGCAGCAGCAGGAGAATCAAAGCAGGATGCAGCAGCTCGCGGATACCATCAAGAAACTGCAGAGGGAGGATGCGGCGCTTGGCAAAGAGCAGGCGCAGCGCAGGGAAGCGCTTGAACATCTGAAAAATGCGGGAGAGACGGAAATCCAGTGCCAGTACAGGACTGATCTGGCAAGGAAACAGCTCGCGGAATTTGAGGATCAGCGCGACGGTCTGCATGCACTGATGCAGGCAGTGGCAGAGCGCAGTGCGGCGTGTCAGAAAATTAAGGAGCAGGCGGAGGAACATCAGAGGCAGCAGGCGCTCTGGCGCGAGGAGTGGGAGCGTGTGAAAGACGCGGATACCCGCCTGCTGCGGCTTGGGCAGGAGCAGGCAGACCTTTCGCAACAGAAGCAGGATTGCAGGAAGCTGTCAGATGAGATCCGGCGTCTGGAGAAGCAGGAGAGTGAGCTGGCTACAGCACAGGAGGCATATCGGCAGGCGTCGGACGAGAAAGAGCGGATCAGCGCGGACTACAGGGATACAGAGCAGCGCTTTCTGGATGCGCAGGCGGGAATGCTCGCGCGCGCATTGCAGGAAGGGACATGCTGTCCTGTGTGCGGGAATACACATCACCCAAATCCGGCACAGATGCCCAAGGCAGCGCCGGAGAAGGTGGAGGTCGAGCAGAAGAAAGTGCAGCTTACCGAGGCGGAAAAGAAGGCAGAGGGTCTCAGCGTCAGAGCGGGGCATTTTAAGGAGCAACTGGCAAAGCAGAGACAGTTTGTCTTAGAGCTGGCGGGACATGCTTTGGGCGGTTTAAGTGTGCCTTGTCCGTTAAGTCAGGAGCATGATCCTGAAAGTGTCCGGGAAGATGAGACAGCAGTTGCGCCGGATGAGGCTGGTGAGATCGATATACTGGAACTGCAGGAACTGCTTGCAGGGAAAGAACAGCGGCTCAAAGCGGCGGGAAAGGAACTTACAGTAGCTGTTAAACAAACCGAAAAGGAAAAGCTGCGAAAGGAGGAGCTGGACAAGCTGATCCGGGATGGGGAAACGGCGGGAGATCAGATCAATACACAGCTACAGCAGGAGAATCAGGCGTTTGCCGCATCGCAGGGCAAGCTGGATGAGAAACGCCGCCAGTGGGAGCAGACGCTCTTGGCGCTGCAGCTTCCCGATAGCATAGATATAGATAAAGAGGAGCAGGCAATAAAAGAATATCTGCAAGGGCGGCTGGAATCGTGTGAGGAACAGACCAGACAGGCAGCGGCGGACAAAAAGAGGCAGGAACAGCTTGGCAGGGAGGCAGAGCGCTGTGAGGAGGAGCAAAAGCTTCTGCAGGAGCGGATCAATGAACAAACAGCGCAGCGGGCAGAGTGCACTGGGCAGGATCAGACACTGCAGCAGCAGATCGCAACTGAGCTTGCAAAGTCTGGAAAATTGTGTGCGGAAGCACAGGGGTACATGGCACAGATCAGGGAGCTGGAAGAAAAAGATGCAAAAGACGCAAATGCAGCAAATTCAGGAGTAATGACCCCGCAATCCATGCTTCTGTTAATAAAAGCCTGTGTGAGAAGGCTCTCTAAGGGAGCTTTGGCATTGAAAGAGTCGATCGAATCCCGCAGACAGCTCGAGGCGGAGCAGAGGCAGACGGAGGAGAGGCAGTCTGCAGGTGCCGCAGAGATCGTCCGGATGGAGAAAGAACTAGAGGGGATCAAAAGCCTGCGGAGCGAGAAGGCAGGGCAGCTTTTTGAGAGCCTCCGCGCGCAGGAGCCGCAGCCTGATGTCACGGATCCGCGATCCGTGGAAATGTCAGAGGAGGCACTGCGCGATACAGCCAGCCGCATCGCACAGCAGCTAGAGGATCAATTGAACGCACTGTCAGGGGAACTGGAACAGAACCGGGAAAAGCTTCGGACAAAAGAGCGTCTGGAACAGAAGATGCCAAAGACGGAGACAGAGATAAAAATGCTTGTTCAAGATGTGCGGAAAGCTGATATTTTTCTGGCGAAGCAGACTACAGAGGGCGACAGCAAGACAAAGGAGATCGGCAGTCTGCAGGAACAGCTCGGAGCAGAATCCAAGGAGGCAGTCGGGCAGCAGATCCAGTCATTGACCGGGCGTATGCAATCCTTGGAGAAAGCATTTCAGACCGCAAAGGAGCAGTATGAGGCGTGCAAAGACCGCAGCGGACGTCTGTCGGCGGCAGTAGAGACTTTGAAAAAGCAGCTTGACGCGGCAGGCGATGCGGCCAGTCTGCAGGAGGAGGAAGTGTTTGCGCGGCGGGAGAAGTGGCAGCAGGACAAGCGGGAGCAGAACGAAAAGCGCGATCAGATGAAAAATGCTGTTTCCACCAACCGTGATATTTTCGAAAAGGTGACGGCAAAGCAGGAGGATATCCTGACAGTCGAGAAGAAATATGTCTGGATGCGGGCGCTCTCTGACACGGCAAACGGCACGCTGAGCGGCAAGCAGAAGGTGGAGTTGGAGACTTATATCCAGATGACTTATTTTGACCGTATTCTGCGGAGGGCAAATCTGCGGCTGCTGACAATGAGCGGCGGTCAGTATGAGCTCAAGCGCGAGACGGACAGCGAAAACCGCAGGGAAAAGGCCGGTCTGGAGCTCTGCGTGATCGACCATTACAATGCGACCGAGCGCAGTGTCAAGACATTGTCCGGCGGTGAGTCTTTTGAGGCGTCGCTCTCACTCGCCCTTGGCCTGTCGGACGAGATCCAGTCCTATGCCGGCGGGATCCGGCTGGACTCCATGTTTGTGGACGAAGGCTTCGGCTCGCTGGATGAGGAAGCGCTCGGGCAGGCGATGAAGGCGCTGGTGCAACTGACCGAGGGCAACCGTCTGGTCGGTGTGATCTCCCATGTGTCTGAACTCAAGGATCAGATCGAGCGCAAGATCATCGTCACAAAGAGCCGCGGCAGCGACGGTGTGAGCAGCAGTGTGACGATGGCCTGATGCATTGCCCCATAGCACGCTATGCCTGCATTTTGACCAGAATGCAGTAATTTGCATACTGGAAGACCTAGAGCGTGCAAACGGACAGTGTTATTTATTTGCCATTTCGTATGGATGATCTGTTATGGTTAAACAGCTTTTCTGTATGATAGTGTAACTTTACTTGGGGAATTTTTCCAAAAAGTAATATGGAGCACCTTCTTTTTATGTTATAATGTAATTACCAATAAAACATACACATAAAAAGAGGAGGTGCCCCT
>JAETQI010000020.1 GCA_021770755.1 Lachnospiraceae bacterium
GAAGCTGACCGCATCGAGCGCACGATCGAACATGATTATGAGCTGTATAAGAAAAGCCTCGCTGAAAAAGATGCCATTATCGCGGAACAGGATAATGCTCTCGCTGAAAAAGACAGTACCATCGCTGAAAAAGACAGTACCATCGCCGAAAAAGACAGCACCATCGCTGAAAATATGCGTCTGTTAGCCGAACAAGATAATGCTCTCGCCGTGAAAAACAGTATCATCGCTGAAAATATGCGTCTTTTAGCTGAAAAGGACGCGCAAATTGCCAGGCTGATGACACAGGCAAATCATAAATAAATTAAGCTTTCAAATTGAGTAGGGAAATGCTTTCTCCACCACTCGCCGCGCAGGGCACCCGTCAGCGTCCACTGACATATTTCCTTTGGGTACCCGTATGCATATAAAATATTTAATATGCAAAGTAACAGATACCTACTTGAACATCTTCAAAACTATTGATCCGTAATTGTTCCGCTGACCAATCCTCTAAGAAATTCCCATAAATCCCCTGCCAGACGGCAGGGGATTTTAAACATAAAATTGTAACATAAATTTTAGCATATATTGCACCTGATTCAGAACATAAAATATCATTATATGGAGGTGCAATATGACAAATGATAATTTGGTGATAAAGCCCAAGAAAGCAAAAGGCGAGGACGGTTACAAGGTTTTCTCAATCAGAATCAGAGAAGAAATTGTTGCACAGATCGACAATATATCTGCCAAAACGGGACACAGCAGAAATGAACTCATAGGAACTTTTTTAGCGTATGCTTTAGAAAAATGCATTATCGAAGATAAATAATATTTGCAGACATATATAATACTTGCCATCATTTTATCTTCATGGTAAAATAAACACAAAACAGACGGCAGGCGGTGACAAGCTATGTTGACAAACAACGACATGAGTAAAACAGAAGAACAGTTATATGAACCTATTCCAGCACTAAAGAAATCTGTATACGGAAGTGGAAACAGAGAATATAAATCCCGCCTGTTCAGTTTCCTCTTTGGACGTGAAGAAAACAAACATTGGACGCTGTCTCTCTACAATGCGATTCATGGAACCTCCCATAGTGATCTCTCCTGCATAACGATCAATACCATCGAAGATGTAGTCTATATGGGTATGAAAAATGACTTGTCTATCCTTGTATCTGAGATAATCAGCCTGTACAAATCCATTGAGGTATATGAGCAACAGAGTTCATATAATCCAAACATGCCTGTCCGTGAATTCATGTATGCTGGAAAATTGTTTCAAAAATATATACTCCTTTCAAAATTAAATATATATGGTAAATCCCTACTACCACTTCCACTGCCGAAACTCGTTGTTTTTTATAATGGCGAAAACGAACAAGAAGATGAAGTCACTCTGCGCCTCTCCGATGCATTCAAAGAAGAAATTCGTCGGAATATAATAATCAGAGACGCTGAAAACAAAAAAACATCAGATGACACTGAAATATCCGCTGAAGTAGATAGAATTTTTAAAAAAGCTGATCCCGATATTGAAGTAAAAGTTCGAATGCTGAACATCAACTACGGACATAATAAAGAACTTCTCTCCTCATGCAAACCACTCGAAGAATATGCATGGTTTATATCACAAGTTAGAAAAAACCATGAAATTAACAATAATAACCAAAATAAAGAACTTTTAGAGATTGGCGTTGCCATCGACCAGACAATTGATGAAATGCCAGAAGATTTTATTATTAAGGATTTCATAATGTCAAACAGAGCGGAGGTGAAAGATATGTGCCTGACTGAATACAATGAAACAGAAACTATGGAAATGATACGAGAGGAAGGTTTACAAGAGGGAATATTACTTAGTATCCAAAATCTAATAGATAGTACTGGCTGGGATGTTAATCAAGTTATGAATATGTTAAAAATCCCTTCAAGCCAACGTGCTGCTCTCTATGCCAGTCTATCAAAAATGATATAGACCCTATCCCATATTTTCAATGGGACTGTCACATAAATTAAGACAGTCCCATTCATTTTAAACTTTATCCTCTAAAACAATTTCAAAAACACTCAAAATCAATCCTTTCCCTCCTCAATCACACACTTATCCAATGCATATTCCAAAAAAATCCCTATCAATTCATTCCTGCTACGCCCTGTTTTTATCGAAATATTATCAATGCGTGTAACAACCTCATCTCTGACTCTAATAGAAAACACTTTATATCCATCTTCTCCTTTTGTTTTTTTAGTTCCTATCACCAATTTATCATCAATCATATTCCACCCCCATTAAGTTACATTTTATGTTTGATTTTCATCATAGTATATGTTATAATCTATATTATATTTTTATAACATATACTATTTTTATATTTACCTACGCATATTACAATTTAAATGTTCTAAGAATAATAACAAAACAAATTTACTTTCACACATAAAAGGAACTTGCTGTTTCCAATGAATCTTGAATTCAAAACAAGAATTTATTCCTATTCAATTCTTAGAGCGTATTTGCCAAGGAGAATAATATTATGCCAATACAAACTTTCATCACAGACAAAGAGAGAAAAGCCTGTCAAAAAGTTGCTGACGCATTTGCTGAACTGTATGATCAGATTGATATTGTCGTGAAAGACGCTGGAAAATACGGATTTGTCAAACTTTACTGCTTTGAACCCGGCTATGGATTCTATAAAATGACCACTTTTACCAACAGCAAAGATCTATTCAATGATCTATGGCAGACATGGTGGCATGAACAGGTCTTTACATTGGCAATCGGAACTCCACTCCTGGATCTTGACTATCCCGATATCCTCAGGGCGCTACCAAAAAAGAAACAGAGAAAAATCATGGCAAAAAAAACATACTTTAAGAAAAAATGCCGTTAACCTGTCCCGCATAAATAGCTATAAAGGAGATCCTAATGAAACGAAAAAATTATATCTCTGATGTAGAATACCGAAAATGTAAAAAAGCAGCATCTGTCTTCTCAACATTTGTAGATGATGATGTTCATTGCTGACAAAAATATCCCTCATTCCAGAACCAAAAGTTCTCAAACAAGGGATATTTTTTACACATTCCGATCGTCCTTTTTCTTTAACAACTGCGAGGTATCCAGCGTCTGCTCTGCCTGCTTCGGCTTCTTCTGCTTCTTTTGCTTTTTTTCTGGTTTTGACGGTCTCACCGCCTGCGCTTCCTCCATTTCTGACACTTGTGTCCTATCAGGCTCCTGCCCTGTCTGACGCTTTGCGCTTTTTTCTTTATGCGCTGCCACAAACGGTATCCGCTTTGGCACATACTGGAACCGCCGCATCGCCACATCGATGAGAAACAGGACTACTGCAAGCGCCAACAGCCAGTTTGTCAGCGGATAGCTTTCCTTCGCCGCCGCAGAAATCCGCGTCCAGACAGGATCCTGCTCTGTGATGGTTTTTCCGTACTGCCCTGCGAATTTCAGATACGCATCCGTACTCACATCGAATTTATACTCGTCCGAAAACTGCACCGCCGCCGCGGTGGTCATATAGCTGCGGATCTCCCCGTCTTCGGTGCGTCGTATGTTAAAATGATACAGACCTGTCTGCGGTGTCGGAAGTTCCGCCGCATATCTGCCGGGTGCTGTCGCATGAAGCTTTTCTTCCGTTACTTCCCCCTTTGGGTCAATGACTGTCACCAGGATCTCCGTCGCACTGCCATAGTCATTCGTCTGGTATTCGATGTCTGTCCGTTCGCCGGCTGTCACCACATTCACGCTGTCCTCACCGATCCCGGCATTTCCGGCAGCATGATCCACGATGCGCTTCCACAACTGCACATAATCCTCCTGCCCGGCAAATGCTCCCGTCCACTCGCCGGTGACATCGCTTGTCCACGCTGCTGTCCTGCCCAGTCCGTACTGCCACACAGTCAGGATCGGATCGCCTTTCTCTCCGGAAACAATCACCGGACTGGAAGCAGTCTTTGGCGTTGCAGAGATATAACCGTAAAGCGCCGGCCAGCCAGCCGGAAACAGACCGCCCGTCAGCTCATGGTTTGGCTGTACCGACAGGGAAAAAACGCCGTTCTGGATATAGCTGTCGCCTCCTAAGAAAACCTCCTGTGCAAAGATCCTTGGAATATCGCTGGATTCGTCCGAATAGTAATATCTGCCGCTGCAATTGTCCGCCAGACGCTTCAGCAGTCTTGTGTCCGAGCCGTCGCCGACCGCCACGGTGGACAACGTGATACCGCCCGCCTCACAGTCACCGATCACGTCCGCAAAATTGTCCGTCTCCCCCATACCGTCTGTCAGCAGTACGATATGCCTGATCGAAGCCTCACTTTGGGCGAGCACTCGGACTGCCTCCTGCAGCGCCGGTTTGATCGTTGTACCGCCGCCGTCACTGATCTGTCTGATCTGATCTTTGATCGCCTCTTTATCGTCTGCCTGCCGAAGTGCCACCTGCCAGTCATACTTGTCGTCAAAAGTCAGAACCCCCACATAGTCCGTGTCATTCAGATTGTCCGCTGCGACCTCCGCCGCCCTGACAGCAATGTCCAGATTGCTGATGCCATGATTTCCCTCACGCCCCGTCATACTGCCGGAACGGTCGATCACCATGACCATCGCCATCGACGGCATCTCGTTCACACCGCGTAGCTGCATATCCACCGGCAGCACCGTCTCCAGCACTGTCCCCCGGTAACCGCCCAGCGCAAAACTATCCTCACCGCCGCAGCAGATGAAACCGCATCCGTAATCCTTCACGTAAGTCTCCAGATTGTCCAGGAACTTCTCCGGCAGGTCGTCAATGTAAGTATTGACCAGTATCATCGCCTTGTAATCCAGCATATCATCGATGTTTGCCGGCACATTCCGTGGAGAGACCACATTGTGATCACAGCCCGCCGCACGCAGCACAGCGGCAAAGCCGGATAGGTCGACATCACGTCCCGCGATGACCAGAACCCTTGGCGGCGTCTCCACCACCGAATAGGCACTGAAAAAGTCATTTTCCTGACAGGTATCGCCCTGTGCCTGCACCTGCACCCGCAGGTTTTCCGTCGCGCCGCTTGCCGCGGCAGCATCGACCTGTGCACTGAACACAAAACGATTGCTTCCTTTGTTCAGGTGCACATTGTTTGCCGCCGTCTGACTGCTTCCATTGTAGAGCGCGATCACCGCATCCGTGTCATAATTGCTCTCCACCAGCACCGTGACAGAATACCGGTCTCCGGGGTGCAGATACGCCGGAAGCGTGACATTGTCAATATAGGCGTCCGGCGTCTCCTCGCTCTCATACAGCAGCGTCAGAAACTCTGCCTGGCTTGTTGTCAGCGCCTGCGCCATATTCCGGATATCTCCTCTGGTCTCCTTGCCGTCCGTGAGCACCACCAGCCGTTTGCTGTACTCCCCCGGGATCATCGTGAGCGCCTTGGAAACTGCCTCCTCAAAATTCGTCGCCGCCTTGTCCGGAAGCGTCATGAGTCCGCCGTAATGCCCATCCGATGTCAAAAACTGCTCCACGAGCGTGTCCTTCCCAAAAGTCACAATGCCATAGGCATTCCCGGAAGGCATCTTTGCGACCGTCTCCTGCAGATACTTCTCTGCCTCGCCGCGATGTGCCTCATTGCTGCTGGAAAGATCCACCACAAAGACCGTCGCAGTCCTGCCGCTGCCCCTGTAGATCCGTATGCCGAAAAGAGAAAGAAGGACGCACAGAAACACCACACCGCGCACCCCCAGATAAAATCTGCCCCGATAGCGCATCTGACGCACATAGAACACCCACTCTGTCACTAACAGCACCAATGCCAGCAGGATAAACAGATGTCTCAGTGTCTGTTTCACCTTCTGCTGGCGCACTGTACCGGAACTGTTTTCCGCAAGCGCTTCCACGTCCGCTGTGATCCTGCCGTCCGACTCCGTGGCAGTCTGGAAACGCACCACATAATCTTCCTGATAATCCTCACTGCCGATCGTGTACAGACCTGCCCTGCCCGGACGGCTCTCAAACTGGCTCCTGTCGATCTCTGCCCACGGCTGCAGGGCGATCTCCTCCCCCGCATAATAGACATTGGTCGCAAGCCACGATGTATCGGAGAGATAGATCATCGCATTCGCCAGAAAGACCGGAAACTCCGCGCGCAGCGGAAAATCAGACTCCCTTATGTCAAACCCGACGACGATCTCCTTCCTGTCGTCAAGCTCCCTGTAATAGCCGACACATTTTCCGTCATACTCCAGAAAGCATTCCGCCCCCTCCGGAAGCGTAAAGCAGTACGCTGTGTTCACGCCGATCGCAAAACCGGACAAGCCGGCAGTCAGATCACAGTCTGTCATATCCAGCACCACATTTTCCAGCGTCTCTGTAACCACGCCCCCTGTGTCACCGAAAACCAGCCGGTTCGTATTCTCAGCCCGCGGTACCTGACCTGCATCGTAGATCACGACATTGTAGCCGGCTTCTTTTAACGGCGTTCTTGGCGTCAATATGGAGTCGGAAGAGCCATCCGCATCCGCATCTGTCTTTGCCTTGGTGATGCTCTCCCCCGTGACGGCGAGATACGCCTTCTCAATAAACGTGTTGCCGTCCCCGACCAGCAGCCCCCGCATCAGGTTTTCACGGCTCTTCACCGCCGCCGAGTCATTGTCACGCACAAGACTGTCGGCAGAACCGCCGGAAAATGCAATTTTGTCGATCCGTGAGGTGATCGTCCTCCCGCGCCAGTCCACCTCCTCCAGGAAGCAGATCCTGCTCTCCGAGGGTTCCAGGCGCATCGGTGCCAGCGCGATCAGTTTCTGGTCATAGCGCTCATCGTCATACAGGCTGACATCGAACGAAACTTCCTCATCACTGTAATTCGTGACACTCACCATCACGTCATACAGACCGTCATCGCGGCGCGAAAATGCCGTATATTCGTTCGCTACATTGGCAGATACATCGCCTGCTACATACAGTTCTTTCTCCGCATCGCTGTGCAGCTCACCAAACGCTGCTGCACCTGCGCCGTCTGTGTAGACGAGCACGTCCGCCGCATCCCTTTCTCCGGAATCCTCTTTGCCCGCCGCAGCCCCGATCAGCGTGTCCAATGTGGCCTGCGCCTGCGTGAGACTTCCGCCGCTGTCACTGCACTCGATCCCCTGCAGCGTCCGCACCAGACTGTCCGCGTCCGCGATATCCACCGCCAGAAGCCTTGCGCCCGCACCGTCAGTCGTCACTACAGAAAAACGGGTGTCCTGCGCCGTCCGCACATAGTCGCACGCCTGCTCCACCGCCTCCGCAAGACGGCTCTTTCCAGAGGCGCCCACATGCTGCATACTCGCACTGGTGTCGATCAGCAGCACCTTTCGCCCGCCGCTGTGACCATTGATCTGGAAAAACGGCGACATCAGCGCGACCACCAGCAATATGATGATCAGGATCTGCAGATACATGAGGATATTGTGCACGAACTTCTCAAAAAAAGTCCGCGACTGTTCGTTCTTTAGCAGCTTTTTCCACAACAGATTGGAGGAGATCAGATAGTCTGTCCCCTTTGGTTTCAACAAATACAGGATAATAATGATCGGAACCGCTGTCAGAAAAAATAGCGGCCATAGACTTTCAAATATCATATAATTTTCTCAGCTCCTGAAAAATCAGTTGATAAATATCCGTTTCTGTGCTGCATACCGCATAGAACGCGCCCTCCCGCGCACACTCCCTGCGCAGTTCTGACAGGAAATCCTGCACTGCCTGCTCATACAGCCGGATACTTGCCGCGTCCAGCGTCAGGCGCAGGGTGCTTTGCTCCTCCATGTCGATCAGGTTACGCGTGCCCGCAAGCTCCCCGGAAAGCCCCGCCGAGAGTTCCTCGCCCGCCAGCACATGCAGAAGCGCCGTCCGCTGTCTCCTGTATGCCAGAAAACGCAGAAGCTTTCTCACAGTCTCCTGTTCCTTTGCCGCATCCACAAAAGACTCCTGCAGAAAATCACTGATGATCATAGTCAGCCCAGGGCCTTTCATCGGGAGCTGTCTGACAGCATCACCCACGTCCACCTTCCCGTCAAAAGTGCGCTGTGACAGCCAGTCTACAAGCTTTGGCAATGCGCGCTTCCCGCCGCCGGCAGCAAAAGGCTGCCGCATCTTCCGCATGTCGTAGAGCATGACACGGTCCATGTTATTGATGCCCATGTACGCAAACGCCGCTGCCAGCATACAGGCATACCCGCTCTTCCTGTGCAACCCATACTCCATGGAAGCGCTGGTATCGATCAATATGGAAACGACAGCCTCCTTCTCCTCCATGTACTCCTTCACGTACAGCCGGTCCAGCCGCCCATAGGCATTCCAGTCGATGCGCCGTATATCGTCGCCGGGCATATACTCCCGGAAATCCGAGAACTCCGTGGAGGAGCCTTTTTGTGTCGATTTGCGGTTTCCCGTCAGATTCATCGAAGCCTTGTGCCCTATCGCCAGCCGGAGCCGGGAGAGATTGTCAAAAAAACCTGCGTCCAGTGTCATTGTCATACCTTATTATTCTCCTCCAAGATCTTCTCGATGACATCATCTTCGCCGATCCCCTCGCTGACAGCGTCAAAACTTAAGATGATCCGATGCCGGAGCACTGGAAAAGCCATCTCCTTCACGTCCTGAAAAGAAACATTGAAACGCCCTTCCAGAAACGCCTTCGCCCTCGATGCGCGGATCAGCGCCTGCGCGGCTCTCGGACTTGCTCCCTCCCTGATGTATGGATTTCCGGCATGCGTGTCCATGACGATATCCAGCAGATAATCCATCACCGCGTCGGCAATGGGGATCTGGCTCACCAGTGCCCTTGCCGCCATCAGTCCTTTGCTGTCCATCTGCTTTGTGATCACGGGTTCCTGGCTTCCCTCCGTCAGTGCCACGATCCCCTTTAGCTCCTCCCTGCCCGGGAAATGAACTAAGATCTTGAACATAAAACGGTCCAACTGCGCCTCCGGCAGCGGATAGGTGCCTTCGTTCTCGATCGGATTCTGCGTGGCAAGGACGAAAAAAGGCTCCTCGAGCGCGTGGCTGTCATTTCCCACAGTCACCGTGTGCTCCTGCATCGCCTCCAGCAATGCCGACTGTGTCTTTGGCGTGGCGCGGTTGATCTCGTCCGCCAGGATCAGATTGGCAAAGACTGGTCCGCGCTCAAAAGAAAAGGCGCTGCCCTGCTCGTTCTTGATGATAATGTTTGTCCCTGTCACATCGCTCGGCATCAGATCCGGCGTAAACTGGATCCGCTTGAACGACAGGTCAAAAACCTTGCCGATCGTGCTGACCAGTCTCGTCTTGCCCAGTCCCGGCATACCTTCCAGCAGTACATTGCCTCCTGTGAGCATGGCAAGCATGACCTGGCGGATGATCTCGCGCTGACCAATGATCCCTTTCTGAACCTCCTTCTCGCAGGCAGCGATCCGCTGCGCCATGTACGCCGGATCCTGCAGCCCGCCGTTCACCCATTCACTCATATCCATCTTTCCTCCATAAACTTCCTGATCAATATTTTCTAATCAAAATTAGAAAAATACTCCTTGATGATCTCCTCCATACCGCTGGGATACTTACCCGCCGCGATCCCCTCGTAGGCGTTCTGTTCATAGCTTCCGATCACTGCCTCGTGGGACATATGCGTCCCCTCCCAGCTCAGACCGTTCTGCGCATGAAAGTATCCGGATGCGTCATGATCCACCGCATTTCCGGTAAGATTGCCGCTGTCAGCGATATCGTTCGGGATACTGACATAATCGTGCGGCGTGCTGCTGGTTCCGGTTCCCCTGCCGGAGCCGCCGGAATCACCGTCCTGTCCAGCGCCGGAACCGCCATTATTGCCAGCTTGACCATCTCCATCTCCGCCACCGTTTCCGCCCTGTCCGTTCTGACCATTGCCGCCCTGATCACCATTGCCGCCGGATTGTCCATTCTGACCGTTCTGGCCGCCCTGTCCGTTCTGATCAGAACCGCCCTGACCGCCAGGCTGCCCTGCGTTTCCCTTGGCGAGCTGCGCCCCGCTCTTCTCCTGCATCTTTTGCGCCAGTGCCTGCATGGACTCCGCCGTGACCGACGACACTGCCGCCCCATTCTGCAGACTCTGCGCAAGATCTGCCAACTGACTGCCCATGTTCTCATACCGATAATTCAGTTTTTCCGTCACCGCCCGCATCATCTCGCTGGAGGACACCTGCTGATACTCGGACCAGGACGCCTGCAGGCTCCCGATCATCTCCTGCAGCAGTGCCTGCTGCTCCGGCGTCAGCTCTTCCTGCTGTTCGAGCTGCCCTAACGCCTCCACGACTTCCTCGATCTCCTGTGTTTTCTCTTTTGCCTCCTCCTTGACATGGTGCAGCTCCTCCGCGCGGTCTTTCATCCCGGACGGCACCAGTGCAAGGACAAGCAGCGCAGCAAGCAGTCCTGCAAGGAATCCCGTCCTTTTCCACGGTGGCAGCAGTCTGATCCGGATCCGGTCCCGATGCGCCCGAAGCTCCTTCATGGCGTCCGCGCGCTGAAGCGCAACCAGCGCCCCTTCTTTGCCCAGATTGCCATAAGCGGTGACGATCCGCTCCTCAAAGCCGAAGCTGTCCATCACAAGCGCAGCCTGCTCCATATCCGTCCGCCTCAGATATGCCGCCGCCAATGCCGCCAGCAGCGCAAGAAATAACGCCAGCACAGCATAATGTCTGGCATAATACAGCGGCATCACAAACGAGACCGCCTGAAATACGATCCCCGCGGCTGCGCCCACCCCCAGCGCAGACACCAGCTTTCCCAGAAATCCCGCCAGATTCAGCCTGCGCCGGCAGCTCTGTATCGCCCTCACAAATTCACGCTGTTCCATATGATCCCTCCATGACATCAACCCTTTGCCATCTTAGCCTTTTTTCGTTTTATGCCGCCCGATGTATTCATGGGATTCACCCGCCACGCCGCCACGATCATGAACAGGATCGACAGGATCAGGATACATGCCGCCGACAAGAACATCCATGTCTTTCCCTGCGACAGATAATATGTCAGAAAACCGACGTCTCCCGTACTGAACATAGATCCTTCCGTCCCAAACAGGGACACTCCCGTCATGATCTGCATGAAAAACTCCTCAAAGAACACTCCCGGATTGAACAGCAGAAACAGCATGGACTCCCCCGCACTGTCCCCCTCCGTCCACAGCAGGCTCAGTATCATGGGCACAAATGTCAGAACATAGATCACAAAATAGATCGCAAACGACAGCACGACCGCGGTTATGGATCTGCGGCAGAATGACGAGCATAAAATGCCGATACTGCCCGAGAGCACTGACAGGAGGATGATCGCGAGCACAAAATAGAGCAGACTTGCCCACGAAAGACCGCCCACGACAAACGACAGCGCCATGACCGGCATACCCGCCGCCACAAAGAAGAGAATGCGGAGCACTGCCGATACCACCTTGCCAAGAACGATCGAAAACGGGGACATGCAGGTTGTCAGCATGATGTCAAAGGTCTGCCGCTCCTTCTCTCCCGAGATGGACGAGGCCGTGATGATCGGCGCGATCAGTGCGACGATCATCACCTGCGCCACCGCAAGCACCGGAAACAGATAGATCAGATTCCCGTAGATATTGCTGTCACTGTAATAATTATCACTGTTTGCCTGAATCACCGCCAGCGCCAGCAGAAATGCCATCACAAGCACCGCGTCATAGGCAAACAGCCCCCAGCTAAAACGCATGCTGCGCGCTGTCACCTGCAGATCCTTCTTCACGATCGGATTCCACCGTATTTTCACTGTACGCCACCTCCTGTCAACTGCATGAACAGCGATTCCAGACTGCCTTCCTCCCTGTAAAATCCCGTGAGGACCACCTGATGCTGGATCAGTTGTCCGATCAAAGCGCTGGCCTGTTCGTCCGTTCCATTGTTCGTGATGATGATCTCATTCTCCCTGACCGACTCCACCACCACACCCGCCTGTTCCATCAGAAGCCGCACTGCAGTATCCAGGCCGGATGCCGCCTGGATATGGATGCGCCTCCCGCCCGTGACCTGCTGCATGATATCCTCGATGCGGCCTGCCATGATCAACTGCCCGCGGTTCATGATCCCGATGCTCGTACACATCTCAGAAAGCTCGGAGAGGATATGGGAACTGATCACGATCGTCTTGCCCATGGAATGCAGATTTTTTAAAAGTTCTTTCATCTCCACCCGCGCCCGCGGATCCAGACCGGAGCTTGGCTCGTCCAGGATCAGCAGTTTTGGATTGTGCAGGAGCGCCCGCGCCACACACAGACGCTGTTTCATACCGCGGGAGAGCGTGTCCACATAGAACTCTTTCTTGTCCGAAAGGTTTACAAGTTCCAGCAGGTCGTCCGTAAGCTTTGCGATATCGCGCGACCGCATACCGTACATGGAACCATAGAAATCCATATATTCATGTACTTTCAGATTATCGTACACCCCGAAAAAATCCGGCACATAGCCGATCAGGCGTTTCATTTCCTTACTGCCCATCCGCGCACTGATATTTCCGATCTGCACAGAACCGCTGCTCGCCTTGAGCAGACCGCAGACCATGCGGATCGTAGTCGTCTTGCCCGCGCCGTTTGGCCCCACGAAACCGAACAGATCGCCCTCCGGAATGTGCAGTGACAGATGATTGACCGCAGTGAACGAACCATAATTTTTCGTCAGATCATAAATATTTAACATATCGAACCTCCCATCACTGAACGGCATACAGACAGCCGTATGCCGTCTCGCTGCAGTCGTCGTCCACCGCCTTCTCCCAATCCTTTGTAACGCCAATGATCACGGTCCCGCCAGGCTGTTCCCTGGAAAAAACCTCCCAGATTCCCGTCCCCAGCGCTGCTATCGTATCATAATCCCTTCTCCTGCCGCGGTGATCTCGATCATAAGAGCTCATATAATCATGCCGGTACGCCTCCACCACTGTGTCATAGCTCTGCTGTCTGGACGTGTAGACTGCCTCCTCCAAAGTGCGTGTCTCCCCTGCCGGAAGATTCTCATAGACATACAGGACATTGTCAGCGATGACTGCAAAATACAAAAAGTCCCGACTCGTTTCGTTCCTCACTGTCCCTGTGATCCCCCATTTCGCAGATGCTTCCAGATCGCACGAAATACTCCCCGTCTCCATTTTCTGCGATGTTTCAGTCAGAAAGTAAGCGTCCTCAAAGCCCCTTTCGGGATCCATTCCCAGAGAAACCCTGTCCCCCTCCCTGCTGATGTGATAGCGGTATTTATCGTCCGTATTTCCATAAAAATAATTGCCAAAGACCGGTCCTGCGTAGCCAAACCGTTCTGCCAGCCGCAGTCCCCATTCCCTGTAACCCGCGTCATAACAATGCAGATATGTCACATTGCTGCCGCCGGGCGTGTCCCCTGCCTCCTGGCCGGAGAGCTTTTCGACCGTCACGGAGTACACCCTCGTATTCACGACCTCAAACCCTCTTCCGGCAAAGTATACCAGCAGGATTCCCACAATCACCGTTACAGGCACAGCTCCCCAGTACCAGTCCCGCTTCCTGACGGCGCGCAGGATCAGATACAGAACCGGTCCCACAAAGATCACGTACAGGACCACGATCCATTTCAGCACGCCAAAGTTGAGATTGCTGCTGCCGTTTCCAAAGCTTCTGAAAATGCCGCGGATAATATAGTCCGTCTCATACTGACTGCGATAATTGTTCAGAATGCTCACATAGCCGTTTGCATTCTGCAGCAACTGCCACACGCAGCTCTCCCAGCCTGCGACCGCCAGATCCGGCTGTCCAAGTTCAGACAGCGCATACGGCACGACCTCCACCGCTCCGTCGCCCCACGAAGAGACCATGATCAGACTCTCAGGCTCTGTATAATACCGTCCGGTTGCATCCTTCAATTCTGCCAGCGAAAGCTGTTCCAAACCGGTACCGTACGCCGCCGTGTAGGCACCCTCTCCCGGTCCGTTGACGCGGATGCATTCTATATCCAGAAATTCCAGCCCGCCCAGGGTATCCTCCGCATGCTCTCCCGTGCCGACGATCAGCATCCCTCCGTCGTCCACCCACTGCCGGATACGATCCAGCGCCGTATCCGGCAGGATGCTGGTATTATAGTCGTCTATCACCAGATAGTTCAGATAACTCAGGGAGTCCGACAGATTGTCTTGATCAAGCTCCATCAGTTGAACCGGATACTCTATACCACCGTAGTACACGCTTTCCCCGCCCATGTCCAGATAAGTGAGCAGCGGGTACGAATCGCTCAGGATCCCCATGAAGAGCGCGTCAGCCCCATCGAGCAGCAATCGTTTGAAGCTCTTTTCCGCAGCCCTGCCCTTTTGATCCAGAAGGGATACCTTCACCGCCGCGTCCTGATCCTCGATACTCCTGACCGGTATACGGACCACGAACTGTTTCGTGCTGCCCTGCGGCAGAGCGATTGCAGTGTCATAGGCACAACTGAGCGCGTCATAAGATACGTCCATCTGCACACGCACTGTCCCTTCCCAGTCCTCTCCCTGATTGCAAAGCGTCAGTTGAATATCGTAGGTACTGCCCTCCGATGAGAGTAACTGCGCCCCAATGTCAAACACCTGCTTTTTGTCCTGCCGTGCATCCTCCGCCGCAAGACATGTCCCTCCCCAAAGCATCATCACACAGAGCAGGCCCCCCAACACTGAAACCACGAAGGATCCCCTGCCCGCTTTTCTTCTCTCTTTCATCCTAACTCCCTCTCACTGTATTCAAATTATTTCAAAAACATTATACAGGAGTTTAGCGAAAATGGCAATGTTAATAATGTTCAAAACATCAGCCGGCTTCTATTCGAAACCGGCTGATAAAGGCTTGACCACTACATTTTCTTTTCACACGGCGCGTTTTGGCAGATAGACCGCTGCGAGCGCCGCCACCAGCACTCCCCCCTTCACTGCCGGGAGTATATAGTACGGAACCGAGCACAGTGTCAGCCCGTTTTCCAGTATTACGATCAGACCTGCGCCAAGTACTGTCCCCAGCGCAGTAGGCTTCTCCCTGCCGCCGACAGACCTCCCCACAAACACTGCCGCCAGTGACGGCATCAGGTAATTGTCGCAGCCACAGAGCTGCGCCGCCGTGTTTCTCGAGCACACAACCATCGCTCCGACCGCGATGAACACGGCTGTGATCATCCCTGCAAGAAAGCGGTAGCGTCCCACAGGAATCCCCGACAGAGCCGCCGCCGTTTTGTTGGAGCCGATCGCATATAAAAATGTTCCCTGCTTCGTGTGCTGCAAAAAAATATGCGCCAGCAGAACACACGCAAACATGATCAAAATGATCCACGGCGCCTGGCCGATCGCCACAAAATCTGTTTCAAAGGACGTTCTTTTTGGCATTGCACCTCCCGGAAGCCGCATTCCCGCAGAGATCACACCTCCGCCGGTAAACCACTGCCCCAGTCCCTGATGAATGAACATCAGTGCGCAGGTCGCAAGCATATCCGGGATCCGGCAGACAAGAATCAAAAACAGTGTCAGCAGATACGCCGTCATCGTGAACACCACACAGACCGCCGCTGACAGCGGCAGACTCATCCCATACCACAGATAGCATGCCATAAACACATACCCTGAACAGCTCGCCAGCGTGCACGCAGACATGTCAAACCCGTCACAGGCAAGTGTGACTGTCATAGCGACTGCCAGGATCGTCGTGATCGACATCGAGCGCAGAATGTTCGTCAGATTTGCAGGTGAAAGAAAAGAAGCGCCTGAATAAAAAGTAAAAAACAAAATGCTCAAAATCACGGCGATCACTGCCGACCAGTCCAGCAGAAAACCACCTACTCCTTTATCCTGAATCTTACGCATCGCTACCCTCCGTTATATCATTTATGACATAGTACGTTAATTCCTTCTCGTTTGTCTCCTGTGTGTCAAGCTCCGCAGTGATTCTGCCGTCATAGAGCGTATAGATCCGGTCTGTCACCGCCAGAAGCTCCGAGACATCGCATGAAGCGTAAAGCACAGCCGCCCCTTTCTCTGCCAGTTCCCGGATCAGCGCAAACAACTCCTGCTTCGCCCCCACATCGACTCCCTGCATCGGCTCGTCAAACAGATAGATGTCACTCTCCGCCGCGATCCATTTCCCTATGACCACCTTCTGCTGGTTTCCGCCGGACAAAAGCCTCACTGGCTGCCGTGCGTCCCGACACACGACACCCAGCTTTTTGATCAGACCGGACGCGTGCGCCGCGATCTTATCCCTGTTTACGAACGAAAATCTGCAGAATGTACCCAGACTTGCCGCACTGAGATGAAACGCGATATTTTCCGCCGCAAAAATCCCTTCCCTGCGCCGCTCCTCCGGCACCAATGCTATGCCATGCCTGACTGCCTCTGCCGGATTTTTCAGATTGACTTCGGCTCCATCCACCCGTATCGTCCCAGATTCTCTTCTGCGCGCACCGAACACTGTCTTGCAGATCTCAGTCTTCCCCGCACCGACAAGTCCCGCCAGCCCGACGATCTCTCCTCTTTTGATATAGAACGAAACCTGTTTTACCTTCTGTTCCCTGTCGCTCAGTCCGTCCACCTCCAACAATACCGGAGGACACGCGCAGGCACGGGATTGTTTCCATGTCCCGTCTCTGTCATTGCCCGACACGTTTCCGCCGAGCATTTTCTCCACGATCGTCTTTGTCCCCGTATCCTTTGTAACCGGAAAGGTATCCGTGACCCTGCCATTGCACAGAACCGTACAGCTATCACAGATATCCAGGATCTCCGCGATCCTGTGTGAGATAAAGATGACCGCTGTCGCTTTCTGCTCCGCAAGCTGTCTGACCATCTGAAACAGTTTCTCCGTCTCCGCCCTGCTGAGAGCCGCGGTAGGCTCATCCAGGATCAGGAGCCTGCATTCCCTGTGGATTTCCTTTGCGATCAGCAAAAGCTGTTTCTGCGCCAGCGTCAGCGTCCTCACCGGCGCTCTCAGATCAAGCCGGATATCCAGCTTTGCCAGAATATCCGCCGCACACCGCATCAGTTTTTTCCGGTCATATCTCAGGCTGACGCTGCTCTGAGACACGATATCGTCCATCATCAGATTCTCATAGACCGCAAAATCCGGGAAAAGCGCCGTATCGACCTCCTGATGCACCGTTCTGATGCCAAGCCTGTCCGCCTCCGCAGGTGTGTTCAGGAAACACCTTATCTGATTACAATATATTTCACCGCGGTAATCAGGACACACACCGGAAAATATTTTCATAAGGGTTGACTTTCCGGCACCGTTTGTTCCGACCACTGCCCGGATCTCACCGGATCTGATCTCAAAATCCACATGTTCCAACGCCCGCACTCCCGGAAAATCCATACAGATATCCTTTGCCGCAAATGTAAACTGTTCCATATCCCTAATACCCGATGCATTCCTTCAGCCAGTCGTTCGTGACATAGTTTTCCACAGCACCGTACTCTTCGGGAGCAACACTGTAGATCGTTTCGATCGTTGTATCCTCCCTGAGCATATCCTGTGTGATCAGCGATGCCGGCATCTCGATATAATTTGTCTGTTCCCCTGTCTCCGGATCTGTGATATCCTCATATTCATTGTTCAGTTCCAGCGCCAGAATGCGGATCCCCTGCTCGCCGTTTGCCTTGAAATCCGTGCAGGCGCAGGCTTTCCACTGCGAACCATCCTCCAGCATATACTGGATATCCATATTGCAGATATCAACCGAAACCAGCGGAATATCGCGCTGTGACTCCCGCAATGCCTGATAGCATCCCTGGGCATAGGCATCATACGCCACCCATACCGCATCTATATCACCCGCATCGTACTTCATCAATGTCGCACTCATCACATCGTGCATGGACGCTGTGGCATTGTTGTAATCCGTCGGTCCGATCACCTCCAGCGTATGGATCTTCCCGCTCTTCTCATACTCCTGATACCCCGTCTCCCGCCTGTCAAAAGCTGCAATATAATTTGGCCCGACCCACACCTTTAACAGATTCACCTGATCTTTGGAAGGATACAGCTCCCTGCAGACATAATCCAGCAGACTCACCGCAAAACCCGCGTCATCCTGAAAGAACTGCGTGACGCCTTCTATTTCCTGTACCTGTCCCGACGCGTCGCGAAACTGCGTGTCAAATGTCACGATCTTTAACTCCGGATATTGTGCAAGCAATGACTGGAGAAACGTGTACGAATAATCCTGTCCGCCATGCGACAGATACATCCCGTCATATCCGCCCGCCGCACAAGTGCTGATATAGTTCTGGAATGCAGTGTCGTCCCCGTTGGAAAAAAACACATCACATTCCATCCCCAGCTTCTCAGCCGTCTCCTTGCACTGATTCGCGCACAGTTGAAAAATCTCACTCGACGACATATTCAGGATATATGCAACCTTCTTTCCTGCAACTGGCGAAGCCGGAACATCTCCCGCTGTCCCTGCCTGTTCCGCACACCCCGCAAGTCCGAGTGCCAGTGCCAATGCTGCTCCTGATACCATACCCAATGCCTTAAAATGTCTCCTCACTTTCATGCCTCCGTCCATACAATGTTACAGCCCTGCCCGGCTGCGCCTTGATATACTCGAACCATGATAGCACACCTTTCGAACGATTAGGGTGATCAGACACCATTCGCACTTTTTCTGGTATCGATTGCAGTTTTCCTTCGATTCTTTTCAGATCAGACAATCGAGTAGGGGAATGAATTTCTCCACTACTCGCGCGCCGGGCACCCGTCAGCGCATGCTGACATTCTTCCTCTGGGTGCCCGTGTGCAATCGAGTAGGGGAATGACCCTCTCTCCTACTCGCGCGCGACCCGTGCGCCGCACTAGCGGCATATTTCCTCTGCACGGGTCTGTGCATAAAAAAGTGGAGGTTCTGCCTGAACTCTCCACTTTCCTATGTATATACAGATATTTAGATCCTGACTGCGCCGACCGCCCTGATATTCATCGGATAGACATTGCTGTCACCCACATATTTTGCGATGTAATTCACATAGTTGTCAACCTCGGCAAGCGGTACGAGACACATGATCACCCCTGCAAATCCGCCGCCGTGCACACGGCAGACACCATCTTTGATCCTTCTTAAAAACAGCTCCGTGAGCGCGAGCGTCAGCGTGATCTTCTGCTCCTTGCAGTCCTGCAGCGAATAGCAGTTCTGCAAAAGTTCCCACGAGGACGTGCCGGACTCGTTGACAAGCCTCAACACCGCATCGATGTCGTCCGCCCCGATCGCCGCAGCCATCTCATCCACCCTGCGGTTCTCCTCAAAGAAATGGATCGCGCGCAGCACTGCCCTGTCGTTTGGTATCTCATTTATATGGGCGAGCAGATTGTCAAGGTTTGTCTCACACAAAAGCTCCACGCCAAGAACCTTCGCGGCCTCCTTCATCTCATTGGGAATCCCGGAATACTCCTCGCTCAGATCCGCATGTCCCTTTCCCGTATTCACGATCACAAGGCGGTATCCTTTTTTCTCAAAAGAGAAGGAAAGCGGTCTGTATTCCGGCTGGCTTCCGTTTGAAAAATCAAAGAGAACCGGACCGCCCACTGCACACGCCATCTGATCCATCATGCCTGACGCCTTATTCCAGTACACATTCTCCGAGTACTTTCCGATCTTCGCGTAATCTGCACAGCTCATCGCACCATTGTTGAAGAAATGGTTGACGATCGTACACACCAGCATCTCAAACGACGCGGATGAGCTGACACCTGCCGCCGCGATCACATTGGTGGATACATAGGCGTCGAAACCGCCGACCTTGAATCCGAACTTCTGTGCGCCCTCCATCATACCGGCAAGAAGCGCCTCCGTCCCGCTGACCTTCTCAACACTGTCAAGCTTTGCGATATCCACAACGATCTCTTTGTCGTAGCCTTCGCTTGTGATATGGATAACACTGCTGTTGTTCGCCTGCGCCGCACCGATCGTATCCAGGTCGATGCTTCCCGCGATCACCTTTCCGCCGTTGTGATCCGTATGGTTGCCGATGATCTCCGTTCTGCCGGGCGCGGAGAAAAATTCGGCCTCATCATGACCATACTTCTTCTTGAAATTCTCCGCCAGCACACGGAAACGCTCCGCGCTCTTTGTGCTCTCACCGTAAACCTTTTCCAGTCTCTCACTGCTTGGGATATTCATTTTTTAATTCCTCCTTGTTTGCACAATTTTTATCTTTATTATACATCAAACTGTTTCAAAATCCAATAAATTCCTTTTGCGATCCGCAGATCCGGCTCCGAAAAATGACCGCCCCGGTTCCACTCGAGAATGCCCTTCACATGATCCCGGTTTTCGCAGAGCATCGCATAAACTTTTTTCGTGTTGTCTCCCACTGTCGCCATCCGCCTGTTTTTCGTTTTTTCCTCCTTGTCGCCAAGGCTCAGGTATATATAATCCGGCTCGTCCCTGCAGGCTGTTGCCGCATTCCGGACATAATCAAGCCATCCTTCATACCACAGGGAACCAGAACAACTGACCGCCCCCGCAAACAGTCCGCACTCACAGTATACCCATAGGCTAAAAAGCCCCGCAAGCGAATATCCGACCGAAAAACGGGCAATTTCGAATGTATTCGCCTCGACATACGGCATAAAGTGCCGTGTGAGCCACCGCAGGGTAGCGTCCGCCTTACCGCCAAATGTCTCTGTCCCAAAGACAGCGGGCGCCGCCCACGGCGAAAAATCGTCATTCCAGTTTTCCGACTCATATGCCGCCAGAATAAATCCTTTCGACGCTGTCCGCTCCTTTGCCCTTCTCTCTTCCAGGAGAGCGGCCACTGTCTCCACGGACGCTCTGTCCGCCTCTCCCACGCCCCAGTAAAATACGGGCAGGCGGCGCCCTGCTTTGGTCATCCTTTCCTGATCACCGCTTACATATATGTGACAGGTTCTATTTTGTATTGTTGTTGTCGTTAATCCGTTTGCCATATTTTTCCAATTTCCTACCATCAATATCTGTTCGACCGGCGCCAGATCCTGCGCTTCTCTGCCTCCCTGACCAGCGCATCCCTGAAATCAGGATGCGCGATCGATATCAGTCCCTCCGCGCGCTCCCATGTAGAACGCCCTTCGAGATTGATCACGCCGTACTCGGTAGCCAGAAAATAGATCTGGCTTCTCGGCGAAGTGATGATATCGCCGTCAAACTGCGGACGGATGCGGGAGTGGTACACCCCCTCCTTGTCCTTGTACACAGAGCTCATGCAGATAAACGCCTTGCCGCCCCTCGAAGCGGATGCCCCCACGAGAAAATCAAGCTGTCCGCCCGTGCCGCTGATCTGCCGCGATCCGGAGCTTTCCGCCGCAACCTGACCGTACAGGTCAACAGACACACAGCTATTGATCGACACCATGTTGTCGATCTGGGCGATGACGCTCGGCCTGTTGACGTATTCCAGCGGATATGCCGCGATGCCGTGGTTGTCGTCCACCCATTCATAAAGCTCCGGCGAACCGATCGCACAGCCAAACACACCCTTTCCCCTGTCGATCTTCTTCTTCCGGTTCGTCAGTTTGCCCGCCTTGTACATGCTCAGGTACGCATCGGAACAGAGCTCCGTGTGCATTCCCAGATCTTTCAGATCCGACTCTGCGATCAGCTCCCCCACCGCGTTTGGCATACTGCCGATGCCAAGCTGCAGCGTCGCACCGTCCACGATATAGGGCAGGATGTTCTGCGCGATCTTCCTGTCTGTATCGGTAGGCCGGAATGTCTTTAAGACCGCGAGCGGTTCATGCTTTCCCTCCACGATATAATCCACGTCGGAAATGTGGATGCACTCATCGTACCCGCCATGTATGATCGGAAGATTCTCGTTAACCTCGACTATGACGATATCCGCCGTGCGCGTGATGGGTGCTGCCACCCCCGTATTGACGGAAAAATTAAAATATCCGTGCCGATCCATCGGCGCAACGCTCACCATCACGACATTGACTTTCAGAAAGTACTCATAATACGCGGCATTATTATGAAATACCATGGGGATAAAATAGCAGAGTCCCCTGTCACAAAGCTTCCGCTCATAGGAAGAACAGTGCCAGCTATGATATGTAAAGTGCTCCTGATGCGCATCACACTCCGCCACCTCGATGGGACCTTCTATGATCAGATTGCCGCGTATCTTCACGTCATAGAGCTCATCCCTGCGCTTTGCCAGCGCCCTGTCCAGCAGCACCGGCATGCCCAGATTGCTCGTGTAATCCACCCAGTCGCCGCTCCTTACCACCTTCACCGCCTCATCGGGGGTGACAAGTTTCGCGCTGTACTCTGCCTGAAAATCATGCAGCATCATATCACACTCCGTTTCACATTTTTCTTCTTCCAAACAACGTGTTCAGCGAATCCTCAACCTTTTTTAATGACTCTACCGCATCGTTCAGATTCGCCATCGTTCTGGAGAGCTCCTGCGTATCAAGCCCGCTGATGGCATCGTTGAGCGCCGCGATATCGACTTCTTCCAGCGTATCCACAGCCTGCTCCATCATCTCCGCGACCTGCGCCAGATCGACACCCTCCAACGACACTTTAACCTGCCGGAGCGTCTCATTGACATTCTCGACATCCACCGCCGCAGCCTGATCCAGAACGGGCTGCACCTGCACCATGATCCCTTTTACCTGCCTGACCGCATATGCGCCGCCCATGAGCAGCACTATGGTCAGCACGGAGGTGATCAGGCACATGATCCTGGTAAATACAAGCTCCCTGCGAAGTTTTTTGATCAGCTTACCGGTCTCTGCGCTTATCTGTTGTTCATCCATCGCTTTTTCTCCTTTATCCTTTATGTCCTTGTCGCCCCTGCAATACTGCGCTCCTGTAGTCACTATCATATCACAGATTTCCCCAAAAATGTAGATATTTAACAAAAAAAACAAAATAATCAAAATAATAGTTGTTTATTATTCAATAATTATGTAAAATAAGAGTAACCGTTCAGCAGGATCGTTACAAAGGACTATCGTGAGTAACACAAAAAGACAGTGAGGTGCGAATTGCTATGTTTATACAATTATTTAGTAACTATTTGGTCGAACAATCCGTGATCACCATCGAACAGCGGGACTCATTCCAGAAGGAAATCCAGAAGACGCGCGTAAAGCTGGGAACGATCGCCGTCGCAGAAGGTCTGCTGACAGAAGCACAGGCTGAGGAGATCAACCACCTGCAGACACAGCAGGACTGCCTTTTCGGCGATATCGCGGTCGATCTGGCGTATCTGACATCCGCGCAGGTATCAGCGCTTCTTGACAAACAGGGCGACACTGCCATGAAATTCTTCCAGCTACTAGTCGACACCACAGGGATGACTATGGAGACAGTTGCGGAGCACTTAAACAGTTTTCAAAAGGCACACGGTTTCACTGACCAGGAGCTTGAAGCCGTCAAAAAAGATGATTTTGAGACCATCGTCCCCCTCTTTGCCACTGTGCGGGATACGACCATCACAGACCTTGCCGGTCTTGTCATGCGTAACCTCACCAGATTTGTCACCAGCAATTTTTATTTCGGCAGGATGAAAAAAGCTTCCGGGTACGCCTACAGTGTGTTCGCCGGACAGAAATCCGTCGGAGAATCCAATATTTTCCTTGGCTTTAGCGCCACCAGCGAACTGGACGGGATCGTCAAGCTCGCCAGGAATTATGCCAAACACGTCGCAGTCACAAGCAGCGACGAAGTGTACGACGCCGTCTGCGAATTTGCAAACCTGAACAACGGTCTTTTTGACTCGGTGCTCAGCGATGACGACATCTTTATCGAAATGGTTCCGCCGGAAGTGTATCTGAACCAGCAGTTGTCCGGAAATGCCTACTATATGCCTGTCTATATCGATGATTCCGAATTTGACCTTATCATATCGACAGATCCGGCTTTCGTTCCTGGTGACAGACCACACGCCCTGAACCTCAAGAAAACGGACCTGCAGATCGACACGTCCAAATTGCTGCCTACAGTCCTTGTGGTTGATGACTCCTCCCTCATCCGAAAGGTTCTCATCAAGATGCTCAACGAAAACGGCTATCAGGTCGTGGGCGAAGCGACAAACGGCGCGGAGGCAGTGGAACTGTACAAGGAGCTGGAGCCCGACTATGTGACGCTCGATATCACAATGCCCGTGATGGACGGTGTGACCGCCCTGAAACACATCAAGGAATACGATCCCAACGCCACAGTCGCCATGATCTCTGCGGCCGGACAGAAGGATAAACTCATGGACGCACTCAAGGAAGGCGCCGAACTGTTCTTCACCAAACCATTCAACGAGCAGGAAGTCGTGTCCAGCCTCAGGAGCTGTTAGTATAATATTAAGAACAAAAATACCACTGGAAAATCCCACAGTGGTATTTTTGTTCCTAAAGCGTATAGTTTGCCACATCATTGAGAAGCTTCTGCCACGCGTCCTCATGCTCCACATAATAGATCGGGCACTTCTTGCCGCCGCAGTCATAATGGCGCAATATATCCTCCGGCTCCAGATCGTACTTGTCCGTCAGCCATGCGAGCATCTCGATCAGTGAATCGTACGTCTCCTGTGTGAACGAACCGTCCTCCTCCAGATAACAGCACTCGATCGAGATCGAATCCCCGTTTCGCTCCACCACGGCATACGCTTCCTCATCCAGCGGTATGCACTGCACGATCTCGCCCTCATACCCAATGATAAAATGCGCACTTGCAGCCCGTTCATGCGTCTGCCCAAGACTCTCAAAATAACTTCTGTTCTGCGCCGCTGATGTTCCGGGGTTCGCTGTGTAGTGCACAAAGATATTTCTGACCTCGGCAAGAGTCGTCCCCGGCCGGTTGTACTCGCTGATCGTGAGCAGATCCTCGCGGATCTGCGGCTTTCTTTCCGTATCTTCCACGAAAGGAAGATCCGCCTGAGGAGACGACTTCTCCGTCTTGTCCTCTTTTATCACAGGACTCTTCTGCATACTCTGATAAAAATTTTTCCCCATGAAGACGATCGCCGCAGTCATTGCCGCGATCCACATAAACGCCAGAAACTGGTTGAACCGGGCACGGCGTCCTACCTTTTTCTTCTTTTTAGACGTCTGCGCCCTTGCCGTCTGTTTCGGACTGACGGATCTTATATTCCCTGTCCGCACTGCCCCCGCTGGTCTCGCCTTCCCTGTGCGCACAGTGCTTGCAAATTCCGCTTTTACTGTCTGCCCCGCTCCGGCAGACCTGACATTTCCTGTCCGTCTCGTCCCGGCAGATCTGGCATTTCCTGCATTCCCCATGCGCGCGGATCTTGCTGCCCTTGCCTTATTGTAGCTTGATACGTTTCCCCTTCTCTGCACGTCAGCCCTGGCCTGTGTCTCCGCTCTCCCTGGCCTCGTCTGTCTGCCCCTCCCATTCCCAGACGAGCTCACCACCTGCCACAATTCCAGCTCCTGACTCTGCTGTGCCTGATTCCCCATAAGTACTTCTCCTATCACAATAGCCTTTTATCTGCTGCAAAATACGATCTTAGATCGAACGCCTGCCCACGCGCCGGGTATCGTGCGCTCTTTCCTAAATAGCTCCTATGAATCGTTCCTACATATATTAGACGTTTCAGATCTATAAAACGTTGCATCCAAAAATATAAATTTTTTGTAAACTCATATTTCCGACTTTATCGCTCCAGAGCATGTTTGAAAAATGCTCTAAGGCTATTATATAATATCAAGCTCTAAATTTTCTCTAAAGACACCTCATACCCCAATCCTTCCACCAGCGCCATATCCGTCGCAACCGTGACGCCGGCTGTCGTGAGCATATCTCCCGATATCGCGGCGTTGGCGCCGCTCTTAAAGCACTTCGCCCCCTTGTCGCCCACCAGGCCGCGCCCTCCGGCAAGGCGGATATCCCCGTCCGGTATGATGAAGCGGAAGACCGCCACGATGCGGCAGAGCTCATCGTTTGAAAGGATCCGATTCCTTTCATAAGGCGTTCCCTTGATCGGATTCAGCAGATTGACAGGAACCGACTTCACCCCAAGGTCTCTCAGCGCGAGCGCCATGTCGATCCTGTCCTCCATGGTCTCCCCAAGTCCCATGATACCGCCGGAACATATGCTCAATCCCGCGCTTTTTGCCGCCCTCAGCACAGCGACCTTCTCATCATATGTATGTGTCGTACAGACCTGTGGAAAATAGTTCCGCGAGGTCTCGAGGTTGCAGTGCACTCTCGATGCGCCTGCCGCCTTGATCTTCCGAAACTGTTCCTCATCTAGGAATCCAAAGGACACACAGACCTCAATGCCGATCTGCCTGCGGATCTCACGGATACTCCCGCAGACCTGTTCAACCTCCGCATCGCTCAGACGCTTCCCCGATGTGACGATCGAGTAGCGCAGCACCCCCTGTTCCTGGTTGCGCCTTGCCCCCTCCAAAAGTACCTCCGTCGCCAACAGCGGATACGTGTCCTGACACGCCGTATGATAGTGGACGCTCTGTGCACAGTACTTGCAGTCCTCCGGGCACCTTCCGCACTTGCCGTTGACGATCGTGCACATGTCAAACCGGTTCCCGCACATCTTTTCCCTGATCTCATCGGCTGCTGCCGTCAGGTCATCCAATGGCTCATCAGCAAGCGCAAGCGCCTCGTCCCTCGTCACGCTCCCGCCTGCGTATATTTTTTGCTTTAGTTCTTTTGACAGACTCATCCTTTTTCCTCCAATGTTAACTTTTTTCTTCTTATAAGTTAACAGTTTTCAAAACAAAAGTCAAGCCCTTTGCGGCGGAATGCATGACCGCCGTCAAAGAGCCTGACTTATGTCCTATATCATATCGCACGCACTTTCTCGCGCACCTTCAACACCATCGGCGGCGCAACCGACAGTTCATCGACTCCCATGTCGACAAACGCCTGCGTAAGCTCCGTGTCCGCTCCCAGCTCTCCGCAGATCCCTGCCCATTTACCGCACTTGTGCGCGTTGTCAACCACCATCCTGATCATGCGCAGGACCGCCTTGTGATGCGGATTGTAGAAATCCTCGAGCCGCTGGTTCTGCCTGTCGATCGCGAGCGTGTACTGCGTCAGGTCATTCGTGCCGATGCTGAAGAAATCCACCAGCTCCGCCAGCTCATCGCTGATCATCACCGCCGCCGGCGTCTCGATCATAATGCCCTGTTCGGGGATCCGGTGCGGAATCTGCGCTTCCGTCAGCTCCCTGTCCACTTCCCGCACAATGGCATCGATCTGCCGGACTTCCTCGACTGAGATGATCATCGGATACATGATCGAAAGATTCCCGTACGCCGCCGCCCGCAGAAGCGCCCGAAGCTGTGTCCGGAAGATCTCAGGCTGCTTTAAGCAGATGCGGATCGCCCGATATCCCAGCGCCGGATTGTCCTCTTTTCCCAATCCAAAATAATCTGCCTGCTTATCCGCTCCGATATCGAGCGTCCGGATAATGACCTTCTTCTGTCCCATCGTCTGCACAACCTGCTTATACGCCTGGAACTGCTCCTCCTCCGACGGAAAATCATCACGCCCAAGGTATAGGAACTCGCTGCGGAAGAGCCCGATCCCGCCGGCATCATTCTCCAGCACATAGCCCACGTCGCTGACGCTCCCGATATTTGCATAGATATTGATCGTCCTGCCGTCGCTGGTCTCGTTCTTCTTGCCCTTTAGTTCCTGCAGCAGACGAAGCTTCTCCTTCTCGTTCTTGATCTTCCTCTCCGCCTCACTGCACTGCGCCTCGTCCGGTGCAAAGATGACCTCCCCGGCAGCACCGTCCACGATCGCAGTCATTCCGGTCTGGATCGCATTCAAGTCCATCTCCACACCGATCAGCGCGGGAATGCTCATCATGCGCGCCAGGATCGCCGTGTGGGAGTTGGTCGAGCCGTGCACTGTCACGAAAGCCAGGATCTTCTTCTTATCCATCTGCACCGTCTCGCTGGGGCTTAAGTCGTCCGCCACGATGATCGACGGCTCCATCGTGGAAAGATCCATGCCGCCCTGACCGGACAGATTTCTCACCAGACGCGCGGAAATATCCTTGACGTCCGCCGCGCGCGCCTGCATATACTCATCTTCCATGCCGGCAAACATGCCAGCGAAATTATCGCCCGTGATCGCCACCGCATATTCCGCATTGACCATTTCCGTCCGTATCACATGGGAGATGGCATCCAGATAGTCTTCGTCCTCAAGCATCATCTGATGCACCTCGAAGATGGCGGCGCTCGACTCACCGACCTCCTTCACAGCTTTGTCATACAATGCAGCAAGCTGCTGTTTTGATGCATCGACCGCACGCTGCACCCTGCCGCACTCATTTTCCGGATCCTCGATCCTGATTCGTCTGATCCGTTCCTGGTCTTTGCGCAGAACCATCACTTTTCCCATTGCGATTCCGTTATATACTGTTTTTCCCGAAAATTTTTTCCCTGAAACAACATTTTCTGATAATCCTTCTGCCATATATTTCCTCCATGATACCAGTATTCCACCCAGTCAGGGATCGGAATACAAGAACATATTTTCTACAAATTCTCCTTCAGGAACGCCTCCAGCGCCGCCGCCGCTGCATCCTCATCGTCGCCCTCGACCTGCACTGCGATCTCCATGCCCTGTTTTACGCCCAGCCCCATCAGTCCGAAAACCTTTTTCGCATCAGCTTTCTTTCCCTCTTTCAAGATGGAAACAGACGACGCGTACTCCTTTGCCAGCTTCACCAGCTCGCCCGCCGGACGTGCGTGGATCCCCTCTTTGTCTGTGATAACATATGTAAATTCTCTCATATTCATCTTTCCTTTCTCAATTGATGCTCTCAAAAATCCGTTCGATCTCTTCCCTTGTGGCAAGCAGCTCAGAAAAAGCGCTCGCGCTTCCCGCCGATATTCCCATGCGGAACGCATAGTCGTAATCCTGTTCCTTCGTCCAGCCGGCGACAAAACCGGCAACCATGGAATCCCCGGCGCCCACCGCGTTGACCAGTTTTCCCTTCGGCGCCGCAAGCATATGTACAGCGCCGTCTTCGTCCACCAGAACCGCGCCCTGTCCCGCCATGGACACCAGCACATTCCTCGCCCCTCTCTCCTGCAGTTTTTTTGCATACGGAACGACATCTTCCCTCGTCTCCAGCGTCACGCCGAAGATCTCACCCAACTCATGATTGTTCGGCTTGATCAGAAATGGCTTATACTGCAGTACGTTCAGTAGCAATTCCTGTGTCGCGTCCACGACGAACAGTACCCCTTTCTTCTGAAGCCGCTCCAGGATATCGCTATACATAGAATCCGGCAGGCTCTTTGGAATGCTGCCCGCAAGGATCAGGATATCGTCCGCTTCCAGCCGGTCCAATTTTTTAAACAGCTCATTTACATGAATCTGGCCGATCTCCGGTCCCATGCCGTTGATCTCTGTGCCCTCGTAATCTTTCAGCTTGACATTGATACGTGAAAATCCCTTGTCAATGTGGATAAAATCCGTGAGCAGACCGATCTTTTGCACTTCCCGCTCGATCTGCTCCCCGGTAAACCCTGCCGTAAAACCGAGCGCAGTGCTCTCGATCCCCAGATTGCCCAGAACGATCGACACGTTGATCCCCTTACCGCCGGGAAACATCTGCTCCCCGGTGGTTCGGTTAGTCATGCCCATCTCAAATCCGTTCATGGACACGATGTAATCAAGTGACGGATTAAATGTTACCGTATAAATCATACACGCTCTCCTCCAAAATGTTCAAACAGCATATCCTCTGCCTCTTTTGACCAAAGTCCCTTGTTACGTCTGCAGCACTCGTCCAGCTCCTTGAAGAACGGATCTTTCTCCCCCAGCTTCCCGAAATCCTCGATGGCGGTCATCGGCATGTTGAACTGAATGTAAGCCAGCTTCTTGCCGCCCGGAATATTGGGCAGGTTGTTCGTCGTGTCCACGATCGAGTCGATCCCTCCGACATGTGTCACCATGACCGCCGAGTTGATCTCCCCCGCCGCAGACTTTGCGATGGCCTCCTTCATATCATCCGTGTTGCCGCCTGTAGACCCCATGATCTTCGTCCGCGCATAGTGGCAGTTGTAAAGGTTCATGTTTGCTGAAAACTGCGTGTCGGTCGGCCCTGCAAAAAAGTTCAGGCAGCCGTCCACCGCAAGGAGCTTGTCGCCCATCTCCGCGATGCTCTTTATCGGCGCATACACAAAGACATCGCTGTAACCAACGCCTTCTGTGATCGCGCGGAGTTCTGCAACAGGGTCTTCCATATCTGCCGTATTGACATAGTGCAGCTCGACACCTTTCTCCCTTGCCTCCTCCTCGGAGATCACTTCCTTTGCCCGCGCGATCTTGGCGTCATTGATGTCTGTCACGACGATCCGTTTGGGCTTATTCTCAAAGGCAAGGCCATAGCTGATCGCGCCGAGCCCCATCGGGCCGCAGCCGCCGAGGATCAGGATATCGCCGCCCGCCAGCGTTCCCATCTTGTGCTCATATGACAGATGCTCTGTGTGATAGTTGCTGTGATATCCGCCAATACAGCAGCTCATCGGCTCCCCGAGCGAAGCCTCGAAATAGCTGTCCCCGTCATATTCCCAGATGCAGCCCTTCTCGATCACATCATTCGGGAAAATGCAGTACGTAGCCGCCCCGCCAAAAAACTCATACGAGTACCCCGGCGATTCCATCTGCCCCGGGATTGCCGGCTGCTGTGCGAACTTTTTCCCCTCATGGAACTGGTCTTTCCACTTCGCACCGACCTTGACGATATCCCCTGTGAACTCATGCCCGATGATGACCGGGTGCTCCGCCACATTTTCCGGCACGCGCTTGTGATCCTTGCCCGCCTGTACCATCTTCCATGTCGACATGCAGATGCTGTCGCTCACAACCCTCACCAGGATCTCATCGTCCCTGATCTCGGGAAGTTCAAATTCCTCCAGCCTGATATCGTGTGCTCCGTGAAGTCTGACGCCTTTTACTTTCATTTTTTTCCTCCTATTCCGCGGATCCATTCCGCCAATCATTTTATTTCAAACGCTTTTAATTCAAATGCTCTAATATCCATCCGACATCGTTCGTCGTCTTTAATGTTTCCAAAACCTCTTCGTCCTCCAGCATCTCACAGATCCTGCTCAGCAGGTCGAGATGTTCGTCGCCGATCCCAGCGATGCCAAAGATTAACTGCGCCTTTTCGTCCCCAAAATCAATGCCCTCCGGATACTGCAGCAGAACGATCCCCGTCCTTCTGACAGTGTCCTTTGCCTCCGAGGTGCCATGCGGGATCGCCACACCCATCCCCATGTAGGTCGATACCAGTCTCTCGCGCTCCTGCATGGCGTCGACATAAGACCTGTCGACATATCCGAGTCCTGCCAGCAGTTCACCTGCCGCCTGTATCGCCTCCTCTTTTGAGACTGGACTCTGGTTCAGCTTCACACCGTCCCTCACCAAGATCTGCCTTTGATCCGCTTCCGGAACTTCTGACTGTGCATTTTCTGCCTGCCCTTGTGCAGACTCTGCCCTCTGCACTGTTGACTGCCCATGTACGGATTCTGCCTTCTGCGCTGCTGACTGCCCTTCCGGCTGCACCTGCTCTGTGTCCTGCTTCGCAGTGAGCTGTTCATACAGTGCGTCCAGCGCCGGATCCGCAAGGAAATTGTGCAGTGTCACGATCTGCGCCTGCGGCACGGACTTTCTGGCACGTTCCACCAGTGTGATCTGGACGACCGCGATGTCACAGTCTGCAGGGATCGTGTCGACTGATGTGTTGATTACTGTCAGGTCCGGCCGCTGCGCCTTGATCCGGTTCCGGAACTTCGTCGCCCCCATCGCGGAGGAACCCATTCCTGCATCGCAGGCAAACACGACCTTTCTGACACCTTCTGTTCTGACAGCCACTGGTTCTGCCTCAGCACCCGTCTTTGTGCCTTTTGCCTCCGCCTTTCTGCTCGCCACTTCCTCCTGCGCTTCCTCCAGACTCCTGCCCTTGGACATGCGTATGACCACAGATGCGATCCCGAACGAAACTGCCGTCGCGATCAGCACACCGACGATCACCGAAACCATGCTGTCCCTTGATGCCATCATCAGATACGCGATGATCGAGCCCGGCGATGCCGGTCCAACCAGTCCGGCGTTCGTCAGGTTGTACCAGAAGATCGCCGCGATATTGCCCGCGATCGGCGCGATGATCACCAGCGGATTCATCAGTATGTATGGAAAATAGATCTCGTGAATGCCGCCCAGCAGATGAATGATCACCGCACCCGGCGCAGACTGCTTCGTCTTCTTATCCTCACAGAAGAACATGTAGGCCAGCAGCACGCCAAGCCCAGGTCCGGGATTTGCCTCCAGCATATACATGATGGACTTTCCCGCCTCTGCCGCCTGTGCTGTCGCGATCGGTGTGAAAATGCCATGGTTGATCGCATTGTTCAGGAACAATACCTTCGCCGGCTCGATAAACACCGCGATCAGCGGCAGCATGTTATGATCCACCAGCACATTCACCCCGGCTGTCAGTACTGCCAGGATCAGATTCATAAGCGGTCCGATCACCAGATAGCTCACCATGGCGAGCAGCATACCGATAATGCCGACAGAAAAGTTGTTGATCAGCATCTCAAATCCTGCAGGCATATGCCCTTCCATCACCTGATCAAATTTTTTGATGCAGAATCCGGACAGCGGACCGATGATCATGGCCGCCATGAGCATCGTGGTATCCGGGTCGCTCATGATCGCACCGACCACCGCGATCGCTCCGATGATGCTGCCGCGCTCCCCTCCGATCAGTCTGCCGCCCGTCGAGGCGATCAGGATCGGAATCAGATACACCAGGATCGCCGAAAATATCGTAGCAAACCCTTCGTGGGGAATCCAGCCGCTTCCATTAAAGAAAGCCGCAAGGAAACCAAATGCGATCAACGCGCCGATATTCGGCATGATCATTGCCGATAAGAATTTGCCAAAACGTTGTACACTATTTTTCATATAGAACCTCGCTTCAAAATTTTTGCCTGCCCTTGATCCACGGCGGACGCGATACCGTCCTATATCACCTGTATCCCATGCCGCCTGCAGTCCTCGCGAAATTCCTCCGGAAGATTGTCATCCGAGATGACAATGTCCACATCACCCAGACCGCAGAAGGCGTATGTACTCTTCACACCGACCTTGGAGGAATCCATCAGGAGTATCCTCTGTTCCGCCTGAGACAGGACTGTTTTTTTCAGGACTGCCTCCTCGTCTACGCCACAGCAGAACCCTGTCGGTTCACAGTAGCTGGTAACCCCCATGAACACCTGGTCAAAGTTGATCCTCTGAACCTCCTGGACGGTATGGATCCCACATACACTCATGCTGTAGCGGTTCATCTTTCCCCCCAGAATGTGGATCGAAGGCTGCGTCAGCCTGCCAAGCTCTGCTGCGCAGGTCAGGGAATTGGTGTAGATCAGGTTGGACTGGTCGGGAATACACGACGCGAGCATTGTCGTCGTGCTGCCAGAGTCCAGAAAGATGGTCGTATCCCTTCTTATAAAAGTCAGCGCCTTCTGCGTGATCAGCTGCTTCGCCTCAATGTTCCGCACCTGTCTGCGGCTCAGCATATCGTCTGTCCCGACCACGACGTCCACCGACTTTGCCCCTCCATGTACCCGGACGATCCGTTTCGCCTCATCAAGAGCTTTCAAATCCGTGCGCAGTGTCATCTCCGATATTTGGGGAAATCTCTTCTTCAACTGTGCGAAACTGATGTTTCCACTCTGATTCACCAAATCTACGATCGTGTTTCTGCGCTGCTCCATTGTATCCATCGTATTACCTCCTCGCTGTCCTATGTTTTTTTGTTTCTGAATATCATAATGATCCTCTCCTTTCATTTTACCACTTTTTTCAACTTCTTCAACAGTTACTTTTGTTTTGAAAATTAATTTTCTACATTTTTGTTGTTTCAAAAGTTTGTACTTTTATATTAACAGTATATTATGCGTTTGTCAACTTTTATTTCAACAATTTTCGAAATATTTTCTTTCATTTCAAAATTTTCTCTGGACACCCGTGTGTAATCGAGCAGGGAAGAGCAATCTTCCCCTGCTCGCGCGCCGGGCGTCCGTCAGCGTATGCTGACATATTTCCTTTGGACGCCCGTGTGCATCAAAAAAAGACCACGCCATAAAATATGACGCAGTCTGTCTGATATATTTTGTCGTCAGTATGAAGATACCGCATTGCTTACCAGTCCGGCGCTGTCCCTTCCCGAATCATGACACAGCAGTCCTTTCCGCAGAATGAGATCCCGTAACTGCTTGCAATGTCATAGCCGTCGTCCTCAAGCTCCAGGATATATCTTTTATCATCGATCTGCTGCAATGCCTCCTCCGCTTTTTTTTCAAGCTCCCTTATCTTCTTTGTAGTCTTGAATTCCACGATAAACGCCTCTTTCCGGCGCGATACAGGCTTCACAAACAGATCGCACCTGCCCTTGCCCGTCTCTCGGTTGGATTTTGTGCGGTAGCCTTTCATGCCCGATAACAATCCTGCCACCAGCCCGTGATAGTAATTTTCACTCTCGTCAAAGGAGCTGATCGTTTCATACAGAATATCCGTCAGTTCCTCCTGCAGCATCTGCGCATCCTTATTGACAAATGCCGTATGCAGCCGGGTAAGATCACGCTCTTTCATTTTCTGATCAAACCATGCCATGATCTTTTCGCGGAAAATATAACGCACCTCCCGGTTGGGGATCGCAAGCGTCAGATACCGCGTATCATTCTCTCCCATGCGCTCGTCCACTTTTCTGAAATATCCTGTAAAAAACATGAAATTCCACAGATTGTCCATGTTTTCGTATACTTCGCCATAGGTAATGTCCTCATGAACGGGCTTTTCGACAGTCCCGCCGTCAATCAGGTTCTCCAGTTCACTCTTTACACTGTCATCCGCCATGTCGATCAGCTTACGCACAACCGTATTGGAAGAAGTATTTGCCCAGTACGAATGCGGAAACTCATCTTCATGACTTGTTAAAGCTTTCACATACCGAATGACACTCCACGGATTATATACATTGGTGTTGCCAAAAAGGTATCCGTTGTACCATTCTTTGATCAGGTCGTACTTGTGCTCCAGTGCGCAGTCTTTACAAAGCCTGCGCACTTCCTCCTCCGTAAAGCCAAAGTATTCATCGTAGTTCCAGTCAAGTATGGATATCACCTCAAGATTATTTAAACCGGTAAAGATACTTTCCTTTGAGATCCGCAGACACCCTGTTATCACCGCAAACTCCAGGCTGCTGTTTGTCTTAAAAGCAGACTCAAACAGGGAACGGATAAAGCCTGCCATCTCGTTATAAAAATTCTGCGTGAACGCATTCTCGAGCGGCACGTCGTATTCATCGATCAGTATGATCGCTTTTTTCCCATAATAAGCTTCAAGGCATTGGGATAAAAACTGAATAGACTGATTATAACTGTCTCTGTCTGCCTTGCGCCTCATAATGTTCAGATATTCTTCCTTTTTCTCAGACAGCCCTTCCGCCCGAAGAATATATCGATGACGATAATATTCATTAGCGATCTGCCGCCTGATCGCCGCATACGCAAGCTCAAAATCCGGCTGTTTCGCATCCTTTAACGTCAGATTGATCACAGGATAGCGCCCCATATGCGCAAGGTAATCCTCCCCCGCCTCCATGATCTTCATCTGTTCAAACAGATAGGCATTGTCCTTTTTTTCGCCGTCATCCGTATGCATATCCTCAAAAAAATACTGGAGCATGCTCATATTCAGCGTCTTGCCGAAACGCCGCGGACGCGTAAATAGATTGACGCTTCCTTTTTTATCCAATAGCTCTTTCATGAACCACGTCTTATCAATAAAATAATATCCTCTTGTTATTAAATGCTCAAAGTTATCAACACCTACCGGCAATGGTTTATGATCCATACAGATACCCCCGTTATGCTATTTTGAACAGTTCCTTAATAGTTTCCTGATTTCAGTATATCCTACAGCACAGGTGCTTGTAAAGGAAAATGAAAAGCACTGCACCCGCAAATACGTACTTGAACGATGCGCAAGCCTGTAGTAAGATATATAAAATTAGTAAAATCTGGAAGGTGACTGATATGAACATGATCGGAACACAGAATATAGAGACCAAACGGTGTCTGCTGAGAAGGATCCGCCCCGAAGACTACAAGATGATGTATGAGAACTGGGCAAAATATGAATCCGTCTGCAGATATTTTCCGTTTGATCCGATTGAAGAGATAACGGTCTACAGAGAAAAAGTACGAAACTGGTCCAAAAATTACGAATCAGATACCTACTTTCACTGGGTGATCGAATCCAAAGAAAATCAGCAACTGATCGGAACGATCAATCTGGGGAATCTTGAGGCATCCTGCCATATGTCTGATACTGCCCAATATGCGGTTCTCCGGCAGGATTATGACGCGCTGACTTCTTCTGCGGATCAACAAGATGATACCCCAGCTTCACTTCCCTGACAGCGCTCTCTTCATGGCGCAGCAGGCTCATCAGCATCGTGACAGCAAGCCCGCCGCTCTTCTCATAGAAATAGTGAACCGTGACAAGAGGCGGCGTTGTCACCCGCGCCAGCTCAGAGTCCCCATGACCTGCGACCAGGATCTGCTCCGGCACATGGATCCCCTGCTCCCGCAAATACTGCATCGCACCGACTGCCATCGCGTCTGTCGCACAGATCAGCCCGTCCAGATCCTTCCATTTTTTCAGCAGCTCCCCGGTTTTCTCATACCCGGAGGCAAGCGAAAATTCCGCTGTCACAAAGTGATCAGCGAACCTCTCAAAGCCCATGTCGCACACCGCATCCCGAAATCCCTGGTATCTTGCCGCTCCCGCCGCCTGATCCTGCTGCATCGCACCAAGAAACCCCAGATTTTTCCTGCCTTTTTCCAGAAACAGTTTTGTGAGGTCGTATGTGGCATGGTAATCATCATGGTAGATACAGTAATAATTTGGCAGATGCTGCCCCACGATCACGACCGGAACGGACAGTGTTTTCAGCACCCGTTTATGCTCCGCCGTAAACACTGTTGCCGCCAGGATCACACCGTCCACCTGCTTATCATGGAAGGCGTTCAGGTACTCCACTTCCTTCTTCGGATCATTCTGGGTGACTGCGAGGAGCATCTGATATTCACTTTCATTCAGTGCCGAAAGGATCCCCTCCACGATCCTGCCAATGGAAGCGGAGGTGATCTTTGGCACGATCACTCCGATCATCTTTGTCTTCTTTGTCCGAAGTGTCTGCGCCTGCAGGGAGGGACGGTAGCCCGTCTCCTCCACAACCTTGCGGATCGCCTCCTGTTTTTCCTCCGAAATATAGCCGTTGTTAAAATAGCGTGAAACCGCGGCGCTTGATACGCCGGCACGCCTCGCAATCTCCTTGATGTTCATCGCATCCGCCCTCTTTTATTTCTTTTTCATATAAAAATATCCGTATGCCGGCACAAGAACCTCGACAGGTTTGATCGCTTTTCCCGAGATCAGTTCTGTATAGTCGCCATCGTCCTCATAAATCCATGCCGTCTTGTCATACTCACTGAAATTAAACAAGCCGATCAGCTTCTCGCCGTCATAATATCTGCCGATGCACAGCACAGACGGATCCCTTGTCTCGATCGTCCATGTGTCAGCGCCTGACACAAACACTTTTTCCGACTTGCGGATCTGTTCCAACCGCTTTAATCCCTGAAACATTTTTCCCGCTACAGTGTCCGTATCCTTCACATGCGCCGCCAGCTTCCAGTTCATCGCCCCGCGATGGAGATATCTGGAGTCAGCCGCCTTGTTTGGATCATCCTTATATGTATAGTCATTCACCTGCCCGATCTCGTCCCCGCTGTATAGAACCGGGATCCCCGACTGCATGAACATATACGCATGGAGCATCAGATCCATCTGTACCGCGCGCTCCATCGCGGCGGCATCCTGCTCAAAACCAGCCTTCTCCACGCCGCACATAGACGCCGTCGTCCCGCAGAAGCGGGCGTCGCCCGTGACCGGATCCGCATTGTAAAGCTCCCCGCGGCTGCAACTATCCCCGTCGTATCCCTGAAAGTAATCGTTCAGGTATTTTTTGTGCGCCCTCTCTTCCATGCCGTCCATTTTAAGCGTCGCATAGTCGAGTCCCCAGCCGATATCATCATGACAGCGCAGATAGTTCAGGAACACATAGTCTTTTGGCAGTGCATTCACGATATCCAACTGTTTTTTCAGCAGCTTGACATCCCGTGTCGCCACAGTATGCCATGTTGTCGCCATCGTTGTAACATTGTAGAGCATATGGCATTCCGGTTTCTCCACCGTGCCAAAGTAGGGCGTCACCTTCTCCGGCTCCATGACCACCTCTCCAAGCAGCAACACGCCCGGGCAAACGATCTCACTGATCATACGCATCATGCGGACGATCGTGTGCACCTGCAGCAGATTGCGGCACGGCGTGTTCAGTTCCTTCCATATATATGGTACTGCATCGATGCGGATGATATCGATCCCCCTGTTTGCGAGATAGAGGAAATTGTACATCATCTCGTTAAATACTCTCGGATTCTTGTAATTCAGATCCCACTGGTAAGGGTAAAAGGTGGTCATCACGTAGTGCCCGATATCCGGAAGCCATGTAAAATTCCCCGGGGCAGTCGTGGGAAACACCTGCGGCACTGTCTTTTCATACATGGCAGGTTCCTCGGCGTTGTTGAAGAAAAAGTAGCGGCTCATGTACTCCCCGTCTCCCTGGCGCGCCTTTTTCGCCCACTCATGATCCTCCGAAGTGTGGTTCATGACAAAGTCCATGCAGACATTGATGCCCTTCTTATGGCAGGCGGCAGTCAGGCTGTCCAGATCTTCCATGCTTCCCAGCTTTGGCTGCACCTTGCGGAAATCCGACACCGCATACCCTCCGTCGGACCGTCCTTCCGGCGTGTCAAGAAACGGCATCAGATGGACATAGTTCACATTGCACGCTTCGATGTAGTCAAGCTTCGACTCCACACCCTTCATATTGCCTGCAAAGTTGTCAATATAGAACATCATACCGAGCATGTCGTTGAGCTTATACCAGTTATGGTCTGCTTCCCGCTTCTGGTCACTTGTCTTTAATTCCTTGTTCCTCTTCTGATAAAACGCCCACATGCTGTCACACAGCTCCGCAAACATGGAATCATTGTCATACAATTCCATATAGAGCCAGCGCAGTTCGTCATGATGGCGTGCCAGTCTTTCCTGATAAATACGTTCTTCCCTTTTCACAGCATTTCCCTCCTACACAAATGATATTTCAAAAAACCTTCCCCTTCTCCTGAAACTATGCCTTCGAGTACAGAAACGGCGCGATCTTCTCCTGGATCTCCGTGTCACTTTCCGATTCATTTAAGTGATATCTCAACCTGAGGGGACCTGACAGATCCAATGCCATCACGCCAAGTATGGACTTCGCGTCAACGATCCGCTGTCCGGAACCCAGATCGAAACTCGTATCAAATTTATTGATGACATTCACAAACTGTCTCACCTGATCTACACCATAAAATCGAATATGTACCTGCTGCATAAAATCCTTCCTTTCCCTGTTGTTTGAATTAACTTCTGTATGCAATCGATTTCATTTACAGCATTATCATATCCCATAAAATACCAATTGTAAATTGACATTTTTCATAACTTTTTGATCATTTTTTTATGAAACGTTGTGTAATCGTTTTCATATATCGTCAATTACCGATCCATTTTCTATGGTCTGGTCCTTCGCCAAAATAACCGCTAAATGTGTTGTCAATGCTTTTATGTATTGAATGCAGGCTCTGTTATGATATAATAAACTTATCTGGATTGGACTGGAGGTGTGTAAATCATGAATTTTATTGAATTAAAATGCGTCAGTTCACTGACCAAAGTATTTCCGGACACAGACTTAAAGGAACCGCCATACCTGTGCGGCTCCGCGCTGCGAAACGAAGTTTTTTCCTTTCAGGCTGCCTACCGGTCCGACCGGCTGGTCAAGAGGCTGCATGTCAAAATTGATACTGGGAGTCCCGCGCTCGATCCCCTGATTCACAGCGTCGGGCTTGTACCGTCGGAGCTGCCATCCTATGGCAACGGGGACGATTTTGTACTGCGCAATACGCCGGGGCTCTATCCTGACCCATTATACCCAATTACCACGGATACGGAACTGTACGCTTATCCCAGACAATGGCGTTCCCTATGGATAACCCTCCGTGTCGGTAAAGAAGCCAAACCCGGAAACTATCAGATCAGGATCACGCTTTATGGAAAAGACAACTCAACCTTTGGCAGAAATTCAGAATGGTATGGCGAAAGTGTCTTTACCTTATCCATCCTGCCGCCGGAACTGCCAAAACAGCAGATTCCACACACAGAATGGTTTTCTGCCGACTGCATCAGCACATGGTATGGTCTCACGCCCCTCTCGCCGCCCTGGTGGGATATCATAAGCGCTTATGTGCGCAATGCCGCCGAACATGGTATCAATATGCTTCTGACCCCGGTTTTCACACCTCCGGTTGAGACGAAGGCAGACACGGAACGCCTGACCATCCAACTGGTTGACATCCGCAAAAACGGCAGCAGATACCACTTTGATTTTGAAGATCTCGGGAAGTGGATTGACATGGGTCTGGAAAATGGAATCGAGTACTTCGAGATGCCGCATCTGTTTACACAGTGGGGCGCACAGTTCACCCCCAAAATTATCGTGCGCGAAAACAACGAACTTCAACCGATGTTTGGCTGGCATATCCCATCGGAATCTCCTGCATACCTGGAGTTCCTGGAACAATTCCTGCCCGCGCTGACGGATTACCTCGACAGCAGGCTGGATCCCGGCCACGTCTTTTTCCATATTTCCGACGAACCCGGCGAGGACAGTCTGGAACGGTACGGCAGACTGAGCGCATTTGTGAAAAACCTGATCGGGGCACATCCCATCATGGACGCGCTATCCGAATACGCCCTGTTTGAAAAAAGCACGCTGACAATTCCTGTGACGGCGACGGATGCCCTTGAACCTTTTATCGAAAAAAATGTTGAGAATCTGTGGGCTTATTATGCATGCCTGCAATATCAGGATTCCCTGTCCAACCGGTTCTTTGCCCTGCCGTCGAACCGTAACAGGATACTGGGAATACAGCTTTACAGACACAACATCAAGGGATTCCTGCACTGGGGCTATAACCACTGGTATTCCGGACTTTCTGTAAAAAAGATAAATCCTTTTCTGAACACCGATGCCGATGCATGTTTCCCGTCCGGCGACGCCTATCTGGTGTACCCCGGTGCGCACGGTCCTGTCAACTCCATACGAATCGAAGTGCTCCGTGAAGCCTTTCAGGATTACCGGGCCCTGCAGCTACTGGAATCCCTGATCGGCAGAACGGAAACACAAAAATTACTGGAAAAGGATATTATGCCCATCACTTTCCGACAATATCCGCATGATCCTGAATGGCTTTTAACCATGCGGGAAACGATCAATAATATGTTATACACCATTCTAAAGGAGACAACTTATGCTTACCTTTGAAAGATCCACACCGGAGGAAACCGGCATTCCCAGTGAATGTATCGTCCATATGATCAAAAGGCTGCAAAGACACCAGATCCCCATGCACAGCCTTCTTCTCATGCGCCATGACAAGCTTGTCTTTGAGGGCTACTATGCCCCCTGCACAGCGGACAGCCTGCACCGCATGTTTTCCATCAGCAAGAGCTTTACCTCCATCGCGGTCGGTCTGCTCGCTGATGAAGGAAAACTTTCATTAGATGACCCCATCATCGCGTATTTTCCGGAAAAGCTGCCCGCCAAAGAGAACATACACCCATGGATCGCCCAGATGACCATCAAAGACATGCTGATGATGCGCTCCTGCCACGCATCCACCACATACAAGCTCGACATGGCATCAGACTGGGTGGCAAGCTTCTTTACCACTCCGCCCACGCACGCTCCGGGGACAGTATTTCACTATGACACGTCTGCCGCGCACACGCTCTGTGCTCTCGTGGAAAAGCTGTCCGGCCGGTGCATGCTTGATTATTTAAAAGAAAAACTGCACATCCTTGGCTTTTCAGAAAGATCCTATATGCTCAAAGATCCCTTTGGAATATCGATGGGCGGCAGCGGTCTGGTCGCGCTTCCTTCCGATCTGATGAGATTCGGTTATCTGATCGCGCACAGAGGGCATGTCCTTGGAGAACAGCTCCTGTCATCCTCCTATATCGATCTGGCCGTATCTCCCCTGACTGCCACCTGCGTGACAGGCCCTCTGCCGAGCGAGGCACAGGGATACGGTCTGCAGTTCTGGCGCAATGAGCGGAATGGTTTTACCTGCTACGGAATGGGCGGACAGCTCATCATCTTTCTGCCCGACTGCGACCTCATCTGCGTGACGACCGCGGATACGCAGAGCATACAGGGCGGCAACCAGCAGATCTACGATGCGCTGTATGAAGAGATCCTTCCGTATTTACAGGAAGATGCACTCCCTCATGACCCGGCGGCAGAACAAAGACTTCACGATACGCTCGCCTCCCTTACCATAGCCCCCCTGGAAAGCACTGTCCCGCCGGAAATCTATTCCCGCATCAATGGCAGGTTATTTCAGGTGCAGACAGCAGATTCCGTTTTTCAGGATTTCAGCGTCCGCATCAGCGAAGATAACGGCACGCTGTCCTTCACCCGCGAACATGCAGTTTATGATATCCACTTTGGCATTGGCAAGATGCAGACCGGCATTTTCCCGATCTATGACCTGCGCTATGCCGCAAGCGGCGCATGGCTATTTGACGGTACATTGCTCATCAGGGTACACATCATCGACGCGTATGTCGGCTGTGTGCAGTTCCAGTTGTCCTTCCACGGCGATGAACTCACCCTCTTCATGACCAGGAAAGAAGAGAGCCTCTTCCATGAATTCCAGGGACACCTTCACTGCAAAATGCCATCATAAACACTTCTTATAAACATGTCCTTAAAAACTGTACAGTAAACGCTGTCCGCACACCGGGCCTGCTTACGAGCGTAACATCGCCGCCCATCTGGTTTGCGAGACTCTTCGCGATGGTAAGCCCCAGGCCGTTTCCCTGTATGCTGCGGCTGCGGGAATCTTCCATCGTGTAAAGTCTCTCAAACACACTGGCGGCGAACTGTTTTTCGATCCCTTTTCCCCTGTCCACGACATCCACAAAGACATGATCGCGCTCCTCCCGCAGAAAAAGACCTATATACTTTCCGTCACTGCCGTATCGTATGACATTCGACACAAGATTGCTCAGGATCCGGTTGACCGCCTCCCCATCGCCCATGATAAAAACAGGCTGCTCCGGAATAGCGATCTCCACCTCGAAGTCCTTCTGGATCAGAAGTTCATAGAAACCAAGAATATTCTCCCTGCACAGTTCACAGATATCGATCTTCGCCATCTCGATCTTCTTGTCGCCCGCTTCCAGCTTTGCCAGCGTAAAAAACTGGTCGATCAGCTCCATCACCTGTTTTGCCTTCGCCTCCACCTTCTCGAGTGTCTCATCCCCGTGCCCCTCATTCTGAGGTTCTCTTAAACGCATGATCTCCAGATATCCGAGTATGACCGTCAGCGGCGTCTTGATATCGTGCGAGATGTTCGCGAGCATCTTCTTGGAGGCAATCTCCTGCTTTCTGAAATCCGCCTTCATTTTCTGTCTGTCCAACAACAGCAGATTGATCTGTCCGCACAGATCCATCAATATCTTGTCATCCGTAAAGACCATGACCTGTTCCTCGCTGTCATTTTCCAGTATATCCGACAGTTTGTCCGTGATCTCTCTCAGTTTTGCCCGTGTTCCCCTGTTCATTCCAGATCCCCCAGTTTGTAGCCGATCCCCCACACGGTAACGACATACTTTGGATCGCGCGGATTGTCCTCGATCTTGTTGCGCAGTCTGCTGATGTGGACATTGACCGCATTCTCGTCTCCCATGTAGGCGTCCTTCCACACAATAGAGTACATCTGTTCTTTCGTGTAGACCTTCTTCGGATTTTTCATGAGCAGATGCAGGATCTCGAATTCTTTTGCCGTCAGCTCGATCTTCTCCCCATCCTTCATGACGGAGTAGTCGCTTGTATTGAGCGTCAGCGCCCCTTTTGTGATCATATCCTCCTCCGTGGCAGCACCCGCCGCATACTGCGTATTCCGCCGGATATTCGCCTTGATCCTGGCAAGCACCTCCGTGACAGAAAACGGCTTCGTGACATAGTCGTCCGCCCCGAGCCCGAGCCCCAATGCCTTGTCCGAATCCGTGTCCTTTGCGGAGATGATCATGATCGGCACCGTGCTCGCCGCCCTGATCGTCTTCATGACCTCCATTCCGCTGATCTTGGGGATCATCAGATCCAGTAACACGATACTGTACTCGTCTGCAAAAAACTTCTCACAGGCACTCTCCCCGTCATAGGCCGTCACGACCTCATAATCTTCCGTCATCAAAAAATTTTTCAGCATATCGCTGATCTCTGTATCGTCCTCAACCAAAAGTATCTTCATCGTTCATATTTCCTTTCGCTCATCCGCCTTCTATCTTACCACAATCTATACATTTTCGCCAGACGTGATCAGGCAGGGGATTTCCCCTGCCTGATCAAATGCAGTCCTATATCAGATCCTTCGTCTCCACATTGCAGACAGACAGGTATACCGACGCTGCCGAAAGCACAAACAATATCACAAAAAACAGTATATTATCGGTCAGTCTGACCGGCCCTATATTTCCATGCGTGAAGCAGACAAGGATCACAGCCGTCACGATCGTCGCCTTGGAGGACTTCATCTTCAGACCGACCGGCAGTGTGATGTAGGCAATGCTCACCATCGCCGCCGAGCGGAGCAGAAGATCGATCCAGAAAGACAGCGCCCCAAGCTCGAGAATCGCAGTCGATATCCCCAGAAAAGGACCTGACAGCAGCAGAATGCCATAGATCAGCAGCTTGCTCGCGATCATCCCGGCCATGTTAAAGATCCACACCGCTGCCATCTGTGACAGCAGGATCTTCCTGCGCCTGATCGGATAAGAAAACATCAGGTGCATGGTCTTTTTGGCATAGGCGCTCACAATAAAGGACGCAAGCATAACCGCCGTAAAAACGATATAGACGACTTCGACAAAAAGCTTCACCATCGTTCCCACGATACCCATTCCATGCAGAAATACATCATCAACCTCCTCCGACTGCAGTTCTCCCGCCATCGGCAGGATCAGAAGCACAAGAACCGCCGTCATGACCGCCGCGTTCCTGACATATTTTAAGATATTATTTTTCTTCCATTCCAACCGTATCAGCTTCATCATGACCGTACACCCTCCCCCGTTATCTTCAGGAAATAGTCTTCCAGACTCTCCGACCGTTTCCCGATAAAATCAATGTCCACATCATTCAATGCGAGCGCCCTGGACAGTTCCTTTGTGCTCGCCTGCCCGTCATAAACGCGGATCGTATGCCCGTCAGCAACCTTAAAGTTCTTCAGCCCCATTTTATCCGCCAGGACATACGCCGCCTTTTTCGTGTCCTCCACCACGATCTCGATGTACGCGGTGTTCATCTCGGTGATCTCCTGCATGGAGATCTCTTTCATCATCCTTCCGTGATCGATCACACCGATCGTATCCGCGATACTCTCCACTTCTGAGAGAATATGGCTGGAAATGATGATCGTGATCCCATATTCCATGCACAGCATCCGGAACAGATCCCGAATCTGTTTCATCCCCGCCGGATCCAGCCCGTTCGTCGGTTCATCAAGCACCAGAAGCTCCGGCCTGCACAGGATCGCGCGGGCAATTCCGAGACGCTGCTTCATCCCCAGAGAATACCGCTTCACCGCCTGGTCTCCCGCATCCAGCAGTCCGAGCATCTCCAGGGCATGATCCACACTGTCAGGCACATAATAGCCCATGTACTCGCAGTGTAACTGCAGATTCTGCCGCCCGCTCATGTGCTCGTAAAAACACGGAAACTCGATGATACTCCCCATGCGCTTCAACACCTCATACGAGGTCGGCGTCAATGTCTCCCCGAACAGCTCCACCGTCCCGGACGTCGGCTTCCAGAGGTTGGTGAGCATCTTCATCACCGTCGTCTTGCCCGCGCCGTTCGGCCCGAGAAATCCGTAGATCTCTCCCTTTTTCACATGGATATTGACCTCCCTGACAAGCTCCCTGCCGTCAATGACCTTGGTGAGCTGATTGGTCTGTACGATATTTTCTGATCGATCAATCTTCTTTGGCATATTCACTGCCTCCTCTCTGATTTCTAAAACCATTATAGCAGTGTATTTTTGCAAAACTATTGCCCAATTCTTACGAATTTCTTTCGAACTCCACAAAATACCGCGAATCCGACCAGCAGCATCAGATAAAAGCTGACACCCCGCGTGATGCACACCGACACCACCAGATATTTCCCCACAAATATATCACGGAACACACTGCGGTACATCGCCTCCGTGATCCCCTGCGCACCCGGAACCGGAAGCATGTCCACCGCGATGTAGACCGCTGCCTGCACCAGCACCACGTCGGACATCGCCGCACCGGAAAGCCCCAACCCGCGGTACACCACATACGTCATCACAAACACACTGAAACGCTGCAGAAAAGTCCCGGCGACCGTCATTCCGATCAGGCGCTTGTGACCCTTTAAAAATACAACAGTCTGCTGATAACCCGCCAGAAACTGCTCCATCTTCTCTGTACGTGCCTCCGACCGTCTCCACAAACGCAGACACATCATGAGATTCTCGATCCGATAAAAGCACGTTCTGATCGTTTTCTGCGAAAACATGACCATGGTCAGAATGACTACCAGCACAATATTGAGAGACAATCCCAGAAAATAGAGTCCATAATATGCCTGCAGGTACTGTCTCAGCGGTGCGCCCCAGAACAGCAGGATCCCGATACCGATCAGCACGAGCACCAGTTTATAAATGACAGCGACCGTCATCAGGACGACGGAAGCCGCAGACATCGAATTGCCATCGCGCTTCATATAATATAACTGCATCGGCTGGCCTCCGGTCGCGGAGGGCGTGATCCCCGAGAAGAAAAAACCGATAAACGAATATGAGACGCAGCGCGGCAGCGTCGTCCGCTCCCCGATCCCCCTGAGCAGATACCAGATCATACAACCCTCCCCAGCCACAAAAAAGACAGCGAGAAAGACAGATGCCGCAAGGTACACCCCCGGCATCTGCCTGACCGCATCCAAGATCTCCGCAAGATCCTGCCCGCGAAAAACGCTCCAGAAAGTCAATGCCATGATCACCGCAAAAATCCCCGCATTGATGATCAGCTCACGGATCTTTTTCCTATTCATAAGCAGTGACTCCCTCCAGCTTATGGCATGCCATCTTATGGCATTCCGTTTTGCGGCATGGATCCCCGCCTGCCATTTCAGACAGCTTCCCCTCAAATATCACGCGCAGCTTCCCATACTCATAAAAATCCCTCGGCGTCACAAGCGAAAAATGCTTCTCTGCGATCTGAATCCCGTTTTCCTGCAGAACCCTCGCTATGTAGGACGAACAGGTATACTGATCCCTGATGAAGAACGGAGTGTTCATCAGAATAAACGGCAGCCCCAGCACTGCATAGTGAATGTGAAACCTTCTCTGATAATCCTCCTGCAGCCGCCTCATGACCCCTTTTTTCTGCGCCTCTGTGCATTCCAGTTCGCAGACGCGGTAATACGCCGCAGGAAATGCACGTAAGATGCGCTCCCTGTCCTCCTTCTCAAACCCTGCAAAGACAGGAACCGCCGGATCACGCCTCCCCACACTGTACGCCTCCGTCAATTCCGCGTCCTGCGCGATCACGACATGAATATACCGCTGTCTCAAAAACCGCCGGATCAGCGCCGCAAAAAATCCCGGCGTGTCCACAAGGGCTATATACATATGTGCCATACCAAACTCTCCTTCCCTTCAGATCCTTCCTATTGGAACTGGTAGATCTTCCTCGCCAGGCGGTAGCCGCCCACCGTCGCAAGCTTTCCCAGCTTTCCCGGAAGATTGGTAAATCCACTGAGTTTCGTATAGCGCAGCCGATAGTATAGTCCCGGATCGCTCCTCTTGATGTCCGACCAGAGCTCAAAATGCCTCGTTCTCGCCCGCTCATCCCCCCGGAGCAGCAGATGGATCGAAGAGATCGCCATCATGATCGAGATATTGCGGCACATATAATTTGCCAGCTTCGGATATCTCCTCCGCACCGCGTTCAGATCCACGCTCTCCGCCACCATCTTTGTCACCCTGATCTGCTGTTCGATCCGCGCGATCAACACCTTCTCATTCACCGACTGGTCCTCCCTGCCCAGATAATACTGGTACAGATCGATATCCAGATAGCAGATCGACTCCACACAGGGCAGCGGGCAGTACGCAAAGAGATTGTCCACATAAAAAGTATGTTCGGGCAGAACGACTCCTGACTTTCTCAGGATATCCGTGCGGTAGACAAGCGCGTGCATCACCAGATACTGGGAGGGGCGGAACATGCCGATCTGATCCCAGGTGCACACTTTTCCCACAGGAAAAACATTTTTGTAATGAATCGTCTTTTCCGTTCCTTCATCCAAATGATTGTATGTATAGTTGCAGACCACCAGATCAGGGCCAGATCCCGCCTCGCACCACCTTCCGATATTTTTCAGGAGCTCCAGATAAGCATCCTTCTCCAGCCAGTCATCGGAATCCACAACCTTAAAGTACATTCCCGAGGCAAGCGCGAGCCCGGTATTGACGCCGGAGCCATGCCCCCCGTTCTCCTTGTGCACCACCGTCACGATATCCGGAAACTGTCTGGCATAGCGCTCCGCGATCTCCCCCGTCCGGTCCGTGGAACCGTCATTGACGATGATGATCTCCACATTTTCCCCGCCGACGACCAGCGAGTCGACGCAGCGCTCCAGATAATCCTCCGAATTAAAACAAGGTACAGTTATCGTTAAATGTTTCATAGAAAATTTCATAAAGATCCCCTTTCTCTCCTGAATTCTAAGAAACATTATAACGGCTGTACCTTTCAAAACCCTTGACGAATTCTTACTATTTTCTTAAATGCCGCATAAAAATTTTTAAAGTCCTTAACGCCCCTGCATATATCCGATCTGTGCTACACGGTTGACATTCCTCTGCTCCCTGGTGATCGAAATCACTGTCGGAACCGCGCCGACCACAACAAAAAGCATCTGCTGTGCAAATGAAGCAATATAATCGCCCATCGCATCCGCCTCCCTCACAAGCGCAGGAACCGCCCTGAACGCCTGCCAGACGCTCATGTCATACTCAAAATATCCCTGCAGCTCCTTGTAGATCTCGATCCCCCAGTCGAGACGGTTGCCAAAATACGTCATGCCTATCATGATCACACACGAGATCACAATGCCGACCGGCGTCAGCTTTCCGCCGAGCTTATCAAATCCCTTGAGCGTGCAGAACGCCATAACGATTCCCGAGATCGCAGCCACATAACCAAGCATTCCCAAAAGGACAATGCACAGCACGCCGATCAGTGATCCCAGCACAGCCCCAATGATCCCGCCGACGATGTTGACATTTCGCTGCTGTCTCTTCTGCGCTTTCACTTCGTTCTCGCTCTTTGTTCTTGCCGCGCACTCCGCACAGAGATGAAGCCTTGCCGTTTCCAGCATAAACCCTACCGTCTGCCCTGATGCGCCGCAGGTCTGGCAGCAGGGCGCATAATTCTTCCCGCGCAGAAGTGCCGTCAACGCCCCGATCGTATTTCCAAGGTCACTGCAGAGTTTACTCTGATCTTTCTGAGATTTGTTCACGACCGTGATCAGGCTGTCCTTTTGCGTGATACCCGAAACCGGCGCCACACTCTTTCTGAACTGTGTCATCTCATCCTTGCCAAGCGCCATACCCGCGCTCCTCACAGATGTTGTGATCGTGAGAAGATACGGATATCTCTGGTCTGAAGCATACACCAGAAACTCATAACCATCTCTCGAGCCATAGATCGTATTGGTAAATTCATCGTAACTAAAACCTATACCCGAGGCAAGGCTTTTATAATTGTCCGTAATTTTGCTCATATGTTCCCCTCCATAAACTTATCTTATGCTATCCTTTCACACCATACAATATCATATCATAAAAAAAATCTAAACACAACCGCAAATAAATCCAAAACCGGGCAGAGAAAAATCCGTGTGCAATCGAGTAGGGAAGAGCCATCTTCCCCTACTCGCGCGCGACCCGTGCGCCGCACTAGCGGCATATTTCATCTGCATGGGTCTGCGCATAAAAAAACCTTGCAGTTATCAGATAACTGCAAGGTTTTCGTGCAGGAGATGGGACTTGAACCCACACGGTATTGCTACCACAGGCACCTGAAGCCTGCGCGTCTGCCAATTCCGCCACTCCTGCGAACAATATATATCTTAGCACCTTTCATCTCAGATGTCAACAGTATTTTTTATATTTTTTTACAAATTTTTACCCACTACTTTGGCGTGGGTGTGGAAAGTAGCACCTGTAATTACAATTAAACATTTATTACAAATAATTTCAAAAATTTTGAATATTTGATCAAAATGTGTTGACATGTAAGCAGCGTAGTGATATCATATATCTTGCAGATGCGGAAGTGCTGGAATTGGCAGACAGGCAAGACTAAGGATCTTGTGTCGGATACGACGTGTGGGTTCAAGTCCCATCTTCCGCATGGGTTTAAAAGTGAGGAAACCTTGATTTTATTGAGGTTTCCCCATTTTTTGTTTCTGGAATAATTGGTTACAGTAAAAGCATCTGTCCTTTTATCCCATGAGACAGTTGAATATTTCTGATACCGTTTGCTTTATCCGAGTGTTTGTCCATTCTTTCTCTAAAGCTGTTGTTAATTGCCTGTAAAAACTGATATTTTAAATTTCTCCTTGCCATTTTCCCCCTTTCTGCATAATACCCACACTACCCATTACAAAAAACAGACCGTCCTGCAAAGGATCAGCCTGTCTTTTTATGGGTGTTATACAATTTGAATTGCCTTGTATAACACTTTATTCTATGAATGAAGAAATAAAATGGATTGGCAATTCATAAACCAGACTTCCCTGTTTATCAATTTACCTTTTTATTACAGTCACAAATATGTAACAGTCCTTATATCTTGATGATATATTACATTCTAAACGGGAAGTAGGAATATCATTCAAAAAAATTGTATGATAATATGTAAAACTATGATATAATCAAATCGACAACTATGGAGGTAGATATTGAAAAATGAGAATAATAATGACAAGTTCTATAGGTGGCTCGATAAAGGAAAATGGTAAAAAAATACCAGCACCATTATTGGGGTATAACAATTTTTTAGAAAAAATTCAAAATGAGTGGATTCACAATTCTAAAGTGATGATTATCGCAGCTTCGCCTAATGACTATGAAAGAAATGATATGATTTGTGAATGTTTTACACAATCATTCCCTATGAGTGGACTAAGTATTTCTTGTATGGAGATATGCGATAATAGAAATGAAAAATTAGCAGACAAAATTAAAGAAATGGATGCTGTGCTGTTAGCAGGAGGACATGTGCCAACACAAAATAACTTCTTTCATAGAATTGGTTTGAAAAACAGACTGAAAGATTTTAATGGACTTCTAATTTCTTGGAGTGCAGGCTCTATGAATTGTGCTGACATTGTGTATGCTGGACCTGAAATGGAAGGAGAAGCAATCGACCCTAATTATACGAGATGGATTCAGGGACTTGGTATCACTAATATAAATATACTTCCTCATTTTCAAAGACTGAGAGAGGAATGGCTTGACGGGTTTCGTTTGATTGAAGATATCACATTTGAAGATAGTATGGGACATGAGATAATTGCTTTGAATGATGGAAGCTACATAACTATTGAAGATGGTGTTACTAGACTTTTTGGAGAAGCATATAAAATTATAGATGGAAAGATTGAAATAATTTGCCAAAATGGAATGTCAATTGTTTTGAAAGAATAAGAACAAATTCCAGTTAAATAAAAAGCATCTGTCCTTTTATCCCATGAGACAGTTGAATAATTGTAAAACTTTGCTGTTGCGGAAAAATCCTCATGCCCTGCAAACATTCTGATTTCTTCATTTGTCAGTTGACCCGACTCTATCATCTTTGAAATAAGGGTTTTTCTGATACTATGGTAGTCTGAAATATAGCTATGAAACAACCGCACCGCCATAATCAACATCACAATGATATTTTGCATTGACACATTTTTCTAATTTATGAAATTGAGCATTGTATTGTTTTAAAGTTGCCTGGCTGCAACTCTCTGTTTTTGAGTTCAAAAAGCCCTGTATATGCTTTGTTTGAACCTCGCTCACTTTATGTATCTTTGGATAGTTTTCACGCATATAATTAGAAAAATTAGCTGATAACTCTATTAAGTTACTTCTTGATGAATAGGAATATATTTTATCGGTATTTCTGATACCGTTTGCTTTATTCTGCAACTACATTCTGAAAAAGTGAATAAACTGTATTCATAAAAAACCTCCATTTTCTACGCTTCTGAATTTTTTTGGCAGACAGGGCAGTAAACGCTTCCCCTGCCGCCAACTACCATGCGACAAAGCATTTCCCCGCACTTCGGACAAGGTTTGCCCTCCTGCCCGTAAACCTGCAAAAATGGCGTGTTGCGGTAGTCCTGCCCTTTGGTTTCCAAGTATTCCTCCGGCGTTATTTTGTTCACTTCGATAAAATAAGAAATTCGCTCCGGGATAGCGGCGGCAAGCCGTTCCCATTCCTCCATGTTCAAGCTGTTTGCCGGACGTGCCGGATAAATCCCCGCAGTAAACAAAATCTCGTCAGAATAGATATTGCCTATGCCTGCAATGACACTCTGATCTAACAGACATTCTTTCACGGCTTTTTTCCGTTTTCCTAAAAGGGCTTTCAGATATTCAGCGGCAAACAGCTTGTCAAGCGGTTCTGTGCCTAATTTTTCAATCCCGCTGTATGTATCTGATTCGCCATTTTTTAAGAGCCATAACCGCCCGAAACGGCGTGTGTCGGAGAACCGTAATTCCAAGGAACACTCTTGTTCCATACCATTGTTTAGTCTGAAAATAACGTGTGTATGCTTTTCTTCCGGGTAATCTGCCGGGGCAAGTAATAAGCAGCCCGTCATTCGTAAATGCAGGATAATACGGTCATTACTGTTTAACTGGATAACAAGGAACTTTCCCCGGCGTGTCATGTGGGAAATGGTCTGTCCTGTAAGCCGCCCGCAAAATTCGTCTGCCGCAGGATAAGCCACAACTTCTGGGCGTTTTACGTTCACTTTATCAATCATAAGCCCCTGTATCTGCGGCTCAATCACTCTTTTTATTGTTTCAACTTCCGGCAATTCCGGCATGGTTCTCACTGTCCCTTCTTGTGCCATTCGGCTCGCCCGAACGGTTATTTTTCCTTATTTGTTCGTGGTAAAAATAATTGACAATCACGGGCGGGGCGTTAAAGTCCTTATGTCTGCTATCATCATTTGTCACATAATCAAGTCCGATTTCGACGGCAAAGGATTTACATTCTTTGTCAAGGGTTATCCAATAACTGCGGTCTTTGCAATCGTATATTTCATGGTATAGAGGGAAAAGCTGCGGATATTTTTCTTTTATATAGTCCATAATGACGGTTTTGTAGCCACCCCGCAGATTAAGGTTCTCCAACCATATCAGATTGCATTGTGACATTGCCCGCCGGATAATCGCTTTTATATCCGTAATGCCGGGAAATATCGGGGAGATAAAGCAGGTAGTCCGCACACCCGCAAGATAAAAGGCTTTCATGGCGGCAAGCCGCCTTTCTATGGAAACGGCTTTATCCATATCCTCCCGGAAACTTTCGTCCAGTGTGTTAATAGACCACGAAACACGGGCATTAGGAAACGACTTTATCAAGTCAAGGTCACGCAGTATCAAGTCGGATTTCGTGGCAATGGAGAGCTTTGCGCCGCTTCCTTTTAGCTGTTCCAGTAAAGCCCTTGTGCGCCCGTAGGTTTCTTCCTGTGGATTATAGGGGTCAGTGACAGAACCGATAAACAACTCCTTGCCTTTGTACTTTCCGGGATTTTTGATTTCTTTCCAGTATTTTATATCTAAGAAAGTTCCCCAGTCCTCCGTATGCCCCGTAAAGCGTTTCATAAAGGACGCATAACAATACTTGCAGGCGTGGGTACACCCCGCATAGGGGTTTACGGAATATTCACAAACGGGCAGATTAGACTTTGTAAGGACGCTTTTCACGTCTATTTCATTGATAACCGTTTCTATCATTTTCGGTTCTCCTTTTGGAAAGACTTCTGCGCCCCCTGTACTACTACGTCCTCCGGCTTTATCACACCAAGCAGCAGGGGAGAAGTTTTGTCATGGTATTTGTAGTTTTCAAATGCTTTCTGCGGGTTCTTGTTGGCATAACAGTATTTGCAGCCATTCATGCAGGTATCATAAGCCCCTATGTCCCGGCTTTCGATACAGTGGCAGCCCTGCCGTGTGCCTTTATGCTTTAAGTCCTTAAAGATAATACCGTTGGCATTTCCCAAAATATCAAGCGTCATGCAGCCAGAAGTTTGGATATGATAACGGGAAAAATCGCCATTTGTTCCGCAAGTCTGAATGTAAATGCCGTATCTTTCCGCAATCGCTCCAAGCCCCTGTGCCAGTGCGTCCATATCTTGTTCGGATAGGGGGATAAGCTCCGGCATATTGCTTTCCAGTTTTTTATACATTTCCACAAAGCTGAAAATACAGCGGTCAATGTATGGGGAAAGCACTTTTGCCATACGTTCAAAGGTTTCTAAATGCCGTTTAATGGTATATTCCTTTGTCAGCAGAACGGGATCATACCTCCATGCAATCCGCTGTTTTCCAACGATTTCGGACAGTTTGATTAAGGTTTCCATGCTTTCTTCTATGCCCGGAACGCCCGGCTCAATCTCCTTTCCGTAAGCGGTAATCGTGTAGTGGAAGTAAGTATGAAAACGGTCTGTGATCTCATGCAGGCGTGGCAGTATGGACTTGTAATTCTTAGAGCAGAACACAACGCAGTCTACCGTGTCCGGGGTCAGTTCATAGCGTGTTAGCTTGTTTGGAAACAAGGGATTGCGTGAAAGTGCGTACCCTTGCGAAAAACGGTTCAAGAGCCATTCCGTGTAATATTGGACGGTATCTGTCCGTCCTCCTGTGTTGATAATCATTTTTCTACCTCCGTTTTACCATTTTCCAAAATGCAGCGTGCTTGTTACTGGACGCTCCACCTGCTCTAAAACGGCAGCGTCTTTTGCGGGATAGCCAAGACCAATATAGCAGGGCAACATATAGCCTTTGGGGGCGTGAACAGTTTCCGCTACCTGCAAGCCCTCATTTCCTACGGGAATACGCATAGAGCAGGCAAGCCCCTCCGCAGCCGCCGCAAGGAAAATATTTTCTATGCAGCACCATACCGAAGCAAAGGAATTTAAGGAGCTAACAGAGGAAGCATGAAACAGGCTGTTTCCTCCCTTAAAAAGGGCAGTATCACGCAGCCGCTTTTTGCCAACATGGAATACTGTTTCGGCATTGCGTCCGCATACATTTTCTGTTGCGGGGAAGCCGAAGCACTTACAAAGCGGTTTTCGCCCTGTGCTTTGGCAAACGCTTTGACAAACTGAAAGGCGTTTTCTTTTTCTTCTTCCTCACGCAAAATAACAAACTCCCATTCCCTCCCGTGGTCGTGAGTAGGGGCTTGTATTCCTGCGGCAATGATACGTTCCAGTACATCAGCAGAAATAGGCTCTGTGGTCAAATCTCTAACAGTCCTGCGGCTATTGATTACTTGATAAAATTCCATAATTATTTCTCCTTGTTCTTCTTGATTTTTTGCACATACCAGTCATAAAAAGCAGACAACACCTTGCCGTATCAAAGGAAAATGAAGTATTGCAATAGGCATGAAGTAAACCTAATCTTATACCTAATTCTTGATAATCACAGGCGTTTGGTTGTGTTACGGTGTCCTTGTGTGCCTGTTTGTCAATAGAAACAGATTTCTTTTCCATGCTGTCATTATTCCTCTTTGATTTCGCTGAATTTTTGTTTCATGTAGTTTGAAAAGATTGTGGTAATGCGTACCATTTCGATAATGTCTTTTTCCTCTAATTCAGCCATTGCGTCAATTTCAGCACTAGCGGCGGGCGGGATAATATTTTTTGCGTATTCCCTGCCTGCGTCCGTAAAGCGGATAATTTTATTTCGGCGGTCATTTTCTGCTTCGGTAAGCGATATATACCCAAGTTTCCAAAACTTTTTAATGATTGCACTTACAGTCTGCTTTGTGGCAGACAGCCGTTCGCAGATTTCCGATTGCAGGCAGCCGTCCTCGGCAAACCAGATTATATCCAACACAAACAATTCCTTTGATGTCAGATTGTGCTTTCTTGCGTACAGTTCATAGGCGGCATACTGTATATCCCGCAGTAGGCAATATTGATTTACATAGGCTCTTACTTCTTCTCTATCCATATCGCTCCTCACTTTCTTATAATGATAGACTGTCTAATATCAGACATTAGAATATCAGACATTTTGCATTTCGTCAAGATGTTCAAGAGAAAAATTGTAGTGAAATGTAAAAAAACCAGGAAACGGCGTCCGCAGACTGTCATTCCCCGGCGTTCCATTACTCCATATCTTCAGCAGGCAGGAACACAAGCCCGGCAGATTCTTCATCAGTCAATTTCTTCAGCTTTTCCGCTGTGCGCTCCACAAGATTTTAGTACAGTTCCAACGAATCTTCCGCATCCACCCACATCTGCATATTTCCTTCAAGATACAATAAATCCATCGGTATGCCGATGGATTGCATATATCAAGCGGTTCATCTATTGCCAGAGCATTTAAGGCACATGCGGAGCAGGGAGTCGTTTTTAACCCTTCTTCTGCTTTGTTGCAGTCTATTCGTAAAAAGTAGCCCGCATGGGTGTATACGTCAATGCTGTTATGGTAAATATTGTATGTTGCGTAAATCATATTCATTTTTTATCTGTCCTCTTTTCATTGATTTTTTGAAAGCATTTCAATCAGTTTACCAATTCCCGTATATTATGTGTTATAATGTTTTATGTGATTTTGTTTCCCTCATTTTTTCCCACGATGCGAAGCTTCGTTTATCTGGGTTCGTAATGCCTTGTGGGAAGATATAACATGAGGGAAACTATAAGGGAAAGCTCACTTGCGATAAACTTAGTGTTTTCAAGGGTTAGTGGGGATTTTAATAATAAAATATAACAGCTAATGTTTCCCTTAAAAATCATCAAATCACAATCGAAATTTGAAGGAGCAACACATGGGAACAGGTATTATTATGTGCGGCTTAAATGGCAGTGGAAAGAGTACGTTGGGAAAGGCTCTTGATGCCGTAATAATTGATGTTCCCAAGGATATTCGGATAGAACGAGTTAAGAATCGTTCTTTTCAGAAATTTGGAAGCAGAATGTTATTAGGCGGAGATTTATACGAACAGGAACAACACTTTTTTGATTTAGTCAAATCCAGAGCCGAGGATACTGTTGAAAAATGGGTACAGTCTTTAAACTGCCCTATCATAAGAATTGACGGAACAAAACCCATTGAAGAAAATATAAATCTTATAATAGAACAGATAAAAAGCTAACTTCCAGTTTATCGGAGAGTTCGGCAAAACAAAAATGAAAATTGAGGAGGATAATATATATGGAGTTGATTATGCAGTCTACTTTTTCAACGTGTGGACAGGCGTGTATTGCTATGATTACAGGAAAAAATATTGAGGAAGTAATAAAGGATATGAAAACAGATGGAGCGACGAGTATCGGGCAACTGATAGAAATACTTGATTTTTATGGCATTGGACACGCTGAAAGAAACAAACGGATTTCCAAAAAGAATCCTGTTCCCTACAAGTATTCGATACTGACAGTCCATACAGATGCAGGATATACACATTGGACACTGCTGTATGATAATAAATATTATGACCCAGAGTTTGGGCTGATTGAGGGCGAATATACTCATGGGAAAATCACATCATTTTTAGAAATATATGCTGAGTAGAAAATTCCAGTTTGTTGAATAAAAGCATAAACAAGAGGTTGTTAGAAAAAGACCGTCTAACAACCTCTACAACAATTACACTTTTGGTTACACTCAATTAGCTGATGTGCGGAAAGCTCCTTTCTATGAGAGTTTGCGGCGTGGGGAAATTCGTTCAAGTCCCATCTTCCGCACTTAACCCTGGTAAATTCAAAGTTTACCAGGGTTTTTCTTTCTAAAACTTTCTATGTGTTCCTTTTTTACTCGCAAGGCTGCTTTACAGTTCTTTGAGCGTTTGACGAGCATAAGAAAGGAGCATTTCCATGAAAAAAATATCCCTTAAAAACTCAGACAACTTAACCGTGGACGAAGCGTTTGCGGACTTCAAAGGACATTGCCGGATTAAAAATCTGTCTGGGGAAACAATTAACTTCTGCCGTAATACTCGTTTCTTCAAAAACCTCCCGAACAGCCGCTTCCTCCGGCAATTCATTTTCATGGCAAAATCCTCCGGGAATCAGCAATTTCCCCTTTGCTCTGCCGTATGTATGCCTTACAAGCAGGACCTGATTTTTTCTTCTTACAATACAACCTACCGAAAAACAATAATTATCATTCATATTTTATCCCTCATTTCCTGTCAATCTGATATTCAGTGTCTCTATTATTTTTTCTGCTACTTTCTCAGGCTGTAAACACGTTGAATCAATATTGGGATATATTGCCCTTTTTATATTCTCTTCCTTACAACATTTAAGGATAATCGGGCATACCTCAAACAGTATACCATCTTCTCTTAGGCAGCCAATTACTTGTTCAAATATTTGTTTTCGTTCTCCATGGAAACCATATGAAAAAATAACATATTCTATATCCTCACACAGAAGATCATTTTTGAATAATGAATAAATATTATTAGATCCTATAATCAAAATAAATTTTTCATTCTATAACACCATATCATTTTTCCTGAAGCAATTAATGATTATAACTCAAAATCTAATCGCATTGTTGAGCAGGCTGTCCAGTTCATGAAAATTATTTGCAATATCACCAGCATAAACCTCATGATCCCTGTTGAACAAAACCGTATTGATTCCTGCCTCTCGTGCCACATTTAAATTTTGCACGCTGTTATCGACAAAGATACACTCCTGCGGAACACATTGAAGATGCTTAATTGAAAAGAAATCATATTTCCTTTCACAAATATGTATCCGGCATCCGGGTTATCTGCAAAGAAATCCGCGATTTCAATATTTCGATTGCAATCATCTTCGGCTTCTTTTAAATCGTCACTAAATTCTTCCAGTCCCTTTTTGAAGGTTCAACCATTTTTTTGCTCTATAGAACCCTGACTAATATAAATACAACAATAGCATAAAATACCCATGTCCACTTATTTCCCAAATTCATTGTATAGCCAAACCCGCTTTGTGGTCTTTTGATAATGACTCTTTTATCTTCTCTGTTGAAATATAGTCTTCCGGTTAACCAGCCATCATTCCTATTGCTTGGTCTCATAAAGTTCTCCTTTGCAGCTTCCCATTGTGATTTAATATTGTCACTTTATATGCATCTCACTTCCAGTTATATTATATGTAAATTCCAGTCGGAAAACAACCTATTTTGCATTTTTATCATTGTATATTAAGGGCCATCCGGCACATGGCAATTCACGGTATCTGACGAAAAGCACTTTCCAAACACGCTCTAATACTCTATCCAGTCTGGAATGAACGACTGTTTTCTTTTCACCGGATTATTTTTTATGCTTGCAAATCCAAGACCCGACAAGTAGAGAAATATCAATATTCTGCCCTGACCATTACATTAACTGGCGATCATAAAGTGATCTACCAGCGTTTTCTGGAATGGGAAAGCAGTCCGGACAGGAACAGAGGGCATGTTGTGAATGACTGTTATCCGGAAAAGAAAGAAAATCAACAAAAAAACACGAAAATCCACAACGATTTCTTATGAAGCTTTTGTTCATGGGATCGAACAAAGGGGATTTGATATCTTTTGCGTCGGCAGCAGACAGATCAAGGTCGATACGACAGATTTTTCAAAAATAGATACGGAAGAATTATTGACACAGATTAAAACCTGGAAGCGCGGCGAGTAGGAAAGATGGCTCTTCCCTACTCGATTGTACAAGCATCCTGCACAGCGATCACGCGACTACGTATTTTTCAAGCTTAAGCAAAAGCGCTTCCCTCTCTTCCATCTCGGCATGGATGTCGAGAAGCAGTGGCTTTCTGCAGTCGCAGCTCAGTACGCCAAGCAGTGATTTTGCGTCGAGATATGTATTTCTACCGCTGATCAGATCGATATCATACGGAGCGCTCCTCGTGATATCGATAAAATCCCGAACCTTGTCTACTGAATCAAGTAAAACTTTTACTCCCATGATGTTCTCCTTTTCTCACTCTAATTATTTTCCGCAACAGTTCGTCCACTGCTACAGCTCCTATTATCGCTTATTTCCGCCCAGTATGCAAGCGTTTATGCACTTTTCTCCTTTTTAATGCATTTTATACTATATAAGTATGCAAATTTTGTATATAAATTACATATTTATCTTCATTTTATCGATTTATCTACTGTAAACGTGCATATTTATGCATCATCATGTTTTTCATTCTGTTTTGCCCGCCAGATACACTGCTCACTCATCTCAAGCAAAATCAATCATTTATACCGTTCCTCACAAATATTTTTTCAGTTCCGCGATGATGGCATCATACGCTGTATCCGAAAGTGTTTTTCGCCCGGGATCCATGGCAAATGTACTGCCCCACTCAAAGTCATCATCCCTGTACTTGGGAACCAGATGAAAATGAAGGTGGTGTCCGGTATCGCCATATGCGCCATAATTCACCTTATCCGGCGAAAACGCCTTGTGAATCGCCTCCGCAACATGATTTACATCGCGGAAAAATGCATTCCGCTCCTCCTCGGAGAGTTCGATCATCTCACTCACATGATGTTTGCTCGCCACGATCACCCTTCCTTTGTGACTCTGCTCCCTGAACAGATACACCTTGGACGCATCCAGCTCACAGATCTTGATCCCGAACTTGTCTACAAGTTCCCCTTCCACACAGTACGCACAGTTGTTGTCTACCATAATGATATGCCTCCTTATATCTGGTTTATTCCTATTTGTTCTTCAATTTTTCAAAATGACGCTGCAAAAGTTCTACAACCGCATCCTTGTCCTCCATCCGATCCAATATGACGCAGGATCCAAACACGTCATCATACTGAAAGATCAATTTGTACGGATCGCCTTTGATCATAAACTGGGCGTCCCCCTCATAGGGCTGAAACGCTTCCTTTCCCATCTCCTCCGCGACGCTCTGCACAAGCAGGCGTATCGGTTCCGAAGCCCAGCCGTTCGTGTCCAGAACGATCCATCCGTCTTCCTCCGTGATCATATTAATCTTGTATAACATTTCCAACACTCCTTTACGTGTATGGGGCTGCAATCGAATAAGAAAGAGCCTTCTTCCACTATTCGGGTGCCCGTGTGCATAAAGAGGCATCACATTCCGTGTGATGCCTCTTTCGCTTCCGACGCTGCCATATATTATTTCTGCACAAGGTGGATCGCAAATCCGCCAATCTCCTCATCCAGATAGATCGCCGTGAGCTTTCCGTTCTTGACAACGGCTGAGTCCTCAATGAACTTCACATGCTTCACCGATTCCAGATAATTTTTTGCGCGCGCCACGCTGTTGGTGCCGATCGCAATATGCCCGTTTGCGCCGCGTCCGATCTTTTTCATTGCCTCAACTTCGATGCCCGCGAAGATAGAACTGTTTCCTACTTTCTTAGCAAAACCAAACAATTCATCATATCTGCCCGCCACTGCGTCCGCTGCCGCCTCATCCTCGCAGTTTACACCGATATGCCTGAGCTCAAACCCTAACATTGTGCGCACCGCTTCCTCTGTGAGCGTCTGGATCTCATCATACTTTCCTGCTGTCACGAGATCCTTCTTGACCATCCAGGAACCGCCGCATGCGATGATCTTGTCAAATGCAAGATACTCGCAGATATTCTTAGCCGTAATACCGCCTGTCGGCATGAACTTCATCTGTGTGTAAGGTGCTGCCATGGACTTGATCATATTTAATCCGCCTGCCGCCTCTGCAGGGAAGAACTTGACCACTTCCAGACCAAGCTCGATCGCCTGCTCCACATCAGAAGGATTGGATGTACCCGGAGTCACAGGAATGCCCTTATCGACACAGTATTTTACGATCTTGGGATTCAGGCCCGGGCTGACGATGAATTTCGCGCCGGCGTTCACTGCGCGGTCAACCTGCTCTGTTGTAAGCACGGTGCCGGCTCCCACCAGCATCTCAGGGAACTCGCTTGCCATGATCCTGATGGATTCCTCTGCCGCTGCTGTTCTGAAAGTAACCTCTGCACAGGGAAGTCCGCCCTTGATCAGCGCTTCCGCTAAAGGCTTTGCATCCTTTGCATCATCCAGCACAACGACTGGCACGATACCGATTTTACTGATTTTTTCTAATACTTCGTTCATATTTTCCCTCGCTTTTATCATTCATCTGTTTTATTTTGGCTGCTTTCCAATATATGCTAAGATACCGCCGTCAACATAGAGTATATGTCCATTTACGCCGTTCGATGCATCCGATGCAAGAAATACAGCCGGTCCGCCGAGTTCATCCGGCTGCAGCCATCTGTTTGCCGGTGTCTTGGCACAGATAAAGGTATCAAATGGATGCCTGCTGCCATCCGGCTGCCTCTCTCTCAGAGGCGCAGTCTGCGGTGTCTCAATATAGCCCGGCCCGATACCGTTGCACTGGATATTGAACTCACCGTACTCAGAGCAGATATTCTTCGTGAGCATCTTTAATCCACCCTTCGCTGCCGCGTATGCGGATACAGTCTCACGGCCAAGCTCTGACATCATAGAGCAGATGTTGATGATCTTGCCATGTCCCTTCTTGATCATGGAAGGGATCACTGCCTTTGACACGATAAACGGCGCATTCAGATCCACATCGATCACCTGTCTGAACTCTGCAGCCGTCATTTCGCACATCGGGATCCTCTTGATGATGCCTGCGTTGTTCACAAGGATATCGATCACGCCGACTTCCTTCTCGATCCTGGCTACCAGCTCATTTACCGCATCCTCATTTGTGACATCGCACACATATCCATGCGCATCTATGCCCTCTTCCTTGTATGCTGCAATCCCTTTGTCCACAAGCTCCTGCTTGATATCATTAAATACGATCGTAGCCCCTGCATTCGCCATTGCCTTTGCGATCGCAAAGCCGATGCCATATGAAGCGCCTGTCACCAGTGCGATCTTGCCCTCAAGTGAAAACGGATTTGTGTTTGCCATCTTTTTACCTCCTGAATATATTTAATATTTTTTATTCTTCTCGTTTATTATCGCTGTACCCTGCCTGATGCATCACCGCCCGCAAGCGTCTCAACTTCCTTGCGCGATACCAGGTTAAAGTCGCCGGGGATCGTATGCTTCAATGCAGACGCCGCCACGCCGTACTCCAGCGCCGCCTTGAAATCCTTGCCGTCGAGCAGTCCGCAGATCACGCCGCCCGCAAAGGAATCACCGCCGCCCACGCGGTCAACGATCGGATGGATGCTGTACTCTTTTGAGTGATAAAATTCTTTTGTATCCCTTGAATAAATACATGCCGACCAGCCGTTGTCAGAAGCGGAATGGCTGACCCTGAGCGAAGAGATGCAGTACTCAAAATTGTAATCCGCAACCATCTGTTCAAAGATGGACTTGTAGCCCGCAAGCTCGAGATCACCGCTTGTCACATCCGTGTTGCCCGGTTTGTAACCCAATACCAGCTCCGCGTCCTCCTCATTACCGATGCACACGTCGACATACTGCATCAGATTCTTCATGATCTTCTGCGCCTTCTCGGAAGACCAGAGTTTCTTTCTGAAATTCAGATCCACAGAAACCTTCACGCCGTGCTTCTTCGCCGCCTTCAGCGCCTCCTCCGTGAGCACTGCCGCCGAATCAGACACAGCCGGTGTAATCCCTGTGAAGTGGAACCAGTCCGCACCCTCGAAGATCTTGTCAAAATCAAAGTCAGCAGCCGTTGCTGTGGAGATCGAAGAATGCGCCCTGTCATACACAACCTTGGAAGGTCTCATGGCAGAGCCGGATTCCAGATAGTAAATGCCAAGCCGCTCGCCGCACTTTGCAATGTTCTTTGTGTCGACACCGTATTTTCTCAGAGCGGCGATCGCGCACTCGCCCAGCTCGTTGTCCGGCACTGCTGTCACAAAGCTCGCATCATGTCCGTAATTTGCCAGCGAGACTGCCACATTCGCCTCGCCGCCGCCATAGTTGATGTCAAACTCGTCTGCCTGAATAAACTTCTCGTTGTTGGGTGTAGAAAGCCTTAACATGATCTCACCCATAGTAACTACTTTTTTTGCCATGATTATCATTCCTCCATTTATTTTGGAGCGTACCCAGAACCGTCTGGAAACACTCTTTTTTTCTTTCCTGCCTGCGCGCCGGACACGCGTCAGACGCTGTCATCTCCCGTCATCGTACTATGTGAAATTTTACAGTGTGACGCCCTGCTTAAAGATCGCCATATCATGAAATCCCGCAAGTTCACTCTTGACTTCCTTACCGGAAGCGATCGCCACAACCTCATCGAACAGACGCTGTCCCGTCAGATCCAGACTCTCGCCTTCGGCAACGACTCCGGCATTGAAATCGATCCAATTGTCCTTTTTGCCGGCAAGCCCCGAATTGCTTGAGATCTTCATGGTAGGCACCGGACAGGCAAACGGCGTTCCGCGCCCTGTCGTGAAGAGCACGATATGCGCACCGCTGGCGGCGAGTGCCGTCGCCGCAACGAGATCATTCCCGGGCGCACTCAGCAGATTCAGTCCTGGCGTGCTCACCACTTCGCCGTAGGCAAGCACACCCTTTACCACCGCGCTCCCCGACTTCTGCGTGCACCCAAGAGACTTGTCCTCCAGCGTGGAGATCCCGCCCTTTTTGTTGCCCGGCGAAGGATTCTCGTAGATCGTCTGGTTGTGACTCTTGAAATAATTCTTGAAATCATTGATCAGATCAACCGTCTTGTGAAACAGCGCTTCGTCCGCACAGCGGTTCATGAGGATCGTCTCCGCGCCGAACATCTCCGGAACCTCCGTGAGAATGGTCGTCCCCTTTTTGCTGATCAATATATCGGAAAACCGTCCGACAGTGGGATTTGCCGTGATTCCGGAAAACCCGTCACTGCCGCCGCACTTCATGCCGACAACAAGCTTGGAAACGCTGATCGGCTCGCGCCTGAACTGCGCCGCGTATTCCGCAAGAGACTTAACGATCCCGACACCCTCGGCGATCTCATCATCACTCTCCTGCGCCACAAGGAATCTCACCCTGTCAGGATCGATGTCTCCCATATAGCCTTTCAGGACATCGATATTGCTGTTCTCACAGCCCAGCCCCAGCACCAGCACACCGCCCGCATTCGGGTGATTGATCAGATCAGCCAGGATCTGCCTGGTGTGTTCCTGGTCGTCGCCCATCTGGGAACAGCCATACGGGTGCGGAAAAGCGCACACTGCCTCGATATTTTCCCGCACAAGTCCTTTTGACAGCTCCGCGATCCTGCTCGCCACATTGTTGACACAGCCAACCGTGGGAATGATCCAGATCTCATTTCTGACACCGACCTTGCCGTTTCCGCGGTCATATCCCATAAAGGTGACATCGTCCGTAAATTTTTCCTCGGCGAGATCCGGCTCGTAGCTGTAGTCGAGCAGATCCCCCAGTCCTGTTTTCAGATTATGTGTGTGGATCCACTCACCTTTTTTTACGGCAGCTATCGTGTTTCCGATGCGGAAACCGTATTTGACCACCGGTGCCCCTTCTGCGATGTCCACAAGCGCAAACTTATGTCCCGCCGGGATTTCCGCGACAGTTGTCACATCAGCCCCGTCCACGTTCACAGTGGTGCCCGCCGGAATCACTTCCAGCGCCACAGCCACATTGTCATTTTCATTGATTTTAATAAAATTTGCCATCCTGCTATCCCTTATCTAAAATTTTTCTCGATCGCTTTTCTCATGCCCAGTGTCCTGATATCCTCAAGGTAGGCAGTCACCGCATCGGCAAGACCGGCAACCTGTGTCAGATCCTGTCCGTGGAAATCCGTGTTGCCCAGATATGCCCGCACGAACTCTCCAGAAGGCTTTGCACTGTTTGCAGCAAAGAACTCGAGCACCGCCATGTCGTCCATGATATGGTATTCCTGTCCGTCCCTGTGTCCGATCAGCGCCTTCTCGCGGATCTCGCTGCCTGTGTAGAACGCCATCAGCGCCGCGATCGAGAATGTCAGGTGCTTTGGAAGCTCCCCTTTTCTCTCCACATACCCGAGTAAGGACGGCAGACATCTCGCCCGCCATTTGGATACGGAATTGAGTGAAATAGCAAGCAGCGCATGTTTGATGTACGGATTTTTGAACCTGCCGTCTACCGCCTCCGCAAAATCAAGCAGATCCTGCTTCGGAAGGTCAAGCGTCGGGATCACTTCGTCATAGATCGTCCTGTGCATGAAATCACCAATCAGCTCATCCTCCATGGACTCCCTGACGTAATCATTTCCCGCAAGATATGAAGCCAGGACAAAAGACGTATGTGCACCGTTCAGGATGCGGACTTTTCTCTGCTTATACGGCTTCTGGTTGTCTGTAAAAATGACCGGGCATCCCGCATCGGGAAGCGGAAACTCCTTGCTGATATCCTTTGCGCTCTCGATCACCCAGAGACCAAACGGCTCCGCTGTGACCACGATATTGTCGCGGTAGCCAAACTCCTTCCAAAGTTCCTCCGCATCGTCTCTCGGATAACCTGTAACGATACGGTCAACCAGCGTTGACGTAAATACACAGGCATCATCAAGCCATGCAAGGAAGCCCTCCTCAAGATTCCAGAGTTTTGCAAATCTGACAACACATTCTTTCAGATGGATCCCGTTATCGTCGATCAGCTCTACAGGAAGCATCACAAGTCCCTTGTCCGCCGCGCCGTCAAAATGTTTGTACCTCGTGTAGAGGAATTTGCAGAGCTTTCCCGGATAAGTCCTGGGCGGCTCGAACTCAAATCTGTCAGAATCGTCAAACACGATGCCCGCCTCCGTCGTGTTCGACACAATGTATCTGAGTGTATCTAACACAGCATACCCGCTGTACTTTTCATATTCTTCGTAAGCATCTACCACATCCGCAACGCTTGTCACGACTCGCTTGATCACCCTGGGCACACCGTCAACCATACCTCTTAAGCAGACCGTGTACTGACAATCCTGATCGTGGAACATGTTGAGGATCCCGGCACCGTCAATGGGTTTTACCAGAACAATATCGCCATCAAATCTGCCCTGCTCATTTGCTATATCGATAAAATAATCAACAAATGCACGTAAGAAGTTTCCCTCTCCAAACTGAAGTACCCTGATCGGTCTCTCTTTTTTTCCGGTCCTTGCCGCATTTAATAATTCCATGTCACTTTCTCCTATCAATTTTCCAATCATTGTTTGTTACCTGTTTTGTAAGTGCTTACAATTTGTATTTTATATCGTTTTTAGTAGAAAGTCAACTGTATTTGGAATTCTTTTCTAGTCTTTTTTAGCACTTGTTCCATCGGAAATGAAAGCAGTTACATGATCAGTGTTCCATGCGCTGCCGGATCCTATCAACCGTCTTCCACCGGCGCATGCGCTCCTGACGGTCCCGCGCGAGCACTTCTATCATAAAGCCGCCGATCTCCCAGAATACCTGCTTTGTCTCATCATTCATCCCCGAGTACTCCTGCATGATCGAGTGAAGCTTTTTTGCAACTTCCCCGCCCTTTACATTCTTGAGGTCTGTCAGTGTCTTGGCCTCCGTGATCTCGATCATCTTAAAAAGGCTGTCGATAAAATCCCCCACCTGCTCGATCTCCAGCGCAAAGATCCAGTGATTGATGCGGTCATACAGTTCCTTGCGCTTCGGATGTCCCGCCTCGGAACGCTCAAAGCGGTCCCCCTCCACACACCACGAAAAACAGACATGCTGCTGCACGCCGATCTCCGTGCTCCTGATCAGCTCATAATCCTCCTTCTGCTCCATCAGCATCCCCACAAAGGATTCGTCCGGAACGATCTTTAGGATCTTGTCCCTGATGCCGTCATAATCAAGTTTTTCCATAAAATCCGGGCGGAATCCCGGTCCGTCCATATTATAGATCCTGCCGATCCTGTGTTTGACATGCTCCTCACAGGTCATTGCCGCATACACCGCAAGATTCCCTCCCTTGGAATGACCTCCCAGATAAAATCTGAGATTCCTCTTTCTGGCGAGGAGCTTTGCCACCCTGTTCACATACGCCGTGCTCCTAAGCTGGGCACCGACCGGCGTGCGGTACGCCATATAAAAGTCTTCTTTCCACCCGATCAGCGCGTCATCCGTTCCCCGAAAGGACAGAAACGTATCCCCGTTCCCAAGCAGGAATGTCACGGCGCAGAACTGTGTCCCCTCATCGGCATCCATCTCCTCCACCAGATAATTCGCTTTCGCATTCCGGTATCTGCGTGAGAATGCCGCCTTGTAGAACAGCTCCCTGTTCTTGTCAAGCTCCCACTTCACCGATATGAAATTGTGCCAGTCCATCCTCTGCGCGACATCGCACAGCGCGACAGCCGGTTTATTGTCATCGATCCCCGGAACGATCCCGTCAAAAATGAAATAGGAAAGATGTGAAAAGACAAGTCCGTCAATCTCACAAAAGGGCTTTTCCGTAAAGGTAAAGCCCCCAAATTCATACACATATGAAATAATGTCTCCCATAAATCCCTCCATGCCGTCTCCAATAATCAGTACAGCTCCCCGTCATAATAGATCAGCAGCAGGCCTACCACCTGATTATACTGGAGCATTCCCTCCTCAACACCGTTTAACTTCAACGTCGTATCCATGAGCGTATCCGAAACTTTCTTTACCGTAGATGTCTTCACAACAGCAGTCTTTTCAACCACCTGCCAGTTTTCCCTTGTCAGGAATATGTTGTCGTCCGCCACTCCGTCACTGATCCGCACATGGCTCTTATAGACACTCTGGTTTTTCCCGATCGACTCATAAAAATCCTTGTTCACATAGCTCAGCACGCTGAGATACCCGCAGTACTGCAGAAACACATCATCCGAATTGATACATGCCAGATAGCCGATCATATTGGCATCGTCCTCATAGATAAATCCCTTCGTGTGCGCAAGCTCGTGGCAGATCGTCGGAGCCACATTTGTTATATACATCATGGAATTGATATTCGCCTCCATGGAAAATGGGAAGTAATATCCCATTATGTATTGCTGGCTGAAAAAATCGGAGAAACTCAGATATTTCGGTGTCACATAAAATCCGGAAAGCTGGTCGTAATCCTCGCCAAGCTTGATCATCGCCTGTCTGGAAGCCTCGATCAGATCGCCGTCATAATAGGCGTCACCGCTGTCATCATGCGGGATCACCTTCTCCAGCTCATTGCACTTTTTGACGATGTAATCCCTCAGCACCGCAAGCTCCCGCTTTGTATAAGATCTTTCGCCATGCACCTGCGCCGCCGCGCGGTCAGAAACACTTGCGACCATCATCTCCGCCTCCAGCCGGTCCGCCAGATATTTCTCAGAAAAGCTCGAGCCATGATACAGGATAAAACAGTTCAAAGTCATCACGTAACAGACCACCAGCGCCGTCCATGCATAAAATCTTCCAAAACCTCTTACCGCTTTTTTGAACCGCCGCCTGCATATCAGGTTTACGATTCCAAATCCTATGCCAACTACTGTAACTGCCACTGCCAGGATCAGCATGATCTCGCCGACGCTGAAAGGGATCTGGCTCGTGAGGCGCGCGTAGGTATTCAGCCATACAGGAAAAATATGTCTGATATACCAGTCGCTGAATCCAACGCTCCTCCACGATGCCATATTCAGCAGCACAACCCCCGCCGCGCCTGCCGCATACATGATTTTGTGCATTTTCACTTTAGATCCTGCTTTTTCTCCTGTATTATCCATATTTTTCCCTCCAGCAAATATTTTATCCCGCTATTTATTATACAGAATATCATATCATTGTTATGAAAATATAGATAAATTGTGAACAATTGCCAATTTCAAAACCATATTATGGTAAAATCATAAACTGCGTATACCGCTCCGCATCGATACGGCTTACATTGGTATCCATGTACACGCCATCCTCGCGGTACTCCATCCTGTGCACCACCGCGTTGTCATTGAGATAGGATACAATATCGCCCCTTTTGTACGGAATGACAAACTCACACTCCCTGTATCTTTGCGACAGCTTTCCCGTGATCAGCGTCAACAGCGTGTCAATACCGCTCCGCGACTTAGCCGACATATACAGCCTGTCGTCCCCCTGTACCGTCGCAAACGTTCCCATGCCGCATAGATCAGCCTTGTTGAAGACATAGATCATCGGGATCTTCGCCGCGTCAAGCTCCCGCAGCGTATCCTCCGTCACCCGTATATGCTCCGTATAGTTCTCATCCGAGTAATCAATGACCTGTATCAGCAGATCCGCCTCCCTGACTTCCTCCAGCGTCGAGCGGAACGCTTTTACAAGATTGTGCGGGAGATTTGAGATAAATCCCACCGTATCGGACAATAAAAATGTATTTTCATCCGGCGGCGTGATCCTCCTGACCGTCGTGTCGAGTGTCGCAAAGAGCATATCCTCCTCATAAACTTTCTTCTCCTCATCCCCGACGTATGCCGCCAGCATGGCATTCATGATCGTCGACTTGCCCGCATTGGTATACCCGACCAGCGCCACTCTGGGAAGTCCCGATTCCGCCCTTTTTTTGCGCTGTGTCTCCCGCTCGCCCGCGATGTCCTCCAGTTCCCTTCTCATACTTGTAAGCCGCTGCTCCAGCCGCCGCCTGTCCAGCTCCAGTTTCTTCTCTCCCGCACCTTTGTTACTCATCGCCCCGCTGGCGCCGCCCTGCCTCGACAGGGCATCATGCAGTCCTACCAGCCGCGGCAGCATATACTGCAGCCTTGCCACTTCGACCTGCAGTCTTGCCTCCCTCGTCCTTGCCCTGGCAGAGAAGATCTCCAGGATCAGCGTCGTCCGGTCCATGACCGGACAGTCAAGCTCCCTGCTCAGATTCCTGAGCTGGATCGGAGACAAGCCATTGTCAAACACGACAATATCCACCTCGAGCGCCCGGACCATCTCATAAACTTCCCGCACCTTGCCGGCACCGATGTACGTGGCAGTATTCGGCGACTCCATATTCTGTTCTATACGTCCTGCAGGCTCCATATTGCACGCCTTCACCAGACTGACCATCTCATCCATGGCAAGGTCAAAGCTTCCATTCAGTTTTGCACCTGCTGTCACATTCACTCCTACAATCAATGCCTTATCCATATATCCCTCCATTATTGTGCCCCAGACAATCTGTTCCATATTTAGTATACTGCTTTTTCGTACAGATTTACACCCTTTTCTTTGCCGAAAACACAAAAAAAGCTTCTTCCGGCAGCAAAGAATTGGGAGGATACTGTCATGAAGAAGCTTTCTTCAAAGGATTACTATATTGAAAAAGAGTTAAGTGAATTCATTCGCGATCAAATTATCACGAATCTATAGATAATATATCAAATTGTCAGACAATTGTCAATAGAATTTGTAAATTTTCTCAATTTATTATTTTTTCGTTTTTTTATTGACATATCGAATGATCCTCTATATAATAATATGTGTTGTGTAGATACATACACCGCTATCGGGGTGTGGCTCAGTTTGGCTAGAGCGCCACCTTAGGGAGGTGGAGGCCGCAAGTTCGAATCTTGTCACTCCGATTGAACTAAACAGTGCGAAATACCGCAGAATCACGGGTTCTGCGGTATTTTTGCGTTTCAGCCCTGCGTTCGTCTATCGCATCTCCATAAGCCTTATACAAACTCGTATATGCCCCTACCTTGTAAAGCGTGTCAATGCTCAGCTCGTCCTTTGGCGATTTGTACTCGATAATATTATACTTCCTGAACAGTCTGC
>JAETQI010000086.1 GCA_021770755.1 Lachnospiraceae bacterium
GACTGTGCACAGGAAGTGATCTGCGATCTGAGCATCGCGCTGGATAATGCGCATTACACGAAAAAGGAGTACGCCGCCTTTTTGGTGAGGCTTACAGACAAGGAGGCAGCCAATGCCTATACGACTGCGTTGACAGAGAATAAAAATCAAACGATAAGGCGAATTGAAAAAATGGCAGCGACAAAAAGTTTCGTGAAACCGAAGAGATGGATGACAGGAATAAGCTGCGTAGGTCTTGCGGTAATGAGTATGATTCCGGCGACGGCAGTTTCCGCAGAAGCAGCCAGGCTGCAGGAGGACTGGCTGCGGGCGGAGGAGGTGGAGACGATCGCAGAGCCGCAGAATCATTGGGATCCGACGATAGAAGAGCATGGGTATGATGACGGAAGTGTGGCTGAGATTGATGGAAGTCAGGATACCGTGCCGCATTCGTCAACAGTTGATCTGGAAGAGACGATCAATGCGAATACACGGTATATTTATCAATATAAGGATGAGTCGGCAGGTGACTTTATATCAATTGCAACATTGTGTGCGGATAGTTCGGTTACCTATAGAATAGGTATAAAAAATAAGGAAACAGGTGCGCTGACATCAATATCTGTAACCGGAAGATCGACTAATGATATTAAGGTTTCCGAAAGTGGTCCCTACTCGGTGTTTGTCGAAAATAACAATAATATTCCGATTAAAATTGAAGGCGTAGCATTGTACTAAGGCTCCTAACCATGTTTTAGAGGGACATAAGTCCCGCGACAGGAGTAAAGAATATGGAGAAATACCTGCCAGGCTTGAAATCATTAATGATTTCGATATGAATGAACAAAAGCTTGATTTTTTGCAAGGTAGGGCAAGGAGGGAAAGTGTGAAAAAAATAACAACAGTCCTATTGTGCATCAGTCTGACAGCAGCTTTTACAGCGTGTGGGAAAGAAGACGGGGGATCAGCTTATATCTATGCAGGGGAAGGAAGCTTCCAGATTCTGAACCAGGAGGGCGACAGCCTCGCCTGCGAGGACGGAAATCGTCTGGATGGGACGATGCCGGTATCCTTTCAACGGGCGGACAAGGGCGGATATACACTGGAAGTCCCTTACAGTGACAGCTTTACCTATATGAACACGGAAGACGCTTTGGGGGTACGGCAGTCCTTTCAGTTGTGGGATTCCTTTGATGTCTATGGGCGGACAGCGTACTCGGTTGCGGGAACCGGGATCAGCTCCATTACAGTTGATTTTTCGGGCAGGATATCGTTTACGGGACAGGATATGCAGTTTACGGTATCGCTGAACCCGGCAGACCATTTTGGCATGGGGCAGGTAGGAACGGTGGAGATCTCCGCAGCGGCTGAGGAGGCGGCAGTGTTCACGGTTTCCGGAACGCAGATAACGTACGCGGGGGTAGATCCTGGGGATGCCGTGATTTCCTGTAAAGGAGAAGGAGTGGAGTATCCAGGGGAACGCGTCAGTCTGAATGCGGGATCCGGACTGATCGACTTTTGCGATATTGCGGAGGGTACAGTACAGATCACGGAAGACGGAATGGAGACTGGTGTTTTGAATTTAGGAACTGTTCAGAAATGATCTCCTCATATTTTTCACTGACAGACTCCGAGAGACGATACTATGATCTGGAGTAACCACAGGAAATATATGGCTGTCAGATGAATGCCGAACACGGGAAAGGAAGTATAAGAATAATTTGAGAATTGAGTACAGTAAGAAGACAGTAAAATATATCAATACTGTTGATAAAACGACGAAGAAACGTTTGAGGGAAGCCATAGAAAAAATTCCTTTGGGGGATATCAAAAAAATACAGGGTATTGAAAACGGTTATCGTTTAAGAGTTGGCGATTTACGAGTACTGTTTTCCATAGAAGACGATACAATATATATTGATAATATTATTCCAAGAGGACAGGCATATAAACGAATATAATAAATTCAGGAGGTAAAACGATGAGCAAAGAAATGCTGAAAAATCTGATAGAGTTAGTACCGGAAGAAGATGTCGAAGTACTCTATAAAGTTATTATTAAATTTATTCCGGAAGCAGTTCCGGAACCAGATGAAATAGAGGCAATTTTAGAGGGGAGACGGGACAGGGCAAAAAACGGAACAGTTTCCCATGAAGCAATAAATTGGGATAATAGCTAAGGGAGGTATCTTGACGATCGTTTTGTGGCAGCACGGCATTACAAAATCCCCTGATCGCTCAGGGGATTTTTCTTAATGAAGGACTGCATCTTCAATCCTGCACTGATGAAGCCTGGTCTTCCGGTCATAGCTGATGCCGACTAACAGGACGGTTCCGCTGTATGCCACTCGCTGTCCTCGATGGCATTGACAAACTCGCTGCGGATCTCCTCGTTTGGGATATAGACTTCTCGGCGGTCAGGGTCGAAGGCGAGATATCCGAGATGGATCAGCAGGGCAAACACATCGTCCCTGCTCCTGAAAGTTACCATGTCATTCTGGAATTTATCGGGGTTGGCGCGGCAGTGTCCGCCGCCGAGCATCTCGATGACATCGTCCTTCAGACCGTCAAAATTCATGCTGATATATTTTTTCAGGGATTCGTATGTCTCCGTGCGCGTCCAGTAATTGTCGATCCGGTGTCTGCGCAGGGCGTCCACGACGGACTTCGGGTTGTATATGTGAAAACGGTTGTTGAGCCGGTATCCGTCATACCATTGCCTGATCCGGGTATAATCCGCGTGATATTCCTCACAGAGACCCTGTACCTCTGCCTCGGTAAAGCCGGCATATTCCTCCAGCGGTTCGGGATTGATCATCGTAAATTCGTCAAAATTGTTCAGCGCCGACTGCGTGCCGTATTTTTTGACAGGAAGGATTCCGGTCAGATATCCCAGTGCGAGAAATTCTTTGGAGGTATCGTCTTTGAACAGACCGCGCAGGAGTTTCAGATATTGTTTCTGCGCTTCCTCATCGTCCGGATCCTCGCGGAAGATCGTGTCCCACTCGTCGATGATCACGATAAAATTGGATCCTGTCATTTCGTGAACTCTGGTCAATGCGTTTGGCAGATCGATCTCTGCGCTGTCAAGGCTGCCGGGGTAGGCTTCCCTGATTTCCCTGACAACTTCTTTTTGAAACAGGATGACGGTTTCACTTGCAGATATGGACTGTGCTGTCTGTGGATCCAGACGGTGGCGGAATACATTCATATCCACCTGAATAACGTCGTACTGATTCATATACTTTTGGTAGTCCGCTGACTGTGCGATGTTCTTTCCGTCAAAAAGTGCACTGGAATCAAAGCCCTTTCCGTAGTAGGCAGCCAGCATTGCTGCCGTGATGGATTTACCAAAACGCCTTGGGCGGCTGAGGCAGATATATCGGTCTTCTGTGTCAATGACAGAATTGGTATATTCCAAAAAGCCGGTTTTGTCTACGTAAATTTTGGACTGTAAAGCACTGTTAAATTTTTTGACACCTGTGTTCAGATAGATTCCCATATCAACCTCCGTGCTCTGAATGTGTTCTAAATATTATCTTACTTCAAAACACTGATCTTTACAAGAAATATCAGGAATTAGATGCAGCAGAAAACTGTAAGGCGAATGTAAGGATTTTTGTGATAAAATATCTTACAATAGGGATCATACAGAGGCTCTGTAAAATGATCACACGGGAGGTAAAAAAGAGTAAGATGAACGACAACAAAGTAGTAGAGATCAAAAACCTGATCAAGAGTTACGGCGCAAAAGATTTCCAGACGACGGTGCTCAAAGGGATCGATCTGACCATTTACAAAAATGATTTTATCGCGATCATGGGGCCGTCGGGCTCGGGCAAGACGACGCTCCTGAATATCTTATCTACGATCGACAAACCCACGCAGGGCATGGTCACGCTCGACGGACATGACGTGACGCACATCTCGAACAGGGAGCTGGCAAAACTTCGGAAAGACAAGATCGGCTTTGTGTTTCAGGATTACAATCTGCTGGATACCATGACGCTGCAGGACAATATCGCGCTGCCGCTCGCGCTTGACGGCGCGCCGGCAAAAAAGATCCTGGACAGGACAAGGGAGCTTGCGGCGGCTTTTGGTCTGGAGGCGCAGCTTCGCAAATATCCGTATCAGTTATCCGGCGGACAGAAGCAGAGAGGGGCGGTGTGCAGGGCGCTGATCACGGAGCCGGAGATCATCTTTGCCGACGAGCCGACGGGGGCGCTCGACTCCAGGGCGGGAAAGGATCTGCTGCACTGCCTGTGCAGGGTGAATGAGAGCGGGCAGGCGACGATCCTGATGGTCACGCACGATCCGCACTGCGCATCGTATGCAAAGGATGTGTACCTGCTGAGCGATGGCATGATGAAATGCCGGATCAGCAGGGGGAGTGACAGGAAGGAGTTCTACAGCAGGATCATTGACCTGCAGACTTCGATCGGAGGGGATTTCGCATGAGCGTGTTTCGTCTTGCCTTTATGAATTTCAGAAACAGTTTCAGGAGTTATCTGTCATTGGTGCTCTCCCTGGCATTTACGATCCTGATCCTGTTCAATTTTCAGAATCTTATTTATTCCGGGCCATTTGCGGTCCTGGGAGGGCACAATAAGCAGTACATCGATATGCTGGTCGAGACTGTGTCCGTCGTGCTTGGCTGTTTTATGTTCTTTTTCCTGTGGTATGCGACCAATGTCTTTCTGACGAGGCGCAAGCGGGAGATCGGGATCTATATCTTTATGGGAATGTCGAACCGGAAGATCGGCAGGCTCTACGTGATCGAGATCAGTTTGGTGGGGGTCACTGCATTGGCGGCGGGGATCGGATCCGGCGCACTGCTGGGCGGGCTGTTTCAGATGATCATGGGCGCAGTGTCCGATATCGCGGTCGACGTCCGGTTCGGCGTCTCATGGAAGGCAGTAAACGTGACAGGAGTGTCATTTCTGGCGATGTACTTCTTCTTTGCACTGAAAGGATACTGGAACATCACGCACAGCAGTGTGCTCAGCATGATCTCGGCAGCAAGGCAGAACGAGTATGTGCGCATGCCAAAGACGGTCTTGTCTGCAAAAGCGGCGCTGGGGGCTGCCGTGCTCTCGGCTGGCTATTATCTGGCCAATAAGGGCGGAAGGCAGAGTATGCTGAACAATGCCCTGCTGGCGGTGGTGCTTGTCATTGCCGGGGTATATCTGCTGTTCGGCGGTCTGATCCCGCTTGCCCTTCAGACGCTCTCAGCCAACAAACACTTTCTGTACCGCGGGCAGAGATGTCTGTGGGTCAATCAGATGGTCTTCCGCATGCGGAAAAATTACCGTACTTATGCGATGGTCTGCATCGTAGGGATCTGTTCGGTCACAGCGCTTGCGACCGGATTTGCGATGAAGGAGCGCTACCACAATATAGTCCGCTTTGACAATCAGTATACGTTCCAGTTACTCACCAACCAGAGCGGTCTGGGAGAAAAGGCGTCCGCGCTGATCGGCGGGGCGGGCGACATCGCCTGCCAGACATCGCTTGCGGCGCTGAGTCTGGATGCCGATCATCTCGTGCTGAAATATTCCGAGGTGAAGCGCGTTGCGCAGGAGCGCGGCGAAAGGTTTGACCTGTCTGAACCGGCGGATGATGAGACCGTTTATCTGTCGTATCAGATGCTGATGTCCCTGATCGTCCATGAGCAGCCGGTTCCGGTGATGATCGGCGGGAAGGCGTATCTGGTGACGCGGACGGTCAGAGACGCATATATCGGCTATATGCAGCGGGAGATGGGGTGTTTTTACGTGGTGTCCGACAGTGAGTACGAGCGTCTGAAAGAGCAGGGCACGACGCTGTATATCCACAATTATAAGCTTGCCGACGACATGGATTTTGCGGCGGCGCGCGCGGCGGTCGACACCCTGATCAGCAATACCGATGAGAATTTTACGGCGCGCGTGGCGGTCGATCCGTTTGACAATGACACGGACTGGATCAAGGCGCTCCACTCGCTGTGTATCTTTATGTTTCTGGTGTTTGTCGTCGCGTGCGGCTGCATCATGTTCATGAAACTCTACAACGACTCGTTTGAGGAAAAAGAACGGTATCTCGTCCTGAGAAAGCTCGGGATTCCGTCGGGGACGATCAGCGCATCGATCGCGCAGGAGCTGTTGAGTGCGTACATGCTGCCCTTTGCCGTCATAGCCGTGTCCGCGTACTTTTCCGTGCACGCACTCGGCAGAATGATGTACACCAGCCTGTTTTCGATCTATGTCGTCAGCACGCTGGCGGTATTCGCGGTGTTTGTGCTCTGCTATATGTTATCGGTGGCGGTGTACCGGAAAAATGTGCTTTAGGAACTGCCATCTCCGATCAGGACGGTCTGTCCATCAAAAGCGAATCCATAGTGACGGATTCGCTTTTGATCATTTTATTCACAGAATGGCAAACTTTTATTTACTTTTGTTTTCCGGTAGTGGTAATATAGAAATAGCCAGTGTTTTATGGAACAATACGAAAGGTAAGATGATCATGCGAAAGAGGAAACTGCAGAAAACGATGCTTTTTGCAGCCATATACATGACGGCGCTGCTCGCACCGCGCCTGTCTGCAAGATCCGCTGAAAATACGGAGAATGTCCGTGCACAGTACGAGGAGTACAACGCGCGCTTTGCGGCAGTCGAAAACAGGGCAGATATCGCGGAAAATGGTTTTGAGACAGTGGATATCCATATCTTTCCGGTTCAGTACGAGATCGACCGGCAGAAGGAGATGGAGACGGAACTGGTGCGGCAGATAAAGGCGGATCCCGAGGCGGATGTGAAGGAGCTGAAAATGGGTCTGGAGGCGCCGTTGCTGATGATTCCCGCATATGACAGTACCTACAACCGTCTGGCACTGTTTTTCATAGATGAAGATGACAGGATCGTGTACAAGACGGACCGCTTTGAGACGAACAGTTGCGTGCTCGGGCAGATGCGGCAGCCAAAGCAGGAACTGGTCTCTGTGGCATTTCAGGATCTGAACGGCGACACGCTGACGGATATTATACTGATCACCTCCTGTGAGGTCGGCGGTGATCGGAAATACCGGATCGGGGATGTGCTTTTTCAGGATACAGAAGATCTGACATTCTACAGGGATTACCGCATTTCGGACAAGATCAACCGCTTTGGCATGAATCAGAACACGGACTCCATCACGGCGTTTGTCAGGGATGGATATTCCACGGAATTTCTATACACGGCAGTCACGCTGCAGGAGCTTTTGCAGCACGGATTTCAGATCATCTCGGAACAATGTTATACGAGAACTTTTGGCAAGCTGGGCAAGCTGCAGGTCGTGCCGGGTACTTACCACATAGCGGACTATGATGTGTTCATGATATACCTTGTCAATGAGCAGGATTATATCCTGTCCGCGCTGCAGCCCATGGGCGATTACGATAACCTGTATGCGCTGAAAGGCATCAACTGCCGGGACATCGACGGTGATGGGCTGAAAGATATCGTTGTGCTGGCAAAGTACAGTTATGAAGACGAGGAACACCAGCTAGCTGTCAGGAGTGATTACAGCATATATTACCAGAGAACCGGCGGATTTTCCGCGGATACGGAGATCAAGAAGCGGTATCCGTGCAGTGAGGAGGATACCATGCAGGTTGTGGTGGAGAGGGCGAGAGCTTATTGGGGGTGGAAAACAGAAGATGATTAGAGTACTGATAGTGGATGATGAAAAGCCGATCTGCGATCTGATCGACTTAAACCTGTCTTCGGCAGGATATCAATGCACGGCGGTGCAGGATGGGCTGAAAGCGATCGACTTGATCGAGAAGGAATCGTTTGACCTGGTCCTGCTCGATATCATGCTTCCCGGCGCCGACGGGTATGACGTCATGGAGTACATACGTCCGCTGGGGATCCCGGTGATCTTTATCACCGCGAAATACGAGGTCAAGAACCGGGTAAAGGGACTCAAGCTCGGAGCGGACGACTATCTCGTGAAGCCTTTTGACGTGGTGGAGCTGGTCGCGCGTGTCGAGGCGGTCCTTCGGCGCTACAACAAGACGGAGCGGCGTCTCACTGCGGGGGATGTGACCGTCGATGTGGAGGCGCACCGCGTGATGAAGGGAAAGAAACAGATCGAGCTGACCAACAAGGAATTCGGACTGCTGCTGCTCTTTATGAAAAATAAAAATGTGGCGCTGTTTCGTGAGACGCTGTATGAGAAGGTGTGGGAAGGCGAGTATTTTGCCGACAGCCGCACGTTAGACCTGCATGTCCAGCGCCTGCGGAAAAAGCTCGGATGGGAGCACAGTCTGGTGGCGGTTTACAAAGTGGGTTACCGCCTGGAGGTATCGGATTAAACCATGAAAATATCACTGAAATTACTGTTGTCGACTATCGTCGTCATGGCGCTTGCGCTCGGATTCAGCGGATTTTATTTTGTCAATTATGTGTTTGAGACTTCGCTTGCCCGGGAGGTCGGACAGGCGGCTGATGAGAGCAGTATCCTGGGTTTTGCCTTCGAGACAGCAGTCGTAAATGTGCCGGCGCGCTACAGTGTGCTCCCCGACAGTACGGTGGAGGAGATCGCGTCAAAGCTTGAGCGCGGCGGGCGCGGAACAAGCCGCCTGATCCGGATCGCTGATGAGCAGAAGGAGATCCTGCACACGAGCGACGGCTTTGAGGCGGACGAGCAGCTCCTGCAGCAGACGTGGACGGACACCAAGTCATACCGCGTCATCGAGACGGGGGACGGCTATTATGTCCACACCTGTGCGGCGGTCAATTCGCTTGGAAGGATCCTCTATCTGGAAACGATGAAGGATGTCTCGGATGTGTTCACGGAGCGTGCGATGGGATTTTCACTGTACCGCAAAGTGACGCTCGTCATCCTGCTGATCGGCACGGGGATCATGCATCTGATCTCCTCATTGCTGACCAAGCCGATCCGGCTGCTCACCAGGGCGACCAGGAGGATGGCAGACGGAGATTATGAATACAGGGCAAGGCAGGTGAGCAGTGATGAGCTGGGGCAGCTAACGCGCGATTTTAATGACATGGCAAATGCCCTGGAGGAGAATATCGAGAAGCTGGAGGAGGAGAATGAGGCGAAGGAGGAGTTTATGGGAGCGTTTGCCCATGAACTAAAGACCCCCCTCACCGCGATCATTGGCTATGCGGATCTGCTGCGCTCCCGCAAGCTCGACGAGGAAAAAAGCTTCCTGTCCGCCAATTATATTTATACAGAAGGAAAACGTCTCGAGGCGATGTCCTTCCGTTTGCTGGATATCATCGTGGCAAAGAAGGAGGAGGCGGATCTGAGTGCAGTGCATACCGCAGAGATATTTGAGTATCTGCGGAATATGTTTGCGGAGGAGAACCGCGGCATGCGGTTTGAATTTTCCTACGATGACGGCATCGTATGGGCGGAGGTCAACCTGATCAAGACAGTGCTCGTCAACCTGATCGACAATGCCTGCAAGGCGTCGGAGGCGGGAAGCGCAGTCCGGGTCCGGGGAAGAAAGCTTGATACAGGCTACCGGTTTGAGGTTGAGGACGAAGGGATCGGCATTCCGGAAAAGGAACAGCGCAAGATAACCAAGGCATTTTACATGGTTGACAAGTCCCGCTCGAGGAGCAAAAATGGCGCGGGACTCGGGCTTGCACTGTGCGAGGAGATCTTAAAGATTCATCACAGTGAATTGACGATACAGAGCGAGCAGGGAAAGGGTTCCTGTATCGGATTCACGCTGGAGGGCAGCAGATGAGAAATACAGCGCGATATTTTGCGGTTTTCCTGATCGTGGTGCTTGTGATCGTAGTCTCCATATGGGGACCGGAGGCGCTTGCAAAATACAAGGACAAGGGAATCCTGGACGAACCGCACATTGAGCTGGTGATGGAGGCAGGGGAGGGCTTCCGCTACCAGATGAACGCGAATGAAAAACTTTATATCCTGTCGCGGTGTATCGAGAGCCAGGTGCTCTCCGAGAGCGAGAAGAACGCACTGACTTTTTATGCCGGCAATGCGAGCCTTGATTATGAGAATCTGGATGGCTCTTATGCGTTTGTGCGCAAATATAACGGACCGTCAGGCAAGGAGATCACGGATGAGCAGATCTATACAACCTGCAATGAAGGACTGGCGATGCTCAAGGAGATGGAGATCCTGCCCTGGGAAGTCCAGGACGTGAGCGCGGTTTCCTACAACGCGACGCTGTATTCCGCGATCGATGTGCTGGAGCCGCGCAACAATGTTGCAGTCTGGAAGATGGAGCTGTCAAACAGTCAGAAGAATGCGGATAAGGAGAACCGGCTGATCGATGCCTACATTGACGCGGACAACGGAAAGATCTATGAGTTTTATGCAAGAACCCCGCTGTTGTGGCGGGACATTGATACGGATGCCATCATCGGGGCGTGGGCGGAATATATGGGTCTGGGAACGCCTGCGGCATACGAGTCGGACAATCCCCTGCTGGAGACGACACCGTATTTTAAGAAATATGTCTTTCCAGGTATGGGTGATGGCAGGACGATCGTCACGGTCGGATATTATGAAGGGATCAATGAGCTTTTCCTGAAAATTTCTTGATCGAAATTATTCAATATGAAGCTGGATTGTAAGAAAGCTGTAATAACTCTGTAAAGTATGCAAATCTGATGCAAAAATGATGGTACTTTGATACAAAAATGATGATATTCTGATGCACCCCTCTTATACAATGGAGCTATGATGAACGGGAGACAGTCCCGGAAAAGTTTTCAGGCATGTTGTAGGACAAAAGAGGAAGGGGTATCAGGAGATGTATGAGGGACGATCATTTGGTATGCAGTATTCCGCATATTGCGAGCGGAGGAGAAGGAGCAGAAGGCGGCTGCGCAGGATGGCATTTGCCGCAGTGCTGGTAGTCTGCGTGGCAGTGCTGGCACTCATACTCTCGGACAAAGTGCTGCCGATCGAAGTGTGGGCGACACCGGGCAGCGTGAGGGAACGGGAAGAAGAGGCGTGTGAGGTCATTGAGATCGATCTGTCGGAAAATACAGCGCGGACATCACAGGAGCCGCACCCAAAACAGACGGAGATTCCGCCTAAAACAACACCAGTGGTATTCATCGATGCGGGTCATGGCGGAAATGACGGCGGATGCCTTGAGGGGGATATTATAGAAAAAAATGTCAACCTGTCCATTGCCGGGATTGTGAAGGACAATCTGGAGAGGCTGGGCTATGAGGTCGTGATGTCGCGCAGCGAGGATATCTATGTCGCAAAGGAGGAACGGGTGAAGGCTGCCAACAGTATCCGGGCGGACATTTATATCAGTATTCATCAGAATTCATCGGAGGTGCAAAGTGTCAATGGCATGGAAGTGTGGTATGACGGCACGGACACACAGCGCGACAGCAGGCGGCTGGCGCTTCTTGTCTCCCAGCAGACTGCGAAGAGTACAGGGGCAGTGGAGCGGGAAGTCAGGGGAGATGCGGATTTCCATGTGACAGGCAGTACACAGATGCCAGCGTGTCTGATCGAAACCGGATTCCTGAGCAACAGGGAGGAACGCAGGAAACTTGTGTCGCAGGAGTATCAGGAGAAGATCGCATCGGGTATCGTGCAGGGAATCGAATACTATTTCCACCCGAAAACGATGTACCTGACCTTTGATGACGGGCCATCGGCGGAAAATACTTCGAGAATACTTGATATCCTAAAGAAGCGCGATATCAAGGCGACATTTTTCCTCGTCGGAGAGAACGTTGAGAAATATCCGGATATCGCTCGTCGGATCGCAGCGGAAGGGCACACGATAGGGATTCACTGTTATGCGCATGACTACGAAGGGCTGTACCGCAGTGCGGAGAGTTATATAGAAGATTTTGAGCACGCGCGCAGGGTCGTCTACGAAGTGACCGGCGTGAAGGCAGTGATGTTCCGGTTCCCGGGCGGCAGTATCAACAGCTACAATGATAAGGTGTACGCAGAGATCATAAGCGAGATGACAAAGCGGGGCTATGTCTATTATGACTGGAATGCGAGCATTGAGGATGCGGTGGCCGATACAGAACCCATGCAGCTTATTGCAAACGGTGTCAGCACAACGCTGGGGCGCAAGAAGGTGATCCTGCTTGCGCACGATGTCGTATATGATACAGGAATGATCCTGGAAGAACTGCTCGACAGTTTTCCGGAGTATGAGATGCGGCCGCTCAGCGAAGATGTCGAGCCGATCCATTTTAAGGACAGTTCGGCGATCGGTTGAACTGTCCTTCCTGCTTGAAAAGCAGTTTTCTTCAGCAGTCTTCTTCATTAGAAATGCCGTATTCGATCAATAACTGTCTCTGATAATCTGGATCTGTGATCGCCCGTTTTAAATCTTCCATGCGATTCTGTTTTAATAAAGTGGCATTAAGGGTATTGATCTCATATGCCATTTTTTCGCGTCCGCGCTTTTCACCACGCTTTTCGCCGCGCTCTTCGCCAATGATAATACCTCTGCTTTCGCCTATGACAATGCCTCTGTTTTCTATTCTGTCCAATACTTCACTCATATGGATACCCTCCTTTTTCTCTTCATTCTGCAAGGTATGCAGTACTTCCTCGTAACGGTCGTCCCCCTCGAGCGCCTGCATCAGTTTCAGGAATTCATCCACATGCCGGATCTCCTGCGGGGTGGGGATATAATCCACGTTTTTACGCTTATTAATGAAGTATTCCGCGATGATGCGGAAATCACTGTGGAAGTGGTCGAGTTTGTCATCGAGAAAAGCGACTTCCACAAGATTGATCCTGTAGTCATTAACAAACGGTTTCAG
>JAETQI010000112.1 GCA_021770755.1 Lachnospiraceae bacterium
TACGGCAACTGGAAGGAGCGCTCCTTAAGTTACCTGTGCCGCTCATTTGACAATCTTACCAGAGGCGCCAATTACATCGACCTGGCTCCTGCGGTGCACATCGGTTTTATTGATTTTTCCCTTTTTGAGGACGTTCCCGAATTTTATGCCACATACAAGATGGAAAATGTAAAAAATCACAGGATTTATACAGACAAAATGTGGCTGTCTGTGGTAGAATTAAATAATATCGAACTCGCTACCGAGGAAGACCGCCTGTATGGGATCGACCAGTGGGCGAAGCTCTTCAAGGCTAAAACATGGGAGGAGTTGAAAACTATGGCTATGGCAAACCAGTATATGGAATCCGCCGCTAACACGATGTACGAGCTCAGCGCTGACCGTATGGTCAGGGAGCAGTGCCGCAGGCGCGCGGAGTACGAACTGTATCAGAAATATCAGGCAGAGGAGAACGCCAGAAAAGACGCTGTCATTGCGGATCAGAAGGCTGAACTTGAGAAGAAGGACATGGTCATCGCGGATAAAGACGCTGTTATTGCAGATAAAGATGCTGTCATCGCGGATCTAAAGCGCCGTCTGGCTGAGTCCCAGGGAAAAGACTGATCCTCAATTTCACAAAAGAAATACGCATTCAAAATGTGCATAAAAGAGACTTCTGACAGCAAAGTCTCTTTTATGCACATGACACCCTGAAAAAGATCGTCACGCATGTAAATGTATTTTCTGCACAAAGATATGAGCCGCCACTGAAAAAAGAATCCCTTCCACGATCAGGCACACTGTCGTCACAGCTAACAGCCGATACAAACCTTCCACCGTCGTCATCTGGTGCAAGGTACAAATGTACCCTGTCGTCAGCCAGAAGCCGGTCAGTGTAAGTCCATAGATGCTTTTGTGGATTCGGTATCCGCAAAAGATCATCATATTTGACAGGACAAAGATGCCAAGCTGCGCGGCTGCCATCAAAACAAGCCTTTTTTCCAGATAAGGTCCGGTTTCATGCAGCGGTATTCCAAACGGGCTGATCTCCGCCTTGCCGGCTGGTATCTGCCAGCGGAAAACCAGGACGGCATAATATACCATCATCAGGATACTCACTGCGATACTGCTCACAGCGAACACCCCTGAAGTTTTCGATCGCCGGTCTGTCAGCGGATTGTCCGGCATCAGACCATATGCGGCGATCAGAGACAGTGGAAAAATAATGTACATGCTTCTGATCAACGCATGGCTGTACACCATGAGCAGGGATCCGCATATGAGCATCAATGTCAAAAGGACAAGGCTGATGATTCCTTTTTGATAGTGCCGTTTTATTTTTCTCAGATAAGTAATGCGGTTCTGCTCGCCTTGTTCATCGGTAAGCTCCGTGCCTTCCATCAGCTTCAACCGTGTGCGGCACTGTTCACATCTGTCAATATGTTCTTCGATCAGGTGCCGGCTGTCCTCGGAACAGATATGATCTACATAGGACGGTAAAAGGTCTTTGATGATATCGCAGGTGATTTCTTTCATTTAATGATCCCACTCCTTTCTTTTGATCAGCAGTTGTTAGGTATTTGCAAAACGTTAAACTCCGCATAAATACAGTAATCTTTTTTCTACAAAATAAAACACCTCCTCACTAATTTATGGTAAAATAGAGTTGCAACCACCATTAACCAA
>JAETQI010000087.1 GCA_021770755.1 Lachnospiraceae bacterium
CATCCACTCCATTTGAACAGCTTTCATCCAATCAATTTCTCCCTCTCCCTAATGCAATTACAATTTTGCAACTAATGTTTTTTCATTTTTGGAGTGAGTTTCCGAGACCACTCTATATCCTGTAAACGCCTCATACGCCTTCTCCTGCTGTGCAAAGATCTCGTCCGTCGAAATCCCCGGCGCAGTCACCGCAAATATAGTGCCCAGCCCGATCGTATAGATCAGCATATGCAGATGCAGCTCTCTGGCCTGCGGCACGCTGATCTGTAGCTGCTCCGCGATAAAATCCGCAACATGTGCCCCCGCTTCTGACTGGTACAGGTCCCCCAGTGAAGCAATCCTGTCCCGCTGCCGCAGTATAAAGATCCTGAACAGATTCGGCTCCTCCTTCGCGAGCTGGATATACGCATGTCCCATACTGCGGAACAAGTCCTTTTTGTCAATGTGCGCCGCTATATATTCCTGTATAAAACAACCCACCTGATCTGTCACGTCCCGGCGCAGTCCTTCCATATTTTTGCAATAGCTGTAGATCGGCTGTACGGAACAGCCGATCCTGTCAGCGATATTTTTCACCAGCACCTGCTCCATACCGCTGCTTCTTGCGATCTCAAAAGCCGCATCGACTACCATTTCCTTTGTGATCCTTTGTTTTGGCATGATCCCTCCTATATATAAACAGTTTATATAAATTGATTATAATCATGTTCTTACTGTTTGTCAACTAAAAAGAACTGACAGCGCATCCTGTCAGTTCCTTTTTTATTCTTATCTTATTTTATCACGATCCCGTTTATTCATAGGTGCGCGGTCTGCACGCGAGGATCACTGCGGCAAGCGCTCCCAGGATCACAACCACCACCACAGTTGTCATCAGCGGCAGGACCGAACTTCCCTGATATTCCACGGAGTTGATATCAAAGATCGCGACATCCACATCTGCGAGCTGCAGCCCTGTCTGCCCCGCTGCCTCCACAGTCTCGACACTGCCGCCAAGCGACTCCACCAGATCCTTGTCCGCCTGCAGCCGGTCCATCAGCACCGTTCCGTCAGCCAATCGGAAACTGATCTTTGACAGATCAATATTGGCGGTATCCGAAACCGTGTTCCACCAGGAACCGTAACCGAAATACAATGCCTCCGCTCCTGACAGCCATGTCAGAACACCGCTGAAATCAGACTCCGGTGTAAAATCGCCGTCCGCCTTCTCCGGATCATCCAGGATCGCCTGATCGTAGCACAGCGCATCATCCGCATAGACTGCAAATCCGTCCGGCAGAAGCTCGATACGGATCTGCGCGCCGTCCTTGATATAATCCGTAACAATATTGTAATTGAACAGGTTTGCGTCGAAAAATCCGCCGAATCCCGCGCTGTTAAATCCCAGATAAGAGCCCGGGGTAAAATAAAGCTTCCCGTCGTATTCCCCAGAACCGTTGATCGCAAAGATCGTTCCCAGCACATGTACATCCCACGTCGGATCTGCATAAAATTCAATGACCGCCCCTTTGGAAGTGTCCTGTCCCCTGAACGGATTCTCATAAGCATACACCGGTGTGCGGTCGCCGGTCGTCTCAGCGTGCAGCGAAAGATCGATCACGTCGACATCGACCAGATTTCCCTTGGGGATCACGATCTCCTGCACTGCTGCGTCTGCATTCTCACCGTCCGCATTTTCTTCATCTGCTGTCACATCCGCATTCTCACCGTCTGCGTTTCCTTCATCTGCCGCATTCTCACCGTCCGCATCCGCCGCCTGCTCCACATTGTCTGTCTCTGTCGCAGATACGGGCATCACACTGAACCCTGCAAGCACTCCGGCAAGGATCATTGCCATCATTTTCTTCCTCATTCTCACACCTCCGTCTAAGAAACTGTAAGTTCCTTACAGTTTCACAAATGCCTCCGAGCTCTGTTTCAGTTTCCCGACAACCCTGACACTGGACGCCATGCTCTCCTGAACCTGTTTCATCTCATCCACCAGACGCGATGTGCTGTCCGCAGAATCGCCGATCCCCTTGCTGCACTCTGCGACAGAACCCTCAATATGTCCCATCTGTCCGACCAGGCGCTCGATATGGCTGCGCAGCTCCTCCATCTCGCTGATGCAGTTGTTCATCGCCGTGCTGACTTCCTCCGCATCTTCCCTGTACTGCTGCCCTGATGAGGCATATGTATCATAATCCGGCAGGATCGTGTTCGAAACATATTCGATCATCTCGTTGGCATTATCGCTCAGCGCATTGACCGCATTGATCACAAAACCGTTGATATTCTGGATATTATTTGCCGTCTCCCGGCTGGAATCGGCGAGCTGGCGGATCTCATCCGCAACGACCGCAAAACCTTTTCCCACCTCGCCCGCGCGCGCTGCCTCGATGGAAGCGTTCAGTGCGAGCAGGTTCGTCTTGCTCGAGATGCTCAGGATCTCGTTTGTGAGTTCATCGACCCTCGCCACATTTTTACTGTTCTCGATCGCCTGGTTCAGACGCTCCAGGATCTTGCCCACCACTTCGTTGGTGCCGTTCTTGTTCGTCTCCGCGGCCCTCTCCATCGCCTCGGCGCGCACTTTCATATCTTTCGTGTAATCGTAGATCGTATGTGTGACATCGGACACATTGCCCGCCGCCTCGCCGACGCGGACCGTGCTCTCATTGATATCATGGATCGTCGCCGAGATGGAGTCCATGGTCGCCACCGCCTGTTCCATCGCCGCCGAGATCTCTCCCGAATCTTTATTCACTTCCGCCACATTGTCATTGACATGGCGGAAAGTCGCATCCAGGTCATCGGACGATGACACGATCTCCTTAATGATCCTCTGCAGTGTGACAATGAACAGATTGACGCCCCTGACAAGCTTTCCGACCTCGTCCGCCGTCCGGATCACGACGCGCTCCGTCAGATCGCCTTCGCTGTCGTTGATCTTCTGCGTGATCTCTCCGATCTTTCGCTCGTAAGCGACTGTCGGCAGTATGATCGCCCTCACCGCAATGATGACGCTCGTCACGAACAGCACCGCCATGATGATCAGCATCCCGTATGCGATGACCACGGCATTCTCATAGATATTGTCCTGCTTTCCCTTCGCAAGTCCGATCCTGGTCTGCTCCTCATTGATCATCACCTGGATCTTGTCATGAAGCTGCGTAAAGATATCCAGCAGAATGCCGTTGACCTTCGCAGTCACTTCCCGCGTATTGTTCATGTTGCTCAGACTAAATGTCTCGTCATAATTCTCCATGTACGCATTAAAAAGGTCCATCATTTCCTGATAGGCGGCCTCATCATCCGTCAGCTCCTGAAATGCGGCAAGATACGCGCTCAATGTCGCCACAGACACGCTCATCTGCTCCTCCACACGCTGTTTGTCCTCCTTCGTGTCCATGACGCTGTGCGTCAGCAGCAACTGCTGCATCTGCTGTATATTGGAGGAAATAGCGTCCAGTGTGATGATCACCGGCACTCTCTGCGCCGCGATCTCATTGCCTGCCGCTCCAAGATTTTTCAGTGAGATCAGCCCCAGAAATGAAGAACTGATCCCCACCAGCGCGATCAAAAACAGCGGCACGATCACTTTTGTCTTTAAACTTTTCATCCCTTAACCCTTTCCGTTTCTTTTGCATGTTTCATTGTTAAGTTCATTTTAACAGAGTTTTATCGTTATTTCCACCAATTTTATTTGCTTTAATTTAATTTTTTTATACTTTTTATATAATTCCCGTTTTCTCACTGTATGCATGCCGGACACCGGTCAACTGCAGCTACAGCGAAAATGATATTCCCTCCGCGTATTCCGCATTAAAATAATAGTCAAGCGTCTGCGTATCCTGGCGGTACACGACCGACCACTGTGTCCTCCACTCCCCTTCCGTCTTGGACACCCGCCAAAGTGCATCCTTCACCTCATCAGCCGCAAGAATGCCGCCCCTTTCCTGATGGACTGCGCAGAGCAGCTCATAGCGCTCCTGTGCGCTCTCGCCGCCCGCCGCCGTGTCGCCGTTTGCAAGGTTAAAATTCGTGACACAGTCCGTCTCCACCACGACCATCTCCCCGCCGACAAACTCCACGCTGACAGACGCCCCCGACGCGTCGGAGATGGCAAGATGATGGCTGATGCCGCCGGACGGGTGTATGTCATACTGCCCCAGCAGCGCCACCGCCTCATCCACCGTCGCCGCGCGGTTGAGGACCAGACGGATCGCTGTCGTGACCGTGAGATCCGGTTTCTCCGTGTCCACAGCCTCCATACCGCCCTCGTTCACTTCCAGATCCGCGACACACAGCCCGGCCTCGTTCACCCCGTCCATCGGCACATAGATCGCGGTGATCGCCAGCATCTTATACGCAAAATTGTCCGGAACAGTTTCAGCGCTTCCCGTAATATTTTTGAAATCGCATGTGGCGATCGACGCGTAGCCGTCCTTTGGAACACACTTTACAATGATCGGAACCGACCCGTCCCAGTCAAAATTGCGGCCCCAGACATGGCTGTTCCCATCGTCCAGCGCGGAGATGACACTGCACGCCGGCCCCTCGCTCGTCACATCCACCTGATAAAATCCGTTGGAAATGCAGTTTGTCAGAAACGCACTGACCTCCCCGTCCGACGAGGCGCCCCCGGCTTCCAGAAATTCCTCAAAATGATAGTCGCTGTCCGCCTCCATATAATAGACGTTCGCCTTCCCCTCAACCGGGCGGACAGAACCCGCGATCCGCAGCTCCTCCCGAAAGATCACGGCCGCGCCGCCGGCAAAGGCAGCCACTGCCAGCGCCAGCACAGCCGCTGCCGCCTTCCATTTTTTACCTGATCTGTTCATGGCAATCCTCTCCACTGAAAACATCATCCTTCCATCAGCACAACACACGCAAACGGCGGCAGTTCGATCGTACCGTTCAGCATTTCCCCGGTCTCCACATTCTCATAGCGCGCCAGCAGCTCCACCGACGCCGGTTCCCTGTTAAAGTTTTGCAGGAACCAGATCTTTTCCGACTGGCCGCCGTCCTCTGCAGCCCTGCTCCGCTCATTTACCGTGACACCCTCTGCCAGCCTGACCTGCAGTCCGCACTCCAGTCCCCGCTCCCGCAACACATGGCCGTACAGCTCTTTCAGAAAGCTTCCTTCATTGATGGACGCGATATAGTATGCCTCCCCGTCTCCATAGACATTCCTTGTGAGCGCCGGATATCCTTTATAGAAATCATTCTGGTATTCGGCGAGCACCTCTGCGCCTTTAGCATGGATCAGACCGCACAGACCCGTGATCCGGTGATCTGTGCCGTGATACCGCACGCTGTTTTCGCAGTATCCTCCCGGCGCATCGATCTCCTCCGTCCGGATCCCAAGCACATCCTCCAGCGGGTGCGCTCCCGTAAAGGTCAGGTCAGAGTCGTCCACCTCGCCGCTCCAGCAGGTCGTGATATAACACCCGCCCCGGCTTACGAACGCCCGGACCCTCTCGGCATAACCTTTTCTGTACATATAGTTGAGCGGAGCGATCACCACACTGTAAGGGTCGAGCGCACCCTCCATATCAACCATGTCAACGTCAATGCCCATCTCCCACAACGGTCTGAAAAAATCCAGAAATGTTTCCAGGTAATCCAGATCATTGTCCACAGCATAGGCGTCCTGCACCGCCCACCAGTTCTCCCAGTCAAATACCATGGCGATCCTGGGGCGGTTGCAGGTGCCGACCACCTTTGGCGCGATCTTTTCCAGGCGCTCCCCCAGCCGCGCCACCTCGCGAAATACCCTCGTGTCCGCGCCGTTTCTGTGGTCGACCACCGCGCCGTGGTACTTCTCGCTAGATCCCCTGCTCTTGCGCCACTGAAAATACTGCACGCTGTCAGAGCCGCATGCCACTGCCTGCAGCGAGGACAACGCATGCATTCCCGGCCGTTTTAACCGGTTGATCTGGCGCCAGTTCACGACAGACGGCGTACTCTCCATCAGCAGGAAGCTCTTCTTTTTCAGGCTCCGCATCAGACTGTGCGCCGCCGCTGTGCGTGCTGCCATCCGCAGTTCATCCGCACCGCTGTGCCAGTCCGGATAGCTGTCCCATGAAATGATATCCAGCTCCTTTGCCCACCGGAAATAATTGAAAGTATAGAAAAATTCCATCATATTGGCAGTGACCGGAAGTGTGCTGTGACTTCGGACCGCCCTGATCTCCTCCCTGCAGAAATCGAGCTGCCTGCTGTCCACAAAACGTTTCCAGTCCAGGTTCTGCCCATGCACCAGATCCTCCCCGCGCGCGGAAGCGCTCCTGACCTGGCTCCAATCCGTGTACGTATGGCTCCAGAAGCTTGTCCACCACGCCGCATTCAGCCTGTCAAGGGAACCGTACTTCTCCCGCAGCCACTCACGGAAAGCATTCTGGCAGTGCTCACAGTGACAGGCGCCGTCGCCTCCATTGCCGCCGATCTCGTTGGAGATATGCCACCCGATCACGCCGGGGTGACTGCCGAACCGCTCCGCGAGCCGCGTGTCGATCTGCCGTGTCTTCTCCCGCATGACAGGAGAGCTCGGACAGTAATTATGCCGTTTTCCGGGAAAATTGCGCACACCGTACTCGTTCACCTGCAGCACTTCCTCATATTTGCCCGTAAGCCATTGGGGCATCGCGCCGGTAGGCGTTGCAAGGATCGTATAAATGCCATTCTCATACAATCTCTGTATGATCCCTGCCAGCCACTCGAGATCGTACCGCCCCTCCTCCGGCTCCAGACGGCTCCACGCAAAGATGCCGAGCGTCACGCAATTGACGTTTGCCCTTTTCATCAGCTGCAGGTCCTCCTCGAGAATCTCCGGCCGGTCCAGCCATTGATCCGGATTGTAGTCCCCTCCGTGTATGATCCCTCCAAAGTTTCCCATTATTCTTCGTTCCATGATATCCTCCCTATATTATGATCCCTCACGATTTTTATTTATCTTAACACAGTCCGTCCCTTTTTGAAAGCGGACAGATCAAAAAAGATATACCCTGCGCCTGCAAAATCCCACTCATTAACTTACTTATTCGAAATAATCTGAAATAAATTGAAAAAGAGCTTGACTGTAAACCTTGTTGATACTTTATAATTCAAAGGAAATAATAATTTGTAATCGGAGGATACGGCATGGAGCTGGGGCGTGGAAAACCACGGTTTTAAGAGGTCAAAAGAGGAATATTTTTTAGATTGCAGGAGGTAGCGTCATGACAATAAAAGAAGTTGAGGAACAAACAGGTTTGACACGTTCCAACATACGTTTTTATGAAAAAGAAAAACTGATAGAACCGTCACGAAATGACAAAAACGGATACAGGGATTATTCTGAAAAAGATATTGAAAACATTAAAAAAATCGCTTATTTGCGGACACTGGAAATTTCCATTGAAGATATCCGCAATATCATATCTGATAAAGTGTCATTGGCAGAAATTGTAAAAAAACAAACGGCAACAATCACAACACAAATAGAAAGTTTAAATCAGGCAAAAACCATGTGTGAAAGAATGCTTGAATCTGGAAATATCAGTTTTGACGAATTACAGGTTGAGAAATATGTAGCAGATCTGGAAACTTATTGGAGTGATCATAAACCTGTTTTCAAACTCGATTCTGTCAGCTTCCTGTATATTTGGGGCAGCCTCATTACATGGACAGTTATTACATTATTGTGCTTGATAATCGGAATATTATCATATGCGAAATTGCCATCAAAGATTCCTGTTCAATGGGACAACGGATTCGTAACTTCGGCTGCAGATAAGAAATTTATTTTTGTATATCCATTCGCCTGTATCTGTATCCGTATTTTGCTAAGACCAGTTATCTATGTGAGATTTTTAATGAACTATATCTACGGAGAACTTATAACAGAATATTTGTCAAACTATTTATGTTTTGTTGCGCTGTCAGTAGAGGTATTTTCTATAATGTTTATATACGGATTGATAAAAAGCGTCGTTGCCGTATTACTTGTAGATACAGTAGTGCTTATTGGGATCCTGATCATCGGAATCACTAAAATAAATCTGGGTCATAGTACGGCATTCAAATGATATCCAAAAGTTTTGCCGATCCTTGAATACCTCACAGAAGAAAAGTTTTACCTATAGGCACGACCGGAGAAGAACCGGGCAATCATTTTCCTTTACTTTTTCAGCATTACATGCAGCGGGAAAAAAGCTATAAATAGCTTGGGGAAATGTACGGCCGGGTATCAAATCCGCTGAACTTTACAGCTTCTGCACAGAGAAATAGATGTGCTTTCACATGGGGATTCCAAATCTTTTGCCTTATGAAACGATTGTCTGAGCGACCAGCGGAAAGCCGGAATCCGTGGACGAGGTTTTACGGCGTTACAGCAAGCGAATCCGAATCGCCGCCATTGAAAACGGGCATATTGACAGAGATACCGAGGACAGCATAAGATCCCGGCTTGTTGCTGCATTGTTCAAGTTCCGTTTTGATGAGCAGGAAGTATATGAAATTGCTTTCTTTTTTGAAAAAATGGATATATAATAAAGCAACGACAAATCGGGATTTATTAAGGAGGACAAAACCGTGAACAAAGAATGGCAAAGGTTATATGAAGAAGCAATGAGCGTTTTGAATCCCCATGATGTATCAAATAAGATGTGGGTAGGGAGTGTGGCATCTGCCGTACTCACCAAGAAAGGTAATATTTATACGGGTATATGCATTGATACGGACGGCTCTATAGGGATGTGCGCGGAAAGAAATGCTTTATCAACAATGCTTACATATGGCGAAAGTGAGATTACAAAAGTGGTTTCAGTATATAAAGATGGAAATATAATTCCATCTTGCGGTATTTGTAGAGAATTTATGATGCATTTAGGCGGAGATGTGGAAAATATTGAGATTTTATTGGATAAAGAAGGGCGGACAACAAGGTTGATTGATCTGATGCCTGAATATCCACGACATAAATAAATTCCGTTTTATCTGCAATCGCAAATGGAGGGACAACGATCATGACAATCAGGACAATGAAGATCGAAGATTTTGAAAAAATATATGATTTGTGGATACATACGGAAGGAATGGGATTGAATACCATCGATGATTCAAGGGATGGAATTGCCAAATATTTATTGCGGAATCCTAATACATGCTTTGTTGCTGAGGACAGCGAAAAACTCATAGGTGTTATTATGAGTGGACATGACGGACGCAGAGGCTTTATCTATCACACTACTGTAAGGAAAGAATACAGGGGGCAGGGAGTCGGAAAAAAACTGGTTGATTCCGCACTGAAGGCTTTGGAGGCAGAGGGCATACACAAAGTGGCATTGGTGGCGTTTGAAAAAAATGTATCAGGCAATGCTTTCTGGGAAAAGGTTGGATTCACTGTAAGGAATGACTTGGTTTATAGAAATAAAAATATACACCAGCTCCAAAGGATTGATCTGATCTAACACGGAGACTATATTATGGAAGTAACATTGTTAAGGGCAGACATTAACAACGCAAAAGAGCTGCACGCCATGCAGGTTGAAGCTTTCAAGGAATTATTGGAGAAATATCAGGATTTTGACACCAGTCCTGCAAATGAAAACATGGAAAAAATAGAAGCACGCTTGAAACAGGACTTTACATTTTACTATTTTATCTGTATCGGGCAGCAAAAAGCAGGAGCAATCCGTATTATTGACAAAAAGGAAAACGGAAAAAACAAAAGAATTTCCCCAATATTTATACTGCCAAAATTTCAAGGAAAAGGAATTGCACAGAAAGCGATCCGGCTGTGCGAAGAACTGCATGGAAACGAAAATTGGGAGCTGGATACCATTATGCAGGAGCCTAAAAACTGTCATCTGTATGAAAAAATGGGGTATCGGCAGACAGGCAAAACAGAGGTCATTAACGAACGACTTACATTAACATTTTATGAAAAGAAGGCGGCAGACAGAACATGAATGTGATCATACCTGGTTCCGGAGGCTGTGTCAGCACGCCAAGAGCATGTTGTAGCTGCCGCGCATGTACAGAAGCGCGGCAGAATGCATCGATCTTCTACTTGCTTAACCTTTTATATGTGCTGACATACAAAACAGCGGCAAGCAATATCGAAAGAATGTCGGCTGCCGGCTGCGCCCAGACTAACCCGGTAAGTCCTAAGACTGCTTTCAGAATGAACAGAACAGGAATGAAAATGATTCCCTGTCGGCTCAAATTGATAACCAGCGAAGCTGTGGCTGCTCCCATAGCCTGCAAAGCGTTGGTAAGGACATAGAACACACCGAAAATAGGACTCGTTGTAAGTAAGATTTTCGCAAACTGGACGGCGTAATCAAAGGCTGTCCCATCAGCTAAAAATGCACTGACGATTTGGTTTGTAAACAGGTAGCAGATAACGGTCAAGACAACGCCTAAAATAAAGGAAAAAATGAAAGAGAACTTAAACACGTCCTTGAACCGTTTCCATAGCTTTGCGCCTACACAATATCCCAGCAGAGGCTGTACGCCCTGCCCCAGCCCAATACATACCATGCCTGTTATCGTTACAACTTTCATCGCAACGCCCATTCCGGCAATCGCCATATCGCCGTATTCTGCCATTTGGCTGTTGATAATGATCTGTGAAACGCTCATCAGCATAGAGCCTAATGCAGCGGGTACGCCAATGGCAAGCACGCTGCTGCAAACCTTTTCCCTTAAGGTAAAATCTTTCAACCGGACACTAAGGCTTGATTTTCCACGGAGAAAATAGGAAATGTAATATCCTGCCCCGAACACGTTCCCGATCACGGTGGCGATAGCAGCCCCGGCGATATTCCACCCAAAACCTAAAATCATAATCGGGTCAAGAACTACGTTCAGCAGGTTTCCTAAAAGCTGCCCCATACAAGCCCGCCCCGATTCTCCCTCTGTACGGATTACATTGGCATAACAGTTGGAGATCAGCACAAAAGGCCCGCTGCATACAACGATCATCAGATAGGTTTTCGCTAAATCCCATGTATCGGAACTTGCCCCGATCAGGGAAAGTATCGGCTCCATAAAAATCAGGAACAGCGCCGCCATAACCACACCCACGATCACGCAGCCCCACATGCAGAAAGAGCATACTTTCTTGGCATAGTCCTTTCTTCCCTCTCCCAACGCACGGGAGATAACCGAAGTGCCGCCCATTCCGAACACTGTTCCTACTGCCATAAATATCAGAAATACAGGCGTTGCAAGGGAAACTGCGGCAACCTGTAATGCGTCATGGGTCTGACCGATAAAGAATGTATCCGCCAGATTGTAGACTAATACCATGAGCATAGCCGCCATAGCGGGCAGGGCGTTCTTGAATACTGCTTTGGGTACGGGCATTGATTCAAATACTTCCAGTGATTTCTGTTCCATAAATTTTCCTCCTTGTATGCTTGTCAAAAGCAAGCTATTGAATTGGTTTTTATAAATACCCGCTTAAAAGACGGGTCGGCTGGATTGTTTCTCCATCAGTCGATTTAAAAGCAAGCTATCGATTTGTCCGGGATAAATGCCCGCAGGCCTGGGCGGGCATTTATTTCATGTTCTCGTATATCCTTTGGAGCAGACTGTGAAACAGGGTCTGTTCTTCTTCGGATAAGCCGTGAAACATGGTTTGTTCCAGTTTTCTGCTATTTTCTGTAGCGTCCTGGCAGCATTTTTCACCCTCCGGGGTGATTCGGACAAGTTTCATTCGTTTGTCGTTTGGATCGGTAAAACAGTCCACCAGTTTCTTCAATGCAAGCCTGTTTACGATTCCGGCGCAAGTGGATTGCGCTACCCCTAAAATGCGTTCCAGTTCTTTAAATGAATAGGTCTTTTCGTCTTTTTCGTTCAATGACAGCAGCACCCATACCTGAACCATAGTCAAGTCGTTCTGGCGCAGGGAATTATTTGCCTGTCTTTCGATCGCGTCATGGAGCTGTTTTATGAGCTGCCCGCTGGTGGGGTTATCGTTCAATTCAGCACCTCCTTCCCCTTTTCAAGAAGTATCATAGCATATTAAAAGCAAGCTGTCAATACCTTGCTTTTGATTTGCAATTAAAATATAAGAAATGCTGATGATTATGAGAAACTTATCACTTATCTTGAAAAGAAAAGCCCCCCTGCGGTTCTGCCGATTCAGATAGCCTGCTATGTTGACTGAATTCGGTGCAAATGTCACGCAAAATGGTGAATACGGCGCTAAGGCGTCGTTATGCAGATAATGGGAATGAATTTTCAGACACACTCTAATCAACAAACAGGAATTTTATTTTTTATCTATATCTAAAAATTTGCTTGCCAATTTATAAACCTGATGTATTTCTTTTGATGATAAATCCCATGTACTTAATTCTGCAGAAACTAACTTGCTGTGTTTCTTGCTTATATCCCGTATAGCATTGCCGATTGACTTTCGTACATATGCGCTCTCGTCAGATTTGTGGGTAGCTAACAATTCAATGGCTGCCTGTGGATTGTCTTTGAAATATGGGCGGCTCGTCCATACTCTTAATCCTTCTGATACAGCTCGCCGCACATTGGCACAATCACTGTCTAACCATTCCTGGATAATTGGCAGAGCTGTTTCATATCCGATAATCTTACAGTGATTATCAAA
>JAETQI010000113.1 GCA_021770755.1 Lachnospiraceae bacterium
AACGCAGAAGATGGTATCAGCGCAGTGCAGACAGCAGAGGGCGCATTGACAGAAGTTCATGACATGCTGCAGAGAATGAACGAGCTGGCAGTGAAGGCTTCCAACGGCACAAACGCTCTTTCTGACCGTCAGACGATCCAGGACGAGGTAGACCAGCTCCTCACAGAGATCGACCGTGTATCTGAGACAACGAAGTTCAACGAGACCTATCTGCTCAAGGGCGGCAAGGATACAAAGACTGTTACGGTCAATGCACAGGATGCAGGTATTGAGGGAACTTTGACACAGAATACGACAAAGGCTACCTTTACGATGGATGCATTAAAACTTGGCGATACCATCAAGATTGGCGGTACAGAGTATACAATCGGTAGCGATAAGGCGGCAGTACAGGCTTCTATCAAGAAAGCATCAGTTGGAGAGTTGGTTACAGTTGATGGAACACAGTATACTGTAAGCGCTACTAAGAATGAAGATAAGAATATGTTGACAGCAGATGAAATCGCAGCAAAAGTGGGTGATGGAAGTACTGCAGTTTATAAGGGAAAAACATTGACTGCTATGAAAGATGCAAATGGTGCAGATGCTGGTGCGACCGGTTCATTGGTTGATAGGGACAGACCGCAGGTCATCACTGCTGATAAAGCATATGATTTAATTAATCAGGAATTGAAATTGGCAAGTAGTATTGGCGCTACGAATACATCAGCTAGCGTAGGTGCTACTACACCTAAGGCAAATGCGGATGGTAAGATTGAGTACCACATCACAAAGGGTACAGTCGACAGAAAAGAAGGTCTTACATTTGCTCTTCATGTAGGTGCAGACGCAGACATGACCAACAAGATCTCCGTACAGATCGACGCTCTTGATACAAAGGGTCTTGGCATCAATGGACTGAACGTAAAGGACAGCACAGGCGCATCTGCAACATATGCGATCGACGCGATCGCAGACGCAGTGGCTCACGTATCATCTCAGCGTTCCCTGCTCGGTGCAGTTCAGAACAGATTAGAGCATACGATCAACAACTTGGATAACGTAGTGGAGAACACCACAGCAGCCGAGAGCCAGATCCGCGATACAGATATGGCGACAGAGATGGTGAAATACTCTAACGCAAATATCCTTTCACAGGCAGGACAGTCCATGCTCGCACAGGGCAATCAGTCCAACCAGGGTGTGCTTGCTCTGTTAGGCTAATCAAAGTATTGATAAAAAGTGAATAAAGTGATTAACGCCGGTCGGACTGTAACAGTGCAGTCCGCTCGGGTTAACAAATAAAATGAAATGATATGGGTAAAAGGAATTACTCACGGTAATCACAAGGAGGTAAAATTATGGTAGTACAGCACAATCTCAGAGCTATGAACGCCAACAGAATGTTAGGCATCACACAGGGATCCCTTTCCAAGTCAGCAGAGAAGCTTTCTTCCGGCTACAAGGTAAACAGGGCGGCGGACGACGCAGCAGGTCTTTCTATTTCCGAGAAAATGAGAAAACAGATCAGAGGTCTCTCACAGGCATCTCTGAACGCAGAAGATGGTATCAGCGCAGTGCAGACAGCAGAGGGCGCATTGACAGAAGTTCATGACATGCTGCAGAGAATGAACGAGCTGGCAGTGAAGGCTTC
>JAETQI010000114.1 GCA_021770755.1 Lachnospiraceae bacterium
CGGCGGACTACGAGACGCAGTGCAAACAGATCAGGACACAGGCGCTTGCAGGAGGGATCGATTTCAATCCCGTTAACGGTATCCCCAAAGGGACAAAGATCCTCCCGGTGATCACGTTGGTGTTCTATGTGGGCGAAAAACCATGGGACGGACCAAGGGAGCTTTACGACATGTTCGATATTCCCGAGGAAAAGAAGGAATGGGCAAAGCGTTATATCCCTAACTATCCGCTGCATATCCTGGATGCAAGGCATCTGACCGATGAACAGATTGAACTGTGCAGTGACGACTTAAAGGCATTTTTCTATATGATCCGTGAGGATTATGATGAGGAAAAGCTCAAGGGGTATGTTGCGAAGTTCCGTGAGACATGGTATGCTTTAAGTGCAGTGAAAGATGATAAACGGTATGCAAAGTATTATGACCAGTCATTGAAGAAATCTGTGGATGGAGGTGTAAGCGTGGATGCAGTATTGGATCGGATTGAGGCGCGCGGTGAAAAGCGTGGAATAACAATTGGTGAAAAACGTGGGATAATAATCGGAGAAAACAAAGGTGTAGTCCTTAGTGCCCAAGTATTCAAGGCAGTCCAGTCAGGGCAGCGGGACAATCAGGTCATCGCTGGGCAATGTGGCTGCACGATAGAACAGGTGGAGAAGATTCGGAAGGAATTTGATATTTAATTTTTGAAATAGAGATCTGATGGAGCAATTCATCAGGTCTTTATTTCTGCGATTGAGAGAAAATAAGTTCGAAACAAAGGTTTGACAAACGCAGAACAACTGTGCTATACTATCTGTATCACATGTGAAATAAAAATACAGGAAGCGAAAATGGGAAAGGCAGACATAAGTACAAAGGATTTTCTGAAAGTATCAGAGATATTTGCGGAGTTATTCAATGTGGCAGTGTTTCAGGGAGATGACGGCATAGCGCCGGAGGATCTTGTGGAGCTGGACAGCGTGACGGATACGGCGCTGAATCTTGCGGAGGGGCAACTGAAATTCGTGGAGCGTGCGAGAGATGTCAAGAAGCTTGCAAAGATGGGGATCTGGTTCCGGATCATACTGGGAGCGGAAGGACAGACGGATATCCATTATTACATGCCGGTGCGGAGCATGGGTTATGACGCGGCGGACTACGAGACGCAGTGCAAACAGATCAGGACACAGGTGCTTGCAGGAGGGATCGATTTCAATCCCGTTAACGGGATCCCCAAAGGGACAAAGATCCTCCCGGTGATCACGCTGGTGTTCTATGTGGGCGAGAAACCGTGGGACGGACCAAGGGAGCTTTACGACATGTTCGACATCCCCGAAGAGAAGAAGGAATGGGCAAAGCGTTATATCCCTAATTATCCGCTGCATATCCTGGATGCAAGGCATCTGACCGATGAGCAGATCGAACTGTGCAGTGACGACTTAAAGGCATTTTTCTATATGATCCGAGAGGATTATGATGAGGAAAAGCTTAAAGGGTATGTTGCGAAGTTCCGTGAGACATGGTATGCTTTAAGTGCAGTGAAAGATGATAAGCGGTATGCAAAGTATTATGACGAGTCATTGAAGAAATCTGTGGATGGAGGTGTAAGCGTGGATGCAGTATTGGA
>JAETQI010000088.1 GCA_021770755.1 Lachnospiraceae bacterium
CAGATAATCGCCCAAAGACTTTGTGCTCTTTAATTCCAGCTCTGTTTTATAGTCTTCAAACTGCTCTGCGTCTTCACGCATAAAATCATAGGAAGGGTTCTGGCGGACATCTTCCAATGTATAGTTCTCTCTCAGATACGTTCCTAAATATCTGGTCAGCGTTTCAGCGCTGTAGGCATTTAAGTGCGTGCCGCCGTCTGTGCTGTCTTGGGGATCGAACTGCAGCTCATCATAATGGTGCATGAAATTCAGATACCTGATACCATATTCGTCTGCGATGTCCTGTACGCCATTCCAGTATTTCTGCCATTTGCCGCGATCGATCTCTCCATTGTCGACCACCTTGTTATAATCCATCGGCATCAGGGTCAGCAAGACATCCGCGCCGTTTTCCTGACACATCTCTATCGTTTTTCTCAGATACCTGTCGGCAATTTCGGGAAGCGGCGCCCTGGCTTCGTCCACTGGTCCAAAGCTGTCAAAAGGTATGCTGCCGTACCACACTTTGGCACCGTATGTTCCGGTCCGATTGGGGTTTCCATAAAAATCCGCTCTGGAAAGGTTTTCCCATCTTGTATGATATGTCCCGAACTCATACATAAAGTCAGCTTGTTTTTGCCGCGGTACCACATCGGTGACGCACTCCAGCTTTTCGGGGAAGCCCAGCGCGTCCGTCACCAGATGCGTATGCCCGTCAACGCTCGTAGTCTGTTCGTATCCGGCATAATAAACATCGATCACCACAAGCTGCGGATGCTGTTTGCGCAGTGCTTCCTTCACCAGATAATATGTCAAAGGAAGCCTTTGCGCCGCTGTGGTCAGACTGTAAGACGCAATCCCGAACTCATCATATAACTGCAACGGATGGACGCCGTACATGATAGTTGAAGAGCCTGCCAGGATCACATCAAATGTATCTTTTCCAAAACGACCGTATTCATCTGATATGCCCTGCTGCAATGAATTGCTTTCAAAGACCGGAAGTATCAAATGATAGACCAGCACCATGCAGGCGATAAATCCGCCAAATTTTATCATTTTTCTTTTATTACCAGACAGATTGTTCATTGAGCTCATAACCCCTAAAAATTCCCATAAATAAATGATTCGGCATCATATCCTGTTCCGTAATATCCAAATATCAGGATCGAAAACAAAAGCGTTCCCCAGACGATCCAGCGAAAAACCAGATTTTGTTTCGCGATCTCTTTTCTAAGATCATACTTCTCACCCAACAGATCCACGAGAAACAGAACAACCAGGCAGACAAACAGCAGGCGCACATTTCTGGCACTCAGCCCCAGCTCATACAGGGAGTCGTCCAGCAGGATCCACGGATTCCAGTGCGTGATCCCATACCGGAATGCCCGCAGCGTTTCTTTTATATTTTTGAGCCTGAAAAACATATTTGCTATGGACAGCAGCACAAAAACGCGCATGGACTGAAAGATCCGCCAGCTAACTGTGCTGACCCGGATGCGCAGTTTCTGTATCAGCCATTTGAACAATGGTTCGCACAGCCTGCCCAGCAGTATGCACAAATAGCAGAACAGTCCTTCGCCGATGACAAATTTCCAATGTCCCCCATGCCATAATCCAAACAATAGCCATACGACCAGCATCGCCAGATAGGAAGGAAGCTTTTTGTTCACTCTTTTTCCCATCTTTCTCCATAAGCCTGTCCTGGACACAGGATACATAATGTAGTCCCTGAGCCAGCCGCCCAGCGTGATATGCCATCTCTGAAAAAATTCCTGTACCGATCTTGAGAAAAACGGTCTCCTGAAATTTTCGGGCAGAACGATCCCGTAACATTCGGAGGCACCGATCACGATATCCATGCAGCCTGAAAAATCCGTGTAGAGCTGCAGCATAAACGACGCTGCAGCGATCCATATGTACAGTCCATTGTACAGGACAACATCTTCATAAATGGTGTCCACGATGACTCCCAGTCTTGCCGATATAACGATCTTCTTGAACACGCCCCACAAAATGCGCTGCATGCCATAAAGCAGCTTGTCCGCATCAAAGCGATGTCCCTCAAACAACTGCCTGCCCATCTCTTCGTGACGGGCGATCGGTCCCGATGTGAGCTGCGGATAATAGCCGACAAACAACGCCGTCTTAAAAACATTCCCGTCAGGCGCCGTGATCCCTCCATACACATCAACAAGATAGGCGATCACCTGCAGCGTATAGAAACTGATCCCAAGCGGCGCCAGCAGGGAAACATTCGGTATGGCATGCGTTATTCCAAACCGATGTAAGATCACATTGATATTGTTGACAGCGAAGTTGCTGTATTTGAGCGCTGCCAGCATACCCGCATTGAAAAGGATCCCTATTATCAGATATCTCTTTGACTTTCGGCGCTGATTGATATTTTCGTGTATCCGGTGCGCACAAAAATGTGTTAACAGGATACTGGCCAGCAAATAAATACCGGTATAGGGTGTTGACGACAACACAAAAAACACTGCGCTGTATATCAATAACGCGACCCATTGAAAGCGCTTAGGCACGATATAGTAAACGAATATGGAAATGCCCAGTAATGACATAAATAAAAATGACGTGATGACCATAACAAACCTTCCTCCTCACCAGAAGCAGCCCCAGATGACGCCTGCCTGGTCATTCAATACTCTCGCTTTTCACACAATCGTACATATCATTCAGAACAGTCACCGTTTCCCTTACATATTTTCCTACCGCCGTTTCCTCCGACATCTGCACGCCGTATACCCCCGACTTGTAGATCTCATACAGCGCCTCGATCTCCCCGATCGTCGGAATGGGCTTAAGCTCCATATTCTTGAGCACCTGTGTGGCAAGGAACACTTTGACATCATAATACTGCGCTTTTCCGATGATATATTCCTGATATCTCGGGATGTTCATGATCCCTATGTCCGTGGACAGGTCGCCCCTGTCCACCAGTATATACTCGACAAGCGGCAGGATCTGATCAATGTCGTTTACCGCATCCTTCGTTTCTATCTTGGAGATCACTTTGATGCCGTCCGCCAAAAGCGCCTTTGCCTCCCTGACATTTTCTGCCGAACGCACAAAGGAAAGCCCCACATATTCCAGATGAAATATGTTTGCGATCCGGATCAGTTCCTGATCCTTCTCAAACAGAAACGGAATATCCTGATGCATATCCCTTATATGTACTCCTTTTCCATTGGTCAGCACGCCGTCTGATTTCGATCGGAACGTAATATTGTCAGCATCTGCCTTTACAACCTCAAACTCATAAATGCTGTCATTTGCCCACGCCGTCATGCCCGGCCTTAAATGGCGGTAAAAATCCGGATAATTAAAACATCCGCTCGGAATGCTGAATTCTTTCCCCTTAACAAATCCGATGCCCTGATCCGGCACATCTTTTGTGCGCACCTTGTTGCCGGGAAGATCCATCAGTATCTCCGCGCCAGGCACCTGTGAGCGGATCTCTGTGATGTACGCTTCTATCTGGCTGATCGAACCGTGGGCACCGTTGATGCGGTATATATTCTTGTCACTGTGAATCTCTCTTAACGGCACTTCATGCAAAAGTGCCGGTCCAACCGTTAATATAAATTTCTTCATTCGTTCCTCTCCTGTAGATCTTCAAAGATCCGCTCATCTTTTTTCTGCTGTCCCCGCAGCCAGTATCCGGCGATCAGGGACGAAAGCATGGTTGTCAGTATCAATACCGTAAAAAACTCCGCGTTGATGATGCCGTAATTGTACGCCACCGTCGCAAGCACAATGCCCGGACCTCCGCGTGCATTCATGGTAATCCCGAAGTTCCATATTACTTTGCGTTTCAGGTCTGTTGTGAAGATCAACAGCAGTACTGTCCCGATCCATTCCAGCGCAAACGCGGTCACAAAAAATATCACAAACCGGATCAGCGAAAAATCGTGGATCAGATTAAGCTGGATTCCCACCAGCGCAAAATATACAGGAACAAAAAAAGCAAAAGAAAAATCCGTGATACACTTTACCTTCTCTCCGGCATGTTTGTCCTTGTTTACAACCGCCCTGATGATATAACCGATCAGAAACGCAGAATACATCATATTGATCTTTCGTGTGCTCAGTGCCGCTATACTCAGAAAAAGACCGATGAAACACACCTGCATGAACGACGCATCCGCAATATGTATCTGCACTTTCTCAATCTTTCTGCCGGCAAAATGCACGAGCAGGAACAAGGCGATCGTCAGGATGATCACAACAAGCATATTCCCCACGACCAGTTCTTCCGAGAGCGCAATATCGATCGCCGCATTCAGCAGGATCCACAGACACAGGTCCTGCAGCGTGGAAGCTGTCAGGACGATGTTGGCAAAACGGGTATGAATGATCCCCATGTCAAAAAATATCTTTGATATGACAGGTATGGAAGTGATCGCAATGCCAATGATAAATACCAGCAAAAACGCGGCATAACTGTCTGCCGTTCCTATAAAATACGGTGCAAATCCCTTTACAAATGCCAGTCCCATGATCATCGGAATGATCGTTGAACCGACAAACAGCGATAGAAATATCCTCGCATTCTCCTTCCTCAGATCCATCTTTGTATTGTATCCTGACGAGAACATCAGAAAAGAGAGTCCAAGCTGGTAAAATATGTTCAGTACCTTACCTTCTTCCTCGTAGCTGTTGAATATTGCCTCTGCCAGACCAGGCGCCGCCGCCCCCAGAAACGTCCCGCCAAAGAGCATACCGCCGATGATCTCCCCGACAACCTTTGGCGCCTGCAGTTTTTCAAACAGCCTCCCGACAACAAAAGCTCCCGCCAGCAGACATGCCAGCGCTGTCAGCGTCACCATGATCTCGCTGTCTGACAATGTCGCAAGTTTCATAAACAAAATCCCTCTTTTCCCTGCTCGTCGCATGGGTCTGTGCATAATCGAGTAGGGGAATGCCCTTCTCCACTACTCGCCGCGCGACCCGTGCATATAAAAATCTGTCCGCAGCCAAGGATCGCGTCAAAGATCTCCCTGCGCAGCATGATCTCATTCGGGATCGCGCCCTCACGGATATACTGCCTGATGATCGTGCCGCTGATCTCAACGCGGTCTGTCGCATAGTGCCCGCAGTGTTTTTCGGTTACTACCATGCCGCACTTTTTACAGTAATACGGCTCATGCATCAGCAGCAGGTTTATCCCCAAATCATGTTCTGCTGCCAGTTTCCCAGCAAGACGATGCGCATCATAAGCTCCGTAAAAACCGCCTACCCCCGCATGGTCCCTTCCTATGATGAAATGCGTGCATCCCAGATTGCGCCTGATGATCGCGTGAAATACAGCCTCCCTCGGCCCCGCATACCGCATCTGTGTTTTTAATCCTGCCATATATACAGAATTTTCAGGATAAAATTCCTGGATCATTCTTTCATATGCGGCAATTACCGCTTCCTGCGTAAAGTCTCCCTCTTTCTTCCATCCGATGATCGGATTGATGAATAAGCCGTCGCACACCTCCATCGCAGTCCTTTGAAGATACTCGTGTGCCTTGTGTATGGGATTGCGTGTCTGAAATCCTGCTATGGTCCTCCAGCCATGATCGGCAAATATCTTTTTTGTGTCTGACGGATCCAGGGCATCTTTCAACAGCGTCCTGTCGACCAGCATGGTTTTTCCGCCAAGTCTCCGGGAATGGCGGCTCTTCTCCCTTTTTACGCCGGGATGCTTCATGTCAGGCGTGCAGAATACCTTTTCAAGATCCGCGTCGGTTATGTGGTAACTGTCCTGCGCCACGATATCAGCCACATGCTTTCCATGAAAATACAAATGCAGCGTCTGCCCCTCTTTCACCGGCAGCTCCTCCGGAATGTCAAGCGTAACCGGGATCGTAAAGACCTGCCCGTCCGAGAGCGTATAATTGTCAACAACACTCCTATGATCCGCCTGGTTCATAAACCCCTGCAGCGGATAGAGAAGTCCTGTTTCTATATTGATAATGTCCTGCAGTGTCTCCTCATCGATCTCTAACATATCCGTCATCATATTTTTCTCCATATTTCCCCGCTATGTATTTTTTGATCATCTCAAACGATTCCTCTTCTGTCATGCTGTCAACCGCGATACGCAGATCGCAGCTTACCGGTTCGTCAAAGCGCTGTCCAAGCCCGACAATGTCTGTCTTCCCGACATGTTCCCTGTACATTCCCTTGACATCATTCTCCATGCTGACATGAATGTCCTTGTCGAGATATATCTCATTGTACCCTGCTATCCTGCGCCGCGACAGCTCTCTTAAATGCTGAAAGGGCGAGATATTGCAGATAATGCCGATGATATCGTTTTTGTCCAGCAGATATGCGCCCAGAATGATCCGTTTGATATTTGCCTCCCTGTCCGCATCCGTGTAGCCAAGGTCGTTCTCAAACAGTTCCCTGACTTCATCGCCATCCAGCAGATATGTTTTGAACCCCCTGCTTTTGTAAAAATCCTCCAGCTTTCTCCCGAGCGTGGTCTTGCCTGCCCCGGAGATGCCGATCAGCCATATGATCATCGTTTTTCCTCCTGCTATTGCCAAATTATCCGCCGTATTTCTCAAAATATTTTTCCGCGATAAAGTCTTTGATGCGCTGTCCGTTCCTGCCGTCGAAATCCCCGATATATTTTGCAAACGCTTCTTCGCGCATTTCCTTTTTCACGTCTTTCCCATCCCTGACCATGTTCAGAAAATCCATGCATTCATCCGTATCCTGTGCCATATATAGCCGGGCTGCCAGATCGGGATGATAGATCTCGCATGCACGCCCGTCAAACCTGCGGAGAATGCACATCGGTTTTCTGATCGTAAGCGCCGACACCAGAATGCCGCAGTTTACATCCAGCAGTATGGCATCCGCCAGGCTGTAGGAAAGCGAATAGTCCGGGTATTCGTCCCACACCATGTTGGCAGAGGCTTTGAAATACTGCCTGAATGCTGCTATATCCTCTTTTGTCCAGACGTGATCTCGCATCAGTTCCTGGAAATATATCGGGTGAGGGCGGAAGATCAACGCACATTCCTGATTTTCCTCAAAATAATGAAAGATCTGTTTCGCGTATAAGTCAAACGTAACGTTTCCGCTCTTGTAAACATGGTCTGTCGTCCACAGATAGATCCGTTTTCCTTTTAACTTTGACCATTGTTCGGGAAGTGTGCGCGGTTTATTCAGGGCATTGTATATGCCGTCAAACTTAGGATTCCCCAGCTTGACGAGCTTTTCGTTTACGATGCCGCTACCGGCGATCTCTTCATACATCAGTCTGTCAAATATATAATAATCAATATCAACTCCCGCCCGCAGAAAACTTTCAAAATGCTGCCGGGTATCCGCGCAGATCTTGACTAACGAAAGGGGAATAGCGATTGCCATCTTATGGTTTTTCATCCATGATCCCATCTGGTCAACTGGTGCGCTGATCAGGATATCCGCGTTCTCCAGATCACTGGCGGAAAACGAAATGATCTCACAGCCATCGTTTTCGACCAACGCGATCTTATCCTCTGCTGTTCCGTAATTGGGCGGATTTATTATGACCACGCACGCATGGAATCTCCGATCCAAGCGGAACGCTTCCACCAGGGATCTGTACGCATTCCAAAGATGCACTTCCCCTTCAAAAAAAATTCGCACCTCTATCTTATCCGGTAAGATATTTTTCAACGACCACCTGTTTCTGATATTGATATCCGCTTCCCTGGTGCACGCAAAGTCTTTACTGTGCGTATCAAAGCATACGGTATCCATTACGGAATCTTGCTTTTTGTCAAAGATGACGATGTTAATGCCTCTTTGGTTTACCGCATAATCTTTTCCGTCGATCATAATTTCCGCCGCGTTTCCGTCATTCCACGGAGCGCTCTTTACCCGTATGGCATGTCCGTCAATCTCCCCGCTGTATGCGACGCTCTGGTCGCACTCCCCCATGACCTCCGCGACCTGATCCGCCTCATTGCAGATATACAGATAACCTCTCCAGTGTTTGTTGCTTAAATCCTTTCTGATTCCCAGCGTTCTTAATTCTGCCGCCACGCTGCTGTCCAGTTCGTATCCCAGCGTATCCTTCGCAGCCAGGATGATCATACTGTTTCTTAGACATCTGGCTTCCTCTATATATTGATGAATATCCGTAATATCTCTGATCCCGCTCATTTCCTTTCAAGCCTCCGCTCTCTTCCTAAACTGCATAAAACATTTATCAGTAATAATCTTGTACATAGGAAGCTGTAGGAAAATGAGCAATTCTGTTTTACCCCCCCCCGGTATTTTAGGCATATTCGTTTTTTCCAGATACTTTTTCATGATAAATTCTTTGATCCTCCTTCCGTTCTGACCATCAAAATAGCTTATATACTGGCGGCACGCTTCCTGCCGCACTTCTTTCATCGGATCTTGTCCTCTTAAGACCATGTCTAAAAAATGACGGCAGGCCTCCCATGAGTCAATCTGATACAATCTGGAGACCAGATCCGGCTGGTGTGGTTTGCATTGATTGCCATCATATCTCATCATTATGCCCAGAGGCTTATTTAAAACCAACGCAGACACCGTGATCCCGCAGTTAACATCTGACAGTACCGCATCTGCCAGACTATATGCCAGGGAATAATCATCCGTTTCATCCCAGACTATATTGGATGTCCGGTTCATATATTCCTTCAGCGCGCTATATCCTTCCGATGTCCATACATCATTTGTTAGCAATTCGTGTATGTAGCTATAGTGCGGCCGGATAATCAGCGCGCTGTCTTCCATGCCGCCAAAATATTCGAGTATGGCGTTTATGTACAGATCAAATGTTACATTGCTCGTATTCCATACATGATCCGTCGTCCACAAGATAACTTTTTTCCCTTTTATTTTTTCCCATGAACGCGGCAGAATTTTTTCATGATTGACTTTTTCATATATCAGGTCGAATTTGGGATTTCCCATTTCAACGATATTATTTTTTTCATGCCGGGATTTTATCTGTCCGTACAAAAATTTCTCTACAAAAACATAGTCAACGACATCGCTCCTTCTGACAAGCAGTTCGGTCAGGGCTTCTCCAGAGGGCATATGCCCATTGATCAGGGCAAACGGTACCATGATCCAAAACTTTACGTACTTTCTTTCTATTGAAGGTACTTCATCACTGTTGCTGACCAGTATGTCCGGCTGATCACAGCAGACATCCCACTCTTCACTGTTGATATACTCAAGCCCGTCGTTTTTTACAACTGCTTCCTTGCCTATCACCTTTCCCCCGTCGTACTCCAGGATCACGAGGACATGAAATCTTTGGTCTTTACCAAATTCAAGCGCGATCGAGCGCAGGCTATTCCATAAAATCGGAGCTCCAAAGAAGAATATCCTAACTTCTATCTTCTGTTTCTTTTGTATGATCTGCTGCTTTTCTACAAACATATCATGGATCGGCATGGGAATAATATTCTGAATCGCCAGTCGATCCTTTAACGCAGCAATATCATTTATGATATCGTCCCGTACCTTTTCCTCTTTGTTTTGTTCGTTCCTGTTCCTCCTAAAACAGCAGCCGTTTTTGACGTGCGTATCAAAGCAGACAGAATCGATCACATAACGCCTTTGCGTGTCATAGACAACGATATTAAGCCCCCTTCCCTTTACAGCATGATCTGTCCCGTTAATGACAATCTCCACATCATTTCCTGCGTTCAGGGGCTTACTTACAACACGCAGCTTTAATCCCGGACAGATTTCCATCTGTTTTGCAACTGCCTGGTCGAGCCCGCCCAGTTCTTCGTACACGGTTTTTCCGTTATTGATAACTGCTATATATCCATGCCAGTGCTTTCCTGTCAGATCGCTGGTGATCCCGATTTCCCCCAACTGTCTGTTTATTTCTTCAGTAAGTTCAAATCCGGGTGTGTCCTTTACCGCGATAACGATCAAATGGGCTTTTATATTTTCCAGGATCGATAGGTACTCTTGAATGATCTCGTTTTCCCGCAGGAGCTTACGGGCATCCATATCCTGTAGTATTTTATGTTTTCTCATCTGAAACCGCCTTTCGTCAGGATCCTAAGGAGCCTTAAAGAAATAACATGATAAGATTGCGCAGAATTTTTCTTCGAGAGTGCCAAGCAAAAATTAGGCGCATAGCGGGCTATGTAACTAATTTTTGTTTGGTGCTGTCGGAGGAAAAGGCAAGCAAGATATCAAGTTATTTCTTTAAGGATCCTAAATACTGTTTCCAAAATTCCTCGCTCATCACATCCGCGCTGTCGTCCTTAAACGTTTTCATAGCGCGCGAAAAAGAAAATATGGACACGCACGTTATCCTGATCAGCCCTCCCAGTGCCTTGAAGACACCCTTCCAGCTTTTTTCAGTGATAAAGGCTTTTTTGCTTTCCTCGTCATAATTGAGCACGCGCTTCTGCCTGTAAAAATTGATCGGGCGGCAAAGTCCCATGGAAACTGCCTGGATCTCCTTCCCAGCCGTCCTCTTTGCAGGCAGCAGATACCCGTTGATCGTAAGATACCTGAAAACCTTTGCGAGTCCTCTGTCGGCCTGCCTGAAGCTGTTCATGTATCTGGGCAGGCTGAACGCCGCGTTTTCCGACTGTTCGATCTGTTCGACCGGAAGCGCCAGATACCCTGACTGCATGATCTCTCTGTGCAGGGCTTCGCCGTCCGTTGATCTGAGGAAACCGATCCCCTTATAAAAATCATTTACGCCCCTGAACAGCAGATCAATATTTTTATAGCGGTAATAGATGATCTCCCTTGCCGTCGCGGCATACAGCCTGCGCAAAAACGAGCTTAATCGGTAGTCCGAAAAGTGCAGTGCATTGTCATACAGCAGGTTTCTGATAATGTAATACTGCAGATAGGAAGAATATTTGTTTTCAAACGGCTCGTGCCATACGCATATGCCGTTCATGAGGACGAAACGCAGCTTGTTGCGCAGCCCGTATTCCAGGTCGTCCCCGCGAATGAACAGCGGCAGCGGAAGGTTGCTGCGCGATACCGCATCCATGGGCATGCAGCAGTACCACCACGCATTGTACTCCGTATATTCCTCTATCTCGTTCAGCAAACAGTTCTCCACGAGGCCAAGATCGATGCCCGCCTTGTTCGAAACAAGCCTCCCCGCATTCCATGACGCCCCTGCTTCCACCTGTATATTCTGCCTGTCCATGCGCAGCATCGCCCCGCCGACGGACATGTCCGCGTATTCTTCCCTGCGGCACCGCAGCAGCATATAGGTTCTGTACAGCGCCTCCGGCGCTATGACGACATCGTCATCCATCATCAGCACATGTGTGGCGTTGAAGCTGTCCCTGTCGTTCATGATCTCGATCAGGCCTCTCGTGAATCCCCCTGCGCCGCCGACGTTCTTATTGCCGGTTATCTTTACGTATCCGGAACACTCCCCGTTTTCCTGCGGGAGCGTATTGCCGTTATCCGATATGTAAACCTTTAAATGCCCATGCATGGCGCTGTCTTCATTGTCTATGATGCTTTTTTGCAAGATGTCAAGATTCCGCCTGACATACGCCTCTCTCCGATAGGTACAGATGTTTATCGCGATGTCCACAGGGCGCAGGCTTTGTTCGTCAGCCTCCGCGTCATAATATCCCCCATAATACACGGAATCCAGCCCACATGCCCTCAGCTCATAAGTCAGCATACCTTTGTACTCATGCAGGTTGTATGGCAGTACAAATTCCTTTTTTCCCGCAGACTCCAATATCTGCCTGTCTATGACAGTCTTACTGACACTGCCGACCGAAAAGCGCTTATTTACCAGCACGACCTCAAAGCTCCCGCTTATAACGAGGTGAAGACTGATACTGCCGACCGACGTATATTTTTTCCATTTTTCCACGGACAGGCTGTTAAAATATGTGTCAAAGTAACACCTTGCACCAGGCTCAAACCGAAGCGCCCTGCCTCCGTGCGCGTAGCTTACCCCGCGCCCGCCATCCTTTTCCCTGTGAAAATAGAGTTCCTCCTCCGCGCAGATCCCTGGCTCGGGCAGCAGCAGATTCTGTATCTTCATGTCATTGTCCCCTTTCTGCAGATCTCTCTTGACAAGCGATCCTGTCAATCCGCACATGACACGTGCAATTTCAGCGAGTACTAGTACTCCATCCAGTTAGAAATTGGAGTATGGGGCTGCATGGTTCGTGCCAGTGCTAGGCAAAATTTCGACGGCGATGCGGTGGCATCGTCTAGAAATTTTAACGACGCAATGG
>JAETQI010000115.1 GCA_021770755.1 Lachnospiraceae bacterium
TCCAATACTGCATCCACGCTTACACCTCCATCCACAGATTTCTTCAATGACTCGTCATAATACTTTGCATACCGCTTATCATCTTTCACTGCACTTAAAGCATACCATGTCTCACGAAACTTCGCAACATACCCTTTGAGTTTATCCTCATCATAATCCTCACGGATCATATAGAAAAATGCCTTTAAGTCGTCACTGCACAGTTCGATCTGCTCATCAGTCAGATGCCTTGCATCCAGGATATGCAGCGGATAGTTAGGGATATAACGCGTTGCCCATTCCTTCTTCTCCTCGGGAATATCGAACATGTCGTAAAGCTCCCTCGGTCCGTCCCATGGTTTCTCGCCCACATAGAACACCAGCGTGATCACTGGGAGGATCTTTGTCCCTTTGGGGATACCGTTAACGGGATTGAACTCAATCCCTCCTGCAAGCGCCTGTGTCCTGATCTGTTTGCACTGCGTCTCGTAGTCCGCCGCGTCATACCCCATGCTCCGCACAGGCATGTAATAATGGATATCCGTCTGTCCTTCCGCTCCCAGTATGATCCGAAACCAGATCCCCATCTTTGCAAGCTTCTTGACATCTCTTGCCCGTTCTACGAATTTCAGTTACCCCTCGGCAAGATTCAGTGCCGTATCCGTCACGCTGTCCAGCTCCACAAGATCCTCCGGCGTTATGCCGTCATCTCCCTGAAACACTGCCACATTGAATAACTCCGCAAATATCTCTGATACTTTCAGAAAATCCTTTGTACTTATGTCTGCCTTTCCCATTTCCGCTTCCTGTGTTTTTATTTCACATGTGATACAGATAGTATAGCACAGTTGTTCTGCGTTTGTCAAACATTTGTTTCGAACTTATTTTCTCTCAATCACAGAAATAAAGACCTGATGAATTGCTCCATCAGATCTCTATTTCAAAAATTAAATATCAAATTCCTTCCGGATCTTCTCCACCTGCTCTATCGTGCAGCCACATTGCCCAGCGATGACCTGATTGTCCCGCTGCCCTGATTGGACTGCCTTGAACACTCGAGCGCTAAGGACAACGCCTTTATTTTCTCCACGTTTTTCACCAATTGTTATTCCACGCTTCTCACCGCGCGCCTCGATCCGATCCAATACTGCATCCACGCTTACACCTCCATCCACGGACTTCTTCAATGACTGGTCATAATACTTTGCATACCGCTTATCATCTTTCACTGCACTTAAAGCATACCATGTCTCACGAAACTTCGCAACATACCCCTTGAGCTTTTCCTCATCATAATCTTCACGGATCATATAGAAAAATGCCTTTAAGTCGTCACTGCACAGTTCGATCTGTTCATCGGTCAGATGCCTTGCATCCAGGATATGCAGCGGATAGTTAGGGATATAACGCTTTGCCCATTCCTTCTTCTCCTCGGGAATATCGAACATGTCGTAAAGCTCCCTCGGTCCGTCCCATGGTTTCTCGCCCACATAGAACACCAGCGTGATCACCGGGAGGATCTTTGTCCCTTTGGGGATACCGTTAACGGGATTGAAATCGATCCCTCCTGCAAGCGCCTGTGTCCTGATCTGTTTGCACTGCGTCTCGTAGTCCGCCG
>JAETQI010000116.1 GCA_021770755.1 Lachnospiraceae bacterium
TGTCTAGTCCGGAAAAGTATTGACCGTCAGATTCAACATTTTTTAGTAAAATGTGTGAAGAAAACAAAAAATTCTGGGACGAATCTCAGATTTCGGCAATCAATGCCTGGCACAGCAGCGGAAAAAGTTTCAGTCAGATTGACGAGGAATACAATTTTGCGGTCGGAACATTGTTTACAATAGTAAATGCAATCCCGGACTATCGCGGCACACGGTCAAGCATCAGCAAATGGCTGCGCCGCATGACGGGAGCATTAATTCCCGGCTCCGGATGCCGGACAACAAAGGCCATATCGTCCCTGGCAACTCCGGCACAAACGACAAAAAAGAAAGGAATGACAAAGAAAACCTCTCCCTCTACCAGGCTCACGGATACCGAGCAGACCATACTGGATCTAACACGCAAGTTAAACGCCGCCACCAGAAAGATAGAGAAACTGGAGGCTGACAGGAAAAAGGCAGAGCTGCGTGAAGAGTTCCAGAGTGGTGTCATCGCCGAATACAAGAAGCTTGTAAAGCCTGCGCAGTCAAAAAAATCAACTACCAAGTAGCCATGCGCTTGCGCATGTCCCGTGACCTGAGTGTCAGCGAGGCATGCGGGTTGCTTGGGGTGACTAAACAAGCGTGGTATGCCTTTTTCAAAAGGTCGTTCAAGGATGCCATTGATGAAGACCGCATCCTGGAATGCGTTCGCTCGATACGAGAGGATCTTCCGGCACTCGGAGTCAGAAAGATGAAGGACAGGTTACGTAAGGAGTTCTGTCTCGACATAGGCCGTGACCGCCTGTTCGATATCATGAACAGGCATAATCTTCTGATACGTCCCCGAGTCCGCAGGACAAGGACAACCTTCTCCGATCACGGAATGAAGGTCTATCCGGATCTACGGAAAGACTTCGCGCCTGATGACATAAACCAGTTGTGGGTAAGCGACATAACATATATATGGCTTCCTGATCAGAATACATTTTACTATCTGTTTCTGATTACGGATGCCTATTCGAAGAAAATAGTGGGATGGGAGATTGCCGATAACATGCGGCATGAGAACGCCATGACGGCATTGAAGATGGCTTTCAGGCAATGCAGGAGAGGTCAGCATCCCATACACCACTCGGACAAGGGACTTCAGTATTGTGCCAAACCCTACGTGGAAATGCTTCGTAGACGCCACGCCCGAATCAGCATGACGGAAGGGTACGACCCACGTAACAACGGAATTGCCGAAAGGGTAAACGGCATACTTAAAGAGGAGTTTCTGAAGCATATGGACGTAAGGAAGGACAACATCCGGCAGGTGCTGGAGGATGTAATCAACACTTACCATACCCGCCGACCGCACCTCAGTCTCGGCATGCTGACTCCCGATGAAGTGCATCGCGGAGCGGTACCCGGACGTAAGCTCTGGAAAAAATATTACCTGAAATCTGCATGAGTCAAGATTTTTCAGTACTTTTGCATACCCCAACCGACGGGACTGACGGTGATTGCACTGCAAGTCTCAAAAATCCCCGGGGCATCGAGCCCCGGAGGATTTTACCCCAACCTCGGGGATCTCAGGCTCATACCTGCATGTCTCCACAGTCTTCGGACTGT
>JAETQI010000021.1 GCA_021770755.1 Lachnospiraceae bacterium
ATCACTAGGTTTCAGTACGAGTCCGTTCGACTTGCATGTGTTAGGCACGCCGCCAGCGTTCATCCTGAGCCAGGATCAAACTCTCATGTTAAAATAGTCTGATTCTTGCACCAGTTTAAACTGGCTTTGATCCGTTGCATTTTTCAATGCATTTACTTTTAAAGGTTTTTGTTCTGAATAATTCTTTTTAGAATTTTCAGGGTTGCATTACTGTTTATTTGTCAAGGTTCCGAACTTTTCGCCTGCCTCAATCATGGCAGCTTAGTTAGTTTAACACAAGCTGGAATGTTTTGTCAAGCACTTTTTTATTATTTTTCTCGTCATCTGATATGCATTTCCGCAATTATCAGCGACGTGTTTTATAATATCACGCTATTTTGCAGTTGTCAACAGCTTTTTTCAATTTTTTCCATATTTTTTTGGTATGCTAATACAACACCCTTCTCAGCAGTTCGATCATATAATAGTAGATCAGTGTGAGGAAGCGGCTTTGTCCGACCTGCTCTGTAACCCAGTCCTTCAAGCCCGTCAGATCAGAGACGCCGATCAGCAGGAAGAGCAGCCATACCACCAGAACGGACTCTGCAATCCCCAACAGTGCCCCTGCCAGCTTGTCCGCAAGCTTTCCGACCGGAATTGCCCGAACCAGCCTGAAAGTGTCTGTCAGGAATTTCACGACTTTGTGGATCACCTGGATCAGAACCAGCAGGACCAGTGCCATGATCACCTGCACATAGCTTTTCTGCATAAAGCTTCCGATGCCTTTTGCGATCACTATGATCACCAGTATTCCCAATATACAGGATATTATGCGTATCACGCTCTCCAAAAGTCCTCTTTTCCATCCCCATACTGCCCCTGCCAGCAGTATAAACACAACGATAACAAAAAGTATATTGATCTCCAAATATGTCCCTCCTCATTATTTAGTGGAGCTGTACCGTCTGTATGGTCTCCTCGGTGACCAGTGTGTGCTTTGATATGTTCCTGCCCGGAATAAAACATAGGACTCTCTCCTCAAAGATCCCATGATATTTCAGTTTTTCGCCCCAGTCATAGATCAGGCATTCACTGTCATTGTATATGATAATACCTGACGGGTCAAACAGGATCTCTTTGTATTCCAGATCAAACGGGATCTCGCTGACTTTCCTGCCGTTGGTGTCATAGATCTCGACGCGGTACGTCGTCTCCGCCGCAGTGTTGTAAAACACAAGCCCGACATGCTCCTCATCGCAAAACACGCTCTGGATCTCCTCTGATATCATGGTTTCCGACAGGCTTTCCGGTTTTTGCCTGCCTTTGAAAAACATCTGCCGGTTGTCCGCCGCGGCAAACACGGTATCGTTCCCCATAAAGTGCACCATCGGCACCACTGCCTCCGGGTATACGTAACCGCTCACGAAATTGTCGGTATAGTTCTGTCCGACTGCTGAAAAATTGTAAAAACCAACGTTGGATACCATTTTTCCTTTTTCTACTTTTATATAAGAAACCGCGACCAGGCTGCCGTCGCTTGCGATATCGATCGCGATCGGGTATCCTGAGTTGCTCATCCTGGTCTTGAAATCTGCAAAGGACTCCCCGGTAGCGGCATTGTACAGATAGATGGAGGTGACTGGCGAGTCATCCAGAACAGCCGCGACCACACCGTTACCGGACACGCAAAAATCCCTAATGGGCATGGTGGTTTCCACGGTCCCGATCACTCCCTGTGTGTTGGCGACATAAATCTTCCTGCCATTGTAATCGCCGACTGCCACTGTTTTTCCGCAGGTTCTGATCTCGGGGTTCTGCATCTCGTAGGTCTGGTTCCAGATGGTCTTTCCTTTTAGGTCGGTGCAGTTCATACCGTCATTGCTGTATGTAAAGAGCGTCCCTTTGAGATTGAGACTTTTAGACTCGGCAGCCCTGATCCATTCGCTCTGCTGGATCACTTCATAGCTAATGTACACCTTATTTTTGTAATTGATGTAGGAACCTACCGTGATCACGGCAACCAGCGCCAGTATCAGCAGGACGGAATAGAGCTTGACCTGTCTGTGCCGCGCCAGCATGTTGTCCATCGTTTTTTTCTCACTGTCGTTCACTTTTTCCTTGTTCTTGTCATCTTTTCCACCTTTTAACAGGTATTGGTTTCTGTTAAAGTCCTTTATTTCCGCCATCAGCATACCTCATTTACTGCCCACAAAAATACTGTATCCATATCAGCTATATCCTTTTGGAACATCTGAACAGATACAGTATAACATTATTTTCATGGAAGTAAAAGCTTTTGTCCATAAAGAATATTATTGGGGTCGTCTATATTGTTCCACCGGCAGATATCGTCCACGCGGGAATAGTCCCCGTAGATGGCGTAACTGATGGTTCTGAGCGTGTCACCCCTGCGCACGATATAATACTGCGGTGTCGCTGCCTGTTCCTGAACTGGCTGTGCGGGCTGTTCTGCATCTGGCTGTACTGCCCCGCTTTGAGCGGACTGCGGTTCGTCGGATACGGCAGATGCCTGCGCCAGAGCCTGTGCCGTCTCCGGGGGCTCCTGCGGCTGAGCCGTCACCTGTGCTGTTTCCGACGGCTCCTGTAGTACAGACGGCTCTGTCCCCGCGGCTGTGTGCGGTTCCTGCGGCTCTGTCTCTGGATCCTGCGCGCTTTCCTGCGCCCCATCCTGTCCCGCAGCCTCATTCTCTGCCTGTACATTCTGCTGCATCGCAGAAACCGGCTGCTCGTGATCTGTACCTGCACCTTTTAGCAAAAATGCCGTATTCTCCTCGATAAACGCCATGCAGTAATCAATATTTGCCTGCATATTCTGCATTTTGTTGTAATTGTTCATGGAAATGATCCCATATGCCATGACACAAACGACAAAACCCAGGCACAGAACATTCATGACATTCCACATGAAGCTGACTTTCGCCTCCTCACGGTTGTATGCCTGTGTGATCCTGCTTAACTGTGCCGCGTCGCCCACTCCGCTTCTCGCGTGGGTGTCATGCTCTGTCGGGGACAATATCACTTTGCTCCTGTCGTTCTCCCTCGTGGTATTCCATTCCACAAGATAGTTCTGCATCTCCTCATTCTGATCATAGTATATGTAAAAATCATCCAGGATCACTCTGGTATTGCGCAGTGTCAGCTCGATCCGCAGTCTGGAATCCTTGTTGAGACTCACGCCTGCATTCCCTATGTAGGCACATGAGGGAAAATAGGTGTTGTTCAACTGCTGGATCCGGTCACTGCCGCCGTCTGAAACTGCCGCTCCTGATATCACGATCCGGTATCTGCCGTTTTCTTCGATCGATCTGCCGTACAGCGCGATCTCCTGCTGCCGAGTGTTTTCTATCTGATATTCCTGTTCTTTCAGAGGCACGTTCTGCGGGGTATTTGACAGGATCTTCTTGATAAATGTATGTACATAATCTTCGAGATACAGGATATAGATCCCCTCCGGAGTTCCTATCGTCCGTGTATTTACAGGGATGAATCCCTGGGCGTTTGTGAGTATATTGGTTTGCTTGTCCATCTTGACATCTCCTTTGCATCCTTTCGCCGTGCACAGACGCATGCGCATTTTTGCAGCTCTGCGGTATGCGGACGGCTTGTTTACTATATCTTAACACTTTCTGGATGAGGAATCTGTCGAAATAGGTCATGACGAAAAAAAATTGTATTAAAAAAAGGTCTTTTCAGACCTTTTTTATAATAAACTATGTATTAATTACAGAATTTATAAACGGTTGTGGTCTTATAGGGTCTGTCCGGCCCGTATACGACATCCTGGAAACCCTGGTTGATCGCGTCGGGGAAGCACTGCGTCTCTAAGCAGAGTCCGCTCCGCTTGTCATACGCTGCCCCTCCCTTGCCGGTCTCTGGCTTGATGCAGTTGCCCGCATAAAACTGCAATCCCGGCTGGTCTGTGTAAACGTCCATCTTCCTGCCGGATGCCGGATCCTCCACGGAAGCGACTTTTTTGAGCGTTCCGTCAAAATCATCCAGCACATAATTGTGGTCATAACCTTGTCCATATCCAAGCTGCACATCGTCCGCGCCGATGTCATCGCCCACGGTCTTCATCGCCGTGAAATCAAACGGTGTGCCTGCCACATTCACAAGCTCTCCGGTCGGGATCAGGCGCTCATAGACCGGTGTGTAGCGAGACGCGTTGATCCAGAGTTTATGTGCCTCGATGCTGCCGCTGTCATGTCCTGACAGGTTAAAATAGGAATGGTTGGTCATGTTGATCAGGGTTTTCTTGTCGCTTGTCACATCGTAATCGATCTGTAACCCGTTGTCTTCCGTGACGGTATAGGTCACCTGTACTTTCCTGTTTCCGGGGAATCCCATGGATCCGTCCGCATCATCGAGCGAAAATACAACGCTGTTGTCCTTTAACTGCGCGTTCCACACCCGCTTGTGGTACCCCTTGTCCGCATCGCTGTGGAGATTGTTGGTGCTGTCGTTCACTGCCAACTGGTACTTTACACCGTCAATGGTAAAGCATGCATTGTCGATGCGGTTTGCGCTTGGTCCGATCGTTGAACCGAAGAAGCTCCCGTTCTTAAAATACCCCTCGACACTGTCAAATCCAAGTACGACATCCGCTGTCTTTCCTTCCTTGTCAGGCACGAAAAGGCGAACGAGGATCGCACCGAAATCGGTCACCTCCGCGGTAAGGCCGTTGCCGTTTGTGATGGTGTAGAGGCTGACGTCAGTGCCGTCGGGCGCTTTTCCAAAGCTTTTTGTTGTGATTGCCATTTGCTTTCCTTCTTTCTTTTTTACTTTTATCTCATTATACTTCATCCGAATGTTCTTGACTACACTACTTTTTATAGTTTTTATACGATTTATTGCAAGATGCCAAAACTACAGTTCTGTCCTGCCTTCCAGTGCGCGCAGCAGCGTCATCTCATCAATGCACTCCAGATCGCCGCCCACCGGTACGCCGCTCGCGATGCGCGTCACTTTTACCCCGATGGGCTTGATCAGCTTTGAGATGTACATTGCGGTGGTCTCTCCCTCAAGGCTGGAGTTGGTCGCTATGATGACTTCACGGATATCGCCCTCCAACCGCTTTACTAGCTCTTTGAGCCTGATATCGTTTGGCCCGATCCCGAGCATGGGGGAGATGGCTCCGTGGAGTACATGGTACACGCCCTCATACTTGCCTGTCTTCTCATATGCCGCAAGATCCCTGATATTTTCCACGACCATGATCGTCGTGTGGTCACGGCGGGGATTGGCGCAGACGGGACAGGTCTCTTTGTCCGCGAGGGTATAGCAGGTGTTGCAGTAATGGATATTTTTGCGCGCGTCGACCATGATCTGCGCAAAGCGCTCGACGTGCTCCGGGGGCATATTGATCACATGGAGCGCGAGCCGCTGGGCTGATTTGCTGCCAACACCGGGGAGTTTGGCAAACTGTTCGATCAATTTATTGATATATCCGCCGTAGAGTTCCATCAGAAGGGCAGTCCTCCGCCGAGTCCGCCCAGGCCGCCTGTCATCCTGCCCATGAGCTCGTTGTTTGCCTCATCTGCCTGACGCAGCGCCTCGTTTGCCGCTGCCATGATCATATCCTGAAGGGTCTCGATATCCTCGGGATCCACTGCCTCCTCCGAGAGTGTGACTTTCACCACTTCCTTCTTGCCTGTGACGACGACTTCCACTGCCCCGCCGCCTGCTTTCGCAGAAAATTCCCTGGTCTCGAGCTCTTTCTGTCCCTCCTCCATCTGTCTCTGCATGCGCTGTGCCTGTTTCATCAGGTTGTTCATGTTTCCGGGCATTCCTCCCGGAAATCCTCCTCTTTTTGCCATGTGTTATTCTCCTTTACTACTCGTCTTCGATTTCTATGTCCATGTTGATCGCTTTCGTCAGATCAGCATAGCTCTCCTCAAAATGTCCGCCGGGATCCAGATTGCGGATCTGCACCGATACCTCTTTTTGCGCAAATTGGGATATCATGTCTTCTACGTGCCTATGATTTTCTTCGTTGCTGAGGTAATCATATGCCACGCCGTCATCCACTACGATCAGCAGTCTGTTATCCCCGCCAAGGCTCAGCCGCGCGTTTTTGAGATGCGTTTTGAGCGGCTGGCTCGTCTCCGCCACGATCCCATGCCAGTTGCCAACGATCTGTTTGATCTCATCGGGAATCGCTTTGGGGAGTTGCGGTCTGGTTGCGGCTGCCTTGACCGTCTCTGTTGATTGTATCGCAGGTGGGGCGGTCTGCACAACACCTTTTTCTATTTTTTCTTCCAGATCTTTCACGCGCGCCACGACGGCGTCGTTTGATGTCTCCATGGCCGGCCTGCACAGCTTGATCAACGTCATTTCGATCAGGATACGCTTCTGTGTGGCGTACTTAATCTGGCTGGAAAGCTCTGAAAAGATGCGGATCTGGCGCATGATCTCCTCCGCGTCCATCGCCTCCGCTTCTGTTTTCAGGCGTACGAGGTTATCGCTGGACACGTCGATGACGTCCTCTATATCGCTATCGGAGGTACTGACCAGCAGCAGGTTCCTGAGATACCATGTGATGTCCGCGACAAACTGGGTGAGCTCACGCCCCTGCATGACGACTTCCTCGAGCAGCGCGATACAGCCTGTGATGTCCCGCGCCCGGATCATTTCCAGCAGGCGCGCAAACACTTCTGTATCGACTGCGCCCAGCACATCGAGCACTTTGTCATAGGTGAGCGCTTCCCCGAAATGAAAGGCGATACACTGGTCGAGAAGGCTCAGCGCGTCGCGCATGGATCCGTCCGCTGTCTTTGCGATGTATCTTAGCGCCCTTTCCTCGACCTGAACCTGCTCCTTCTCCATGAGTTCGCGCAGGCGCCCCGCAATGGTCTCTATGGTGATGCGCTTGAAATCATAGCGCTGGCACCGCGAGAGAATCGTGATCGGGATCTTGTGCACTTCGGTGGTCGCCAGGATAAAGATCACATAAGAGGGCGGCTCCTCCAGAGTCTTTAGTAGTGCGTTGAACGCCCCTATGGAAAGCATATGCACCTCGTCGATGATATAAACCTTGTATTTGCCCTCCACCGGTGAGTAAGATACCTCATCGATGATCTCACGGATATTGTCGACGCCGTTATTGGACGCGGCATCGATCTCGATCACGTTGACGCTCGCGCCGGACGCGATGGTCTGACAGCTCCTGCACTGTCCGCAGGGACTGCCGTCCACGGGATTCTCGCAGTTGACGGACTTGGCAAACAGCTTCGCGATCGTTGTCTTGCCTGTCCCGCGCGTGCCTGTAAACAGATAGGCATGTCCGATGCGGTCCGCCCTGATCTGGTTTCTGAGTGTTGTGACGATATGGTCCTGCCCCTTGACATCCTCGAAGATGTCTGGGCGGAATTTCCGGTATAATGCGGTGTATGACATGGTGCCCTCCTCTTTCTGGCTTTGATCAGCATAATTTATTATGGCATTTTTAGCGCAAAAAAACAAGGGTGTGTGATTAATGGGGGGAATTTTAATCTCGTTTTAATGAACGACGGGCAAAAACATGATATGATATTCCAGAATACTATAAAATAAGTTGTTAAATGATCTGTGAGGGGAGTAAATAAGAAAATGAGTTGTCTTGGAAATCTTTTGTGGTTTATCTTTGGGGGCTGTATCAGCGGGCTGAGCTGGATGCTCGCGGGGTGTCTGTGGTGCATCTCGATCATCGGGATCCCCTATGGCATCCAGTGCTTTAAGTTTGCGTCGATGTCCTTCTTTCCTTTTGGCAAGGAGATCGTCTACGGCGGCGGGGCGGTCTCCTTCATCGTAAATGTGATCTGGATCCTGGTCTCCGGGATCCCGCTCGCCGTAGAGCATCTCGTGATCGGCTGTCTATTGTGCGTCACGATCATCGGGATCCCGTTTGGCCTGCAGCAGTTTAAGCTGGCAAAGCTGGCTCTGATGCCGTTTGGGACGAGTATCGTGTATACGAACCGTTCTATTTAAGATAATTGAAAAAAGAAATTTACAATTGTAGCGCACTAGAGCGTGTCTGAAACACGCTCTAGTACAAAACAATATTGCTGAAAGTATATGATGAATCTGCACTTCCGGTACTGTCAGTGTATCCACCATTAAAAATCACGTCCGCCTCTCCGTTCAATTGCGAAACGTCAATCGCATATTGATGCCACTCATCATCCAGATCCTTATAGCCAGCCGTATAGCCGATCGGATCCATTTCCTGTCCATACAAAAAGACACTAGGCTGTCCATTTCCAGCGTTCTTCCTACCGTAGAATACGAGATAGGCATAATCCGTTAAGTCTTCTATATGCACTTTGCATCCTACATATTCATAATTCATCATATAGTCTGCAAGCGGAGTATTCTCTTCCGAACTTCGTCCAATAAAACCATGACATTCAATCCCCGCCGTTCCATCATATTGATCATACACAATATCAGCCGAGCACAGTTCTCCCTGTTCTAACATCTCTCCTGAGAATAGAAACGGTTCGACATCCGCTGTCTCCCTACGCCACAGAACGGCAACCCAGTAGTCATTTTCATAATCCTCCTGACTTAAGATACTGTTATAATCATATGATGTATAAAATGTAAGCTCCTGAGTCAAATAATTTTCATAATTTTCCTGCGTCAGCAGGTACTTCCCATCATGCATCCATTTTAACATCAGACTATTGATCCATTCCCCATAGTGCGCTGTATCTCTATAATTATTTAAATCAGTGGTGATTCTAGGGATATTATTAAATGAATACAACTTTATATTAGGGCACTTTAGTATTTCCTCAATCACCAGCCGCTCTGCTTCAACCTGACGATAAATACTTCCGTCTTCAACAAGCTGCTGCCACCACACGATACTGTACGGTGTGAAAAAATAATAAAACGTGACATCTGGATGCATATTTGCCAAGGAAGTTATATTCTGATGAACATTTTCCATTACTTTTGTTTGTTGGGACTCCGTTATATGATTAGGTGCACCTTCACCCTGGAACTCAAAACCAGAACTGCCAAAGGTATTTTCAATGACAATGTTAAGCCCAAAGGTACATGCGTCCATCCAATTTGAATACGCATCAAATGATGTAATACCTGGTGAAAACCCTTCGTGATCCTTACTGTTCATCATAGGCCACACCCTGTCAAAGATCACGTTTCTATTAAAAACATACCTGACATCATTTAGGTAGTTTTTGTCATACAGATAAGACGGATATTCATCCAGTTCAAATCGCATGCTGTCTTTGTCTTCCATAAACTGATTCATATCCAGTCCACGAACAATCGTATCCAGATCCGGATTATGATCCAAAGCCCTGACCAGACTATCATTGATCTCTTTATAGGAAGCACCGAAATAAGGTATTTTGATCGAATTCACTCCAAAGATTTCGTCAAATTCAGACGTTTTAAAATTTTCTGTCATAGATGTGCCAGTAATCAGGGCATTGTACTCAAATTGCTTTAATATCCCGTTATTCTGGCTCCTCTGATTATCTAGTGAGTAAAAGTAGGCATCTGTAAGCGGTTTATGGTAGTGCAAAAAAGGATCCACCCTGATCACGCAGGTACCGATCACTCCCAGAACACACAGCACGAATACCAAAAATTCGATTATATACATAGTTGATCTATTCTTCATTCCTTCTCACCCACTAAAAATTGGTATATACAAAAACGGATTCACTGCTCAGGCATATAAAACTCCATATAAAAACGACGGACGCCAGAAACATATAAAAGTAACTATTTTTTCTCTTACAGTTATAATTGTTTTCGGGGACAAGACATAAAAATAGCGCCGCAAATGTAAAGATCAGCATCCACATACCCCGAATGCGCAAATCCACGTAACCCAGATGCAGCATTTCATTTAGAAAACCTGTTTCCGGCAGACGAAAGCAATCAATCAGCCCATCACTTACAGATGTATCCTGAAATGTAAATATATTATATAGAATCATATGATACTGGGAAATGGAATCGGAACGAAATAGCAGCCATAATAAGTTGATAGCCATAAAAGTGCCCATCCATCGCACAGGCTCAATGAGCCGTTCCAGATATTTTGCAAAGACCCTGTCCAAAATATGCAGCAATCCATGCAATGCGCCCCACAAAATGAATGTCCAATTTGCTCCATGCCATATCCCGCTTGCCATGAAAACAAGAAACGTATTCAGACAAGTCCTGATCCTACCGTTACGGCTTCCTCCGAGCGGAATATAAATATATTTTGTAAGAAATCCTGTAAGCGTCATATGCCACCTTTTCCAGAAATCCCTAATTGTCAGGGCTTTATATGGAGAATTAAAGTTCATCGGAAGCTCTATATTCAACATATCAGAAACACCTATAGCCATGTCCGTATACCCGCTGAAGTCAAAATAGATCTGAAAAGTGTAAAATAGCATTATCAGGATCCAATCCATTGAGGTTGCTAAATCGATATTCGTATATCCCCAGTTTACAGCAACGGAAAAGGTATCCGCCAGCACCATTTTTTTGAATAATCCAAAGCTAAATAATTTTATTCCATTTGCAATGTTTTCCCAATTAATTGATTTCAATTTTCTATCATTTAACTGAACCATAAAATCTGCCGATTCAATCAGCGGACCCATGATCAGTTTGGGGAAATAAGTTATATATGCCAGATAATCTAAACAGCATACATTGTCTATTTCATTTTTGTATACACAGAAAATATAAGCAATCTGCTGAAAAGTAAAAAAACTGATCCCCAATGGAAAAAGTACATTCCTCAGTTCAAATTCCATCTTTAGAAGATTGTTGATATTTTCGATCACAAAATTACAATATTTGAAATAAAACAGCATTCCCAGATTGGAAATGACCGCCAAAATAAAGATTATTTTATTCCCTTTGACTTTTTTCTGCAAAATCTTTGCAACAGCAAAATTGAACAAAATGCCCATCCCCAGGATCAATGCTGTACCATAACCACCATATAGATAGAAAATCACATTTCCTGCTATGAGAAAAATTTTTCCAATACGCAGATTTATTTTGTTTAAAAAGAAATAGCCTGTAACTAAAACAGGCAAATATATCAGTATAAAAATGTACGTGTTAAACTGCATCCTTTTCCACCTGCCTTTACTCTTAGGAACTGTTAAATTATAACATATCGAAGTTACAACCGCAATATCGTTTGACCATTCCAAAATAAACGCATGAATGAAACTTAAGATTCCTTTGTGTAATAACAGTTTCTAAATATACATTCCTGTAATTATAGTCGCAAATTTCATATGGTTAAATGCAGCATTCTATGATAAAATAAGAATAAGTTTTTACTATACGACAGAAAGGCATGATGGTTATGGCTGTACTTTTTGATGAGCGCGTGGACAGGGCGATCCAGATCATATGGTTTGACAGGGCTCCGGACAGGCGCGAGGAGGCGCTTGCCCTGCTGCGCGGGGCTGCCAATCTGGGCGACGGGGATGCTTTTTATTTTCTCGGGCGCTGTTATCTGGGAAAAAGCTATGTCGACCCGGTCATGGAGATGCCGGTGGACACGGCTTTTGCTTTTGAGTGCTTTCATCAGAGTCTGATCTTCGAGAGCGCTGTCGGTATGTTTGGAACGATGTATCAGGAAGGGTATCAGCCGCCTGACGGCATGACCAGCCACTCCAAAAAAGAGATCTGGGATACGGTATCACAGATGGCAGAACAGGGACAGATCTTCTGTAAGTTTATGATCGCCAACGCTTATTACTACTGCACTGCCGCTGATTTTCTGGGCGTCACGCCAGAGCGCGCGGGGCAGAAAAGATACGAGCGCATGCAGTATGAGTGGACTGCCACGGCGGTGCGGCTCTATGAGGAGTGTGTCGCCCGCGGGCTTGGCATCGCGATCCCCAATCTGGTCGATATCCTGCGCACCGGCAGGCATGGCGCGCCGGTCCAGCGCCAGCGGGCAAAAAATTATATCCATATCGGCGCGGATATGGGGATCGGAGCATATGAGCGCATCGTCGGCAACGAGTACCGCGATGACAACGAACTGGATAAAGCAGTCGAAATGTATGAGCGCGCGATCGCCCACAAAGACGACTACGCCTGCTATTGCCTTGGCAGACTGTACACCTATAACGGGGCACTGCCGCTTGACCTCAAAAAAGCGCTGTTTTACCTTGAAAAAGGGTATGAAAAGCTCCCCGACGACGCTGGATTCTGCAATTTGCTCGGCGAGATCTATTTTCGCGGCGGCGAGGGGATCAAGCCGGACTACGAACAAGCTTTCCTGCTGCTGAGCAAGGCGTATTTCAAGGGGGATACCTCGTGTTCGGATATGCTCGGCACTTGCTATCTCAACGGGCTTGGCACCGCGCCAAACCTGAATATGGCGCGGAAGCTCTTTGAGTTGCATCCACGAAAGCCGCTCGCCGCCGGCGGTCTAAGACGATTGGAAAACAACAGGAAAACGCCTTAATCGATATACTCGAAATAGTCGAAATCCGCAGGGATGCGCGTGCCGCAGCCGCCGTTGTTTGCGTAGATCCCGACCAGTGTTCCTGTGTGGCGCTTAGGATCGTCGGGAACACCCTCGTCGCAGAGATAAATGCAGTTTTCGAGCACGCCGGCAAGTGTCCATGCCTCGCCGTCATAGCTGTAGTAAAAGCTTCTGGTGAGTTTGTCAACGACAACTTTGAGGTATACACTCTGTTCTTTTACATCGTCAACAGATGCGATCAGCTCCTCGCCGTGATTGCGGTTGATGACGAGCTGAAGCTTCCTTCCCTCCTCATAGCACACGGAAAAACGCGCGTAAGTGGCCGTGCTGTAGTAGCAGGTCAGCCCTGCCTGCTCGCCGTTCCTCGCGGGATAAAAGTCCACCTTCGTCGAGGCCGTGTAGCTCAGTTCCTGCTCGCGTCTCACCAGCGTATTTTTCGCGCGGATCTCGGAGAGCTGCCCGTCCCTTGTCCAGATGCGGAAATACCCGGGCCGCTCCGTGAGTGAATAGCTTCCTTTCGCCGGATTGCGCACAAACTCCCAGTTTAAGTTCAGTTTGTCGCTGTCAAAATCATCGCGCATCCACTTTTCATACGGGTGCTGCGGCAGGTCGGGCGCTGTCTGCTCTGTGCTTGGTCCCTTTCTGTCGTTGATGACAAACCAGTCGTCGTCAAGCCAGGTGACAGGATCCATGCCGGATTCCCTTCCGATCGTCGTGTAATGCCCCTGGTTTGGCCTGCCCATGAGGTAATATACCCACCAGTCGCCGTTCTGCGTCTGGATCAGCTTGCCGTGTCCGGTGCGCTGGATCGGCGCGTCGGGATCAAACTGGCGCATCAGCGGATTGTAGGGCGATGGCTCATACGGTCCGAACAGGTTCTCGGAGCGTCCTACATTGATACCGTGCCCGTAGCCGGTTCCGCCCTCCGCAAGGATCGCGTAGTAATATTTCCCGCGCTTTAAGATATGCGGCCCTTCCGGACACCGCTCACCGGTTCCCGGCCACACGGGGATCGTATCGCCGGTCACTTTCGTGCAGTCGTCGCTCAGCGGCACGAGATTGATGCCGGGGCTGATCACCATGTAATGCTTTCCGTCATCGTCTATAAAATGCGACGGATCGATGCTGTCCACCTCGAGCCAGCTCGGCTTGCTGTATGGTCCCTCCGGTTTGTCCGAGGAGACGACAAGCTGTCTGCGCATGACGTTGTTGTCCCGCCTGCCGTCCGCGTTGAGGCGCAGTGTCGCCATGATGATGAACCTGCCATCGTGGTATGAGATATCCGGCGCCCAGATGCCATGCGAATCCTTAATATCCTGCAGGTCGAGTTCGTCGGGATCCGTGATGGCATGTCCGATCACCTGCCAGTGCACCATGTCCCTGGAGTGGCTGATGGCGATCGCCGGAAAATATTGAAATGTGGAATTGACCATGTAATAGTCCTCCCCGACGCGCACGACGGACGGATCGGGAAAAAAACCTCTCTGTACCGGGTTTTGATATGTGTTGCCCATATGTGAATCCTCCATTGTCTGACAGCCTCCCAGAGTCTCTTTGAGGGAGATCCCGGGAGGCTGTATCGTTATAATGAGTAATTTATTGATCGTTGCTTCGTTTGCTGTATTCGACAGAATCAACCACAGCGTACCCGCTGTTTTCCGCGGTTCCATCGCCCGCAGAACAGCAAAACACGCCGTTTTTGACGCCCACCCAGCGCCCTGGCACCGCGTTCATCTCCCCCGCTTTGACGTAGCTGCTGCCGTCCGTCCCGTACTCGAACGTCACCAGTTCCAGCGGAAATCCCTTTTCGGTACTGCTCAGATCCTGCGTATCTGTCTGTCTTACTGTGTAGCGCACATAGATCTCCTTTGCCTGTGCGCAGTTCATTTCCGGCAGCGCATGTTCCGTCTCCTCCGTTGTGTCCGGCAGGATCTTTCCATACTTCTGTACGCCGGTGACAAAAAATGGCCTGAGTATCTCTTTTTCTTTGCGGAATGTAACCAGTCCATAGCGCATCCCCATCGATATCACACCAGCCTCTTCCCTGTCTGCGAGATTGGAAACGTCCAGCCTGGTGACGCAGGTAAACTCCGGCGCCGGCCACTTCTGCAGCAAAAGGTTTGGCATGTCTCCATATACGGTTGAGCGCCTGACTGCGTTTAATCTCATACCGCTTCCTGTCAGCTCATACCACTCCTGCCGCGGATTCGCATTCCACTGCCACTGCAGTCCCAGCCTGCCGCCGGTAAAATCATCGGAAGTCTCCGGTTCGCATAGATTGGCTGCCGCACTGCCGACATCCGGTTTTCTGTATTCCGTCACCGGCTCGCCGCAGTCACGACGGCTTCCGTCTATTCCGTCCTTTGCGATCCCGATGATTGGCCAGTCCTCATGCCAGCTCATGGGCTGCAGGTGAGTGATGCGCCCTGCCGCATAGACGTCCTGAAAATGCAGGAACCAGTCCTCACCTGTGACGGTGTCGACCCACGCGCCCTGATGCGGCCCGTTCACGGCGCTGTCCCCCTGGCGCATCACGACTTTGTATTCGTATGGTCCAAATACATTGCGCGAGCGGAGCACTGTCTGCCATCCGATCTTTACGCCGCCCGCCGGGGCAAAGATATAGTACCAGCCGTTTCGTTTGTACATTTTGGGGCCTTCGATCGTCTCCTGGTCATTTTCATTTCCGTCGAAGATCTTCACTTCCCCGCCGATCAGCCCCATTCCGTCAGGCTGCATCTCTACCATATGAAGGACGCTCTTGTAACCGATCCGGCTCTTTGCCACGCCTGCGACGAGATACGCCTTTCCGTCATCATCCCAGAACGGGCAGGGATCGATCCAGCCTGCGCCCGGTCTGATATTGACCGGTTTGGACCATGTGCCGAAGGGATCTATCGCAGTGCTCATGTAGATGCCCTCGTCCGGCATCGGAAAGCAGACGAAATAAGTCCCCTCGTGGTAGCGGATCGCCGGCGCCCACACGCCGCAGCCGTGTATGGGCTTGCTGTAGCGCTCCTCCGGTATTTCGCTGATGATGTAGTTGACAACTTTCCAGTTGACGAGATCCTTCGAGTGCAAAAGCGGCAGTCCGGGCGCGTTACAGAAGCTTGACGCAATCATAAAGTAATCCTCACCGACACGGATCGCATCGGGATCCGAATAGTCCGCGTATAGGATCGGATTGCGGTATCTGCCGTTTTTTAAGTCTGCATTCCATATGCTGGTTGTTTTCATATTGTACCTGCCCTTCTATCATGATTTTATCATAATCTGCTATCTGATCTGCAGACTCCCGGATTCTGGGCGTCTGCTGTCGCTGCTTCATCAGTATACCGTATCCGCAGCGGCTTCTTCAATGCCGCCGTCCTCTTTTTTTGTGCCATATATTGCGATTTGCCGCGCTGACGAACGAGCGGACCGTAACTGTGATTGTGCAGTCCTGATCAAGCTATGTGTATTGTATTCTTTTTCTGATATGTGTATACTGTATGTAAAGACTGGCGGAAAAATGGTAGGGAAGCGCCTGAAAAATCAGGCACCGATATTCTGATAATGCGGGAGGTACAAATATGGTCTACCAAAACCGGAACGAGCACCTGTTTGTGAAAGTGACCGACAATAACAATTATCCGGCACATATGCACCGGCAGGTTGAAATCTTTTATGTGCTGGACGGGGAGATCGAAATCACGATCGCCGGTCAGAAAAAGCTGCTGAAAAAAGGAATGCTCTCGATCGCTTTTCCGAATGTCGTGCACGAAACACACACACCAGAACATTCGTCCGCTGTCATGATCATCTTTAGCCATACACTTCTCTCTGACTTTGCCGCGGAATTCGACACACAGTCCCCGCAAAGTCCTTTTATTGCGGACATGCCGGATGCCAACATGATCGGTTCCATGGTGGACGGACTGCTCAGGAGCACGCAAAAAAATACAGATATCCGCATTTCCAAGGGATATCTGTATGTTCTTACCGCCATGATCCTGTCACAGGTGCCGCTTGCCAGACAGGAGGGTCTGTATGACTCCGGCGGCATCTGTCAGGATATTTCCAATTATCTGAACCAGCATTTTACCGAGGAACTCAGCCTGACACAGCTCGCCTGCGCCCTTGGCTACAGCAAATACCATATCTCGCACATCTTTAAAGAAAAGTTTGGCTGTTCCTACAGTGACTTTCTCAAGCGGCTCCGCGCGGAGCACGCGATGGGTCTGCTGACGCACTCCGAGCTGTCCGTGACAGAGATCTGTTTTGCCAGCGGCTTTAGCAGCCTGCGCTCTTTCTACAGGGCTTTTCATGAGATCTATGGCGCTTCACCGCGATCCATGGCGCGCTGAATCGCTCACTGCTCATCGTTATCCTTATGAGGTATCTGTACCTGCCCCGCTTCCTGGGTAGAATACGGTGTTTCCTGCGGCGGCATGGATGCTGCAGGCGGCGTCTGCCAGTTGGCATTCGGATCTTTGGGCATTGGCTCTGTCATCCGATACGGAGCATTCTGGCTGCGGAGCGCCCTCCGGACTTTCCTCTCCTCCACAAATTTCTTTATTTTATTTCTGAGAAAAACAAAGCAGATAACTGCGATGATCAGTATGTACGGCGACAGTCTGATCAGCAGGAACAACAGCCCTTCCAAAAAGAACAGGAATCCCCTGCCTGTAGACATCAGCGTATTTTTCAACCGGTCTATAAATGTATTTCTCCTGACAGGCTCACTGTCCTGACGGTACTCCATCACCTCAGAAATGCCGATGTTGACATACGAATACGCCACATCCATATCCATGTAACGTCTGGCGGTCTGTAAGTTGTTCAGTTCGTACTGCACCTCCGACAACCGCTGCTCCACTGTGATCATGTCCTCGATCGTCTCGCACTTCTCCATCATTGCCAGCAGGTTCTTCTCCTGTATCCGCAGCGCCTCGATCTGCGCTGTCGTATCATAGTACTGCTGGCTGATATTATCGACGCTCGTCGATTTGGAGATCACCTTGCCGACACCGTCCAGCTCTGCCAGAAAATTGTTGTAATCCTTTGACGGGATCCGCACCTCCAGATAATTGTGCATCGTGCCGCTTGTCTTGCGGTAGTCCGCATAATACCAGTTATGACCGCTGTCGCTCTCACTCTCCGACTGGATAACACCGCCGTATTTGGATATCGTTTCTTTGATAGAAGCCATCGTTGCGGGATAGTCCAGCGTCTCGATGTCAAGATTGCAGTGGTATACCAGCTTCTCCTCGAGCAGCGTCATACTGTCCAGATCCGGTGCCGCATCCTGCTTCTGAGCTCCTGCTGCCTCACCGCCATCCTCCATGGCGATCTCCTCCGACGCGACAGCGTAATTGTCGCTGGCAACGCCGCTGCCATAGGATTCCTGTGCGGCAGTATTTTCGGCCGGTGCCGCCGAATCTGCCGTCATCATCGATTTTGCCCCGTTCGACGCACCGCCCCCGCAGCCTGTCAGCAGGCTTGCAGTGACCGCATAGATCGATAAAAACGCTAGCCATTTTCTTTTCATAATGTTCCCTTCCCTTTCTGATCGGTGAAAAGATCGATACTGTATCGCTCCTATATCATAACTACGTTTTATCGCGCTGCTTTTTATGGGTTTTTTCGGAATTATTTTGCCTTTACCGGTATCAGGGCATCCACTATAAAATGTCCTGTTTCCGTATAACATATCATGTCGCCGCCGATCTTCTGCGCCGCTTCGAGCATCGTCATCAGTCCAAACCCGTGATCCGCGCCCTTCTTGGTGGTGCCAGGGATCGTTCCTTTCTCCACTTTCAGACCGCTGCTACAGGAATTTTTGATCCGGATGATCAGGCGCTTCTTGTTGTATCCCATGTGCACCATCGCTTCCCGATGCTCCTGCGGCAGTTCCAAGAGCGCATCCCTGGCATTTTCCAATCCGTTCGATAGGATCTGGCACAATTCCATATAAGGCAGTTGTTCGTCGCCGATCTGAATGTCAAGCTTCAACGCCGCGCCGATCTGCTCAAACTTCTGAACATAACTGCCAAGCACCGCATTGATATATGGGTTGGCACAGTGCTGCCCCATGCAGGCATCCATCTCTCCCTGAACATTGCTCAGATAATCCATTGCTTCTTCCACATTGCCCGCTGCCAGAAGCCCTGCGAGCGTTATCGTGTAGCCTTTCATGTCATGTTTCAGTTTCCGAATGCGCTGCTGGCTTTCGAGCTGCTCCTGCAGGATCCGCTCATTCTGCTGCTTTCGATAGAGCAAAAACTGTCCGTACAGCGAGGAAAACATCACACTGTACGTAAAGAGCATCAAGACCAGAACCAGTACACAGACAAGAACATCCTCCGGCCGCTCCACGATATTGACAGGATACTGCACCACGAGCACTAACAATACATAGTACAGCATCGTCATTCCCGAAAAGATGCCCCAGCCCTTCTCCACTGCCGCCTGAAGCTCCAGATAAGGCTTTCTCAGAAAACGGTACGCCAGATATTCGACCAGCGGAAACGCGATCAGTCTGCTAAAAAACATCAGCACATGATTGCCGCCTCCGAGATAAAAATCCAACAGGTTTGTGACTGCCATGATCCAGATCGAGGTCGTATCCGCCAGGCAGAAGGTAAACAGAAATCGAAACTTCTTATCGGCGGAGATCACATAGAAAAATACAAAACTCGGGATCGAGCAGGTAAAGAAAAACATCTTGCCGAGAAATCCAAATCCGAACACCCAGCCCAAAACCATATTTGACATCATCAAAATGCCCATACCGATCCCTGCAAGCAGTGCTGTCCTCCGCCTGTTATAGCGTGACCGGAACAGCATCACAAACAAAAAGATCACATGGAACATTGCCCATAAAACGGATAGATCCCTCAATACTGTATTCTGCATCTGTCATCTCCTCGCATGCTTCGTCCTTATGAACTCCCCTTTATGCTTCCATCGGCGCGGTCGCATCCGGGGACGCTGCGCCCTCCGACAGGATCTCGTCGACACCCTCAACCGGCGAGGTGTCCGGCATGCCAACGCCTGTCTCGGCGTTCTCCGCCTTTTCCTGCGGATCGTATTCCTGCCGCACCTTCCCGTCCTCATCTTCCCACAGGGATTTGTACTTCTCTCTTTTCTTCCGCTCGTTTAACATCGCAAGGTTCTTTGCCGCCAGATACAGCTCCATGCTGTAGTCCATCAGCTTCTTCTCATCTGACGCCGGCACTTTTGCGCCTTTTCCGATCCGCCGCGCCACCTCCATGATCTTTGCCATATCCTCGCTGCTCTCCTGCATGGCATCGCCCTGCTGTCTGGCCACCTCCGCATTCCATACAAGCATGTGCTCCTCGGCAAGCCGGTCGAGCACCTCCTGATTGTCGTCAAACCGCTGTGTGACAGCCTCGAGCGTGAGCTCCAGGGTCGCCGCCTCGTTGGCGTAGATCTCCTTGCCATCCGGCGTGATGTTCACTTTCTTTTCCAGATCTTCCTTTTTCTTCAAAAGCTTCCGCTTCTGCTCCAGCAGTGTGGCACGCTGTGCGCGGTACAGCTTCTGCGCTTCACCTATTTTCATATGATCACTCCCTGTTAAATATATCGGTCAATACGGACAGATCCTTAAATCGCTACGCCTCCACCAACTGCAGGTCATACAGCTTCTTGTACATGCCGCCTAACTGCAGCAGCTCCTGGTGCGAGCCGCTCTCGCGGATCTCGCCCTTGTGCATGACGATGATCTTGTCGGCGTGCTGGATCGTGGAGAGACGGTGTGCTACCATGATGGTCGTGCGCCCCTCCATCAGCTTTTCGAGCGCCTGTGTGATCAGGCTCTCCGTCTCGGTATCGATGTTCGCCGTCGCCTCGTCCAGCACGAGGATCGTCGGCTGGTAGGCGAGCGTCCGCGCAAAGGAGAGAAGCTGGCGCTGCCCCGCGGAGAGCGTGCTGCCGCGCTCCGTCACCGGCTCATCATAGCCGTCTGGCATCTTATTGATGAAAGAGTCCGCGTTCACGATGCGTGCGGCGCGCTCGATCTCCTCCCGCGTGATCTCCTCATTGTCCAGCGAGATATTGCCCTTGACATCCCCGGTAAAGATGAACACGTCCTGCTGCACCTGGCCGATCGCCCGCCGCAGCGTATCCTTGTCGATCTCCCGGATGTCCACGCCGTCGATCAGGATCTCCCCGCGCTGTACATCGTAATAGCGCCCGATCAGATTCAGTATCGAGGACTTTCCGGCGCCGGTCGCCCCGACAAACGCCACCTTCTCGCCCGGCTCAATGCAAAAGCTCACGTCCTTCAATATATAGTCGTCCTTCTCATAGGCAAACCAGACATGCCTGAACTCGATCCTGCCCCGGATCGTGATCTCCCTCGGCTCCGCGGGATTGACGATCTCCGGCTTCTCGTCCAGGATCGAGAAGATCTTCTCCGCCGACGCGAGGGAGGACTGCAGCGTGCCGAACTGCTCTGCCAGCTCCTGGATCGGCTCGAAAAAGGAACTGATATAGTTGATGAATACAAACAGCGTTCCCAGCGAGACTGTCCCCGCCAGCACGGAGGCGCTGCCCTGCCCGATCACGATGACCATCGCAAAGACGGACAGCATGTAGATCGACGGGCGGAAAACGGCAAAGGTCATGACCTCGCGCCAGTTCGCGCGGAAAAGCTGCTCACTCTTATCCTCAAATTCCTGATACTTCTCCCGCTCCCGCGCAAAGATCTGTATCAGCTTCATGCCCGAGATATGCTCGGACAGAAACGTGTTCAGCTCCGTGATCCGCGTCCTTGTCAGGCGGTACGCCTTCCTCGACATATAGCGGAAAAAGAACGTCAGCCCCGTCACAAACGGGATCAGTATAAAGGAATACAGTGCCATCCGCACATCGATCGAGAGCATCACGACCGCAAAACCGATGATCTTCACCGAATTCTTGAAAAGCTTTGCCAGGATCTGCGAAAACAGCTCATTGACCGCCTCCGTGTCATTCGACACCCTGGTCACGAGCTTTCCGACCGGCTGTGTGTTGAAAAAGTTGACGGAGAGGCTGTGAATGTGCGCAAAGACTTCCTCGCGCATCCTGTAGATGATGGACTGCCCGATATTCTGCAGGATCCAGGTGTTGGAGGCGTTGAACACAAAGCCCAAAAGGAGCATCAGGGCATACAGCCCCCCGGCGCGCAGGATCCCGCGAAATGCCTCCTCCATTCCAAGCTCCACCCCCGGCTGTCCGTAACTGCCAATGTACTCGTCGATGGCATTTCCGATGATGATCGGCTTGTAGAGCTCCACACCGATCAGCGCGATGACAAGCACAGAGGAGAGGAGCATCAGCCACCTATGCGGTTTCAAATAGCCTAATAGCCGTTTCATTTTATTCCACCTCCGCCATTGCCAGATTTTTCGCGGCTTCGAGCTGCTGTTTTTCGAACATATCCTTATATATGCCGCCGAGCGCCATCAATTCCCTGTGATTGCCGCACTCCTTCGCCTCCCCGTCCTCCAGCACGAGAATGGTATCGGCATTCTGTATGGTAGAGATGCGGTGCGCGATCAGGATCGTCGTCTTTCCACGCCTGTTTTCTTTCAGATTCCGCAGTATTTTTTCCTCGGTGTCCGTGTCCACGGCGGAGAGCGCATCGTCGAGAATCAGGATCGGCGCGTCCTTCTTTAAGGCGCGCGCGATCGAACTCCTCTGCTTCTGACCGCCGGATAACGTGACGCCCCGCTCCCCCACGATCGTGTCGTATCCGTCGGGAAACGCGATGATATTGTCATGAATGCACGCGGTCTTGGTCGCCCTGATGATCTCGTCCATCTCCTCGTTGTCCGTCCCAAACGCGATGTTGGACTTTAACGTGTCCGAAAACAGGAAATTGTCCTGCGGCACATAGGCGATATTTTCGCGCAGCGTTTTCAACGGAATGCTGTTGATATCCCTGCCGTCGATCAATATCATGCCCGGCTTTGTATTATAGAGATGCAGCAGCAGATTGACGAGCGTCGACTTGCCATTTCCCGTGCGCCCGATCACGGCGAGCGTCGTACCTGCCCTGACCTCCAGGCTGATATCCTTTAAGGTCGGCTCACTGTGCCCCCTGTGGATAAACGTGAGGTGCCTGAGGCTGATGTCCCCCCTGATCGAGCTGACATTCGCCACCTGCTCCGTGTCCGCGATCTCAGGCTTTTCCTCAAACACTTCCTGTATACGCCTGATGCCCGCACCGCCCTGCGAAAACATGTTGATCGCCTCACCGCAGGCGAGCATCGGCCACACGAGCATCGTGATATACTGGTTGAACGCGACAAAACGGCCGATCGTGATCTCCCCGGCAAGCGCGAGATAGCCGCCGTACAGCAGGGTGAGCAGGCTGCTGATGCCGATGACCACATCAAGCAGCGGAATGACGATCGATTCCATCTGGGCGATCCTTAAATTTTTCTTTTTCGCATTGGCGTTTGCGCGGGCAAACGCCCTGATCTGCGACCGCTCCCGCACGAACGCCTTCACGACGCGAACGCCGGAAAAGCTCTCCTGTACAAAGTCCGTGAGATCGGACACCGCCTCCTGGCGCTCCAGAAAGCGCTTTTGCATGATCTTCCCGTAATACAGCTCCCCGAATGCGATAAAGATCATCGGAATGATGGCGATGAGCGTGAGCTTCACATTGACATAGACCATCATCTGCCCGATCACCATCACGGTCATGACCACCGCGTCAAACGCCGCGATGACAGCCGGTCCGATCGCCATGCGCACCGCGTTCAGGTCGCTTGTAAACCGCGTCATGAGATCGCCTGTCTTGTGCTCGTTGTAATATTCCACATCGAGCGTTTCCAGATGTGCAAACATGTTATCGCGGATCTCATGCTCAATGGCGCGCGATGCCCCAAAGATAAAATAACGCCACAAAAAGCGCCCCACCGCCAGCGTCAGACCGATCCCGAGTATGATGCCGATATTTCGCAGGACGCCGTCCATATCCAACGTGCGGGCGGCGAGCCCGTCCGTGATGACGCCCGTCACCTTTGGAATGTAGAGATTGGCAAAATCCAGTATGAACAGCGTGATGATCCCGCCAAGGTACTGCCACTTATGCCGCTTTATGTACTGCCAGATAAACCGAAATTGTTCCATATTCCTAATCGATGTCCTTTCGTTTCATACACGATCCGATCCATGCACTCCTGCAGGCTGATCACAGTCATTTCAGGAGAGCGTACATCTTCATATCCGTGACTCTGCCATTCTTGACCGCATTGCTTCTCAAGGTGCCCTCATACTCAAATCCTGCCTTCTCAAGCACCCTGCACGACGCTGTATTGTAGGCAAACGGCTCCGCATAGATGCGGATGATGTCACTCCTGGCAAAGACATACGCACAAGTCTGCCGCACTACCTCCGTCATGATCCCCCTGCCCCAATATTCTTCCGCGATATAATACCCCATCTCCGCGGTCTGCCTGTGAATGTTTTCCTGACGGAATACGCCGATGCTGCCGATGGCCTTATCGTACACCGTGATTGCAAAAGCAAAGGTGTCCTTCTCATCTGCGGCAAGCATGGCAGCGATGAAATCCGCCCCGTCCTGCTCCGTGTACGGGTACGGCAGCCCGTCCCTGAGATTGTCCTGTACCTTTTTGTTGGAAAGCGCTGCCGCCAGATCCCCCGCGTCCGACAGTTTCCATTTTCTGATCGTGCCGATCATTTTGCATCTCACCTTTCCTTAAATTTAGGAATCATAGTAAAATATTACTGTGAGCTATCACCCGTAATACCCAAATTTTATCACATACTTTACTATAACACAATGGGGCTTTTGATCAATATGAATCATCTCTGCGCAGGCCGCATCAGTTATTGTATCAATTTATTCAGGTATGAAACCAGCTCCCCGGCTGGCAGCGTCTGCTGCTGCATCGTGTCCCGGTCCCTGACGGTGACAGTTCCTTTTTCCAGCGTATCATCATCGATGGTGACCGCCGCCGGTACTCCGATAGCGTCACCGCGGCGGTATCGCTTGCCGATGCTTCCCGCATCGTCGTACTGCACCATAAAGTGCCTGCGCAGGCTGCTGTAGAGTTCCATTGCCTTTTGGGCATGCCGCTTCCTGATCAGGGGCAGGATCGTCGCCTTGACCGGGGCGAGCTGCGGTTTGATACCCAGCACAATTCTTGTGTCCTTTTCGTTGACAGTCTCCTCCCGCAGTCCCTCGAATAGCACCGCCAGCACAATGCGGTCGACACCATACGTGGATTCGATTATATATGGAATGAACTTCTCCCGTGCCACCTCGTCAAAATATTCCATGGATCTTCCCGAGTACTCCTGGTGACGTCTGAGGTCAAAGTCCGTGCGGTTGTGCGTTCCATTGATCTCACCCCAGCCAAACGGAAACAGATACTCAATGTCGCATGCTTCCTTCGCGTAATGCGCAAGCTTCTCGTGATCGTGAAAGCGCAGCTTTTCCGCGGGCAGCCCCAGATACTCAAAGAACGATTTTCCATAATTTTTAAAATACTGGTACAAGTCACTGTCCTCTCCTGCTCTGCAAAAGGTCTGATACTCCATCTGCTCGAACTCGATCGTGCGGAATGTAAAATTCTTAGGCGTGATCTCGTTGCGGAATGCCTTTCCGATCTGTCCGATGCTAAACGGCAGTTTTGCCCGCATGGAGCGCATGACGTTCAGATAGTTGACATACTCGCCCTGCGCATTTTCCGGTCTCAGATAGATCGTGCTCGCGCTGTCGTTCGTCGCGCCGCGCTGTGTCTCAAACATCAGATTAAATTGTCGTATATCGGTAAAATTGGATTTCCCGCACACAGGACATGGCACCTTCTGCTGCCGGATATACGCAAGCATCTCCTCCTGTGTCATGCGGTCCGCATCAACTGATGCATCATACTCCTGGATCAGATTGTCAGCGCGGTGTCTGGTCCTGCACTCCCTGCAGTCCAGGAGCGGGTCCGTAAATCCGGCCAGATGTCCGCTCGCCTCCCATACCCTGGGATTCATCAGGATATCCGCGTCCAGTTCATAGCTGTTCTCCCGCAGTTGGATAAAAAAATATCTCCACGCATCCTTGATCTGATTTTTGAGTCTCGTCCCCAGCGGTCCGTAATCCCACGTATTCGCCAGTCCTCCATAGATCTCACTTCCCTGATAGATGAATCCGTACTGATTGCAGTAGGACACCATCTGTTCCATTGTAAAGCTTCTTTTTTGCATGCTGCTCCTCCTTTTATTTATCCGAGTTATTTTCCTGTGCACGGGTCTGTGCAATCGAGTAGGGAAGAGCCTTCTTCCACTACTCGCGCGCCGGGCACCCGTCAGCGCATGCTGACAATCTTCCTCTGGGTGCCCGTGTGCATAATAAAAGCCCTAAGTATACTCACATATACTTAGGGCGAATAAACGACCGCGGTTCCACCTAATTTCAGATATCAAATCTGCGCTCTTCATGGTACGGATCATCAGAGACCTTATACCACATTCCTTGTAACGGTGGAATCTCCGTCGGATACTACTGCACTTTCGTTCGCTCCGCTGCTCCAAGACGCCTTCCATGTGTTCTTCATAAGGGTTCGCACCATAGGAACTATCCGTTCTCCCCGCCCTCTCTCTGAAATCCGAGACACATGTACTATTTCTTTTCTTTGCATTTGCTCTGTTATTTGCATTGATTATATCGAAGATGATCTTCGTTGTCAAGAAAAATTAAATACAGATTCTTTCCTCACCCTACCCTGCTCTCCTGCCGATATATCCCCTGTAATAAAACAGACATTGCTTCTCTCTGTTGCGCCGCCATTTCCTTGTCACATCCACTGCAGTGACAGCCGGCCTGTTCTCGCGCCCGCAGAGAATGTCAAAGAGATCTGCCTCGTACAACTGCATGAGCGCAAACATCGCATCTGCGGGCGGATAGCTCTTGCCCGACTCGTATTTGTAAACCGCCTGCACGGAGCCGACGCCAAGATATTTCCTCACCTCGTCCACTGTGAGCTTTTTCTCTTTTCGTAAGCGCTTGAGATTGCGCCCGATCCATTTTGCATCATAATCTGTTCTGTCGATCAATCGTTTTTCCTCCCTGTCTATACCGCTGACTTTATGATCTGTGAAATCATATGCTCATACTCTGCTGCACAGAACACTCGCAAACCATATGTTCTCCATCACACTTATCATATCACAAAAATATGTTCTTGTCATTGACGGTATAGTTAAATCCGGGAATTTTTGAATCAGATTTTCCGGACCGGGTGCCTGATCACGGTTTTTAACCGCTCGGGAGTTGTCCGCCTCGCATCGCTCAGATAAATCTCATGGTGCATCCTCTTGTCAGTGATGTCGAGCCGATACCCCTGTTCTGTCATAAAATCATGCATCAGGCTGACGGTCTCCGGCTCATTGTCATAAGGACCGATATGCATACACTGCACGCACAAACCCTCATGATAGGTCCAGTACATCACCCTGGAGAAATCCTCCTTCTTCTTCGTCTCCGCCTCATGGACTGCCCAGTCAAAATCGTCCTTTGTCACAAAATCCGGCAGTCTGATCACAGAGAGAAACTCGAAAGTCTCCTTATGTGCATAGTCGATCCCCTGTACGCCATCCTGCCACCAGAATCCCTCCAACGGCGGAACCACATAATCAAAATACCCCTCGATCTGATGACTGCCCTTCCTGCTCATCTTGATCGTAAAAGCGACCGCGTACAACAGTCCGATCGACTGCTTGTACTCGCCGCCCTCGATGTTCGGATCGCCCTTTCCGCGGACTGCGATATAATTCATCGCAGGCACTTCGACGAGTCCCGGTTTATTCTTCGGCAGATAAAATTCTTTATACTCCTTCTTGTAATCAAATGCCATCTCTTTCCTCCAGACACTAATACATTCTTCCCATGCGCTCGATGCACGCCCGCATCTCTGCACGGATCTCCTCGGGTTCCAGCAGGCATGCCTGATCGCGAAACGACAACAGCCATGTGATCAGATTTTCCTTGTCCGTATAATCCGCCTGAAACAACAGTCTCCCGTCCTCCTGCACCGTGAAACAATGGGGGCCAAACGCCTCGATCAGCCTCCATTTACACGCCGGCTCAAAGAGCGCTTTCACGGCAATGCCGCCCGGAATGATCTGCTCCTTTCGCAGCTCCGGCACCGGCGCCTGTCTCCTGGAGAATCTGTTCGAAAGGATCCGTATCTGCTCCATGCGGTTTAGCTTAAACAGCCGAAAATCCTCCCGTGCTTTGCACCATGCCCACAGATACCAGCTCGACCATCGAAAGATCAGATAATACGGTTCCACACACCTCGCCGATTCGCCCCTGGGTGAATAGTAGACGAATTCAAGCTCCCTGCCCTCGTCGATGGCAGTGCGGATCGATTCGATCTTGGGCGCCAGTGATTCCTTGTACCATGAGGACAGATCGATCAGGACGGACTGGTTCCCCACCATGAAATCAGAGGAATCCGCCGACAGCTTTTCCATCAGTTTTCCATAGTGGCTGGTTCCGTTCACACTGTCCAGGCTTCGGATCCCTGCAATGATGTCTTGCATTTCTGCACGCGTAAACAGCGTGCGGTCCATCTTGAAAGTGTCCATGATCGCAATACCGCCGTTGATCCCCTGCCTTGTCACGATCGGAATGCCCGCTCTGCACAGGTCTTCGATGTCCCTGTTGATCGTTCGTCTGGACACCTCAAGCCGCTCCGCCAGATAAGGCGCAGTAACCGTATCTTTTTGCAGTAATATGGACAGGATTCCGATCTGTCTGTCTATCTTCATTGCCACAGCTCCTTTTTGTCATACATCATCTCACACCGCTGATCCGCCGTCTGCACAGGCTTCGTTTCCCTGCATACAGGCATCATAGCACAGAAAACATGCCGACAGTATGTCCTGTTTTCCTTATTCACTCAAAAATAGTTCATACAGTGGGTATACAAACAGCAAAAAAGACAAAGCTGTCATTTTTGTGGCATGATACAGATATGCCTTCGCGGTGATCTCATTATTTTTTATCCTGTTCCTGTAGTGTTTCTGATACTGGTACAGTGTGACTGCCACGACAGCCGCAAATGCAGTCCCATGCTCCAGCACATACCGATCACGAACCATTTCTGACAATAACCCTGCAGACCGCGGAAAACTGCTATCCATTCTCACAATATACGCGACGTTGAAAGCCAGGACGATCCCAGTCAGGATATACCAAAAATATACTTTCCTATCAGGAATCCTGACGTAAACGAGCTGTATGAGCTTCATGCAGAACAGCAGGATCGTGAGCAGGATCTGCCAGAATACCATAAACCGCGTTATCTCCCTGCCATTGACACAATAGAGCCAGAGATCAGACACACCCCTGCCGATCCATAAACACACAACACGCTTTAAAAAGTAAAATGGCTTCTCTTCCCCGTAACGGTTGATCGCCCAGAACAGGGCTGTCGGAACAGCAGACAGCACTACCGTCTCTTTCAATACCTCATAATTGCTGCTCACACACAGCAGGAGAAACTCCACCCAGAATGTAACACCGCCCGCGATCATCCATCGCAGATATTTTATCTGTCCCCTCAAAATTCACCAGTCCTTCCGAACACACTGCCACGGTGCATTATCCTTCATCGCAATCCATGATAAAATCAGACTCTTCCTAGAGCGTGTCTGAAAAGCGCTCTGGGAAACGTATACTTATCATACACGATTTTACCATAAATCCAATAGAAATGATACTCAATAATAATTTTTGCTCCGTGATTACAATTGCATCCCATAGGCGGCTATGATAACATAAAGTGTATCATGCACTATTGCTCTATACAGGAGATAAACGATGGAATTTATAACAATAGGCAGTCTGATCAGCGAAATCCGCACGGCGAAGAACGTCACCAGAAAGTCCTTGTCCTATGGGGTGTGCTCCGAACATGTCCTTCAGGAACTGGAATCAGACCGCTATGCATCGGATGGATTGATGCTGGATATCCTTCTGCAGCGTCTGGGACAATCCCCCGATAAGTTTGAGATGGTATTAGGCAGCAAACTGTTCAATATGATCCGACTGCGTGATCTGATCGAAGAAGCTGTTTACCGCGGGAAAAGAAAACTGGCAGAACTGCTGCTGCAAAATTATCCGTCACGTACCCATGTCGATGAGATGTATCATCACCGCATGGAGGCATTTCTCATTTATCACATGGACGGAAACTGCGCGCTCGCGGCAGAACACCTGCACAGATCCATTATCCGCACGCTTCCTGCGTATTCTTATGAACACTTTTATGACCAGATGGAACGCTATCTTCTTTCCACCGTGGAGCTGGAAAACCTGCTCGCCCTCGAACGGATGCATCTTGAAGCGGATCCCGGGGTCAGCTCGATCTTGCCGGTCTCGAAACACCATCTCGAACGCTGTATGAATTATATTGAAAACCATTTCAGTGATGACGAGGAGCGTGCAAAGCTTATCAGCAAATGCGCATGGCTGACCGCAAGGATCTGTTATCTGGAAAAAGACTATATGCAGGCTATTGTTTCCTGCAAAAAGGGTGTGGCACAACTGCGGAAAAATACGATCCTGTATTTTATGCTGCCTCTGCTGGAACTGATGGTGCGATCAGAGACGGCACTTGGCATCGCACCGGATCGGAGCAAATGGGTACAATATTATGATATATTGACCTTCTTATGGAAAGGGTATACCCCAAAGTGGTATCCGACAGACGCATTGCTTCACAATTGCTGTCAGAGGGACTATCATCTGGATCATGAGCTGATCCGGTCCGAGCGGGAATCAAAACGTATGACACAGGCACAGCTTGCAGCCGATATCTATCAGAACACGGAATCCCTCTCGCGTGTAGAGACCGGAACAGTAGCTCCGAACAATAAGACCTTTGAGAAGATCATGGATAAGCTGGGACTGGAAAAGCGCAGATACAACGGGTGTGTTATCACCAGATCCTTTGAGGTGATGGAGCTGAAACGTAGTATCGACGGTTTTCTGATGCGCCGGAATTATCAACAGGCAAGGGAGGCAACTGACAGACTGAAAAGCGCCCTTGATATGGAAATATCAGAAAACCAAATGGTCGTCAGCCTCTATGAAATTCTCACAGCGAAAGCTCTTGATGAAATGACATCAGCGGAAGCTCTTGAACAGTTAAAAAAATTGTCGGGAAGATTTATGCGGTTTGAAGAGAAAACTTTCTCACATATTCCTATGAGAAACGAGGTTCTGGTCATCAATAATATCTGTATTTCCCTATGCGGAACCGGACGCTGGGACGAGGCAGTTGATCTATATCGGATCGCATTAGAAAAAATAAGAAGCAGTAAGGTCGACGTAAAATACAGATACCGCTCTTATCAGCTCCTATACAATAATTATATACATGAACACCAGGGCAAAGATATCGTGGAAGCGCTTGAGGAATTGCAGTTGGAATTCCTGTGTGGGAAGGCTATGACACTCCCCCTTTGTATCGATAACATTTTACAAATATTGATCAGAAATGATGTTCCCATAAAAGACTGTGATGAGTGGATAAAAGCAGTATATTATATATGTGACTTGTTTTACTTCGAAAAAGATAAGCAGATATATAAACAATTTCTTGAAAATAGTCGTTCTATAGAACTTATAGATTAGTACTCCATCCAGTTAGAAATCAGAGTATGGTGCGAAACAGACAGTCACAGACTCCAATTTCTAACCGGAGGGAGTATTAGTATCCACTTTCAATTGAAGGAAAACTCGGACATTCTTCACTGCATACTGATATAGCATTTTTATCCTGACTTCTTTCCAGACTTACTTTATATCCAGATGCAGAAACGACTACTGCCATAAGAGTTGAGAATAAAATTGTTTGTACGATTGTTTTTACTTTTTTCATAATACCTGTTCCTTTCTATGATATTTTGCAGTACAGTTGGTGCCATAATATTCTTGTCTATTATACAGGAAGCTCCCATAAAGTACATGACTTTTTGCATATAATAAAAAAGAATTTTTTTGTATGTAAGAAGTCATGTACTTTTTTTGATATCAGTGTATCATATGGATTATCCGGAATGAGGCATGCATTAGACCGGAAATAATCAGAGAGGAGGTAAGCATATGAAAATCGTTTGTAAACCAGTAAAAGTAAAGGTAAATTCCCACGAAGAAGGTCCTTTATGCTGCAACGGCGTACAATTCTAACATCGTAACTTACAGATCAAGCAGGAGACCTTGACCATGTCAAAGCCTTCTGCTTGATCAATTGAATAGGAGGTCAAATGAAAGAATCAATATTTAATTACCACTTCTTAATAAATAATAAGGAATACATTTTCAACACGAACAATGGCGGTTTGATAGAAATAAATCCCAATGGTTTTACTGATGAAGAAAAAAAGATTTTAAGTGAAAACCGCTTTTGGGTCGAGGATCAGTACGACGAAGTCTGCGAACTGGAAAAAGAAATAAATGAAAATATTCAACAAGGTAGTGAAGATCTAACGCTCACGCTCGCCCTGACATATCAATGCAATTTTCATTGCGTATATTGTTTTGAAGATAAGAATGACAAGGTCATGGAAAAAGAAACAGCACAGGAAATCATTGAAAAAGTCGCGCAGATATTGTCCGAACATAAGTATAACAGATTAAGAATACATTATTACGGTGGCGAGCCTCTCTTAAATTTAGATGTATTGCTTTATTTTCATGAGAGGTTCAAAATAATTTCCGAAAATACAGGAATTCCATACAAACCATGTCTTACTACAAATGGATCCATGCTGACAAATGAATTGATTTCTTCCTTGAATTTTGATACAATACAATTAACATTCGATGGCTTAGCAAAAACACATAACAGCCTTAGAGTTTCAGATATATTTCGCTTTGACGAACAGGTACAATTGCTGGGGAGGATTCTGGAACATTCTGATACTCAGATACGATTCCGTGTCAATCTATGCCGGCAGAATAGAATTGAAGTCATGGAATTATATCATTATATTACAGAAAAATACGGAAAGAAAAGAATCTTATTTATTCCAAACAGAATGATAAAATTCCATGAAGAAGATCAGTTTGACATGCTTAGTATAAAAGAATATTCAGATGCGTTATTAGAAATAAAGGATGCACTGTCTGATGAGTATAAGCTTCCAACTCCGGAAAGAACCCCTTGCAGTTTTGTGTGCAGAAATGCATTTTCAATTGATACAGACGGGAACTGCGATTTTTGCGAGACAACGAAGGAAAAGAAGAGTTACAAATTCAAAGATATTGATGTGCGTAAAAAGAGAGCAATCCACTTTCGGGAGGAATGCAGAAACTGCAAGTGTCTTCCAATCTGTCTGGGAGGCTGTGTCGTTCAATATAACCTCAATGCAGGCTCCTGTACTTATGAGAAATATCATATGGAGCATATCATAACGAAGTATCTCCAATCCGTCAATACCAATTCATGATAAGGAGTCCAAAATGAAAACAAAAGTGCTGAAAAAATACCCCATCCAGGTTCTGATGATGACAGTCACGTTTCTGATCACGATGACGCTGCCCGTGCTGATGAGCTACCTGATCGACAATATTCTGGAATCAGGCGATATGCATACGCTGGTCCGGTGGTTTGCGGTCACATTCGGCGTGTCGGTCGTGGGATATCTGTTCAAATTCTATTTCTGTGAATATACTCCCGTAAAACTGGGCATCAAAAATACATTTCAGCTACAGAAAAAATCCGCTTCGGATATCCTTAGGATGAATCAGTCCTTATATACGCAGAAGGACAAAGGATATTATTACAATGTCTGCTCCAATAGCTGCGCTTCTTACGGCGACCTGCATGAAGAGACCCGTCTGAGAATGATAAGCTGTCTGCTCTATATTTTTAGTATCCTTGCCGTTATTACCTGCGTGGATACCTTTTTTGGCATCTTTTTTCTGATCTACGGGGCAATTCTTGTCGTGATCTCCCTCAACAGCTCCAAGCCGCTCTATGCGATGCAAAAAGTAGTTTTGCCCACGCAGGATAAATATCTCAGCGGGATACGCAATATCATTGAGAACAAGGCTGGGATCAATGCCCTCCATACAGAGGATTACTTCGAACAAGAGTACACAAAATGTGTGGGAAATTACGAAAAATTTGTTCTAAGATATCGTTTCTTTGAATATTTCTGCAGTTATCTTCCCAGTATCATCAACCAGATATTTGGCGTGGCGTATCTGTTTATTGCCGCCGTGCTTGTATTTAAGGGAAATATCACCGCCGGCGTGCTGCTGATGGGATATCAGTACCTTGGTTATTTCTCCAACCCGATCTCAACCGTGTGCGGTATCCTGATGCGCTACCGGTCAAACAAAATACATATTGAGCGAGTCGACGAGCTGACGCTGGACGCAGAGAAGCCAGACGAGCTGACAGCGTATCGTACGGAGGAGGATACCATTTTTACAGCCAATGATTTTGATTTCTACAAGGGGAACCAGCCGGAAGATTTCCTGTATCACATTCAGCATATGGAACTGCAAAAAAACGGTCTGTATGTGATCAAAGGTGAAAACGGGAGCGGCAAAAGCATGCTGATGAACCTGATCCTTGGAAATATCACACCCCGGAACTGCACCGGAAATTTCAGTGTATCAAAGGATACCGGCAATACTACATTTTTGACCTATCCTATTTTCACAGTTGACGGAAGCTTCGAGGATAATCTATACGAAAAACCTAAGATAGAGCACCTGATCAAAATGCTGGGCATTGATTTTGAAGAGAAAGAGATCACAAGCAACCCGATCAACTTAAGCTACGGACAGCAGCAGAAGCTTGCCCTGTACAGGGTATTTGCGTCGGACACACCGGTCTTCTTTCTGGATGAACCGCTGTCCAATCTGGATATCGAAACACAGGAAAAGGTTCTGGCATATATCAGGCATCTGAAAGGTACCAAAACGCTGCTTGTCGTCATGCACAGCAGCGAATTGGACGACGCGGCGGATGATATCATACTGATCAAGGATCATCAGGCGACCATGATGAAGACAGGTGCGTAAGGAACTCTGAAAAATAACGGAGAGGATGGAGGTAAAACAGTTGAATCTTCAGGAGGAAAAGGAACATTTACTTGTTGGTCTCAAAGCTTTGCAGGCTACGGCAGAAAAGCTGTTGAAAAAGGTGATGCACTACTCTGAAAATTACCGCGATTCTGCAAGATATGTCTGGGAGAGCCAGAGTGAATTTGATGAATACGAAGCGATCTTTAACCGGCTGCTGATCGACCAGGTAGTCGATTCGGGGGAACAGACGAAAGAAAGGCTGCATCAGATCATCAAAATGATGGACTCTCCGTATTTTGCACGGATCGATTTTTTGATGGAAGAGGATCCGGAACCCATGAAGGTTTACATTGGAAAATTTTCTTTCTGGGACGATAATGGTGAGTTCGAAGTATTTGACTGGCGTGCACCGATCTCCGGAATGTATTATGAGTACGGATACGGAAATGCCCATTATGATGCACCGATGGGAAGGATCGAAGGGCAACTGGTCTGCAAGCGGCAGTACAAAATCAGCCGCGGAAATCTGGAGTATGCGCTGGAGAGTGGTATCGGCATCAGTGACGAGATCTTACAGCAGGAGCTTGCAAAGAATGCGGATCATAAGATGGCAGATATCGTTGCCACGATCCAGAAGGAGCAGAATAAACTGATCCGGGATCTTTCATCAGATACACTGATCATTCATGGTGTTGCAGGTTCCGGCAAGACCTCTATCGCACTGCATCGGATCGCCTATTTTTTATACAAATATAAAGGTCAGATCACATCAAAGAATTTCCTGATCATCTCGCCAAACGGCGTTTTTGTCGATTATATTGCAGACGTCCTTCCAGAACTTGGCGAGGAGAATGTCAGATGCATTGCCATGGATGATATCGCGGAAAAAATTCTGGGAAAAGAATACCACTGCGAAAGAATGAATCTGCAGGCAGAACGGTATTTGCAAAGAGCCGAGGATACCGACTGGAAGAACAGAAACCAGTTTAAAAACTCTGTAGAATTTTTAAAACGATTAGATGATTATCTGCTGAAATGTGATAAAGAGAATTTTCAAGAAGAAGATTACCACTATGAGGGCGACATGGTCGAAGCTGCATATCTGCGAAAATGTTACGATATCAGGAAAGCACTGCCCGTAAGGGAACGGTTTCAGGAAATTGCCGCGCTGATATCCAGGGACATTCGGGAAGTTCACAGGAATGATCTGTTCGAGTGGCTGATGGAACGGTATGACAGAAATCATGTACTGCAGCTATACCGGGATTTTTACGAAGATCTCGGTATGCCCGATTTTTTTCATTATGCGGAGGGCATGGAAATCGAAAGCTCGGATGTTTTCCCGCTCGTATATGTGAAAATGTATCTGGAAGGTTTTATACGGGAACCGGAGATCAAGTACCTGATCATTGATGAAATGCAGGATTATTCACCGATCCAATATGCCGTCATCAATAAACTTTACAAGTGCAGAAAAACGATTCTCGGCGACTTCTGTCAGAATGTCGTTCCTTTTACAGGAAACCATTTTGACTTTTTCCATCAGATGTATGCAAATGCGCAATTCATAGAAATTCATAAAAGCTATCGTTCCACTTATGAGATCATGAGCTATGCCGGGAAAATCAAAAAGGATCAAAAACTTGATCCCATTGAACGGCATGGCAGTGAACCCTCTGAGGTCTCATTTGAGAGTCGCATGGACGAGGAAGCTTATCTGATCAGTGCAGTCAAACGTGCACAGGCGGACAAGAAAAACGGCAAACTGGGCATTATCTGCAAAAGCCACCCGCAAGCGGAATCCTTGTTCCACACATTGTCTGGTGCTGGTGATGTTCATCTGTTTACTTATGATACAGATGTGTTTTACAGTGGTGTGATCGTGACATCCGTATCACTTTCAAAAGGACTGGAATTTGACGAGGTCCTGATCGTGGACGCCGACCAGCAAAACTATTGTACACAATATGACCGCAATCTGCTTTATGTAGCGTGCACGCGGGCAATGCATCGTTTAAAGCTGCTTTATTGCGGAAAAAAGAGCAGATTTCTGGAAGGATAAAGGAGGTATTCATGAATAAAAATCGCAGATTACTGCAGCAATATCTTATAGAAAATATCGGGCTGGTCATTGCTTTGCTGACGCTTTCCATATTGATCAGTGTACTGAGTCTGACAGTGCCCTGGTTTATGCAGTATTTCACCGATACGGTCGTCATCGGCGGCGCGTGGGAACATACAGGCACCGTGATCATCGCTTTTCTCGTCATCATCTTACTGCGGTTTGCGATCGATCTGATGTATGAACGGCTGATGGCTTATCTGGTTTTTCAAAAGATTACCTTGTCTCTCAGACAAAGAGTTGAGCATATCCTGATCTATATGAAATGCAGATACCTGTATAAAAAGAAAGAAGAGATCGCTGAGAAGGACATTGAAACAATTCTGCTTGGAGATGTGGATGCTTTCAAAAATGTCTTGTCCCAGACGATCAAATTTTTTACAGAGGTGCTGAAACTGATCGTATACCTCTTTGTCCTGCTTTACTATTCGTTGCCTGTCGGGCTGATAGTATGCGCAAGAATCCCCGTCTATTATATTGTTTCCAATTTATATGACCGCCCACTGTCCACGCGAAGCGAGAAAAACCGGGCAGTCCAGTCAAAGCTGATCCAGAAGGTTAAGAAAATCTTTCAATCCCTGCCTGCCATCAAGACCTTTCAGATGGAATCGCGCGTTGAACAGGATCTGGATGGACAGGTGACAGACTATTGCAGGAATCAGGGAAAGATATCCATGCTCAACGCCGGATATCAGGAACTCAATACAGCGATCAATACCCTGCTGAATGTCCTGGTTCTTGTACTGTGCGGCAGGGCGATCCTGCAGGGCAATATGACGCTTGGTACGATGATGCTGATCTCCAATATTCAGTCGCGAACGACCATGCCGCTATTTTTTTTCAACAATTACTATCTGCAGTATAAGAGCAGCTTTCCCGGAATATCCCGTCTGGTACGTTTTCTGGAGACAGAAACCGAAACTGCCGCATCCTGTCCTAATAAACCACACTTTGAGACACTGTCTCTGAGGAATGTGAGTTATTCGTATGTGGAGGGGCAATGTGCGCTGGAGAACTTTTCACTGGAGATCCGATCCGGCGATAAACTGATCCTGACAGGCGACAATATGGCTGGGAAGAGCACCCTTTTAAAATTGTTGGCGGGACTGCTGACAGCCGACAAAGGGCAGATATTCATAGACGGAAAAGTATCCACGGATCATGAACTGCGAAATCTTGCGACACTTTTTCTTCAAAATCAAGACAGCTACTGCTATTTTGATCAGGAAGGTTCTGGCGGAGAAGTGCAGCTCATGAACCTGTCCATGATGCGTGATGTATCAAGCCCGCTGATCCTGCTGGATGAAGCGGATGCAAGCATCAACCACAGCCGCCTGGATGAAGTCTATCAGTTTCTGGATTCCGATGCGACTGTCATCCTGGTCACCCACAGGAATACCGGGCACATTTTGCAAAAATACCCTAATGCGAGACTGATGCATATGAAAGCGTAAATGTAACGCGGAATCGCAAATCCGTCAATACTGATTTATGATAAGGAGTCCAAAATGAAAACAATTGGACGATATTGCAGACGGCGTTATACAGATCAAAGATCAGCAGGCGTCCATCATAAAAACTAAATGTAAATATAATACCTTTCAGTGCAAACTGGCATGTTCCTCTGAGTGCCTGTGTTCGTAAAAGGATCACAGCATCGAAGCCCGCAGCTCCTCCGCGCTCTTTGCACTCAGATACGACGGTGCGATGTCAAACACGGTCCTGCACCCGCTCTGCCCTTCCCCTGCCAGACGATGAGCCGCCCTCGCATAAGCGACGAGCACGCTCGCCGTGAATTCCGGATTGGAATCAAGCTTTAAGCTGTATTCGATCAGATGCCGGTTCTCCTTCTCCCAGCCGGTCACGCCGCTCCGCAGCACGAAACCGCCGTGCGGGATCCCGCTGTGATTGGCGAGAAGCTCCTCCTCGCTGATAAAGTGAACCGTCGTGTCGTAATCTGCAAAATAGTTCGGCATGGTCTTGATCTCCTCCTCGACCTTCGCCGCATCTGCCCCTTCCTCGAGCACAACGAAGCACTCGCGCGTATGCTTCTGCCTCGTCGTCAGCTCCGGGTTGCTGCCAGAACGCGCCGCCTCCAGCGCGGATTCGACAGGGATCGTGTACTGCTTCGCATTTCTGACGCCCTCGATCCGGCGGATCGCGTCAGAATGCCCCTGGCTGACACCTTTTCCCCAGAATGTATAGTCCTTTCCTTCCGGCAGGATCGCGTTCGCATACAGACGGTTCAGCGAAAACATACCCGGATCCCAGCCCACGGAAATGATCCCGATATGCGCATTCTCCTTTGCTGCCGCGTCCACCTTTGCGAAATGCTCGGGGATCTTTGCGTGCGTGTCAAAGCTGTCGACCACGTTAAAATACTTCACATACGCCGGCGTCTGTTCCGGCAGGTCTGTGGCGCTGCCGCCGCAGATGATCATCACGTCGATCCGGTCCTTCCACGCTGCCGCGTCCGATACCTTGCAGACTTTCGCCGTGTCCGTCAGGATCGATACAGACGACGGATCCCTGCGCGTAAACACTGCCGCCAGCTCCATATCATCATTTTGTCTGACCGCGCACTCCACGCCGCGCCCCAGATTGCCATATCCTAAGATTCCTACCCGTGTACTCATTTTTGTTCTCCTCCATGTTTTTAGTCGTTTTAGCTGCCCGTTCATATCACCTTGTCAGCAGTTCCCCCTGGTCTGTAACTCATATCTGTTCCCACTCTCTCTTTAATAACCGATATTCCAACCGCGTCTTCATCTTTCCATCATGCCATTCTTAGTCAATGTGTTCTGCTTCCCTGATCAATCCGCATTTTTGCATGACCCTTTCAGAGCCGATGTTTTCAGCAAGACATCCTGTGGAGATCCTGTATACATTATTTTCGCAAAATGCGTACGCGATAACCCGCCGAAACGCTTCCGTCATATATCCTTTTCCCCAGAACTTTGGATACGTAAAATACCCTGCCCCCACAATCTTCCCGACGGGAGTATCGTTCTCTACCGTATACCCGGCACTCCCGACCTGCTCATGTGAATCTTTTAATTCTATGTGCATAAAGTAAAACTTCCTGTCTGTCCGAGTCATATCCTCCAGGACCTTATGAAAATCCTCCTGTGCTTCTTCTTTTGTATGCAGTTGTATATCCTGCAGGTAATACATGGTTTTGACATCCGACTTTAGCCGGTAATATTCGTCAAAATCGGATTCCTGATAATCCCTCAGGATCAGGCGCTGCGTTTCCAGGTATATCATCTGCCGCACCAGCCTTCTATTTTCCCCATAAGCTTTGGCAGATCTGCAAACGCCTCCAGCCGGTAGTCCGGCGCCTTTGCCTCGCCAAATCCGTATTCCGCATAGATAAACGGTATGCCCGCCACGCGCGCCGACTCCTCGTCGCCCGCCGTGTCGCCCACATACACTGCCCTCGTCACATGGTTGCGCTCCATGATGAGCTTGTTGTTCTCGCCCTTTGGAAGCAGGTTGTTGCCCCAGCACTCGATGTCGTCAAAACACTTCGCGAGCTTGTGCGCCTTGATAAAACTCTCGATATAACCCTGCTGGCAGTTGCTGACCACAAAGAGTTTGTACGTTTTTTTCAGCTCCATCAGGGTCTCCTCGAGCGCCGGATACAGGATTCCGCCGTGCTCTGACAGATAGGCATTCTCCACCTCGCAGCACTCGTCCATCAGCGCCTGCTGCTGTTCCGGCGTCGTGCCCGGGAACAGCTTCGCCGCGATGTCGGTCATGGGCAGTCCCAGACAGCCCTCCAGTTCCTCGAAGGTGATGGGGTCTTTTCTGTACTCCGAATGGTTTGCCACAACCTGGTTCCAGGTCTGGTGGATCCCGTCGAGCGCATTCCACATGGTTCCGTCCAGGTCAAATAGGATCGCTTCTATCGTATTCTTCATTATGATTCTCCTCACATGATCTCCGCCCCTGACGGCATCGCTCTCTCCGGCGTCATCAGCGCGAGCTTTCCGTCCGCGTCCTCCGCGCACAGGATCATGCCCTCAGACAGGACACCCGCAAGCTTCGCCGGTTTCAGGTTTACGAGCACCATCACCTTCTTGCCGACCATCTCCTCGGGACTGTAAAACGCCTTGATCCCCGATACGATCTGCTTCACTTGGGAACCGATCTTCACCTGGCTGCACAGCAGTTTCTTTGACTTTGGCACTGCCTCACAGGAGATGATCTCTCCTACCTGAAACTGCATCCTGGTGAAATCCTCATAGGTGATCTCCGCCTTGGGTTCGATATCGATCACATCGGTAACATCCGTGTCATTTTCCGGCTCCTGCGCCGCACCCGCTTCTGTCCTCTGCCGGCTGGCAAGCTCCTCCACCTTCGCATCGATCTCCTTCGGGTCAAGACGCGCAAAGAGGATCTCCGGCGCATCTGTCACCTTTGTGCCCGACGCGTAGACGCCAAATGTCTTTGTCGACTCAAAATCGCGGACTTCGCTGCCCAACTGCTTCATGATCCGCTGCGCAGTCTCCGGCATGAACGGCTCAAGTAGCCCTGCACCGATCGAGATGCCTTCCACCAGATTGTACAGGACAGTCGCAAGCCTGTCCTTCTTTGCCTCGTCCTTTGCCAGCACCCACGGCTCCGTCTCGTCGATGTATTTGTTGCAGCGCTTGAACAGGTTGAAGATCTCCGTCATGGCGTCGGCAACGCGCAGCTCTGCCATCTTTGCTTCCACCCTGTCATACGTCCCTGCAGCGACTGCCTTCAGATCCTCATCGACTGCCTCCGCGGCGCCCTTGTCCTCCACCACGCCGCCAAAATATTTGTTGCTCATGGAGATCGTCCTGTTCACGAGATTTCCGAGCGTATTTGCCAGGTCGGAATTCAGGCGCTCGACCATCAGATCCCACGTGATCGATCCGTCATTTTCAAACGGCATCTCATGCAGCACGAAATAACGCACCGCGTCCACGCCAAAAAGCGAGACAAGGTCATCCGCGTACATGATATTCCCCTTGGACTTGCTCATCTTGTCATTGTTCTGCAGAAGCCACGGGTGTCCAAACACCTGGTGCGGGAGCTCCTCGCCGAGCGCCATCAGAAAGATCGGCCAATAGATCGTGTGAAAACGGATAATATCTTTTCCGATCAGATGCAGGTCTGCCGGCCACAGCTTTTTGTACTGCTCTGTGCTGTTTCCGTCCGCGTCATAGCCGATGCCCGTGATATAGTTTGTGAGCGCGTCGAGCCACACGTAAACGACATGCTTGTCGTCAAAGTCAACAGGTATCCCCCACTTGAACGAAGTGCGCGACACACACAGATCCTGCAGGCCGGGAAGCAGGAAATTGTTCATCATCTCGTTTTTGCGCGATACAGGCTGGATAAACTCCGGGTGCCTGTTGATGTGGTCGATCAGCCTGTCCGCATACTTGCTCATCTTGAAGAAGTACGCCTCCTCCTTCGCCGGTTTTACCTCGCGCCCGCAATCCGGGCACTTGCCGTCCCTGAGCTGCGACTCCGTCCAGAAGGACTCACAGGGCGTGCAGTACATTCCCTCGTACGCCCCCTTGTAGATATCGCCCTGGTCATACAGGCGCTTAAAGATCTTCTGCACCTGTCTCTCATGGTATTCGTCCGTTGTGCGGATAAACTTGTCATACGCAATGTTGAGCAGATCGCAGAGCCCGCGGATCGTTCCCGCCACACTGTCCACCAGCTCCTTCGGCGTCACGCCCGCCTCCGCCGCCTTGAGCTCGATCTTCTGACCATGCTCGTCCGTACCTGTCTGGAAAAAGACGTCGTAGCCGTCCTTCCGCTTATAGCGCGCTATGCTGTCCGCCAGCACGATCTCATAATTGTTTCCGATATGCGGCTTTCCGGAAGTGTACGCAATCGCCGTCGTGATATAATATTTTCCTTTATTCTGCATTGTCGCCATCACCTTTCCTTCGCTATACTTATAAAATAACCCAATTATCTATAATTTACCATACTCGGGAGGCTTTGTAAATGAAAATGCGATCGTACTTCAATCCTGCGCAAGCTGTATCGGTTTGACACGGAAAGATCTGCCCTCCAGATCATAAATACCTATGAACTGCGCCCCGAAAAAATCTTTGTAATATCCTGATACCGATTCACCACCCGATAAATCTCAACTGCCTCTTTAAAAGCCTTATACATCACAACATAATCATTCCAAACCACATACTTATAATCTGTCTTAAAGCTCACACGTTTAGACAAATCTGCGCCAATATAAGGAAACTGCTGTATATTTTCAAACTGCTTATAAATCTCCTGAACTGTTTCTGATGCTTTATCAGCATTATCTTCTGCAATAAAATTTTTGATAGCTTTTAAATCTTCTGCAACTACTGGATTGATTCGCAATCTCACCATAAATTTACTCTCCAACTTTCGCTTTCAATTCATCCATTGTAAGCCATCCATTTCCGTCCTTGACAGCTTCCTCTGCCTCATGCAGTTTCTCCAACAGCTTTTTTTCTGCTTTTTCACGCTCGTAATCTTCTATATCCATTACCACAAATCTTCCTCTGCCATTTTTCGTCAGAAACACAGGCTCTCCAATCTGACAGTTTTTCAAAACCTCATTATAATTTCTTAAATCCGATACCGGTAATATACTTGCCATAGATATACCATTCCTTTCAAATCAAATGATACGATTTCTTTTCTATTATACCCAAAGATGCTGTAATAATCAACGAAATATTTTACAGCATTTTCTTATATTTGTAGAGAAAACAAGTCTATACGCTCTATTTTTATGCACATGGGCACCCAGAGGAAGATTGTCAGCATGTGCTGACGGGTGCCCGGCGCGCGAGTAGGGTAAGACGGCTCTTCCCTACTCGATTGTAAAGCATAGAATATGGCAGAAACCAAAAACGAGCATCAACCCCACAGTTTCAAGCGGAAGTTGTGGAATACCACTTCGAAAAACTCAGCCCTGACTGATAAATCTAACATGATCTATTGTGCTTCCCTGATAACAATACTTTGGAACACTTTGTCTATTATATCTTTGTTTTCACTGTAAATACTTTCCGGCATGTTAAAACGGACACCATAGAAGCCTGCAAGCTCCGTATCAAAAATAATTGTTCCCTGTACTGCAGGATTTCCGTCATCAAGCGTATATTCATCCCAAGAATACTGTCCTGTCAACCCCTGTGATGTCTGAAAAGATTTTGGTCCATTTGAAGAATCGTCGGTTAGCGTTCCATGCTGTCCAAAAATACTAAAAATTGCATCTTCCCTTCCCTGCACTTTAACAGAATATCCCCAATCAGGAGATTCCTCCTCCACATCCCACAGAATATAGTTCCAATCCTCCGGCATCTGCAAGGATATTTCTACCGCCTGTTCATATGGTTTAAATACATGAGCAATATCCATATATTTTACTTCTTTGACAGGAGGCATTTGTGCTGTTTGCGTTTCCTGTTTGGGAGTAGCCGTTTGTGTTGTTTGCGTTTCCTGTCCGCTGCCGGGTTCTGGCTCTGATGCACTCTCCGTCTTTGCCGGTTCTTCGCTTTGAACAATTGTTTCACTCTGTAGTTCATCAGAGGTTATTGGCTGCGTTTCATTCGCAACTGTCGTTTGCTCCGCTGCAGATGCAAGTATCTCATTAACAAATGTCTCACTCGGTATCTCCTGCACTTCCTCTTTTGCGCCACATCCGCTAATTAAGAACGCTCCCATTGTCGCCAGCAATAATATGGACTTTCTTCTTTTTTCATCATTTTTCATCATTTCCAACTCCTCATTATACAAAATTATTGATAAGGATCCTAAGTTCCGTGTATGATCAATGATAAGTCCCCCTGTGTCATTTTTCAAGGTATTATACATGAAACGACATTTAATATGCTTTTTTGGCATGAAAAGAATAAGCTGCATACCAAATTTGACATTTTCATGTATCCGTCTTGCAGGAAGAAACTGTTACTATTATAATAAGGAAAAGTTTGCGAGAGAAGGGAGTATATGAGGATACTCATCTTCGATGACGATGATTTCATTTTGCAGCAATCAACAGATTACCTTGATGAATATTTTCGAAAAGCTGGAGCGGATTGTCCCAAAATTGTATGTTACAGAGAGGGTGGATCACTTCTTGCCGATCAGGGTGAAAAAGATATTGGTACGAAAAAGAAACCGCTTTTAAACGTTTTCTTTTTCGTATATCTTTTTTCATCGTACACCTCCAAAATCTGAAATAGCAACTATATCTACTGCATGGATCTCTTTTATCCGTTACTGGAAAAAAAGCTTAACAAAAGCACTCGATCACACACGAATGCTCCTTCGTCTTTTTATCATAATCAATTTCCACCAACAGCATCTTCCCTGCATAATCTTTCAGCGACTCGGGATACTGTTTCTTCCTGATCTGTGCGATCGCCGCCTCCGCGCTTTTGTCCCATTTCAGCTCCACCACGATCACGGGGCGGTTGGAGTGGTTTGCGCGGGGCAGATAAATAATGTCCGCAAATCCTTTCCCAGCGGGAAATTCCCGAATCGGTCTGTGATAATAAGAAAACGCTGCGATCAGCGCGATCATGACTGTGCAGGAGAGCGAATTTTCGTCATTGTATTCGATACTGGACGTAAAATCATTATGCACACCCTGGATCAGTCTGGCAGTCCGCTCCCCGTCGCCTGCTATGACTGCCTCCAGAATCTCTTCGGAGAGCTTCATGAACTGTGCCATTCCGTCGTTTTTACTCCTTTTGACGGATTTGTAAAATACGGCATGGATCTCTTTGTTTGGTATATATGCCTCCTGTGTGTCCTCATCGTAGGCGCAGTACCCCAGATGGATCAGCGCCGTGATCACCTGCTCCTTGTCCTCAAAGGTCTGCAGGTCATTGATGCCGTTATCCACCTCCACCGGTATCCTGTTCCCTGAGAGCATCCTGATGATATCCTCCCGGAGTCCGTCAAAATTTTTGCAGATCAGGTCGTCGATATCCCCGTAAGTGCCCGTGACCGTCCAGTACTGCTGAAACCGTTTTGCGGAGACCGCACGAACGACGGACAGCGGATTGTACATCGCTGTTCCACCCAGATTGTATCCATTGTACCACTCTTTCATCTGTTCAAAATCCACACCAGATCTCTCACAGAGCAAAAAGACTTCCTCCTCTGTAAATCCGATATCCTTTGCCAGATCCATCGGATTTATCATCGTATACTCCATGAAATTATTGACGGCGGACTGTCCCTTCGTCCGCACGATCGGCATGATTCCCGTCAGATATGCCAATCGGATATATGATTTGGCAGCGTTGTTCTTGAACAATCCGCGCAGCATCTCGATATACGACAGTCTGTCAGTGTTACCCTTATCCAGTTCCCGTATGGGATAGTCCCACTCGTCAAAAATAATGACAAAACGGCTCCCTGTCTCATGATAAATTTCGGACACCGCATTCATCAACGCCGTCTCTCCAGACACAATATCAGGATAGTCTTCCTGAAGTTCTTTCACAATCTTTCTGCTGATATAGCCGACCGGTTCCTCGTTCTCAAACTGTGCCGCCTTAAACTGTGCCTGGATATCCACAAAGATCGTGTCATATGCATTCATACTCTCGAGAAACAACGCATCTTTCATACACTTGAGCGGCTCAAACAGGCTCCTCGAATCCACCCCTTTGCTAAAATACGCGACAAGCATATCCGCCGTGACTGACTTCCCGAACCGGCGCGCCCTGCTGTTACAGACAAATTTTTCCGTGATATCCTTTTTCAGCAGTTTGTTGATCAGCTCCGACTTGTCTACAAAATATTGCGTCTGGGAAAATTCCGCATAATTTTTATTTCCAATGTTTAAAAAAAGTCCCATATGATCCTCCCTTCATTTCAATATACTTGCAGATCAACCGGATATCCTCCATGTCCTTCTCCCTGCCCAGCCGCTGTTTCATCATGATGATCCCTTTCAACGACACCACAGAAATTCCATCAAGCACTTCAAGCTCTCCCGCCCGCCATTCCTCAAAGATCTCGATATCCGGGCGGTACTGAATCCTGCGGCTGCCGTCCTCATAAACCTCTGTGCTGTATCCCGCCCGCTGCAACTGATCCGCCAATTTCCGGCTGCAGCCCAGATCGATATCCCTTGTACATGCCTTTACTCCATGCAGTACCATCGCCGCGCCTGCCACGACCCAGTAACTGTCTGCATCAAATCCTGTCTGCCTTAAAGTACTGCATATTTTCTCCCTGTCATACATCGCCGCACCCCCGGTCTGTTACCCCTTCCTGCCAAAGTACCGCCCCGTGCACTCCCTATATACGCGGTACTCCTCGCCGAACACAGTCTCCAGATACTTCTCCTCCTGCAGGATCTGCAGATGCAGCATCACGATCACCCATATCGTAAAGAACAATAAAACACCGTTGAAATACATCAGCAGTATCCCAATATACATCAGGTCAAATCCCAGAAAAGCCGGATTCCTGCTATATCGGTAGATACCGTGCGAGACAAACTCCGTCCTGTCCGTCTCCGGTATCCCCGCGCGCCAGCTATCCCGCATCGTCAGCACCGCAGCAAGGAAAACCGCATCCCCAACGAACCCGGTCACCACCCCTGTGATCCTCACCGGCGACGGCATGTGATTCCATCCGAGCAGGATCGAAATCAGCTCCACCGGAACAATAAAAAGTGTCGCCACTGACATGATAAATTCAATCCGCCGCACCAGTTTATCCTTCCCCCGGCCAAGCTGTGTCGTCTGGATACCCTTGCGTTTCTGCGTGATCTTTTTGGCGAAATAGATGCCGTAAAAAATCACCATGATCAACAGCGCCAAAATGCAAAACAGACTCTCAAACCTGCCAGCCAGAAAGATGGCCGTAGGACCGTCTGCCCCGCCAATCACCATAATCTGTGTATCAAAATCCATATCCAGACTCCCTTTTATTCTAAAACTTTTTCCCATAGCTGCTTATTTCCTCTGCACGGGTCTGTTGCAATCGAGTAGTGGTATGTCCTTCTCCACTACTCGACGCGCCGGGCACCCGTCAGCGCATGCTGACACTCTTCCTCTGGGTGCCCATGTGCGATCGAGCCTGCGCGACCCGGGCGCCGCTCTAGCGGCATATTTCCTCTGCACGGGTCTGCGCATAAAGACTCTCGATCACGCACGTGTGCTCTTTTGTCTTTTTGTCGTAATCGATTCCCACCAGCAGGATCTCGCCCGAAAACGACCGCAGCGATTCGGGATACTGCCTCTTTTTGATCTGCGCGATCGCCGCGTCCGCGCCTTTGTCCCATTTCAGCTCCACCACGATCACAGGGCGGTTGGGATAATTGGGCAGTGGCAGATAGACAATATCGGCAAAGCCCTTTCCGCATGGAAACTCGCGCACCGGCTTGTGATAGTACCGGAAAGCGGAGATCAGCGCGATCGTGATCGTGCAGGAGAGCGAGTTTTCATCATTGTACTCAATGCTCGACACAAAATCGTTGTGCACGCCCTGAATCTGCCGTGCAGTCTCCTCCGCGTCCCCCTCCAGCACGGTACTTAAGATCTTCTCGGAAACCTTCATAAAACGCGACAGGTTATCGCTCTCATTATCCTCCATATACTGATAGAAGAATTCCTGAATCTCCTTATTGGGGACATACGCCTCCTGCGTGTCTGCATCATACGCAAAGTATCCCAGATAGATCAGCGCAGTGAGAACTTCACTCTTGCTCCGAAAGGACTGCAGATCGTTTTTGCCATTTGACACATTGACTGGTATCCTGTTTCCTGAGAGCATCTTGATGATCTCCTCGCGGAGCCCGTCAAAATTCTTGCTGATCAGATCGTCAATATCCCCATAAGTGCCCGTGACTGTCCAGTACTGCTGGAATCGTCCGCTCGAGAGCGCCCGCACGACGGACAGCGGGTTGTACATCGCGATCCCATTCAGGTCATAACCATTGTACCACTCCCGCATCTGCCCATAATCGGCGCCGGACCGCTCGCAGAGCATCCTCACCTCACTCTCTGTAAAACCGATATCCTGTGCCAGATCCATCGGGTCTGTCATCGTGTACTCCATGAAATTGTTGACAGCGGACTGCCCTTTCGTCCGCACAACGGGCATAATCCCAGTGAGATAAACCAATCGTATATATGATTTTGCAGCATTGCTCTTGAACAGTCCCCGCAGCATTTCAATATATGTCAGCCTGTCGGGATCATCCTCGCCAAACTCCCTGATGGGATAATCCCATTCGTCAAAAATGATGACAAAGCAATTGCCTGACTTATTATATATTGTTGACAGCGCATTCATCAACGATATCTCACCCAGGTCGATATCTATATACTCCTCCTGCAGTTCTTCCACAATCCTTCTGCTCAAATATTGTACCGGCTTCTCGTTCTCAAACTCCGCCTCCTTAAACTGCGCCTGTATATCCACAAAAATCGTATCATACGCATTCATACTCTCAAGAAACAGCGCGTCCTTCACGCACTTCAACGGTTCAAACAGACTCCTCGAATCCACCCCTCTGCTGAAATACGCGACAAGCATATCCGCAGTGACAGACTTGCCAAATCTCCGCGCCCTGCTGTTGCAGATAAACTTCTGTGTAATATCCTTTTTCAGCAGCTTGTTGATCAGTTCTGATTTATCGACAAAGTACTGCGTTCTGGAAAATTCCGCAAAAATCTGATTTCCAATATTCAAAAAACGTCCCATATGATCCTCTCCTTTTCCATCACATTACCAGTCTTTTTCTCTCACATCAAATCACAATTGCTCAGTTTCGAAACGTTCGATCACGCACGTGTGCTCTTTTGTCTTTTTGTCGTAATCGATTCCCACCAGCAGGATCTCGCCCGAAAACGACCGTAGCGACCCGGGATACTGCCTCTTTTTAATCTGCGCGATCGCCGCGTCCGCGCTTTTGTCCCATTTCAGCTCCACCACAATCACAGGGCGGTTTGGATAATTGGGCAATGGCAGATAGACAATATCGGCAAAGCCCTTTCCGCATGGAAACTCGCGCACCGGCTTGTGATAGTACCGGAAGGCGGAGATCAGCGCGATCGTGATCGTGCAGGAGAGCGAATTTTCATCATTGTACTCAATGCTCGACACAAAATCGTTGTGCACACGCTGAATCTGCTCTGCGGTCTCACCCGCATCCCCTTCCATCACAGCACTTAAGATCTTCTCCGAAAGTACCATAAACCGCGACAGGTTGTCATTCTCACTGTCCTCCATATATTGGTAAAAAACTTCCTGAATCTCCTTATTGGGGACATACGCCTCCTGCGTGTCTGCATCATACGCAAAATATCCCAGATGGATCAGCGCAGTGAGAACCTCACTCTTGCTCCGAAAGGACTGCAGATCGTTTTTGCCATTTGACACATTGACTGGTATCCTGTTTCCTGAGAGCATCTTGATGATATCCTCGCGAAGACCGTCAAAATTTTTATTGATCAGGTCATCAATATCCCCATAAGTGCCCGTGACCGTCCAGTACTGCTGAAACCGTTTCGCCGCGACCGCACGCACGACAGACAATGGATTGTACATCGCGGTTCCTTCCAGATCATATCCATTGTACCATTCTTTCATCTGTTCGAAATCCACTCCGAATCTCTTGCAGAGCGAATAAACCTCCTCTTCTGTAAATCCGATATCCTGTGCCAGATCCATCGGGTTTGTCATCGTGTACTCCATGAAATTGTTGACGGCAGACTGCCCTTTCGTCCGCACGATCGGCATGATGCCTGTGAGATATGCCAGGCGGATATATTCTTTTGCATCGCTGTTCTTGAACAGTCCGCGCAGCAGCTCTACATAATCTGACCGCTCCCCGCTGCCCTCCGCCAGTTCCCTGATCGGATAGTCCCACTCGTCGAAAATGATGACAAACTGACTTCCTGTCTCGTGGTAGATTCTGGACACTGCCATTGCAATAATGTCATCGTCTGAAACAATCTCCCGATAGGTTTCCTGCAGCTCTTTTATAATGCACCGTGTAATATATCGCACAGGATCTTCCGCTCTCTCTGCCGCCCAGACAAACTGTGCCTGTATATCCACAAAGATCGTATCATACCGATTCATGTTATCCAGAAACTGTCCGTCCTTCACACACTTCAACGGCTCAAACAGGCTTCTTGAATCCGCCCCCTTGCTGAAATACGCGACAAGCATATCCGCCGTCACCGATTTGCCAAACCTCCGCGCCCTGCTGTTACAGATAAACTTTTCGTCGGCATCCTTTTCCAGAAGCTTGTTGATCAGCTCCGTCTTGTCCACAAAATATTTCGTTTTGGAAAAATCCGCAAATTTTTTGTTCCCCTTGTTTAAAAACTGCCCCATTTTGATCCATTCCACCTTCCCGTTTGTCTTGTATTCATTGTATCACGACAAGGAGCGCACACCAATACCAAATTAGCAAAAACCTGATGTAAAGCTTTACACCAGGTTTTATATGTCACATATTTAATCTTAAAACTCCTAGATCACGGCCTCTGTCCCATACCGCCCTCGAGCGTGAGGGTCTCGCCTGTCATGTACTTGAAGTCAGGCGACGCGAGCTGTACACAGACGCGGCCGATCTCCAGCTCCGCATCTCCGTAGTGTCCTGCAGGCGGCATCTTGACATTCTCCTTGAACGCCTCCGGATACGCCTTCTCAAACTGCTCCAACTGCGCCGTCCATGCCAGCGGGCAGACGATGTTGACATTGATGCCGTCCTTTGCCCATTCGGTGGCCGCCACGCGCGTCAGACCGCGGATCCCTTCCTTGGCGGCAGCGTAAGCGCATTGTCCGAAATTGCCAAACAGTCCCGCGCCGGAGGCAAAATTGATGACGGAACCCTTTGACTTTGCCAGGTGCGGGTAGCATGCCTTCATATAATAAAAAGCAGCGTACAATCCCGAGTACATCGCAAGGTTGAACTGTTCTGTCGTGTGCTCTGCCAGCGTCACGCCCGAAGCAGACGCCTGCGCATTGTTGATCAGCACATCGATGCTGCCGAACGTGTCGATCGTCTGCTTCACGACACTGCCTACCACTTCCTCATTGTCCGCGCCGGCATTGACATCCGCCTGGACGATCAGCACCCTGATGTTGTACAGACGCTCCAGCTCCTCCTTCGCGTCCTCCAGCTTCTTGACATTCCTGCCTGTGATGACAAGGTTTGCGCCCTCCTTCGCGTAGGCTGTCGCGATGCCGTAGCCGATCGATCCGCATCTGCCGTCACTTAAGACTGCCCTGCCCGCACCCGTGATGATCGCTGTCTTTCCTGTTAAAAATCCCATTTTCCAAATACCTCCTTTTTCCTTCGAACTCCCAAAAACAATGTCTCCATGTTTTCACGGTTCCCTGCATACCATTTTACAGATATTTCTATTATATCCCATTATTTTGAAAAAGGATAGTCACAATTTACTCCACTAAATTTATATTCTAAAATTGGAAAAACTCATAGTCCAAAGTTTCCGGTCTCCGATACTCCCCTGTACTGAAATCATGAATGAGGATCTGATGCGGCTCTTCCAGCGAGATCCAGATATGATACCCCGCCTCTTCTATATCCCCATGCATGACGATCGTATAGCCGAGCTTCCAGTATCCCGGATCGTCGCCCGACAGAAAGGTCACGCCATACTCAATCCCCTCCATTCCGTCAACGATCCGCAGCCCCTGGACCGGACTTAACAGCACCTTCTCCCTGTCCCAGCCCGGATTGACGCGCGTGTAGATCTCATCCTCCAGCTCGCTCAGCAGGCCGATATGGTCATTATTCCAGTCATATATCCTGAAATTGTCGTAATCCGAACCGACGATATAGAGCACCTTTCCCTTCATATCCGGTATCGTGATAGAAAAATCCTGCTGCTCCTTCCCAAACGGCAATGTCTCCGCCGCATAGACAAACAAGTCGACGCGGGCGCCGACGCTCGGATTCTCCTTCCACTCCACATGGCTGATGCGATATCCTGCATACGACATAGAACCCTTTACCGTGAGGCTGTCCGTCTCCTCATCGTACTCGGCGCTGGAAATCATCACTGCCCCCTGTTCCAGCAGGCTTCCCGCGACATAAACCTTGAGAAAGACGCCGATGACAAGCGCTGCCAGCAGCAATCCCCCCAGTGCGGCAGCCGCCCTGAGATACCGGGTGCGGCTGCGTATTTTTTTAAATCCATCAAGGACAGCCCGCTCCTCGGGCGTGGACCGGTCCGCCATATCCTCCTTCATTTCCGTAAAAATACGCCTGCACTCCCCACAGCCCTCCAGATGCTCCCTCACAGCACTGCTGCCCGCCTCGCTGATCACGCCGTCGATATATCCCGGCATCAGATCCCTGACAATATCACAATTCATACTTTTCCAGCTCCTTTCTGATCTTCTGTTTCGCGCGGTAAAACACCGTCCTGCTCCAGTTCTCGCTCTTTCCAAGGATCTCCCCGATCTGACGGAAAGAGAGCTCCCCGGTCATGCGATACAGGACAACCTCCCTCTCCAGCTCCGGCAGAAGATGGATCGCGCGATACAGCTCCTGTGTGCGCTCCCCGCGGATCACACTCGCCTCCCCGTCCGCGCCGGAGGCATCGGGAAGTTCCTCTGGCAGCTCCACAAAATCCACCCGCTTCCTCCTGCGCAGATCCTGCCACAGGAGATGCTTTGCGATCTGGCAGAGCCAGACAGAGAGCTTACAGGAACCGTCATAGCGGGCGATCGAATCCACCGCGCGCAGAAACGTCTCCTGCATCAGCTCCTGCGACCAGTCCGCATCATGGGTATGCGAATACAGAAAACGGTACACCAGCTCCGCGTACTCCTGATATACGGCTTCCATGTCGACGCCATCCTTATCCTTTTTGTGCATCTTCCCACCTCCTACCCCTTATATCCCATTTTACAGCCATTCGTTTCAAATAAAAATCAAAATAAAATTCGATAAATAAAATTTGACATTAAGTTGTCGCATAATTATAATACAATGTATACACTTTCCGCGGACTGTACCCTGAATGGTGCGCCCAATCCGTAATTTCGAGGTTACTGCTAAAAATCCATTTGCGCAACGAACAAATTTCGTTCTGCAATTTTTACTCGTTACGGATTGAACAGGAACATTGCGAGAGGTATATTACAATGAAAAATATTAAATGGATATTTTTTGATGTCGGATCCACATTGGTAGACGAAAGCAGAGCCTATGAAAATAGAATGAAAAGGGCTGCCCAGGCAGCAAATGTTTCTTATGAATACGTTTACGAGACAGCACTGAAATTTTATCAGGAGAACAAAAAAGGCGATCTGGAAACCATAAAACTTTTGGGAATAAAAAAGCCTGAATGGAGATCCGAGGACGAGATCCTATATCGCGATACGGAAGAATGTTTGCATCAGTTAAGCCAAAAATACAACATAGGGGTCATTGCAAATCAATCGCCGGGAACAGAAAAAAGACTAAAGGCGTTTGGAATATCACCGTATATCGATCTGGTCATCGCTTCCGCAGAAGAAGGAGTTGCCAAGCCGGACAGAAAAATATTTGAAATCGCCCTGAGCAGGGCAGCCTGTAAACCACAGCAGGCAGTCATGGCTGGCGACCGGATCGACAATGATATCGTCCCCGCGAAAGCGCTTGGAATGAAGACCATCTGGGTAAAACAGGGATTTGGAAAGTACTGGAAAATAACATCTGATCGCGAACAGGCAGACTACGAGGTCGGCAGCTTGTCCGAAATTCTGGAAATTTTATAACCGATCACAACTGCCATGACAGAGACATCCCAATCGAGCAGGGAAGAACCCTCTTCCGCTGCCCGTGTGCAATCAATACAAGGAGAACACAAATGCTTAGAAACAAAGATATCTTAGAATTAAAAAGACGCTTTAAGAAAGAGTCCTGCACCATCACAAAAATGTGCGGCTGCTACGTGGACGCGAACAAAAACAAGATCGTCGAACTGAACGAGACTTTTCTGAACCTCGAGGACGAAGAGTTTTTCAAGTACCTCGAGATCGCCAAAAAAGCCCTCTCCGGCACGATCGGAAACAATCTGCTGGAACTGAATTTTGCCAGCGAGGAGGAGGAACCCGGCGGAAAACAGCAGTACCTTCTGGGACTCCGCGAGAGCGGGCTGAAAAATCCCGACCTACTGGAACACCTCTATGACATGATCATCGACAATTATGATTATGTCGGCAACTATCTCATCCTGGTCTTCCACGATGCGTACGATGTGATGACCAGGACAAACGACGACCTCAAGCTCGACGAGTCCGAGGAGGTCTTTACCTATCTGCTGTGCGCCATCTGCCCCGTCAATCTGTCAAAGCCGGGACTTGGATACCGCGCCGACTTAAACCGCATCGGTATCCGCATACAGGACTGGGTTGTGGGCGCGCCTGACGTCGGATTCCTGTTCCCGTCCTTCGTGGAGCGCTCAACAGACATCCACTCCCTCACATACTATGTCCGGGACGCCAAGGATTCCCACCGCGGCTTTATCGAGACCGCGCTCGGCTGCGGCGCAAAAAGGACGGCAACCGAGGAGCACAACGCCTTCAGCAGCATCGTGAAGACCGCCATCGCCCCGATCATCAAGGACAGCGATGCGATGCTGATCAACATCCAGGAAAAGCTCAACGATCTCGCCGAAGAGCACGACGCGGCGATGGAGGACCTGGTTCTCGTGGAGCCAGAGGACTTCACACTCACCGCCGATATGATCAAAGAGGTGCTCGCGGACAGCGAGATCCCGGACGCCGCCGTGATGCAGATCCAGAGCCATTTCACAGAAGAGTTCAGCGACAAACCGCCTGTGGTAAAGAATCTCGTGAACGAGAAGGCGATCGAGAAAAACAACAAAGAGAAAAAGGAGATCCGGCTTCTCGAGGAAGTCGCAACCTTAAAGCAGGAGCTCCAGGACACCCGGCAGGAAAACGAGGAAAAGACAGAGCAGATCGAGACACTCGTCAAAATGGAGGCTCCCGTCGATCCCGAGGAGGCCAGAAACTGGGCGGAGGTCTTCCTGCGCATGAAACCCGACAAGGCGGAACAGGTAAAATATGAGACGATCGACGGTCAGAAATATCTCATGATCCCGATGGAGGAGCATGAGCACATCAATCTGAACGGAGTGGAGCAATAAAGGAGGATATCAGAATGCCAAGAGCAGGTTCCGGCGGCAGCCGGTCATCAGCCCCCCGCCGGTCATCCGGAGGGCACTCGTCATCGCGCAGCTCGGGAGGGCACCGCATCGGCGGCAGCCGCCCCGGCAGCAGTTCCAGCCACAGCAGGGCAGGCACTTCACGCAGCAGCGTTTTCCGCTCCGGCAGTCCGTCACACCGAAGCGGCACACCATCCTACGGCAGCGCTCCGCGGCCATTTGGCGGTCCGGCAATGCCTCCTCCGCCTCATAGAAGTCCGGCAATCCCTCCCCCGCCTCCGCGCCGTTACAGCGGCCGTGCCTACCGCGGCGCCTACTACAATCGTTCTTCCGGCAGTTCCGCCGCGACCGTCATCGCGTCGGTCATCATCCTCGTTGTCATCCTCGCCTTTGCGTCGGCCTTTTTCTCATCGATGTCATCCGGCGGCGGCGCCAACGGTTCTTCCGTTCCTGTCAGCACGAGAAACCGCGAGAAACTAAATGCGGGGATCTCCTATGACAGCGACTGCATCGTCGACGAGATCGGCTGGTTTGACTCTGTCTCCACCGCCGGAAGGCAGCTTCGGACATTTTACGACAAGACAGGCGTGCAGCCCTATATCGTTCTGCTGGACTATCACCCCGAGCTGGTCACAGATTCCCAAAAGGAAACCTATGCGCAGGAGTATTACGAGGCGAATATCGACAACGAGGCGACATTCCTCTATATGTATTTTGCCGAGGAAGATGTGGACAATACAGTCGGATATATGTGCTATGTAAACGGCAGACAGGTGGATTCCGTCATGGACGCGGAAGCCATCGAGATCTTCTGGGGATATCTTGACCGGAACTGGTACAGTGACCTGTCCACAGATGCGCTTTTCGAGAACGCCTTCACGAAAACGGCAGAGACGATCATGACGAGGTCCAGGACAAAGACCGATATCCTCTTCGCAGTGGTCGTGGGCGCTGTCATCATCGGCATCCTCATCGCCGTCATCGCCGCCATGAAGACCAGACGCAGACATGAGCGCGAGCGTGCTGAGGAGACACAGCGCATTTTGAATACGCCGCTGCCCGACAACCCGCTGAGTTCACCGGCATCATCACAGCCAGACAGCAGACGCTAAAATACGCTCCGCGATCTCCCGGATCACGCCCTCCCCGCCGCGCCTGTCTGCTATGTAATCCGCCGCCGCCCTGACCGCCGCGCACGCATCGCCCGGGCAGCACCCGTATCCCACCGCCGCTACTGCCTCCAGATCATTGAGATCGTCACCGATATAGAGTACATTGGACAGGGAGATCTGGTAGTCCCTGCACAGACTTTTGATGCACGCCAGTTTGTCCCTGATCCCTGATTCACAGATATTTAGCTGCAGTTTTTCTGCCCTGCGTTTCACCAGACTGCAGCTTTCTCCCGTTATGATCCCTGTGACGATCCCCCTTTTTCGTAGCTGTTCCAATGCCATGCCGTCCCTTGTATTGAATTTCTTGAATTCATCGCCCGACTCTGTATAATACATTCCGCCGTCTGTGAGACAGCCGTCACAATCTGTCAGAAACATCTTAATATCCGGAATGTCATTGCGCATCTTCATTTCCCTTCGCCGCATCAGCGCTTCCATGATCACCCAGTCTTCTGGCTCATCAATCTCATAGTACGTGTCCTCACACATTTCTACGGCTCTTATCTTACCGGAGATCCTGCACTCTGAGCGCAGCAGACTTTCCCTTCCGGTGATATAGAACGCCCCGTTTTCAACCAGATATCCCTCAAACTCCTGCCGCCTTGGCCGATTTCTATGATCATAATTCAGCGGCCGCACATTCTGATCCTCTGACTGCCCCCAGCAGAAACGCTTCTGCCTTACCACCGATAGCACACTGTCCGCATCCGTACCATTGTAGACCGCCAATCCTTGATCCAGGTCTTCTCCGGTCAGCAGCGGAGAAGTCGCCTGGATCAGTACGATCGTATCAAAATCATGTCCTGACGCAAATTCCAGCATCGCCGATTCGGTGGATGCTGTGTCTGTCGCGCTTTCCGTACTCCTGCCGATCACCTCGGCTTTGGAAAACGAAAACTGGCTGACGCAGTTTTTGATCTGTTCACTGTCCGTGGCGATATAGATCCGGTCGATCCCTTCGCATTCCTGCGCGGCCTTGATCGTCCAGTAGACCAGCGGCTTTCCGTGAAATGGCCGGATATTCTTTAGCGGGATCGATTTGCTCCCTCCCCTTACCGGGATAAATGCTATTGTCATTGTTTTTGATCTCCTATAATTTAAATATATTCTTAATATTCTTTTGGGTTATCTCCCATAATGTGTCCTGTGCTGTCTGTATTTCCGCCTTGATCTGGTTCAAATGGCTTAACATATAACCCATCGTACTGTTAAGCTTATCTTCGAAACCATCATCTTGTATCTCTACTCCCCATTCCATATGATCAATGTCTTCCAAAAACCACTGCAATTTGTCATGTGTGATAATACTTAGTACAGGTGTCCCGCATCCAAAGGGAATCATCTGTGCATGACCGCGCATAGCCAGAACAAGTGTCGGCTCACAGTAGACGCTCAAAAATTCATCAACGGTCAATCCGCGGTCCAATTCCACCAGCTTGTACTTTAGACCGACGGAATCCAAAATGGACAGCATCTCCTTATCCGAACCCATATGAGCGTAATATTTGATCGTATATGTCCCCTCATATTGCTTCAAAACTTTTGCGATCGCGCGAAGTTTTTCTTCCTTGTGCCCTCCGTACCGAAACGCACTTCGATCGAAAGCACAATTTAACGCGATCACCTTATCTCCCGATCTTTTGGGTAAATGATAGATCTTACTTAACACGGTTGTTGCACATGGATGATAGCATACTTTTCCCCTCAGGTCTTCAGAAAGATAACTCCGAATTGCATTTACTGAACCGTGATTTCTCAACCCGATAAACGAAAATCTTCTGACGATCTCGTTGATGTGCTCTCTGAAATATGGTTCGAAATCCTCCTGTCCCCTAAAACGGTTATACCCCACTCCCAGCATATACATAGGAACCTGAATCTTATCAAGTTCATTTAAGGAACAAGGCCATTGCCACCCTGAAATATCATTTTTGTTGGTGTCTTTCAAAAAAAGCCCACCGCCTCCGATCACTAATCCCTGCGTCGCATTGATCATTTCCACACTCTCTGCATCCAACACGTCCCTAACCGACTTATGGCACCATGTGACAGGACAGTTGGATACTTTTTGTACTGAGTCCCTCAATGCCGGAACCAGTAGATTATCCCCTGCATTCCCGACTTTCGAAAATGCTGACAGGTGTACGTACGCGTTTGGAAACTGTGTCTTGATCAGACATTGCGTAGAATCGAACTGTCTTCCCTGTTCTGTATATAATTTCAAAAGATTCGCCACACTGTCCTTATCGCCAGATTTGATCTTTTCTGAGAGATCATAGTACAGATCGTCACAATGCTGACTCAATCGCACATTCTGGTCAGTCAGCTCGTTTAGCCGGCTGTTCAGACGATCATATTCATTCAATAATGAGTCATACTGGCTGTTTAAATATCGGATCTCTTCCTGGAGCTGCATAAACGCATACTGGGAGGAATATCCCTTAAACTCTGCTTTTCCTATATTAATACATCGGTAACATTCTTCTCTGTGTTCATTGAATATGTATTTTAGCAAACGACTGATCATAAGTTTGTCTTTCCTTTACTGTTCAAACCACCGGTTTATTTTGGCATTATTGTATGCCTGTAACAGAAAATCATATTTACTGAGACCTTTTCTCCCCGCAATCGTCCCGCATGCTGTACAGATCCTCTGTGCCCCGACATTTTCACTTGTTATGGAACCGCCATTGAGAAACTCTTCTGAGAACATCTTAAAACGCAGATCTGTTTTTCGATCGTATATTATGATGTTGGCAATTTCCTGATCCCATCCCTTTTTTAATATGGTTTCCTGCTGTACCTGAATCCAAAAATCCAGACTTGCCTGATTGCATTTCATAGCGACAAAACCAATATTGATATTGGCGATTGCTTTTTCATACGGCTTTTGATCGCTGCTTCGTTCCCTCAAAAAGATCATATCGGCATCTTGTAATCCATACAGGATATCTTCTTTGGTTCTTTTTAAAAATACCAGATCAGCATCAGCTACTATTAATATTTTGCCCCAATACTCTCTGATCTTATCTATCACCAATTGCGTCTTGACTGTATTTCCACCAAAAAAAGCAAAATCCCCTGTGCCTTTCTGCTCATTCCACTGTGCCTCGGAAATATACCGAAAATCAAACTGATAGTCATCCTCGCATGTTTCCTCCTGCAATTCCACCATCCTTCTATAATCCTCTGTATACACTCCTGACACGATTATTTCATCAAATTGATGATCTATATAGTAAAAACTTTTTGCCAGCTTTTCGTTTGTCGTATCCCTAAAACGCAATGAAACCCGAGGGTTCTCTAATTTTAACTGCTTTTTGAAAGCGATCAGGTTATCCTGGACATTGTGCGCATATTTGGACCTATTGGGATCAGAACCATAATTCAGTTCACTAAAGTCGACACCGCACAGCGTTATGTCCTGAAACCCTGCCAACACGGCAAATTGCAGTGCGCTGAATAAAACAGACTGTCCATCTGCAAAATATTCATCTGGTCTGGAGAGATTGAACTGATCCGCCCTACGATCCAATACTTCTGGTTCCAGCTCGTACCTGTACAATCTGTTTTTGAGATCATGAAACTTGTTTATGTCAGTATATAATCCCATTTTGTTTAATTGGGGATTTGTGATAACGCCATAAAATTTCAGGCAGTCATAAGAATTATAATCCTCCAGTTGGTATTTCTGGTTCTGCGGATGATCCTGCATAAAGAGCATGTCAAACTTTATGTGAGGGTAAAACAGTGCCTTGTTCAGAGCAATATAAACAAGCTGTCCATCCTGTTCCCGGATCGAATCCAATGAGGATCCGCTCCCGCAGATCACAACCTTTCTGTCAATATACCGATCTTTCCATTCCGTCATATATTGTTGGTTAATGCGCGATTTCCTTGATCTGGAGTCTCCATATTCCCACGTCAGATCTCGCAGCATTTTTATATAATTATCTGCAAACCTCTCCTGCGTAAAATAGGTATTAAAAACCGCTTTATTTTTCTGTTTCCATCCATTTAGATCTTTCTGAAGTAATTTCGTGACTGCCTGATCCATATCATCCAGATCCACTATTAAGACATTGTCTTCCCTGTTGAATTCATAGTTACTTGCGGAATCAGACAAAATAAGCGCATTTCCAGCCCTCATAGCCTCTAACACAGCCAGGTCAAATATGGAATTTCTGTGCAGCATGATATAGAAATCCGCCCAGTTAAGCAATTCCAGAACTTTGCCATGATCAATCCTTTTGCCTATTAAATATGCCTCAAAATTCCAGTTGTCCTTCTCCCTGTTTAATTTTTCAAACAGTTCTTTATTGGATGCCGTTCCTACTGCGATCCATGCAACATCTTGTCCGGATCTTGCGACATATCTGGACAAAAAACCGGGTATACAGTCCATACCCTTATTGTAATTGAAATCTGCTATACTGATAAATATCTGTTTGTCCGTGCCATACAGCTCCAACAGGTTTAACTCTTCCAGAACCTTTTCAATATTTAATCTCTGCCGGATCTCTCGTATTGTGTTATATAGGGCATATTCTGAAAAATTTATTTCTGCTATATCGCTCTCACCGATCATGGTTGTCTTTTCAAATACTTCTCTGGCACCCAGCGACGGGAAATAAACTTTATATGCACCCTTCATCACCTCCCGCTCAACCAATGCTATAACATTGATATCTTCGTTTGAACAGCTCCTTCCCGATGCTCTGATCTCATTTATGATACTTCCCTGCTGATGATACACGACAACATATTTTAATCCCAACAGATATGCACCGTAAGCACTCCCGATATCGTGACAAACCAATAACGGCTCCTCCCCATTTTCCAGGCTTTCTTTGATCTTCTTATGATTCATGATACAGCATGCTGCCTGCATGATCAGACCAGTCGTACCATTTAACCTCCGACCTACCCTGATCGTTTCATTCCTGGTCTTAAATATGTATTCAATCGGTATATTCCGAAAGCGCTTCCCTATGTATTGTTTCTGCATGAACAGAACACCACCTGGTCCACCCGTTTTACCAGAATCAGGATCATACTCCCTGTAAGCACAACAAAATAATCTGCCATGGTGACGGTGACGGTCACTGTCCCCGTGATCCAGCAGTTTATTTACAAGCGCTTTTTCCTTTTCTACATCGTGATAGCGTGCCATCTTACAAAGATCGTCATAATAATGCGTATAGTCCGGCGCCGACTCCTGAAATGAAAATCCGTAAAAATCAACACCCCGCAGGCTCTTTCTGATCCTGAACAACTGCCAGATGGCAAAGATACCCGACGAGGGATTGACGATCTTCGTCTCTTTCCTGAATTCCTGTTTGATCTCACGATTCCAGTAAAATAGCTTATCTGGGTACATTACTGCATACTGCCCCAATATTTCCAACTGACGCTCATGCATAAATACATGCTCAAGATCCGGCTCATATATCACAAAATCGTAATCCCGGATATCCCTGTACACTACTTCGTTGTTTCCGACTCGGATCCACACGTTTGTCCTGCTGCCATAGTCTGGTTCATATCCTTTCTGGGGATAGTTATTAAAGCGGATCACAATATCATGGGCATCGATCTCTGCTCCTTTTCCTCTGCCGATACAGCCGCCCCCGTTGCCGACTATTGCGATACTTTTGTCTTTTATATAATCCTCATACTTTGTTTCAACGTGATTATTGTTAAGTACCCTTAAGATCCCATAGCTTTTACTGATCTTTGCATTACGTTTCCCCATCTTATGGGCAAATTCTGCAGCCTTAAAAAATCTGTCGATATCTTTTAAGTGATACTGGTCAATATATTTATCCAATATGACCGCCGCGCTTTCCTCGTCGCCGCGTTCGTACAGCGAAGCGATATAAATAAGCCACATCAGGCTGTTATCCCTCTGCCAGCATTCAAAGCTCTGGTCAAAAACTTTTAGCGTGCTGATCAATTCGTCTGTTGCACCATGAAACTGCCATATTCCCCTGATTAGTTCGAAATGGTCTACAGTGTTTGCAGGAGGCTTTGCTGCTGGCACTTTGACCAGCTTCTGTTTTTCTTTTTCCTTTGTGTGGAAAATTCTGTGATCAATGTTCAATTTCACTAACCAGATCCAGTACTTTATTTTATGCTTCTCAAAATCTTTCCGATTTTCGAGCTTTCTTTTTTCATAGATCCTGTTGATTTCATGATCGCTCTCCGCCAAATAAGAATATATCTTGTGTAATCCCATTTTCTCTTCCTTACTCCTAATCTTTACAGAAAAAAATCCGCTCACTGTCTACCGTCCCAATGTAGCTCTTTTCTGCTAGCTGTGTTCTTTCAATAATTGAATCCACCATCTGCTCCGCCTCACGCAGACTATAATTTGTCGCAATGTACATCAAGATCCCGTCGTCATATTTCTCGTGGATCGTCTGGTTCAGATCCTGATCATCCATGTCCAGGATCCTGTCATATGTTGTCACCAAAAACTGCTGATTTTCCTTCTCTATCATGTTCTGATACTGCATCCAAAAGGCATACTCCTGCGAATCGCTCTTATTTATAAAATAGTTGGCTGATATATTGCATTTTTGCAACTGGTCAATGACTTCGATATTGGATGAGTGCAGATATTCTATATTTTCCGCTTTGTTCGAAAAGATGCTGACACAGACCGCACACAAGGAAAATACTGCCAGCATATGATGGCGGTATTTGGTGATTTTCCCGATCAAATTGATCAGCAGGCAGCATACGCATAACGATATCAGCGGATAAATGTTGACAATATATCGAAATCCCTTTCCGACCTTAGGCGCATAATTTATCACAAAAAAGAGATATAACAACGATAAAAAGGACAAATACAAAACAGTTTTATTACCCCCCTCTAGTATACTTTTCTTTAAAATTATTTTTCTCCTATCCACCAATAACAACACGGTCAAAAGAATTGTCATTGCTGCAATTCCTATCTGCAGTCCAATCCCGGAAAACAATTGCTTATCAATATAAGACATGTAATAGCAAAATCTCTCAGTCCATTTACTGAGATCCGTCAAATTTCCCAGGATACCTGAAATATGGACCATTCCGCGCGAACCTGTCGTAGTTTGGATGACCGCTGACGGAAATATCAGCACAGACACGACCACAGCCCCCATTCTCGTCACTCCATAGTATATACACATTCTTATTTCAGAAACTTTCATGATACAATATATCATTGAGGATATAAATGCGAACACAAGGAAATAATACTGTGTAAGTCCCCCAGCGACAGTTGTTAAAAATATTGCTGTCAGTATGCCTTTTCTCTTCCCGTTTTTTCTCAACAGTAAAATATGCAGATACACATCTAACACACATAAAAACGTCATCAGCATATACATTCTTATATAAAGGACTGTCGTGACTGCGCCTGCGCTTACACCATAGCAAAGCATTGGAATGATTGCCGATACCTCATCCTTTATCACGAGGCACGCCGATCTATAAAGCAGCAGCAATGTCAGTATGTAAAAACACAGATTCACACAAATCCCCTGCCATTTTGAGAAGTGTCCCTGATCCAATGAGCAGATCGTATGCAAAATACAATAATAAACAGGCGGATGGACATCCTGCGTCTGATTGTATATCACCGAACCATAATTATATGCCTCTTTTTCCGATACTGTTATCTGCGCTGTAAGGTAATCTGTGTCATGCCATTGATTCCACCAGTCACTGTTCCATCTCAAAAACGGTGTATAGTTTCCGTTTGACAGGGAATATGAAAACATCTCGTCACCGTCAAAAAAATCTTTCTGGCAGCAGTAATAAAACATAAAAGCTGCCTGAACAATCACAACAAAAATCACTATGCACCTTCTGATCTGTGTCTTTCTGATCAACCTCATCATTGCTCTTATTATCCGTCCTTCCTCCCCATCAGTCTCCTCAGATACTCCGCCTCAACGCGCAGATTGTGATGGAGGTTTCCATACCGGAACTCCTCCGCTTCATCCGAATTGTGCCTCAGCGCTTTGCTGTTCCCTTCTTCCATATACATATAGGAAAAACCATACACATCAATCGATCCGACACGGTTTCTGATCTGACACAACTCATACAAGAACTGTCCGCCGCTGGTGGGAAAGCTGCCCATTTCCCGGATCAGCCTGTCCCTGTATTTCAGCATATACAACCTGTCCGCATTTTTTACCGCGTACTGGTAAAACGTGTCCAGAAAGATTTCCGGCATAAAAAATCTCCATATATTGGCTTCCAGTACGATCAGGTCAAAGCCATCGGCCTCATTCAGCCGGGGATTGCAGCCACCATTTTCCGTGTCGATATTCCTTACCCATATAGTTGTCTTATTTCCGTAATCCTGCCCGAAACCGTCTGTCTGATAGTCGTTGAAGCGGACGACCACATCGTGACTGTCTATCTCATTTCCCTTGTTCTTACCTGTTTCATAGGGTCCGGATCCGACCACCGCGACGCTTTTGCCCGCAAGATATGTCTCCAGCAGTTTTGTATTTTGCATGACCGTCTTGCAGATCACGGCTGCCTTTTGGATCTTCTCATTGCCCATTCCAAGTTTTTCCGCTAAAAGCGCCGCCGGATAAACCAGATGGATATCCTTCCTGCCATACCGGGCTGCATACTCTTTTAAAATGTGCTGCGCCCGCTCTTCATGACCTAACTCGATCAGGGAAGAAATGTAAGCCAGATACACTTTTTTCTCGTATGCCCTGCTGACAGTACCGCCTTGAAGAACCTGCCTGCATCGTTCCAGCAGTTTCTCCGATGCCCCTTCCCACTGCCACTGGTTCAGGATATTTTCTGCCATGTGTATGGCTTTCTGCTGATTCTTCGGAAACATCAGCGCTGCCTCAAATACTTTTTTGCGGTTTTCATAGATGTCCGTGCCGGTCTCGTTCAGAAATCTTCCATAGTTGATCATGGTCTGTGCCACACAGGTGTTCACGATCCCTACTGTCTTGTCCGGCTCATAAAACATTGCGCGCCTGATCGAAGTACTGGTCAGCGGCGGCACCTTCACAACCTCTGGCGCGATCCCATATTGCTGCAGAAATTTCTCCCTGGCTTCTTCCTCCTGATAAACCCCGGTAATGCGAACGCCCATCAATATGGCGATCGTTCTCAGAATCGCTATTTTGATTCCCTCCAGCCTGCATGTCTTTAGAAAAAGGGCGATCTTATTCATTGCAATTTTTCCTGTATTTCAACTTTTCCCGCTGCTGCCATTCGACCGGCAGGATCTCCTCCTGCTTGTAGCGGAGCGCCTCATATGCTGCCATCAGATTGCGTTTTAACTTCCTGACACCCTCCGGCTCCAGGGAAGCCGCGTGATCGGTTCCTTTCCATGTCCTGTCCAGGGTATAGTGCCGTTCAAATATCGCGGCGCCCAGGGTATACGCCGCGATATCCACCGCAATCCCCAGATGATGTCCCGAAAAACCGATCTCCTTCACGATATCTCCATATTTCCCGCAAAGCCTGGTGATCTCCAGCAGGCACACGTCCGAAAAAGCCACAGGATAACCCGATGTGCAGCTATACAGCACTACGTCCCCGACCCTTCCGCGATCCTCAAAAAACCGGATCAGTTGCTCTTCTTCCTGACAGCTTGTCATCCCGAGCGCGACATGGATCTCTCCCGCAAAATGCCCGCACAGATAGCCGATCATCTCATAATGATTATTGCACGCTGACGGGATCTTGATCCACTTGGGCTGCAGGGCGGATATCTCCTTTGCCGACGTGAGATCCCATACCGAGGTGCTGTAATCAATCCCATACTCCTCACAATATTCTTTCAGTTCCCGATGCTGGTCTGCCGTAAACTCCAAAAATTCCCTGTGTTCCCCATATGTCTTTCCATACGAGTTCACGGGATTGGGATGCGGCATACAAAACTGCTCTGGCGTTAGCAGTTCTTTGACACACCGTTTCTGAAATTTGACTGCATCCGCTTTACAGTAGATCGCAGCCATTTTGATCATTTCTTTTGCCGTCTCCATATCGCCCCTGTGATTGCACCCGATCTCCGCGATGAGGCGGGGTGATCGGTATCGGATCTTTTGATTTTCCATCACGTTTCTGTCTCCCTTTTTCTTTTTCCAAGCGTACTTTCTAAAAAGTTATATCGTGACCTTTTTTGTCATTTTATTCTTGTCACTTTTTGTTACATTTTAGATTCTATCACATCAGTCGCACTTTGTGAAGTATAAACAATTATTTTTTGTACACTGCTATAATCAAGAAGACATCCGACGATCCTTGTCAGGTAATCAGAATGGAGAATTGTATGAAAAAGAAATCGCTTGCCCTCAAACTCCTGGAACTGCGGCAGTCGCACGACCTTACCCAGAAGCAGCTCTGTGAATCCCTCAATATAGGCCGTTCAACGTATTCTTATTTCGAGACAGGAAGCCGGATTCCCGATGTGGAGACGCTGCTTCTGATCGCCCGGTATTATCATGTCTCTCTCGACGAACTGGTGACAGGCTCCGAACAGCATTCCACGGCAGAGACAGCCGACGCAGAATGCTCTGAGATTCAGCTCCTCCATCATCTGATGTCCAAAAATATCCCCGTCAGCTTCGTGATGGAACTGTCTAAAGCGGACTTTGATTTTCTCAAAAATTACAAGGAGCTGACGGACGAGAATAAGGCGGAGTTGCAGTATCTGATGAATTATAAGCTGAGGAAGCAGGCGGGTGGATGAACGATTATCTAATTTAAGACAAACATTCAATCAGCAATTTTACCATAAACTTCATACCCAATTCAAATCCTGTTCTTTCTGCAATACCGGATACTTCAAAAAAATGTCTGTCAATATCATCATGATATTCACGTGGCATTTGTTCCTGCACGGCTTTTGAAATTGCTTCTACCTGCTCTGTCAAATCCTTTTCCATCTCTATCAACTCTGATTTTTCTATATTTACTTTATCAAATATTTCCAAGATTATCTTTTTCATATTTTTTCCTTTCTTTTCATGCAGGTTTTATCTGCTGTTCTGTAAACTCTGATAATTTTTCTCTTTAAATTATTTATTAACTGAATAATTCCTCTCCCCTGCATTGTATTAAAAGCTTTATAATTAGTTCTCGTCAATCAACAATGCTCAAAATTTCCTACTTCCTCACGTTTTCCAAATGTCTATATCATGCTTTATTTTATAACTGTTCATTTACCTTTGTATAGGTAACAAAATAATTTTATTATGTTTTATGCGCCATGTCAACTACACAAAGGTAACTTTCATTGCCTTATCTGATATAATGATAACATATGAGCATCTGATACTTTAACCCGAAACAGGAGCACCAAAATGGAGTATTCAAAATTATTTGCCTTGCGTATCCGGCAGTTATGCGCGGAGCATGAAATAACAATCAACAAACTTGCTGTCATGAGTGGCTTAAAACAATCTACAATCGATAATATACTAAGAGGAACCAGCAGAAACCCAAAGATTAAAACGTTACATAAAATTGCTGTTACCTTCAATATGACCTTAAGTGAATTTCTTGATTTTCCAGAATTAAATAACTTTTTTCTTGATGAAGACAACCGAACAGGAGAATGATCAACTTACCTCTAGTGTTCCATCCAGCCAATAATTAGAGTCGAGAGCCACTTGATTCGTGCTGGTGCCATGCAAAATTTCGACAGTGGTATGTCAACATTGTTAATTGACACTGCCAAAAGTACTGGAGCAGTCCTTTGTACTGGCGCCAATAGCAAGTATATATTACTCAACTATCATTGCAACGCCGTTTTCTGTTCAGTTATCAACAGAAGTGGTGAAAAACGTGCACCAAATTGATCCCTTTTATCAATTTGTGTGCAATATTTGTTATAATCCACACCTAAAAAACTTAGTAACTGTAAATAAATAACTTGTTAATTTGACGCCATAAACTGTTCAGATAAAAAAAATATAATCGCAGGCAAGCGGGCTATGTCAAGATCATCTGATGCTGCAGATCGACATTTAGTCATTGTTTACAGTTCCTTAAATAGTTGTCAAATTATGACGGGATGTAAATTGTAAGCAATGATGTACTGGGTTGTGCTATTTTTTACATTTGAGTAGACACTCCGTATAAAGTGTGATATATTTGAACCACAGATGGAGAACAAGGCATTTTACAAAAATGCATTATAGAAGGAAGAAAACAAACAAAATATCTCTCGAGAAGGTAAGCGGAAGGCTTGACTACAACATGACAAATGATTACATGTTTCGAGCTGTGCTGCAGTCAAACAAAAAAGTGCTTGCCGGGATCATCGGTGCGCTTCTGCATGTCGATCCGGAATCACTCCATGTCGAGATCCAGAACCCGATCATTCTCGGACAGTCCTTTGA
>JAETQI010000117.1 GCA_021770755.1 Lachnospiraceae bacterium
ATCCTCCTCGCCATAGATCTCTGTAAAAGTTTCAACAAACCGCCGCATCACGGTATCCATGTCAAGCATCCCGTCGTGAACAAAATAGTTTCTGTCTCGCATGGCTGCATCTCCCATCTGGTTTGCCGTATCAGTTCCTGCAAGTTCGTTCTCCGAGAGGAAATAGTTATAGAGCCTTGTCTCAAAGATGCGGTTTGCAACCTGTACTTTTCCATCCTTGTTAACTGCATAACCAAACATGCTTGCAAGGCTGATTTCCTTTGTGTCCAGATTATAGGAAAATGCTTTCCCCTGAAACAGAATTTCCTGAAACATCCGCTTCATCTCCGGATAGCTGTCCATATGGCGGATCATACTTTCGAACAAAGGCATCCTGACGATCAATATACGTCTGACGGCCTCCTCAATCCCTGCGCCAGTCCAAGCGCTACTTGTGTATGCGGACTCGTTTTCTTCCGTAAGGTCTTCGTCGATACATTTGCAGATTGATGAGACAAGTACAGGATAACCAGCAGTGTACTGATAGAGTTCTTCTGCTATCTTTTGTATATCCATTCCTGTGTGATGATCCATTTCGTATTCCACAAGCATATCCATGATCTGACTTACAGAAAAGCTCATATCTACCTTAAAATCTGCCGCAATGTTCCACGGGCTATTATATTGGTGCTCTGACTCTGAACGCAGTTTTAATTTCAGGTTCTTGATATCATAAACCCCGGCAAGAATCACAGAATGAAACGTGGGCATCTCTCCGCGTCTAAGGTAATATCCTCTCAGCTGCGCGAGAAAATCAATGAAGACCTGGTTGTTTGAAGCACTGTCGACCTCGTCGATCATCAACACGACTGGCCGTGTACTATCCCTGCACATTCTGCTCAGACGCACAAACAACTCCTTTAGGCTGCTGCCTTCTCTTTCCATGATCTCTTTCAATGGTTCCATCAATTCTTGTCTGTCATCCAGACCATTAATCTCAAGCTCCTCGATCAGCAGACCTGTAAACGCATGCACAAACGTCGGTGCATCCACAAATTCCTCTGTTCCCATTTGCTGAAAGTCAAGTGACAGCACGATAAAATCATCTTTTAAATATTCCTTCAACGCAGCCAGTGTCGTAGTCTTTCCATACTGCCTACCCCTGTTGATCACAAAATATTTTTTTCGGTTCACATACAGTTTCCTGATCTGTGCAAGGCGGTCATCCAACCTTACCATGTAATGCTCTTCGGATCTGCACAACCCCTCTGTATTGAAATAGCGTACCATTCCTCGCTGCCTCCCTAAATACCGCGTCCTACACAACCGCTTCCACGATCACCTTGTCCCCAATCCGCAGTTCTTTTACGCCAACTTCCTTCTTCTGGTTAAAGTTAAAGCTCAGCAGATATCCTTTATCCTTATGATAGTAGTCCAGATAATCCATAAGCTGTCGCTCGCCCCGCTCATTATATTCATTCCCGCGCCAGATTTTCAGTTCGATGACAAACTGCTCCCCGAGATAGTCCACGATGACATCC
>JAETQI010000089.1 GCA_021770755.1 Lachnospiraceae bacterium
GCATATAAGCAGCCAGATTTCAGGGCGGTTGAACTTCTATAATACGATTGCAAGCTTATGATGATAGAATAAGGGGGACTGCCCACTGCATCCCCCAAGTAAAGTTACACTATCAAATTTAATAATATGTTTGACATATTTTGCGTAGTTACATATAATAATATCAGAGACGGAGTAATCCGCCATCGAAAATATTGTTCGCATACCGCTTGCGACTGATAAGTGAACGGCCCGAAAATATTGCTCGCTCACCGGAAGCGTCTAATAAATGTCCGGCATGAAAATTCCAGCCTTATCATTTAGGTGATAAGGCTGATTTTATGCACACGGGCATCCAAAGGAAATATATCGGGAAGATGGCTCTTCCCTGCTCAATTGCACACGATTTTACAGACGTATGCAGATTTCCCACCTGATTGGAGAAAAACATGATAGATTACAAAGAAGGATATGTTTATCATATTAAAGACGAATATTTTGTCAAAGCAAATGATCCGAACCTTATGCAAAATAAAGAAAATAGAAACTATCGCCCGACCTTCTATTGTATGCGCGATGAAAAAACATCCTTGCTCTGGCTGGTTCCGCTTAGCAGCCGCATTGAGAAGTTCCAGGCTATTTACGAAAAACAAATTGAAAAATATCTTGACCATATACATACCCGTAATAACAATCCCATTCCTGTCAAATATACCATCCAGACTGAAATATGTACAAAAATGAAGCGCATACTGCAACTCCATGCACGTGGAAAAAAGATTGTTTTCCCTGATATTTCAAAACTTGAAAACCTAATGTTATCAGAAACTACACCCATTGAACAGTAATCATGATCCGCCTGTCCGAAAACAAGTAGCTATTTTCTCTGCCGCATGGTATACTGTCATAAAACTGATCTGCGCCTCATCACAGCCAAAAACAGCAACGGTATTGTGGAATTAGTGTATCAGAAACGATAGACGCAACCAAACATAACAGATCTGTGCATTTTTTGACAACCATGACAGATTGTACCTTTCGCAGTCATTTATTACAATATTCATAAAAGTTATTGACAGCGCGAAAGGATCCGCTATGATAAAAGTAATAGAACTGACCGGGATCGTCCTTCTGCTCATGATCGTCCTGGCAATGACCGCGGTAAGCATTTACTGGCACAAAAATATCCACTGGCGTGATCCGTATAAAGAGGCATTAGGCCGAGCCGGCGCCAAAGAAAAGCAGATCACACTTCCCTCAGGAAACGTCATCAATTACGGCGAGGTAGAAAATGACCGACCGGCGCTTCTTCTGATCCACGGCCAGATGGGCATCTGGGAAGATTACGCCCTTGTCATGCCAGCGCTCGGCAAAAACTGGCATATCTATGCAGTCGACGTATACGGTCATGGGAAATCCACGCATGACGAAAGCCTGTATTATATCGATACAAACGGTGATGATCTGATCTGGTTCATCGATCACGTGATCGGCAGGCCAACAGTCGTATCCGGTCATTCAAACGGCGCCCTGACCGCCGCGTACATCGCAGCGAACGGCGGTGAAAATATATCCGGCGTTGTGCTGGAGGACCCTCCGGTATTTTCGACGCAGGGAGAAGGCTGGGAAGAAAGCTTTGCCTATCTGGACACCTATAAACCCCTCCATGATTACAATAGGTCAGACAGATCCGAATGCTGGGAGGCATATTATCTGCGTCACTGCTATTGGGGACAGTTATTCATGAAAAATGCCATGGACAGGATCGCAGACTACGCGGAGCATTATCACAGAACGCATCCGGGCGAAGCGGTGCGGATCCGATTCCTGCCGTCGTCGATCTGGACCGTATTTGAATATGCAAAGGACTATGATCCTGCTTATGGTGAACATTTTTACGACCTGAGCTGGAATCATGGGATCGCACACGAAAAGATCCTGTCAGATATCAGCGTACCCTGCGTGTACATCCACGCAAAAGAAAACCTGCACAAGAGCGGAACCCTGCTGTGCGCAGCCTCCCGCGAACAGGCAGAACGCGCCGTATCCTATATCGGTGAGAACTGCCGCCTGATCGAGACGCCCACCAGCGACCACGTGATCCACACCGTCCACAGCGCGCTGTACATAGAAACCATAAATTCGTTATTAAAATGAGGTCCTGCCTATGTTAAAAGACAACCTGATCATACTCCGCAATATCAACGGATATTCACAGGAGGAGATCGCTGAAAAAATAAACATCTCCCGTCAGGCATACGCAAAGTGGGAAAGCGGTGCGACAATCCCGGACATCGAAAAATGCATGCGGATATCAGAGATTTACGGAGTCAGCCTCGACCATCTCGTGAAGACCGAGACCGTCGAAGGTATCGACATGATCCCGCCTGCACCTGCAGGAAAAAATATATGGGGTTCCATCACCATGAACGAACGGGGACAGTTAGTGATCCCCAAAGCAGTCCGCGAAAAATTTCATCTCACCGGGGGACAGCGGCTGATCGTTCTCACGGACGACAAGGAAGGCATCGCGCTTGTCCCGGTTGAAATGTTTGAACGCAAGATGAAAAAAGCAATGGAGTTTGCTTCCGTGAACGCCGATGAGTAGTTCCAAAAAATATTGAGCAGACAGGGACATTGTGTTATGATGAAAAAAATATTTTTGAATGGAGGCAACACAAATGGAACAAACACTGGATACGATCTTAGATGCGGTGCGGCTTGACGCGATCGCCAGGTTAAAGAACGCCGACTCAGGGCTGGACAAAATCATCGATGCGGCAAAACAGATCATGAAGCTTGCCGATCTGGCGCGGAGAAACGGATTGCTCATTCTGGAGGACACCGCAGAAACGATACCGTCAGATTATCTGAGACAACTGATCCTACTGGTTGTTGACGGCACATTTCCGGCAGCCATCGCCGAGATTGGGACAAACATCTACTGGACCAAAGCGCCGGACGGCGCAGATGCCATGGCCGATTATATGTACCTGAGAGGAATGCTCGGCATACAAAACGGGGACAACCCCAGATTACTTGAGCATATCCTGGTGAGCCTGATGCCTGTCGGACTGCATCAGGAATACCGTGCACAGATGGAGATCCTTCACCAGAATGAAGAAGTAGAGAAACTGTTTGACGTCCATCCCACCTTTCAGGATTCTGGCGTCTGGGAATCCATCCACGCTCTGGAAGAAACCGTCAGCCGCCTCCCCGACCGGTGCATACAGCGGGTGCTGCGGGAACTGGACAACATGGATCTGGCGATCTGCATATACGTCATCCAACAGGACATCCGCCAAAAGATCCTGGCAAATATCAGCGCCGGACTGACCCACGCCATCATGGAAGACGTGGCGCTGTGCGCGTCCGTCAGCGAAAAAGATGTGGCGGCAAGAGTGGCAAAAATATTAAATACAGTCCACACGCTCCAGGAAGCCGGGGAGATCATTCTCCCGGACCACGTATAGATGCCAAAAGCGGCTGTCGGAAAACACCACAGCCGCTTTCGTCATTCAGTGCTCCTGCGCGGCTTTCAACAATTCACTGACAATGATCCCTGCACATTCCTCTGCACTGTGCAGACTTGTATCTACCCTCAGCTTATAAGCGATATCTTTTGCCATCAGTTCATATTGTTCGTCCGATTGACTTTCGGATCGATCCCCGCGCGCAATATTTCTTTCTCTGCATATCTCCAACGGACAATATACTTCAACCAGATCCAGCGGATTATCCTTTAATATCTCCGTCAACTGCCGGTAGTGAGGCGCTATTTCATCCCTCTCAACCAATATACCATCGATCAGGACATTCTTGCCCATATCGGAATAAAGTTTCGCAGTGTGGTACATCATAATGATCACCTCGCTGAGATATTTCCAATAATTCTCTCGCAGGTACCTGTCTCCAACCATCTCCTGAAACAGATCATTGGCAACAACATAAAAAAATACGTCATCGCGCTCCTGAATGGCTTCAACGATCGATGTTTTCCCTGCACTTGTCACCCCGTTTAAATAAATGATACGTCCCTTTTCCATGCTCCTTCACCTCCTCAAAAACGGCTAACGCATCCACAAACTTCTGAGTCAACGGTTTATAACATCACTTCATCTACCTGCCGTATTATCTCCTGTTTCGATATATCATATGGCATTGGATCAATGAAAAATGCTCCATTCAATGTCCAGCAAACACCTGACGGATACAATTCCAGTTGTGTTGCTCCAAGCTCGCGAAACCTGTTTTCAACAATAGCTTTTATATCTGCTCTTTTACCCTTCCTTAACATGACCTGGTACCTATATAAAAATTTCGATACGGAATAGCTCCGACGGTATATAATGCTTGCTCGAAACAAGAATCCTTCCATCTGCGTCTGAGATGTTCTCCTGTATCAGCAGAAAGGAATTGTCGTCTGACAGTGTGCAGATCAGTGCCGTAAAATTTCCTGCAGTCGAGTGTGAACAGATGCGCCGGAAACAATTTTTCCCATCATAGCACTGTTTCTCCAGATACTCCTGCAACTGACTGGAATGGTTTAAATCAATCTTCTCCTCCCCAATCAGCCCGATCGGCAGGAAACTCAGCGAGTACGCAATCGGTGTTCCCTTTTGTTTGTACCAGCGGTCTACGATGACCACAGCAGGCGTGTACTGTTTGAGAGCATCTGAAATCGACTTTGTCGGCGGTTCAATGCGAAACGCCATCTCCACAGTATCCAGCTCTTCTGTACAGTATGAATAGACAGGATGCTGCGGCGTATTGACCGGATGCTGTTCCTGCGCCGTCTGCGGCTGGCTGCACACAAAATGCCCGACACCCTGCACATTCCTCGTCATGCCATCATCCTGCAGCAAGGTCAGGGCTTTCCTCAGTGTCATGCGGCTCACGTCAAGCTGCGCAGACAGCACTGTCTCTGATGGAAGCCTGGAATCCGGCGGAAAAGTTCCGTTCTGAATCATCTCGTAGAGCTGATCGTAGACTTTGACATGCTTTAGCTTATTTTCTTTATTATCAAGTTCATCCTCTTTTATCATGTAATACCTCTAATTAATTTATACTTGTCTAAAATAGTTTCTTCCATCCATGCCCAAAAAGATCATATTTATATCATAAAACTATACAAGTAAAAAGTCAATTATCACAAAGTAATTTCTTTGTTAATCTTTGCCAAAAACAGCTTGTCTATTTTACCTAAAAATACATCTTGTTTTTATACAAGTATAATGTTATGATGAAATTACAAACAAGTTCGGTCACACAAAAAAAACAAAACAATCAAATGATATATGCCCGACAGCCACATATGTCATAGAAGGCACGCCGAGCGTATATACTGCCAAAAGGAGGAAAACATTATGCAGAATTATTCAGGTGAAGCGGGATTACAGTATCATTTACAGATTCGCCCGGGAGACGTAGGGCGCTATGTGATTTTACCTGGAGACCCCAAACGATGTGAAAAGATCGCAAAGCATTTCGAAGATGCCAGGCTGGTTGCTGACAGCCGGGAATTTGTCACTTACACAGGAACGCTCGACGGCGAGAAGGTGAGTGTGACTTCTACGGGAATCGGCGGGCCGTCCGCTTCCATCGCACTCGAAGAGCTGGTATTGTGCGGTGCTGATACCTTTATCCGCGTTGGCACATGCGGCGGTATTGACCTTGATGTCAAGGGCGGCGACATTGTGATCGCGACGGGAGCTGTACGCATGGAGGGCACTAGCCGCGAGTACGCACCAATCGAGTATCCCGCCGTGGCGGATCTGGATGTCACAAACGCCCTTGTCGCTGCGAGCAAAGAGTTGGGAAATGCCTATCACACCGGCGTTGTGCAATGCAAAGATGCTTTCTATGGACAGCATGAACCAGAGCGTATGCCCGTCAGCTATGAACTGTTAAATAAATGGGAAGCATGGAAACGCATGGGCTGCAAAGCTTCCGAGATGGAATCGGCTGCACTGTTCATCGCAGCAAGCCATCTGCGCGTTCGCTGCGGTTCGAACTTCCTCGTAGTCGGCAATCAGGAACGCAATGCGCTGGGCATGGAAAATCCGATCATCCATGACACGGAATCCGCCATCAAGACAGCCGTTCTCGCAATCCGCAAACTGATCGCAGCAGACCGCGAAAAATAATCGCTTTGTTGCTTGTCAAAATACCGATTGGAAAGACCATTGTATCTGTGCTTTCTGACGGCGTCACCGCCATCATTAACTGCGGACAGGAAGGTCTGTCGTTCGTCTTTGGAAGCCTTGCGGACAGCGCTTCGCTGGGAGGCATCTTCATCGTACAGACGCTTGGCAACATCATCTTTGTATCCGCGCTGGTAAGTCTTTTGTACTATATCGGTGTGCTGGGATTTGTGGTGAAATGGATCGGAAAAGGCGTTGGGAAACTCATGGGAACGACAGAAGTTGAAAGTTTTGTCGCCGTGGCAATTTTCCTATGTGTTTGCACCGTTTGGCTTCCTGATGGGATTGGATGGCGGCGATGTGCTGATGGAAGGTTCTCTGCTCGGCAATAAGCTGATCGTCAATGAATTTGTCGCCTTTCAGGATTTAGGGGCGATCCTGGACTCGCTGGATACCAGAACTGGTATGATCTGTGCCATCTCCCTCTGCGGGTTTGCCAATCTCTCAAGCCTGGGTATCTGCGTATCCGGTATTGCCGTACTCTGCCCTGAAAAGAAAGGCACCCTCTCCCGTCTTGTACTCAGGGCGATGCTGGGCGGTATCTTTGTAAGCATGTTAAGCGCGATGATCGTTGGTATCATCTTGTTATTTTAAATCAAGCAGGGAAGAACCCTCTTCCCCATTATTGTATTCATGGAAGGAGTTGAACATTATGAGCGAACATCTAAAATACAGTCGGATCTTCACCATCGTCATTGACTCTCTGGGCATAGGCGCTGCCGCTGACGCGGCCGCCTATGGTGATACCGGGACGGATACGCTTGGTCACATTGCCCAGCACACAGCGCATTTCCAGATCCCAAATCTGCAAAAGCTGGGACTGGCAAACTTACATGCCCTGCACGGCGTCACGCCCGCAGAAGAACCTACAGGATATTATGCGCGGCTGCATGAGGCGAGCACTGGCAAAGACACCATGACCGGTCACTGGGAAATGATGGGACTTCACATTACAAAACCATTCCAGACTTTTACGGAAACGGGATTTCCCAAGGAACTCCTAGACGAATTGTCCGCCAGAACCGGACGTATTATTATTGGCAACAAGAGCGCCAGCGGCACAGAAATCCTCGATGAGCTTGCCGAGGAGGAAATCGCCACAGGGCACATGATCGTCTATACATCCGCGGATTCCGTCCTGCAGATCTGCGGAAATGAGGAAACCTTCGGGTTGGAAGAGCTTTACCGATGCTGTGAAATCGCAAGAGAACTGACACTGCGGGACGAATGGAAGGTTGGACGCGTTATCGCAAGACCCTACGTCGGCAAGAAAAAAGGCGAGTTTGTGCGCACAAGCAACCGGCACGACTACGCACTCAAGCCCTATGGCAAGACAGCCCTCAATGCCCTGAAAAACGCGGGACTTGACGTCATCTCTGTCGGCAAGATCTATGATATTTTTGACGGTGAGGGTCTCACAGAATCCAACAAATCCAAAAGCTCTGTACAGGGAATGGAACAGACCATCGAAATCGCCAAACGAAACTTTCATGGACTCTGCTTTGTGAATCTTGTCGATTTTGACGCGCTCTGGGGACACCGCCGAAATGTGTCTGGCTATGCAAAAGAGCTTGAAAAGTTTGATGTAAAACTTGGCAAGTTCCTGGAATGCCTAGAGGACGATGATCTGCTTCTCATCACCGCAGACCACGGAAACGACCCTACGCACACCGGAACCGACCACACGCGGGAAGATGTGCCATTGCTCGCGTATTCCCCTTCTTTTACCGGCAGCGGACAATTAGACGATACCGATACGTTTGCTGTCATCGGCGCTACCATAGCTGATAATTTCGGCGTATCCATGCCAGAGGGCACCATCGGACACTCTCTGCTCGCGCAGTTACAATAAGGCACGAATCTAATAATATTTGTAGAAAACAACATCCGAAAGTGATATAATTTATCTAAAACTTGTTTGAAACACTATCCCACAGACCAAGGAGAAAGAACGCATGACAAATATCCGGAAAACAGAAGCCTTTTTGAAAACGCAGTTTAACAATTGTGTCTTTTTTCAGGAGCACCCTGCCGACGGGGAATACCGCCTGCAGCATTCCTATCGGGTGGCTCACGCTGCCAGGGAGATCGCGCGCAAAGAGGGGCTGGACGAGGAGGGGCTGATCATCGGCGGACTGTTGCATGATGTGGGATACAGTCTGCCATTTGAGGGGGAGGAGAAACGCTGGCAGGAGCATGGACGGGTATCCGCCCGGATCGCAAGACCCTTCCTGGAACAGCTCGGTCTGGGCAGAGAACGCGTGCAGGAGATCTGCTATGGCATTGCGATCCATGTGGACGGAAAGGCGGACTTTCCAGGGAAGAAAACGGCTTTTGCCTGCAGCATCGGAGACGCGGACGACGTGGACCGCTTCGACGCCTACCGGATCTATGACGCCATGGAATATGCGGACTTTCGCAATCTCAAGATAGAGGAGAAACGCAAATGGCTTCACGAGAAGCTGGACTGGATCAGATCGCGGCTGGGCGAAAAGTCCGGCACAGAGACTGCCAGGCAGATGATCGCGCAGCGGCTGCTGTATCAGCGGCAGTATTATGAAAAAGTGCTAAAGCAGATGGAACACAGCGAAAGGATCTTATGAGAGCAAGGGACGCTGAGCATTCACAGAGAGCAGAAACTCCTCAAAAACCTGCTCTCTGTCCCTGGCAGTCTCAAAATATGGCAGGCCGTATCGCAGGCACTGCTCTCTCATCAGTATGCTCTGCTCCACGATATAGACAGCGCCTTCCCGCAGCTCCTCATCCGGCTTATAAAAAGTGTAGTCTTTCTCCGTGTCATATCTCTTCTGGATCTCAAAGCGCTCCGCAGGCGTCACGTCGGAGGTGATAAAATAATAGATCTCACAGTTCGCCCCGTGGATATGCTTCATGTAATCTTCCGGCAGGAGCTGGTACATATCCAGCACCATACCGGGTTCAAACTCATCGTACTCGGCGCTGTCCAGCATCGCCCGCACAAACGGTGCCATCTTTCTGCTGATCATGCGGAGCGTATCCATGGAGGACAGACCCGCATAGGTGCTGACACCCGTCTCCGGAAAACATTTTTCAAATCCCGCTATGATAGAATCCATACTGACATGCTGATAACCGTAACACGACGCCAGCCGGTGGGCGATCGTACTTTTCCCAGCTCTGGGAACGCCTGCGATAATCATATTATTTTTCATCTGTACCTCCCTAAATTACCTTACAGCGCCTTTTATAGCACGCGATCCCGTACCTGCGAATGGTAGTCATACGTAATTCACGGCATCATACTGGTCTTCCAAACCATAATATTCCAGCATCTGCCGGACTTCCGTATCCGTAAAGCCAAAATATTCCCTGTAGCGCACATCCTTGATGGTATATACCTTAACCCGTAAAGATACTTTCCTTTGAAATTCTAAGGCATCCGGTCAATACTGCAAAGTGCAGGCTGCTTTTGAGCAATTCATCCGACATCGTATAAGCCCCTCTTTTATCAATACTGATCAGTGCTTCATAACGTCTGCGCTCCATCTCTGTCAGTCGGACACTCTTTTTCCAAAACGTCTTGGACGCGTAAACAGACTCACATATGCCTGATTCTGAAGCAGATCCCTGATAAGCCCCGTCTTGTCAACATAATAGTATCCTTCGGTGCGTATTCTTTTAAAATTCTCGATCCCCATTGGAAGTCTTGTCTGCATAGCAATAACACATCCTTTCCAGCAGAAATAATGACCTGATCCTCTTGTCAATAGTATAGCACACATCACAGTAGAAATCACATATTATATCACTTTTCTAAACGGGAAGTTATCGCTTTTTGATGATCCAATTGTCATCTTTGGTTTTTCTTTCTGCATAGTAACCGCAAGGCATATCCTTTAAGGTACGAACAGAATTATCGAAATCAAAAACCCATTTTAAAGATACGAACTTTGCTTCATCTGCTTCGTGTGTTTCTCCGCATAGAAATTGCCACATTCCATCATCTTCATCATGTGATACATATAGAATAGGTGCCTGACGCTTCAATATATGGCAACAGATAATCGCAGCAGTATCGGGCGGATCATAAAAAGGAAATTCCATGTCTGTTACTCCTTTCAAATTTCCATTTGTCGTTGCTTTATTATATATCCGTTTAAAGGGAAACAATGTTTATAGGTTACATCTTTACAGATATGACAAAAATTCAACCATCTTTTCACTTATCACTTGATATTCAAAAACATGAATATAATGCGGGCAGAACTATCTGACCGCATATCGTAACGGGGTATTTCATAGAGTGCTTCATGGTTTACAGTTGTTTTCAATCAAAAGGCAACAGCTTTGTAAACTGTTGCCCTCCTTTGATTAACCTTTGCTAATTGGACTTATGGTTATGTTAGTTTTTGGAATCTATATCTGTAATGATCGGTTTTCCGTCTTTATCAACCAATACAGCTACTCCACACCCACTTGTCATATTAGACGAGATTAGCAAATAATTAACTCCTGTTTGTGTGTCAACAATAATCTTTCGAATATTGCTCACTCCTTGCGAATAGGTTTCCACAAATCTTTCCTTTGCCATGTTCAACGCTCCTTTCAAAATGATGTATTTATTAGGCGTTTGCAAAACGCCAAACCCCACATAAATACGGCATATTTTTTTCTACAAAATAAAACACCTCCTCACTGATTTATGGTAAAATAGAGTTGCAACCACCATTAACCAA
>JAETQI010000090.1 GCA_021770755.1 Lachnospiraceae bacterium
GAAGCCTTCACTGCCAGCTCGTTCATTCTCTGCAGCATGTCATGAACTTCTGTCAATGCGCCCTCTGCTGTCTGCACTGCGCTGATACCATCTTCTGCGTTCAGAGATGCCTGTGAAAGACCTCTGATCTGTTTTCTCATTTTCTCGGAAATTGAAAGACCTGCTGCGTCGTCAGCCGCTCTGTTTACCTTGTAGCCGGAAGAAAGCTTCTCTGCTGACTTAGAAAGGGATCCCTGTGTGATGCCTAACATTCTGTTGGCGTTCATAGCTCTGAGATTGTGCTGTACTACCATAATTTTACCTCCTTGTTTCGCCTCCCGGACATCCTTATCCGGGTGTGCCGCGAGTAAATCCTTTTACCCGTTTCTGCGACACTTGCTTTTATTTTCCTTATTTAGTTTTATTTATAATATCCGGCTCCGGCTGCTTTTGGCGCGCCTGCTTATGCAGCCAGCCCCGGTTATTAACTAAATCATAGTACAAATACTGTTAGATTTTGGAAGTGATTTATGTAACCTCATTTTCATTATCGGTTATTTATTATGTAAATTCGTATCTGTCATTTATATTACTACAAAACCAATCGTTATGCAACTCCTATAAAAATATTCGGAATATTTTGATTATTCTGACATACATGCACAAATAAAAGGAGTAGTCTTATAACCACTCCTTTTATTTGTGAAATGTCATTATATTCTGCCAATTATTTATGTAATCCAAACAATTTGCGCTCCGTTTCTGCCACCGCCTCCAACTCCTCCATTTCCGTGCAAATCTTTACATCCCTTTCCGTATCTGTTAAGATATCCATAATGATTTCTGCAGGTAACAGAATCGTTTTGCCGCATTTGATCTCGATGAACCCGAAAACGATTAAGAGCAGCCTCTCCGGCTGCTCTTTCTCCTGTACCATTTCACATATAGGATCCCTATTTCCCGCCAAACAGGCTTGCCAACTGCTCCATGCCTTCCATGTTCGCAGAAGCTTCCTTGTTTGCTTCCTGGATCTGGATATATACTTCCTTGCGGTATACTGGTACCTCCTTGGGGGCACTGATACCGATTTTAACCTGCTCGCCCTTGATATCGAGCACGGTGATCTCGATGTCATTGTTGATCATCAGGGCTTCGCCTTTTTTTCTTGATAGTGCCAGCATATCTTTACCTGCCTCCTTCTATTGCCTTATGCCTGTGCTGATTTCTGTGCCATCAACTGTTCATAGATAGCGTGCTTCACGCTGTACGCATCGTCATCACAGATCAGTTGTACTGCTTTGAGGTTCTCTATGCTGACTATAATCGGTGCCTTGAGGTTGACTGTGGTCTTGGTGATGTCTTTTGGCACGGTCACGGTGACAAACATCAATATATTCTCACTGTCAAGATTGTCGCCCAGCGGCTTCAACAGTTCCGCTTCAAACTTCGGACTGTAGCCCTGGATCACGAGGTCGGGATTCATGACCGGGAGGGCAAATGCCGGCTCCTGAAGGGACTGCAGCCATTTGATGCTGGAATCCGCGCCTTTCTCCTCGTTAAAGATCAGGGTGAAATCCCTCAGATCAGGAAAACCCAGTATGCCATGGTCAAAGCGGATGATCTTGTCGTCCTCGATCGCGATCCTGCCAAATATTCTAGTATTTACTTCTACCATTTTAGTATTATGCTCCTTTCAAAGTTTGCATCTCTGTACTATATATCGCATTGACCGCATGCCGCAAAGCGGCTAAGTTCCTTGCGCGGTCGCTTGCATCGATTATGGTAAACGATAAATACTCTTATCGTTTACCATAATTTATCAGCGTATGAAGTCAAGCAGCGAGGTCTGCATCGTGTAGCTGATGGAGGAGAGTGCCGCCTGATAGGTCATCTCGATGCTCTTCATCTGGATCACGAGATCTGTGTAGTCCGCATCCTCATTCTCACTGACGAGTTCGCCGAAGTTGGTCTGCTGCATCTCCAGACGGTTCTGCACCAGACGGAGTCTTGCAAGCCTTGCACCGCAGTCCGTCTCCGCCAGTTGTGTCTTCGCAAAGTATCCGTCACAGTCCTTGACGAGTTCGTCACAGCGCTTGTTGATCTTGTCGAGCACGCGCGTCATCGCCTCGCCGAGTGCCTCTTTCTGGCGCTCGAGCTGGGCTTTCTTCTCCGCGTCGCCATCGTATTTCTCGGATTTGATCAGTTTCTCCACCTCTGCGAGACTGGTCTGGTATCTGCCGTACTCCTCGAGCATGGAGATGACTTCCTCAACGTCCCTGCCAAGTGCATGCGAGAACGCTTCATCCGCGGTCGTGTTCACCTGGAGGCTCTGGTTATTTCCTACATCGTACTCTATGATCTGCCTGCCGTTCCTGCTGGGATCATCCAGGAAATTTTCATTAAATACAAGTGTCTTGTCTTTGCCCGATGCGGTCTTGCCCTCACGCTCTGTATAGAAATAATGCACCGGATCGAGATCGCCTTTTTTCCAGTCAGTCTTGTCATACGACACTCGCAGTTCGGTGTCCGCCGGAAGGTGCTTGAAACGCTCTGCGATCGCATCACCAAACAGGATCTCTCCTGTCTCGGCGATATAAGAGATCACATTGGAATTATCTTTGATCACGTTTCCATCTTTGTCCTTTGTCGGCACCACGGACATGTATGCGTCGTTGCTGCCCGATGCAAAGATATGATCCGCCTCGATCGTGAACGATGTCTCAAACTTCTTGTCAAATTCCACGACACTCTTGCCCTTGGCATCCTTGGTGACGTTGCTTCCGATGATCGCTGTCTCCTTCGGCTCAAGGTTGTCGTTTGCCAGTTTGATGGTGCCATCCTCACCATAAGAAACGCTGATGCCTGCCGGCAGCGCTGCCGCGTTGCCATTCTTATCTTCGATGATAATGGAAGGATCCGTCATCGTACTGTCTTTTCCCTTTGGAATCCTCACCGTGTATGGACTGTTGGCATCATCCGCCACTGTCACCGAGAACACTGCCTCATTCGGGATCTCGCTCGTATCGATCGTAACATATGCCGACACGGATGTCGTGGAGATCGTTGCGCCTGTCCCGTCCAGTTTCGCATCGGACATAAATCCGATATCAATGTTGGACTCATACTCTATGGGGTCTTTGGGCTTCCCGGTCGCCGGATCGATCACCTGCTTCAGATCCAGATCCCCATACGCGAGCCGCTTCCGATAGATCTCATTGGAAGAGATCTCAAGGTTCTCCACGTCCACATCGCTGAAGTTCCCCTCATTGATCGTGCTGACGTCGCCCGCATAGACAAAAGTCATCTTGTCGAGCGAGTCGTTCTTAAACTGCTCTGTGATCCTGTTATACTCCTGCTTCGCCGCGGTGAGTGTCAGCGGCATATCGGTGCGGTAGCCCGTGAAGATGCTCCTGCCGCCGCTGTCCGAATTACCGGTGGCATAGATCTCCTCCATGGCTTTTCTGAGGTGGGTGATCACTGCCTCCCTGTCCTCCACTGTCGTATAGCTGCTCTTTGCCTTGATGATATTGCTGCGGATGTCATTGGTCAGGATCGAGTTCACTGTAGAGAGCGCCGACTCTGTGAGTTCCAGCCAGCTCTCTGCATCCGAGGCATTTTTTTCATAATACTGGTCGATCTTGTCGAGCGAGGAATTGAGCTTTAACGAGCGGATCGCGATGACCGGATCGTCGGATGGCCTCGTGATCTTCTTGCCCGTCGACATCTGGTTCGTCAGCTTCTCCTGACGCAGTTTATTGATATTCAGATTCCTAAGCGATGTGTTGTGCATCATCTTAGTGGTAATTCTCATTGCCATATGTTAAACCTCCTATACACCGGTCTGCGTGATCAGCCTGTCGTAACACTCATTCAATATCGATATCATCTTGCTCGCCAGATTGTAGGCATTCTGGAACTTGATCATGTTCGCGGCTTCCTCGTCGTTGTCCACACCGCTGACCGAGAAACGGCTGTTTGCCACAGACTCCTCGATGCTCGCATAGATCTCCTGGAAGCTGTTGGCGCTCTGCGCATTCAGCCCGGAATCGCCCATGAGGCAGATCAGGAAGCTCGCCGCATTGTTCCCCCTGAATGTCATCTTGTCCTTGTTCGTCGACAGATCCTTGAGATTGTCGATGATATCATATTTCGCCACGCCGTCCACTACTCCGGTGTGTGTGGCAAGTGTACTCGCATCGTTACGGATCGATTTCTCGACATTGAAGTTCCCTGCCGTCAGCATAAAATAGCCGACACCCGATGCACTGTCATAATTTTTGTCATGGAGTGACGCGCCCTTCAGATCATACTGTCCGTTGCCGACCGTCTTGTCGCCGGTGAAGAAAATAGCGCCCTCATGTGTATTGCCGTTGTAATCCGTAGCGTTCTCCACGCCGTAGATCTTGTTAAAATTGTATGCGTAATCGCGCACCCACTCATTCATCTGCTCGAGGTAATACGGGATGCCCTGATAGTTTATCTGCTCGCCGACCTTTGCGGTGTTTCCGACAGTAGAGCTCCTTGGCATCTGGGGATTCTTGCTCTTATCCTGCGACAACTGGAATGTATAGTAGGTGTTGCCGTCCTCGTCTGTCTCGAATGAGAAGCTGTCATAGTAATATTTTTCACCGCTCAGCGTGATCTGTCCGTTCGTGACCGGAAGGGTGCTCTTGGACATATCATTGAGATAGCTCGCTGTCGTCTTGATCTTCACTGTGCCGTTGAGCCGGTCGACAGCCGAGATCCTTCCGTGAAACGCCTCGTCGTTATTGCCGTCGCGCATCTCGTACAGACCTTTGAGCTCTCCCCTCACATTTCCGGCGTTGAGTCCCACGTCGGATCCGGTATCTTTCCACACCACATCATACAGACCGTCAACATCATTCTGGTTCGCTTTCTGCCACGGCTCTCTCTGCACGCACTCAAGCTTTCTGTAATCATTGCCAAAGACAAGTGTCTGTCCGCCCGCGATGGACACGATGTATTCCTTGAGGTTGGTATCGTCCCCGCTGTCGTCCTTGACGATCTTTTCCTCACACTGTACATCGACCACTGCCGAGAGCTGGTCGATCAGAAGGTCACGCTTGTCGCGCAGGTCATTTGCCACAACGTTTCCGTTTGACTCCACCATATTGATCTGCTTGTTCAGGAGTGCGATCTGCTGTGACACATTGTTGATCTCGTCCACTTTGATCTTGATCTCATCATTGACATCGGTCTGCATCTTCTGAAAATTGTTGTACAATATATTAAAGTACTCGCAGAGATTCCCTGCTTTCCCGATAAATTCCAGCGCGTAATCCACCTCATCCGTGTGGTTTGACAGGGAGTCCATCGCGGAATGATACTCGTTAAATATCGAGGTAAACCCTTTGATCTCGTTGGTTCCCCGCTCATCCATCAGGTACTGTTCTATGATCGCACAGTAATACTGCTTCTTGTCAAACTCGCCGAGCTTGGAATTGTTGCTCCAGTACTTCTCGTCATAATAGATATCCCTGACACGCTCCGCGCCAAGTGTATCTACGCCGGCTCCGATACAGCCGAAGCTTGCAAATGCGCGCATCGCCTCGGACGCCGTCTGGTTGACGATCTGTCTCGAATATCCTTCTGTCTCAATGTTCGCGATATTGTTTGCCGTCGTGTTCAGCGCGGCATTCGAGGCAACCAGCCCCGAGTACGCGATATTTAACCCCATAAATGCTGATCCCATCTATACTCTCCTTCATATTATACCTTGACTATACTTTTATGCGCCCATACTCAGAAGCGTATCGAGCATGGAATTAATCACATTGATGTACCGGCTTGCCGCGTTGTATGCGTTCTGGTACATGATCATGTGCTCCAGTTCCTCGTCCGACGAAACGCCGATGACGGTCTGGCGCTCATTGTCCGCCTGTTCCAGCGCGAGCTGTTCCAGATCGTAGAGCTGCCCGAACACATAACCCGACGATGTCGTCTGTGCGATCAGATCCTGATAACACTTCTCAAAGCTGCTGATATCCGTCGCATAGGGATTCAGATAGATCCCGGCATCCGCGAAAGCTTCCACGAACTTCTTGCCGATGTTGTAATCCACCGAATTCTCATCCCCTGTAAACTTCAACAGGGACGGCGACTGCAAAAGTGTCTGGTTGATCTTCATATTCTCGCAGCTATAGAGCGTGTGCGATTCGTTTGCCTCCTCCTCGATGTACTGCCAGTACATGTTGGCAACCGGTTCCTCGTCGTCGTTGTAGATCTGATAGAGCTTCACGCCCTGCGCTTTGAGCTGCTGTGCCTCGGCGTTGCTCAGTGTCACTTTCTTGTAAGCCGGGCTGTTTGACAACTGGAACATCTGCATCGGGGAGCCGTCCGGATTGCACAGGTACTTTGTCTTGGGATCACAGTTCTCCGCGAGCACCTCGTTGATCTTGGTCGCGATCGCGTGAACGATATTGTCAAATTCCGCCTGCATGTTCATGACTACAGACTTCGATATGTAATCTCCGTAATAATTGAGTCCGTCCTTCTCATCGTACTCACTCGCCTTGATACCGAGTTTTTCGAGCTTAAGATCCGTACATGCGCCGACATCGAGATCTGTGTAATTTGCCACATGATCCCCTCTCGCCAGCAAAAGCGCCCTGAGTGAGCCGACGTCGGTCTTTGACGCCGTCGATATCTCCTCTTTCAGATTGAACACCTGGGCACTCGAGTAATCCGGTACCTTGTTGCCCTTGGCGTCCTTCGTATAAGTGAGATTGTGCTTCCAGTATGGCGTCACAAAGCCGGTATCCTTGTCGGTGGCAAGTTCCATCTCGAACACATTCGCTTCCGTCACGAAGCTCGTGCCGTTGAAATTCACTGACACCATCGTATTGTCCGACTCGTAATAGGTGATGTTGCCATAGCCGGCGAGCATGTCAAGTAGCTGGTCACGCTCATCCCGAAGGTCATTTGCGTGCTCGACGCCGCCGATCTCGACTCTCATGATCTCTTTATTCAATTCAAAAATTCTGTTTCCGATGGAATTGATCTCTTTGACGGAATCCTTGATCTGAGTATTCAGATTATTTTGATACTCCTTCAGTGAGTTGTACACAGCCGAGGCATTCTCGATAAAGGTCGCCGCTTTTGACACCAACATGGACATGTTGACCGTGTTATTCGGATCTTTCGACAACTCCTGCATGGCTGCCCACAATCCCGTGGTCCCCCACACGGACTCCTTGAATGCCGCCCCGTCAAGTTCCCCTACGATATCCTCGATCTGCAGGATCGCCGAGTAGGAGATCTCATAGTAGGAGGATCTGCCGTACTCCTCACGGTACGCCATATCAAGATATTGATCCCTGACATGTCTGCACTCCGCATACTTGGAGCCTGTACCCACCTGCTGACGCCATCCCCTGACGGAATAGCCTCCGTGCGTGTATACTGTATCGGTATTTGCCACCTGCTGGCGGACATATCCGGGTGTATTCAGATTTGATAAGTTGTGCGCCACAGTGTGAAGCGCGCTCTGCGATGTGCGTATGCCGCTGTCGCCTAAATATAATGATCCAAACAAAGACATGGTATCTCACCTCGTGTTTCGTCGTTACTGTTTCGCGTCGAAACCACCATGTAAGATACCAAGCGATTGTCCGTTTGTATATGCATCTTTACTATAATTGGCTGTTTGCGGCGCAGACTTCATCGCCCGTATCATGTCGAGGTTAAAGTTCACCATATCCAGCCGTTCTGAGAGGAGCAACTGGTTCTTGCCGTTTGTCTCTCTCAGTTTGTCTATGGTCTTCCTCAGGCTTTTCTGCACGTCCTCAAGCTTCTGCTTTTGGTCGGGCATTGATTCGAGCATCTGAATCAGGTCTATTAGTTTCAATGTTTCAACATCCCTGTTAACTACGTTGGCAATATCAGCCAGAAATTTATTTCTACTTTTCTCCATTCTTTGGATTCTGCCTACGATTTCCTGTTCTTCTTCCATGATCTTTCCCAGGTTTTCGATGTCTCCCGCCACGATAGCGGAAGTCTTGCCCTCCGCGAGTGTCACAAGCCTTTCATATTGTGCATTCTCACTGGCGAGCACGTCAATCAAGTTTTCCAATAAGCTTGCCACCTGTACACCTCACTTAAAACAGGCCATTGTACTTCTCCAAAAGCTTTCCTGCAAAATCCTCCACATCTACCTCATAAGTGTCATTGTCTATGCGCTCCTTGATGGAACTAACAAGATTCTGTCGCACGTCAGGCGTTGCCGAGAGTGCCTTTTTTGCTGCGGAAGCATCCTGGGCCGTTGCTGAGAGCATAAGCTGATCCTTGAAGCTTGCTCCTGCTGCCTTCTTCTCAGTTTTGGTTAACTTTTTCGTTCCGTAAATCTGCTGTATTTGATTGTAGGCATCTATACGCATACCGGACTCCTCCTTCCCAACCAGTCAATTATTTATGTTATCAGTTCTTTTATATTTAATTTATCGGATTATTTTTCATTTACTTTATACTTTTTTGCAAATTTAATGTCAGTTGCCGCCGCCCTTCCCCGTCTGGTCCGTGATGCGGTGCATCTCCATGATCCCCCGCACCGTGCGCAGGATATAGGGTTTGATCTCATCGATCCCCACCGGTTCATTGTAGAGAATGGTACTGTAACAGGTAGCGCCGACGAGTTCTATGATCATGAACACCATCACCTCGGGATTGTCATATCTTCCCTCGTTCCCGAACATGGAGTGATAGATATCATAGAAATCAACCTCGCTGTCATCTCCCGCCTCTATGAGAACATTCTTGAACACGCCCCAGCTAAGATTCTTGGAAATGAATCCCAGCAGCGTCCTGTCCTCCACGAGCTGGCTGATGATATTGTCGACCAGAAAGACCACCCTGTCTTCCAGTTCTGTGAGATCAGTGGTTTGAAGAGCGAGGTCCGCTCTCTTGAAGACCTCGCTCGACTTATGTGCGATCAGCTTATTTCTGATATCATATTTGTCTTTAAAATACAGATAGAAGGTTCCCTTGGCGACACCCGCAGCCTCCACGATGTCGGATATGGATGTCTTCTGGATGCCCTTGCTGGTAAAAAGGCGGAACGCCGTCTCCAGCAGGGATTCCCTCTTGATCTGCTTGTTTTTATCTATTTTGCTCATTTTTTATAATCATATCCTATTTGATGACCTGCGACCAGTCGCTGATGCCGATGAACGCTTTTGCCCATGCATCATAAGCTGCTTCCTGTGCGGTGCCAAGGCTGTTGTAGACAAGCTGTGACTGACCGGAAAGTCTGGTGTCCACCTGCGGCTCACTGTAACTGAGCAGATAGATGATCTCCTCCACATAAGGATTGGACTTTGCCGCCACATAGGAGGCATAGAGCGCTGCCGCCTGCACATCCACACCCTGCGCGTTGGTCAGTCCGATCTCGCTTAAGATCACGTGCCGGACCGCACCTGTCGGACTCAGCATTTCCGGAGTCTGCAGGTAGTTTGTGAGCAGTGACAGATTCTGGAAGGTCATCATCTTGCCAGAGGACACCTGTGCCGCCATGTAGCCGCCGCTTGGGCATCCTGACATATCCCAGAACCTGGCATAAGTCAGCGGCACCGGATACGGGTGCTGTGCCACGCCCCAGTCAATGTTTCCCTCGCCTGCGATCATTGCGTTGAACTTCGCAAGGAAATCTTTGCCGTCGATATACTCATAATACTCTGCATGTCCTGCCGGGCGGTTCCTGTCCCAGTTCTGGTCGATGCAGACAAACACTCTGGCATTCGCATTCTGGCTCTTGATCGCATTGTACGCCACGCGGAAAGTCTGCGCGTACTCCCTGATATAGCTGTCCCAGTCTGTCCAGATCATGTAATTCCATGTGCGGACGTTCACTTCGTTTCCCACGATAAAGTTCTCTATGGTCGACCCCGCCGCAACTCTTGACAGCTCGGATGCGATCGCCGCGATACCCGCCGGCTCGGAAGCGTTGAGCATATAATGCTGCGGTGTCACCGGATGGGAGTCCGTCGGCATGATCGCCGCCCTGGAATACGGATTGGTGATCGCCTGGTTTCCGCCGTTGTTCATGATCTGTGCAGTGGTGTACCGCCCTGCCATGACACCGTTTGCATTCTCTGACATGTACAGATTGCAGAAGTCCTTGCCCTGCTCGGACTTGAGCGGTCTTGCCTGTCTGGGCTTTGTATGTGTGGCAAGAAGCTCCGGGTTTGCGATGTACTGCGGATTTGCGATCAGCACATTCTGTCCGCCGGACTTGACTGCAAGCCCGAGCTTGGTGTAGAGCCTCGTCCCTGTGTACGGCACGGTGAAAGCCGGCGTAAGGGATGCGGGCGCTGACGCCACGGGCACTGCCGTGGGTGCCACTGCATACTCATACGGCTGCATCTCAAACAGATAGAGCACACCGTCGTCGCTCGCCGGTATCTCAGGCAGAGACGCCGTGTAGGAAATGGTCGCCCTGTCGAGAAGAACACTGCCTGCCGCGGTCGCGAACGCCTGGTTCAGCGCTTTCGCTGCGTTTGCCTGGATTCCCAGCACCATGACAAACAGGACCAGCAAAATGCCGCAGACATGTTTTGTTGATTTTGCGTTTCTCATCATATCTCCTCCGTTATTTGTGAATAGTTATGTAACTCTATCAGTATACCATCTTTTATCACAAACTGCAACGGATGAAATCGTAAAGATAGTGTAACTTTACTTGGGGGATGCAGTGGGCAGTCCCCCTTATTCTATCATCATAAGCTTGCAATCGTATTATAGAAGTTCAACCGCCCTGAAATCTGGCTGCTTATATGC
>JAETQI010000118.1 GCA_021770755.1 Lachnospiraceae bacterium
ATGACCGGTCAATCAACACAGGAGGTGAAGTTTTTGAATGATGAAAAAATAATAACAGCCATCAAAAATCGAAACGAAGCAGCGATTAACGAGATAATCACAAAGTATTCCAAATTGTTGTGGTCGGTGGCAGGGGCAGTTTTGAGCCATATCGGGTCAGTTCAGGATGTGGAGGAATGTGTTGCTGATACATTCATCTACTTATGGGAACATCCGGAAAAATTCGATTACCAGCGGGGAAAACTGAAAACCTGGCTGTCTATCGTTGCCCGCACACAGGCTGTGAACCGATATCGGGAAATAACAAAGCGCAATACACTCCCTCTGGAAGATACAGACTTTATCGACCAGCTCAGTGTTGTGGATGCCGTTTTAGAGGCGGAGACGCGCAAAGCCTTGCTCGCGTCAGTCAACGCTCTTGGTGAACCGGATCGTGAAATTTTGATTCGCCGGTATTACTACAATCAAAAGCCAAAAGAAATCGCGCTGGCGCTGGATATGAGTGTGAAACAAATTGACAACCGGCTGTACCAAACAAAACGGAGATTGCGTGAGATGCTTACGCGCTCAGAAGGAGGACAGTATGAGTTCTTTCAGTAAAACAAATTTGCAGAACATAAAAGACATTTTCGAGGAAAAAACCGGCGTTGAATTGGTATCCCGTTGTCGCCGTCCCATCGGAGCCTCTGTGCTTATGGCGGCTGTGATGGTGTGCTGCCTCACAATGACTGCCTTTGCGGTCAGCCTGTTTTCTTCTTTGGACGGAGATGATTTGAGCCTTTCCGCCACCTATGTGGGGGATGGCCTCGTATCAATTCAAGTAGAAAACCGATCAAATAAAAATCTGAGTTTCCAGCCGCAGTTGAGACTGATGCAATGGTCCACCGCCGAAGAAATCGTTCCAACCTCTGGCGAGACTGTATTCAGCGGCACTGAGTTCGGAGCGCATACCAGCGGCGTGATGACGGTGGATCTCTCCCAAGCGTACAACATGGATGTGCTGGAACAGCCGCTCACCGATGACCATTACTATCTCGTGCTAACGAACAACAATTTTGTGTTTGGACAGGACTGGATGTGTTCTGTTTCTTTTGCGGAGCCAATCAAAACGGTGGTAGAGACGCCGCTCCCCATTCCTGCTGCCGAGGCCGACAGAGAGCTGGCTTCACAAATTATGGAGGAACTGAGGCCTTATTTTGAAACCTATCCTGCCAATATCGACGAGCGGAGAGAGGCCGCAGGCAGTTACCTTCAGAAATGCCAAGAACTGTTGACCACACTGGATCGGGATGTAGTCCCCGCAGTAGAGGCTCCCCTGGCGATTGACGGGCTAAACCCGGAGGTTATCTTTGATGAGACTGCTCCTCTGGAGACACAACACTGGCTGACCGGTCTGCACTGGCGCAGCCT
>JAETQI010000022.1 GCA_021770755.1 Lachnospiraceae bacterium
TGGCTGCATTTGCGTTCGTGTTCATGTAGTAGTCCACGCGCGATGCATTGCTGGCGACATAGGAGCCGTAGTCCTTAAAGAAATCCTGTACTTTGCTCATGTCCGCCTTTTTGAAGGTATCCTCGTCAAGTTTCATTCTGCCTTTTTTGTCCACGCTGATCCCGAATTCTTCCAACGCCTTTGAGTTGTTCTTCGTGCGCTCCCTGATGTATGCCAGATTGGAGATCACGCCGGAGTTGGAGCTGGATTCGGCATTGTCGAACATTTTGTTGTAATTGCTCACGAAGCTCTTTGCGGTGGAGAGGATCTTGTCAACGTTGTAAGTCTCATTGCCGTCCTTATCCTTGATCTTGGCGAACAGATCACTGGATGCAAGGGCTTCGCCGTCCGTCTTGAGTCCTGCCGCGCCTGTGCTGACAGGTTTCTTTGTGTCGGTGTCCGTATCGGTCTTATTGTCTGTCTTGTTCGTGGAAGTGCTCGAACCGCCGCCTGCGAACTTCACGCGGGAAGCGATCGTAGAGCCGTAGCTCTGGATGTTGTCCGATGAGAACAGCTTCTGTACCTTCGAGATATCGGCAGCCTTTAACTTTGTCTCGTCGAGCTGGAGTGTTCCGTCCTGCTTGAGGGAGACGCCGATCTCGGAGAGCTCCTTCGAGAATTTGGATGTAGTGCTCATCATGTTTGCCACGTAGGCGGTCTTGTTTGAGAGCGTAGAGCTCTTGGATGCTGTCACGACATCGTTGTAGCTGGTCACATAGGATTTCACTGCGGATACGACCTTATCCGCTGCGGTGGTGCCATTCTCCGTATCCTCGTAGGTGCTGTCCTTCTGCAGTGCAGAGACAGAGGACTGCAGGCTGTTCAGTCCTGAGGTCAGGTTGGAGTTTGCCTCCTTTGTCTCCTTGGAGACAGTAGGGTACATCTTCTCCTTGAGCAGCTTGTCGATGATGTCTGAACCGCGGCTCCTTCTTGTTGACGATGTTTTGTCTGAGCTTCCGCCTACCGTGTCAAAGTAGGAATTGAGCAGTCTTTTGTATGTACCGTTTTTTATTGAAGCTCTCTCGGAGAACAGGCTGTACAGGTTGGTCGAATTGTTTGAGCCAAACATTGAACTTGTTGAATTCCAGAAATTCATTGATCCATCACTCCTTCACAAAATAAATCCATTTCATTTATGTGTTACTATTATTTTATACCGTTGCGTCTCAAAAATCAATCGTTTTTCGTGGCTTTTCTGCCTGTATTTGGAAATAAAGCAAAAACCTTTGTTAAATAAGATATCGGTTTAAAAAAGGAAAACATTTAGTGCATTGCACATAAATATATAGATTTTACAGGAGACATACTTATTATATATTTGATAAAAAGATGTTGACAGTCCAGACAACACATGATATAGTGTTATTATCAGATAAATAATAAGGATCCGCACAGACCGTTGCCGGGGGTGATGGCTGTAGATCCGTGATCACAGAAAGGAATGGGAGCGGTATGAAGAATGTATTGGTAGTCGTGGATATGCAGAAGGATTTTATCGATGGGGCGCTGGGGACGAAGGCGGCTGCTGCCATTGTCGACAATGTGGCACAGGCTGTCCGTGCCTTTGACGGGGAAGTGGTCTTCACCAGGGATACGCACCATGATGATTACCTGGAGACGCAGGAGGGCAGAAATCTCCCGGTGCCGCACTGTATCGAGGGAACCGACGGCTGGCAGCTCGACAGAAAGCTCGAAGTGCTCAGGACGGACGACATGAAGATCTTTGACAAACCCACTTTTGGTTCTGTCGCGCTCGCGGCGTATTTAAAGGCGGACGGAGAGGTTGAGAGTGTCACGCTTGCCGGACTCTGCACGGATATCTGCGTCATATCCAATGCACTGCTCATCAAGGCGTATATGCCGGAGACGGAGGTGCGGGTCCTGGAGAGGTGCTGCGCGGGTGTCACACCGCAGAGCCACGCGAATGCGCTGGAAGCCATGAAGATGTGCCAGATCAAAATCGTATAGATGCTGGAAGCCGGCGGCATGGGCTGCGATGATCGGCACAGGTATGTGGATGAGGAGAGGTCAATATGATCAGGATCAACGACAAAGAAGTGGATATCAGCCACTTCCCGGACGGTACCCTTTTATTAAAGGAAGCGGTGGCAGATGACATGCTGCAGAACGGGGAACCTGGGATAAAGATCAAATGGAATTATGAAAACAACGAGGAGCTGCTCGCCGTCTATTTTCTCACAAAGCATATTCAGGCAGCGGGATATCACGATCTGATCCTCGACATGCCCTATATCCCGAACGCGAGACAGGACAGGGTAAAAAATGCGGAGGATGTGTTCACACTCAGATATTTTGCGGAGCTGGTCAACAGCCTGAACTTCACGGAAGTGAGGGTGCTCGACGCGCATTCCGATGTCAGCCTTGCACTGATCGACAGGATCAGACTGTGCACGCCGCAGCGATACATCGAGAGCGTCATAGACGAGATCGAGGAGCAGAGCGGGAGAAAGCCGCTGATGTTTTATCCGGACGAGGGCGCCGGAAAACGCTACAGTGGTATGGTCGCGCTTCCGTACTGCTTTGGTATCAAGAACCGCGACTGGAGCACGGGGGAGATCAAAAGTCTTTCTGTCGCAGGGGAGACGGACCGGATCGCCGGGAGTGATGTGCTGATCGTGGACGATATCTGTTCTTACGGGGGAACTTTTATCCGTTCAGCGGAAGCGCTGACGGCGCTTGGCGCGGGGAATATCGATCTCTTTGTGACCCACTGCGAGGAGAGTGCGCTTAAGGGAAAGCTCTGTACGTGTGGCCTGATCCGGCAGATCTACACGACGGACAGTATCTTTCGGGACAGGGAAAACGCGAAGATCAGGGTACTGCAGACACGCTGACGGGTGTCCGCGCGCGAGTACCCGGTCAGAAAAGGGAGGGATGGTCATGACGAGGACGAATCCGATGCTTTTGATAGATTTTTACAAGGCAGTGCACTCCGACATGCTGCCGGACGGGATCGAGAGATCCGTGTCCTATTTTACGCCGCGCATGAGCCGCGTGAAAATGTGGGATCATGTCGTGATGTTCGGACTGCAGGCATTTATTAAGACATACTTGATCGAATATTTCAATGAGGCGTTTTTTGACAGGGAGCCGGACGAGGTGGTCGGTACGTATGACAGGGTGCTTGGTGCCGCGCTTGGCAGGAAGGCATATCGGACAGAAAAGATCGAGAAGCTTCACGGGCTGGGTTATCTTCCGATCGAGATCAGGGCGCTCCCGGAGGGAACAAAGGTTCCGATGCATGTGCCGATGTTTGAGATCAGCAATACGCACCCGGACTTTGCGTGGCTGCCGCAGGCGCTGGAGTCCCTGATCAGCGCGGAACTGTGGCACCCGATGATCAGTGCGACAGTCGGTGCTGCCTACAGGGAGATCGTCAACAGGTATTATGATCTATCGGTGGACGATGCGGTGTCGAGGGCAAGGGCGCTGGGCGACTTTTCATTCCGCGGTCAGGAGTGCCTGCAGTCGGCAGTGAAGTCCAGTGCGGGCTGGTGCCTGTCTTTTTTAAACACGGCGACCGTTCCGGCTATACCGTTTTTGGAGCAGATGTATTGCTGTGACTGTACCAGGGAGCCGGTTGCTTTCGGGGCTGTCAGCACGGAGCACTCTGTGATGTGCAGTAATTACGCTGTCGATGGCGATGAGATCACGCTGCTGCGGAGGCTGCTCACAGAGATCTATCCGGACACGAGTTTTTCGGCAGTGCTTGATTCCTATGATTACTGGAATGTCATCGACCATGTGATACCGCAGTTGAAAAAGGAGATCATGGCGCACAACGGCTGTATGCTGATGCGCGGCGACAGCGGGGATTGTGTGGAGGTCGTGACCAAAACGGTGTTCAGATTGTGGGATATTTTTGGCGGAACCGTAAACGCTAAGGGATATAAGGTGCTCGACCCGCATGTGAAGGCGATCTATGGAGACAGCATCACCATACAGAGATGCGAGGAAATATACAGGATCCTGATCGCGAACGGTTTTGCGTGCAGCAATGTCGCGCTGGGCGTGGGGAGTTTCAGCATGCAGTGTGTCGAGGAGGAAAACGTGTTGAAGCCGTTCACCAGGGATACGTTCAGCTTCTGCATCAAGGCGACTTACTGTGAGGTGGACGGCAGGCCGGTCCCGGTCTTCAAGGATCCGAAGGAGGGGAGCTTCAAGAAGAGCCAGCGGGGAATGTGCCGCGTGTACCGGGACGAGAGCGGGGCACTGACTTTTCAGGACGGTTACACAGGGGAAGGGATCCTCGGGAAAGAGAATCTGTTGGAAACGGTATTCCGTGACGGGGTACTTTTGAAGGAGCAGTCGCTTGCCGAGATCAGGAACAGGCTTAATGACGGAGATTTTGGAGCTTGACATTTTTTGGGAGCACATTATAGGATATATACAGGTGTGCAGTGACTTTTTTGTATCCTAATCTAAAAAAAGGAATGGATTGTTGAAGATGGAGAACACATTGGAGTTATTTCGGGCAGCGGCTGTCGCGCCGCGTGTCCACATAGGAAATGTTGCAAAAAACCGCCAGGAGATCATCAAGGTGTATGACAGCCTGGCAGAGCAGGCGGATCTGGTCGTGACGCCGGAGCTCTCGCTCACAGGGTACACCTGCGCAGACCTGTTTAACAACCGGAATTTACTGGACAGGGCGCGCAGGGGGCTGTATGATCTGACCATGTACACAAAAAAATACGGCGAAAACGGGGCGGTGCTGGTCGTCGGCGTTCCACTGGAGAAAGAGGGAGAACTTTTTAACTGTGCGGCGGTGATCCACAATGGCAGACTGGCGGCAGTCGTGCCAAAGACGTATCTGCCAAACTACGGTGAATTTTATGAAAAAAGGTGGTTCAGTGCCGGCGGGCGCGACGCGCAGGAACTGGAGATCGTATGCGGGATGGAAACCCTGCAGACGACTTTTGGCAACAATGTCATCCTAGAGATCGGTACTGATAAAAGGGTCTGCGTCGGCATCGAGATCTGTGAGGACGCGTGGGCGCCGATCTCGCCGGGACGGCTCCTGGCGCTGAACGGGGCGGAGATCATTGTCAATCTCTCTGCCTCCAACGAGGTGATCGGCAAGGCGCAGTACCGGAAAAATATGCTGGGTGCCGCGTCGGCGGGCTGCATCTGCGGCTATGTGTATGTGTCCGCGGGACAGTATGAGTCCACTTCGGATCTGGTGTTCAGCGGGCACACGCTGATGTATGAGAACGGCAAGCTTCTCGGGGAGGGAAGGCCGTTCAGCGATACGGTGCTCGTGAAGGATTTTAACCTCACGAAGATCCGGCATGACAGGATCGCGAACAAGACGTATTCCGAATGCAAAAATAATTTTTCAACACGGTGCTATCGCAGACTGACCTGCAGAAAGCCGCTCATGGAGAAGCGGGAACTGCTGGCGAAACTGTCCATCACGCCGTTTGTGCCGTCCTCGAACCGCAGGGAGCGGTGTCTTGATATTTTTCAGATGCAGGTCACTGCGCTTGCAAGGCGCATCGAGGCGACGAAGAGCAGATGCGTCGTGGTCGGCGTGTCGGGCGGTCTGGACTCGACGCTCGCGCTGCTGGTGTCCGCGCAGGCAGTTAGGGATCTGGGGCTTTCCGCAGACACGGTGATGGGGATCACGATGCCGGGGTTTGGCACTACAGACCGCACGAAGAACAATTCTGTCGCACTGATGCAGTATCTGGGTTGTGCGGTCAGGGAGATCGGTATCGCCGACTCGGTGAGACAGCATTTCAAAGATATCGGGCAGGATGAAAATGTGCATGACGTCACCTATGAAAATTGTCAGGCGCGGGAGCGCACGCAGATCCTGATGGATGTGGCGAACAGGGAGGGCGGTTTTGTCGTCGGTACGGGCGATCTTTCGGAGCTTGCCCTCGGGTGGTGCACGTACAATGGCGACCATATGAGCATGTACGCTGTCAACACGAGCATTCCCAAGACGCTGGTGCGCACGCTGGTCGACGAGGTGGGGCACTATATGGACGAGAACGGGTTTGCCGGAATGAGAAAAGTGATCGAGGACATCATCGACACGCCGGTGAGTCCGGAGCTGCTTCCGCCGAATGCGGACGGAACCATCGCGCAGAAGACGGAGGAGACGGTCGGATCTTATATACTGCATGACTTTTTCCTGTACTATACACTGAGATACGGAATGACGCCGGCCGAGATCTTTGCGCTGTGTCAGGAGGCGGTGCGCCGCAGCGGCGAGTATAAGTTCAGCGACGAGGAGATCGCCAGGTGGCAGAATGTATTTTACAATCGGTTTTTCAGGCAGCAGTTTAAGCGCAACTGCATGCCGGACGGCGTCAAGGTAGGCTCCGTGTCCGTGAGCCCGCGCGGGGACCTGCGCCTGCCGGCGGAGGTCGAGCCGGAGGAGTTTACGGGACAGTAGAAGGATTGAGTGGAAAATCTTGATAGAAGGTATCGGTCGGGGTGCCTTTTATCAGGATTTTTTGTCTGGAGCACTTTTCAAACACACAGCCGTGGCAGACCGTCCTTTTATGTTCTGGTGGAAAAAACGCGGGGGGTGTGTTAAAATAACATAAAGTTATGATAGAGCTGGATATATAATTGTCGTGGGAATGAGGGAAGAAATCTGGAAAATGAGAATCATGTTTTGGAATACCCATAAAAACATTGATATCAATGAATATGTTGTGAATCTGATCCGGGATTATGATATAGATGTGTTCGTCATGGCAGAATATTGTTCTGATGAGATCGAATTGAAGGCGTTGTTTGAAAAAAATTGTATGAAATTTGTTCCTTGCTATACAGAAGGGTGTGGCAGGATCGTTGTATGGAGTAATTATGCCAGGATAGAACCAGGCTGTCAAAATACATATCACTCTATTCAGATCATTAAAGATCAGTACATTTTGTGTTGCGTGCATTTGATGTCGGATCTGCATGGGGACAGGAGTGATGAAAGATTTGAAAAAATACAGGAAATAATGTATGATATCAAGCTGACAGAACAGAGTATCAATTCACAACAGACAATGATTGTGGGTGATTTTAATGAGATGCCGTACGATAAAGGCTGTTTGAATGCAAATGGATTTCATGGTTTGCCTGTATTGGGGATGATGGATCCTCCCACAAGGAGGGTTTATGGAACAGATTATAGAAAATTTTATAATCCTATGTGGAATTTTATGGGGGACTTTACATATCCGCCAGGAACATATTACTTAAATCAGTCAAGATTAAATTCTCCAATGTGGTATATGCTGGATCAGGTGATCGTGAGCAGGGAGATTTTACCCCTGTTTAAAAGGGAAAGTCTGAGAATCATAACTTCCTGCAGTTATTCGGATCTAAGGGATGAACATCAGTGTCCAAATATAAATATCAGTGACCATTTTCCGATCATGTGTGAAATAGAAGACCAATAAGTCAAAATAGGAGGGGTATAATGGATAAAGGGAATTTTTCTTTTGAATTGTTAGATAAATATGCGCCAGATGTTGTCATCAAAAAATCGTTGGAGCAGATCGAACAGGTAACAGAAGGACATGTGATCGGCAACATAGCACGATATGATGGCCCGGTTTATTCATATGTAAAAAAGAACGGTCTGGCTGTTTTGACAACTGCGATACAGACTTCTTCTGAAATTGCAGATATACAGCAGGATCTGGGAGAGCAGGGGGCAGAACAAAATAAATTCGAAGTTTATCTTACAGTGAAAGGATTGGAACACTACAAATACAGAATGATGTTCGTAAGATACAGCACGATTTCTTATCCTGTAACGATTGTGATGAATGAAGATCTGGCAATTGAGTACAGTGGAAGGAGAAAAGACATATTCACCATAACATCGATGAAAAAGCTGGAAGAACTGATGGATGCCGTACTGAATTCTGACACGATGATTTTATTGATCCAGAGTTTGATAAATGAGTCATTGAGGCAGACATTAGCAGTATTTTGAATTTGCCTCTTGTTTATTGCGGCCCCATGCAGAGGAAGTATGCTGCGGAAGCGGTGCATGGGGCGCGAGGCGAGTAGGGGAAGATGGCTCTTTTCTACTCGATTAATGTCGTGAAAACAAGAATGGCAGTGAGGAAACAAGATGAGTCGGACAAAAGAAGATCAGACAATAACGAATAAAGACTTTTTGGATTCATACGATATCAGCCAGTACGACCGACCGTCCATCGCTGCGGACGTCGCCGTGTTCTCTATCGGGAGAAAGCAGCCTGCGGACTCCGATTACCGCAGGCTTCCTGTCAAAACGCTGCGGATCTTGCTGATCAGGCGCGCCGAGCAGCCGTTTCAGGGCGAGTGGGCGCTTCCTGGCGGGTTTATGCAGAAGGGGGAGACGATCCAGGAGACTGCAAGGCGCGAGCTCAAGGAGGAGACGGGAACAGACAAGGCGTATCTGCAGTTGTGCGGGGTGTTCAGTGACAGCGGCCGCGATCCCAGAGGGTGGATTGTCTCGCAGGCATTTGCTGCGGTGCTGAATGAGGACGACCTTGCAAACGGGCATCTCGAGGCGAGCGGTGATGCGGGTGAGGCGGCATGGTTTGACATCACTGTGCGTAAGACGGTAGACAGGAAGCTGGAGCAGGGGAATGGTGTCACCTGCGACCGCGAGTATGAGCTTGTGCTGCAAAACAGCGAGACAGCAGACGCAGAAACGGCTGCCAGTCTCCGGGCAGTGATCCGGGAACACATTGAATACCGCGACTATCATGAGATCGTCACTTATGAGATCGCGGAGTCGCGGGGGATCGCATTTGACCATGCAAAGATCATCACCAGTGTCTTTAACGATCTCAGGCGTATGCTGGGGAGCGATATACGGATCGCTTTTGACTTTATGCCGGAATATTTTACCCTGACAGATCTGCAGGAGGCGGTGGAACTGATATCGGGGCAGGAGCTGATCAAACCCAATTTCCGCCGGAAGGTCGCAGAGTATGTGACCGAGACGGACAGACTGACACAAAACGGCGGCCACAGGCCGGCAAAGGCGTTTGTCAGAAATCTTGAGCGTTTTTATCAGTAGGGAGCTGCTGTCTGAATAACAGGATTATAAGGAGATATCTTACAATGGAGCTTAAGAAGATCGACCAGGATTTTTCGGTGTGTAAAGTGGCAGATTATACACTTGTAGATCTGAATACAGCGTTTTGCTTTGTCGGAAAAACGGATGAGGAAAACTCTCTGGTATGTCTTACAAAAGATGTGCCGCCGAATGCAACGGAGCGCTCTGACGGCTGGAAAGCCTTTCGCATTCAGGGGATCCTGGACTTTTCGCTGATCGGGATCCTGTCTGGAATCTCGGGGATCCTGGCTGAAAATAAGATCGGGATCTTTGTGGTCTCAACCTTTAACACAGACTATGTACTGACCAAGAAGGAAGATTATCAAAAGGCGGTCCGGGTTCTTGGAAACGCAGGGTATAAGATCATAGAGTGACAGGGACAAAAGGGCACAGGGAAGATATTGTGGAAAGTTTGAAAAGCATTGACGAAAATCGTTGATGCTTTTTTGTTGAAATGAAAACAATAAAAATTTATCGAAAAACGATAAAAAGTTATTGCATTTCGATGACGAGAGTGGTAATATAAAATCACGGAATTTCCGGAGTCGGAAGGAATGAAAAGGATGGAGAGACGATGAAAAAGGAAACGGTTATCATTTTTACAAAATATCTGCTGGACTTCATGTACTTTGCGGGGATCGCCGTGACAGTGCTGCTACCCGTTCCGGGGCTGGTGCAGAGGGTGGCGGCGTTCCTGGATTTTCACGATTTCGAGGGGCGCTACACAGAGATCATTATGATCTATTTTATTCTCGGGATCCTGGCGGTTCTGATACTCGGCGAGCTGCGCAAGATGTTTCGGACAGTCTTGAAGGACGACTGCTTTGTGAAGGAAAATGTGGTCAGCCTGCAGCGGATGGGAACCTACAGTTTTGTGATCGCGGTGATCTGCCTGCTGCGGACAGTGCTCTATATGACGATCGCCATGCTGGTCCTGGTGCTGGTCTTTATCATAGCGGGGCTGTTCAGCAAAGTGCTCGCCTTTGTGTTTGACAGGGCGGTGGAGTATAAGCTGGAAAATGACCTGACGATCTAGATTTTATTCAGAAAGGCAATGTGACAATGGCGATAATAATCAATCTTGACGTGATGATGGCAAAACGAAAGGTCGGGCTCACAGAGCTTGCAAAGGAAGTGGACATCACGCTGGCAAACCTGTCGATCTTAAAAAACAATAAGGCAAAGGCGGTGCGGCTGTCAACACTCGACGCGATCTGCAAGGCGCTGCAGTGCCAGCCGGGAGATATTCTGGAATACGTTGAGTCCGATGATGATGAGGAGGATGTATGACAGACCGATATGATGAGATCAGGGATCCCTGACTGGACTGGCAGAGTAGGTGAATGAAAGTGATAATGAATTGGGAAAGGAAGGATGAAAAATGGATCAACACGTGATAACGACAGACCCGCAGGCACTGGCCGCGGTGCCACAGATGGATCAACTGGCAGCACAGGAGGCAAAAGCGGAAGAGACGAGAAAAAAGCAGAAGAGATTTCAGATGTTTGGCGCGGGCAGTTTTCTGTATGCACTGTTTTATACATTCTGCCTGTACCGCAATGCATCGGGGATCACATACCCTTTTTTCGCGGGCGGAACCCTCTTGTTTTTTGGCTACTTTACCAGAAAGTCAGAGAGCAGCTCCGCAGACGGGCAGACAGGGCAGACGAAGACGCATATTAACAAATGGTTTCTGATGGTCTGTATCGTGATAGCAGGCATTCTGAACGCTACGACGGATTCCGGTGTGCTGGTCTTCTTTAACACAATGCTGATGTTTGTTCTGCTTGGCGTGCTGCTTCTGCAGTACTGGCATGACCTGACTGGGTGGAGCGTGGCTGCATATATGAAGGGCGGCATGACGATGCTGTCTGGTGGGATCGCCAGCACGATCACGCCGCTCTATGATGTGACTGCATGGTGGCAGCAGAGACGTATGGGCAGCAAGGCGGAAAAGAAGGAAATTAATGAAAAAAGTGCCAGGAACAGACGCCTCGTCCGATCGGTGGGGATTGGGCTGCTGATCGTCATTCCGATGGCAGTGATCATTGCCATAATGCTCGCGAGTGCGGATGCGGTATTCTACGATCTGGTGTACAGTATCCTGTTTGATCTCCTGACATTTTCCGTCGATATTGATGTGCTTGAGAATATGATCAGGATAACGGTATCGATCGCGGTGGTATCTGTGATGTGCTATGGCATGTTTTCTTATAATACGGAGCCGCAGAATATCAGGACGATCGACAACAGGGCTCAGACAGTAAAGACCAACTGGGATCCGTACATCGCAGTGACCGTCAACGGCGTGATGTGCGTGATGTATGTGGTATTTTCAGGGATACAGATCGTCAGCCTGTTTCTTGGAAAACTGCCGGAAGGCTACACATATTCCGCCTACGCCAGACACGGATTTTTTGAACTGGTATTTGTCTGCGTCTTCAATATCGTTCTGGTGCTGTGCACGCTGGCATATTTTGGATGCTCGCGCATTCTGCGGGTGCTGCTGACCGTCATCTGCGGCTGCACGTACATCATGACCGTGTCGAGCGCGTACAGGATGCTCTTGTATATCGCAAGCTATCAACTGACATTTCTGCGGCTGCTCGTGCTGTGGGGACTGGTCATGATCGCGGTTGTCATGACGGGCGTTCTGGTGTATACTTATAACCAGAAGTTTTCACTGCTGCGCTTCATGCTCGTGACGCTGACTGCGGGCTGGCTCTGCTTTGCGGCAGCCCACCCGGACTACTGGATCGCTTCCTATAACATTGCCGCCAGTGAGGCCGGACAGGAATGCGACAGTTATTATCTGAGGAGGAGACTCTCCCTCGATGCTGTTGCCGCACTTCCGGATGAACTCTGGAGGGATAAGGACAGCGTTTATTGCGGCAGGCTGGAGCGGTACCGATGGCAGCGGGATGCGTTTATGGGATTTAGGACGTTTAACTTTTCGAGGGCGTACGCGGCGCATCGGGCAGGTGTTAAGGAGCCGTAGAAAATAAAAGCGGGACAGATCTCGGTTCTGTGCTCCCGCAGAATAGGAAGGTACGGATGTAAAAGATGCAGAAGGTACAGGTGATCACAACAAGGCTATGGAAAGATCTGAAAAATTTCCGTTTCGCGATATTGGCGCTGATAGTGTACAACATGTTTGCGCGAAGCGTGTTCCATGCATTCTGCCCGCAACTGATCCTGACAGGTTTTCCCTGTGCGGGCTGCGGCATGACGCGGGCAGTGTGGTATATTCTAACGGGCAGGGTTGTAAGAGGCATGCGGCTCAATCCTGCAGCGCCGCTGTGGATCCTGTTTCTGGGCTGGTTTTTTGCAAACAGGTATCTTAAGGGAGTGCGCTCCAAACGCACGATGCTGTGGCTTGGGGTGGTGTGCGCCGCCACGCTTGCGGTATATCTGTTCAGAATGATCAATTGCTTTCCGGGCGAACCGCCTATGGTGTATTACGGAAATAATATTCTGCGCAGGATTTTTGCGGGAATATAAAACAAAAAATGGAAGCCGGTATATCTTGTCAAGGGCAGGAATACCGGTTTCTTTTTATGCACACGGGCTTCTCTCTCACCTCCTCACATCTGATTATGAAAATGTCTGCGGTATCTGGCGGGAGTCATCTCGACATAGCGCTTGAACTGGCGGTAAAAGTGAACCTCGCTGGCGTAACCGCAGATCTCCGCGATCTGTTCCATGGACAGGTCTGATGTCTCCAGCAGATCCTTGGCGTAATTGATGCGCATCTGGATATAATCCTGCTGGAAGGAGATCCCGAATTGCTGTGTGTACAGATGCTGAAAATGGGATTTGCTGATGCCAATCTGCTTTGCGGCCTCGTCGGCACTTAAGGGTTCATACAGGGAGCCCTGCATGGCGATCCGGATGCCCTGGAGCGTAGACTGGTAAAGGGTATAGGAATCCTCGGCGCCTTTTTGGTGAAAAGCGGCAGACAAATGGTTTAACAAAATATGCATCAGGTGATCCAGATTACTTTCACGCATCGGAGAACTGACGTAGGTATTTTCCCATACAAGCTGGCGGATGTAGGGGGAGAATAACTCCGTATCGCTGACGGGAAAAAGGATTCCGGGCGTCAGCATCTCTTCGATGGAGAAAGCGTCCTGTGGAAAATCAAAATGAAGCCAGTCATCCATGTATTCGCCGTTTGGATTGTGGTAGTAGTAAGGAACATGGGGCGGGATCACGATCGCCGTGCCGGGCGGTATTTTCGTCTCATGTCCTTCCAGGGCAAAGATTGCCGGGGTTTTGATGACCAGGAGCATATAATTATTGATCCCGTTTGGCCTGGTGCGGAAAAACGAGCTTGGATGGCGCGTGTTGCACCCGCCGCGCAGTATTTGAAACATAAGTGTACTCCTCCTGTAGTTTCGAGATACCTTTCCGGATCAAGGAAGCATATCGCAGAAAATGTTAGTTTTTGCACGTAAAAAGACATTAAAATCCTCTTGTACATAATGTAATATAAATTGTGGAAAAAGTCAACAAAAGATGGCAGAATAAATAAAAACTATACGAAAATTTATGAATAATTTAGGCAGATAACACAAAAAATGGCGGAAAGATTGGAAAAAGTATGCACAGAAAATCAATATAAAATACAGCGCGATATTTTGGGTGATGGGAGTTATAACGATTTAGATTATATTGACAGCAATCCGCAGCAGTTTTTTGCAGCGATACGTTGTCGGGTGTATGCGGCTGCAAAGTCAGGCAAATTAGGGCATAGTGCCTTGATGATATGGTAATTAAAGGAGGAAGATCTATGAAGAAGAAATTTTTAAGTCTTGCGATGGGGACTGTCCTGCTGTTCTCTGCAGTGTTGACCGGGTGCGGCGGCGATGCGGGCACAGACAGTTCATCCGCCACGGCGGATCAGCCGGCGGTAGATACAATCGAGAGCACACCGGCAGAACCTGCCGGGGACAATGCAGAAACAGATGCAGGAAATGCGTCAGATACGGCTGCTGACGGCGAGAAGGTTCATCTGAAATGGGCGGCATGGGATATCAGTCTGATCACATACTGGAACGATCTGGCGGACAAGTATATGGAATTGAACCCAAATGTGGAGATCGAGATCGTGGACTTTGGTTCCAACGACTACTCCAACGTGCTGGCAACAGAGCTTTCCGGCAGCGGCACGGATTTTGATGTCGTCTCGCTCAAGGACGTGCCAAGCTATGCGACTTTGGTGGGCAAGGGCGTCCTGGAGCCGCTTGACAGCTATATCACAGAGGACAGCGTGGATCTGGCGCAGTACGCGGGTGTGACGGATCAGGTGACAGTGGACGGCAGCCTGTATGAACTTCCGTTCAGAAGTGATATCTGGCTGGTATTCTATAACAAGGACGTGTTTGATGCAAAGAATCTCGAGTATCCGACAAATGATATGACGATCGAGGAGTACGATGCGCTGGCGCGCGCCGTGTCGGATGATGCGTTCGGGGAGGAAGTGTATGGGTGCCACTATCACACATGGAGCTCCACGATCCAGTTGTTTGGGATCCTGGACGGCAAGCACAGTATCCTGGACAAGAACTATGATTTCATGATTCCGTATTACGAGATGGTTCTGGCACAGGAGGACGACGGGATCTGTCAGAAATACACGGATCTAAAGACAGAAAGCCTGCATTACTCTGCGGCATTCTCGGAAGGCAACGTTGCCATGATCAACATGGGAAGCTGGTTTGTGACGACACTGATCAACAATCTGGCAAGCGGCGAATATGACGCTTCCCTGTGCGGAAACTGGGGCATCGCGGCATACCTGCATCCCGATGGCGTTCCGGCAGGCTCGACATTGGGCGCGATCACAGGTCTGGCGATCACATCAGAGTCTCAGAAAAAAGACGCGGCATGGGATTTCATCAAGTGGGTGAGCGGAGAGGAGGGGGCAGCAGTGCTCGCATCTTCCGGAAACTTCCCGGCGATCTCAAACGATGATGTGACAGCGGCGATCGCTTCCATGGACGGATTCCCGCAGGATGAGGCAAGCCGTGCAGCGTTAAAGACGACAGCGGTGTACCTTGAGGCGCCCTACGGTGATGAACTGGCTGAGATCAGCCCGATCCTTGGTACGTATCATGAGATGATCATGCAGCGCGAGTGCACGCCGGCAGAGGGTGTTGCAAAGATGAACGAGGAGGCTGGCAAGATCCAGTAGCCTGAGATGTAAAATGGCCGGAAGTTCTTCCGGTCATTTTATATGCACACTGGAGAGGGGCATTTTCCTGCCCGATTTGGAAAAGGAGGCTTGTTATGGCGAAAAATACAGAGTTATCAGCGGCAGCCAAAAAGCGCAACAGAAGAAAAAATCTTGTTGCGTACGCGTTTATCGCGCCGAATTTTATCGGTTTTGCCGTGTTTACCATGATACCGATCGTGGTGGCGTTTGGTATGGCATTCTGCAACTGGGACGGCAACAACGCACCGCAGTTTACCGGGTTAAAGAACTTTATCGACTTGTTTCAGGATACGTTTTTCCTGAACTCACTTGTAAACACATTTCTGTACAGTATCGGAACAGTGCCGCTCACGATTGCCGTGGCGCTGGGACTGGCGATCCTGCTCAATCAGAAGATCAGAGGCAGGGGCGTGTTCCGCGCGATTTCATGTTTTCCGTATGTGAGTTCGATCATTGCAGTGACGACCGTATGGCGCATGATCTTCCACTCATCCAAGGGACCGGTGAACAATATCCTGTACAATGCGTTTCATGTGCCCAAGGACGACCTGCCGCAGTGGTTTACGGGGCACCTGATCATTTTATCGTACATACTGTTCTCGCTCTGGAAGTCGATGGGCTATTACATGGTGATCTATCTGGCAGGTCTGCAGGGAATCTCGGGCGAGCTCTACGAGGCGAGCGACCTCGACGGCGCCAATGTATGGCAGAAGTTCCGTTATGTGACATGGCCGCAGTTGCGTCCGACGACATTCTTTGTGGTCATCATCATGACGATCGGGTGTTTCAAGATCTATGACACGGCTGTTCTGCTCGCGGGCGGCAGCAACATGTCGACATCGGCGATGGTGCTTGTGGCGTTCATTTATCAGGAGGCATTTACCAAGTGGAATATGGGCTATGCCAGCGCGGCGGCGATCATCCTGTTTCTGATCGTCCTGGCAGTGACACTGTTCCAGTTTAAGAACGAATCAAAATACGCGAACGATTAAGGGGGTATGGCAATGAAATCGATGACTGAGAAAAGAAAAATGGGAAAAGCCGTGATCTACCTGCTCCTGCTGATCGTGGTGCTGATCACCGTGCTGCCGTTTGTCTGGATGCTCTCCGCATCCATCAAATCAGACAGGGAAGTGTTCCAGATGAATCCGTTCGTGCTGATCCCGCAGGAACCGCATTGGGATAATTACATGAAGGTCTGGACAAAGATCCCGTTTGCGGTGTTTATCAAAAACACGGTGATCCTGACGGTTGTGGTGACGATCCTGCAGCTCTTTACCAGCTCGTTTGCAGCGTACGCGTTTGCGAAACTGGAGTTTAGCGGCAAGAAGCAACTGTTTCTGGCTTATATTTCCACGATCGCCATGCCCTGGCAGGTATACATGGTCCCGCAGTTTCTGATGATGCGGCGGATGGGATTGAACGATACACTGCTTGCCATGGTCGTTCTGCAGGCATTTTCTGCATTCGGTGTATTTTTGATGCGGCAGTTTTATATGGGGATTCCGGATTCTCTGTGTGAGGCGGCGCGTATTGACGGCATGAACGAATTCAAGATCTATGCGAACATCATGCTTCCGCTCTCCAAGCCGGCGCTCGCGACCCTGACGATCTTCACCTTTGTGGCGACATGGAACGATTATCTGGGACCTACGATCTATTTAAAGAGTGAGATGAAGAAGACGATCCAGATCGGACTGCAGCGTTTTATCGGACAGTACTCAAGCGAGTACGGACTGATCATGGCAGGATCCGTCATCTCGCTGATCCCGGTATTGATCGTGTTCCTGCTGCTGCAGAAATATTTTGTGGAAGGGATCGCGACTTCCGGCGTGAAAGGATAGGATTGTCAATAGGAAGCAGCCGTGCTACATTAGTAACAGAAGTCTGCAGCGGACATTCAATTATATTCTGAAAGCGAGGTACGAACAAAGGACATGATAAGGACTTTTACAACACACGAGATCAGAAAGCAGCAGGAGCTCACGGGAAGCCTGTGGGAATTTATTCCCTGTCAGGGAGAACATGAAGGCAGGATATTTCAGGCAGCGACGCCCTGCTGCTGGGAAAACCTCTCTGATTTTGCTGACTACAGGGGAGAGGGGATCTTTAGAAAGAAATTTCATGCGGGCGGCACGATTCGGCTCGAGTTCAAGGGCGTGAGCCACACGGCAAAAATATCTCTCGACGGTAAGGAGATCGCTTCCCACTACAATGCCTACACGGCATTTAGCGTGATCATAAAGGATCTCGAGGCGGGTGAGCACACGCTTGAGATCAGGGCGGATAACCGTTTTGGCAGTGAGAGCGCCCTGCACATTCCAAACGATTATATGTCCTACGGCGGCGTGAGCAGACCTGTCGTGCTCGAACAGCTCGGCGAACTCTACATCCGACAGCTTCACATCACGCCGCATCTGGAAAACGGTAAATGGAAAGCGAGGGCAGAGGTCGTTGCTGTAAACCTTACCGAAAAAGACCAGACGGCAGCGGTCAGCATCTCGATCGCGGACAGGACACATCGGTGGGAATCAGTGACGATCCGGGCGAACGAGGAGACAACGCTGTGCGGGGACTTTGCGTTTGATCAGGTGGAGACGTGGGAGATCGGTCAGCCCAATCTCTATGATGCAAAGGCAGAGCTTGAAAAAGACGGCTGCCGGATCGATGACCTGATCGACCGGTTTGGATTCCGAGAGATCAGGATCGATCGGAACAAGATCCTGTTAAACGGGCGTGCGGTCCGGATCAAGGGCTTTTGCAGGCACGAGGATCATCCGCAGTTTGGATGCGCGCTGCCGTATGCCGCGATCGCTGCAGACATAGAGATGATCCGCCATCTCGGTGCCAATTCGATCCGCGCCGTGCATTATCCGGACGATGAGATCTTTCTGGATCTGTGCGACGAGCAGGGCATTCTGGTGTGGGAGGAAAACCATGCCAGGGGGCTGAGCCTTGAAGACATGCAGAACCCGAACTTTGAACCGCAGGCGGAGGCAGTGATCCGGGAGATGATACCGCTCCATTACAATCACCCCTGTATTTACATCTGGGGGATCTTGAACGAGTGCGCCAGCGACAGTGCGTATGGAAAAGAATGCTATGAGAAACAGTATGACCTCATAAGGTCGCTGGATACATCCAGACCGCGCTCCTCGGCAAGCTGCAAGTTCAAGGCGGACATCTGCTTCGGACTGCCCGAGGTTGTCTCCTACAATATCTATCCGCTCTGGTATCACGACACGCCGCCCGCAGAGTACCTTGATGATCTGTATCAGTGGGTTCAGAAGGAGACAGAAGGGGGCGGGAAGCCGTTTCTGATCACCGAGATCGGGGCAGGCGCGATCTATGGCTGCCGGAACAGCCGCCATGCCAAGTGGACGGAGGAATACCAGGCGCAGGCACTGGAAACACAGCTCGCGGCTGTCCTGGAACACACGGGGTGCAGCGGTGTCTATATCTGGCAGTTCTGCGATGTCCGCGTCAGCGACGAATGGTTTGCCGGCCGGCCGAGGACGATGAACAACAAAGGTGTCGTCGACGAGTACCGCAGACAGAAACTGTCGTATGATGTCGTGAAAAGGATTTTCGGATCGTATGCGGATTATTTTGACTAGATCATAAAATATTGTTGCGCAAAGCGCCTTTCCTGTGATATGATTACGGTTATGGTACAGTTACATATTTATAGGCAGTTTCAGATCGTTGGGATATCGGAGGGAGATATTGATGGACAATAACAACTTATTTGACAAAGACAATCAGAACCAGAATGGCGAGCAGGGACAGTTCCAGCAGCAGCCATACCAGCCGCAGCAGCCCTATCAGCCATACCAGCCGCAGCAGCCATATCAGCAGCAGCCCTATCAGGCAGGGAACACGGATCTCGAGGAGCCGGTGACTTTTGCGGACTGGATGATCTCGACACTGATCATGTGCATACCTTGTGTGGGCATTATCATGGTCTTTGTCTGGGCATTTGGCTCAAACACAAAGAAGAGCAAGTCCAATTACTTCAAGGCGATGCTTGTGTGGACGGTGATCGGCATAGTGCTGGCGATCGTCATGGGGGGAGCGTTTGCCGCGATCGTCGCGTCGCTTGCAGGTTCAGGATATTATTATTAAGAAAAACGGCAGTGTTTCAAGGCACTGCCGTTTTTGGATGCATCATCCGGCGACCCACCGCCCGCTGGCGCCGCAGGGCAGGACAAGTCCGTTTGACGTGACAGGAAGACCGATCTCGGAGGCGTCTGTGCGGCCGCCGAACTTCGGTACGATGGCACTTTCGAGCATGTAGGCCAGAACGGCAGGCTGCAGCCCGGTCGTGTAGGAATTGATCAGGAAAAAAAGCGGCTGTCTGCCCAGGAGTTTTGCCGTAAGCCCGATAAAAGGATAGACCGAATCCTCGATCTTCCAGATCTCGCCCTTTGGTCCTCTGCCGTACGAGGGCGGATCCATGATAACGGCATCATAGGTATTGCCGCGCCGGATCTCGCGCTCCACGAATTTGACGCAGTCGTCCACGAGCCAGCGGACCGGCGCGTCGGCAAGCCCGGATGATGCAGCGTTTTCCTTTGCCCAGCCAACCATGCCCTTGGAGGCGTCGACGTGCGTTACATGCGCTCCGGCTGCCGCGGCGCTCAGCGTGGCGCCTCCCGTGTACGCAAAGAGATTGAGCACCCGGATCTCGCGCGAGGGATGCTCGCGCAACGCTTCCCTTATAATAGAAGAGAACCAGTCCCAGTTGACAGCCTGCTCCGGAAAAAGTCCGGTATGTTTAAAGCTAAAGGGCTTTAGATGAAATGTCAGGTTCCGGCTGCCGGAGAGCTGATAATGGATATCCCACTCCTGCGGCAGCCTAAAAAACTCCCATTCCCCGCCGCCTTTGGAACTTCTGTGATAGTGTCCGTTCGGTTTTTTCCAGCGCTGGTCGTCCTTTGCGGTATTCCAGATCACCTGGGGATCGGGTCTGACCAGTATGTGATCTCCCCACCGTTCCAGCTTTTCGCCCGAGGAGGTATCGATGACTTCATAGTCTTTCCAGTTGTTTGCGATCCACATAATATAACGTATCCTTCCTGATATTTTTCTTGCGGTTCCTAATCAGTATACTATAGATATCTTTCTTTTTTCAATGGATACTTTGGCGGATATCGCGGGAAGAACGATTGTACTCAAAAAAAAACAATAAAAATACAAAAAGTGCTTGCAAATGCGCAAACGCTACGATATACTACTAATTGCTGTGGCATGATAGCGATGAAACGTGAGGTTGCTGCCTGTGCGAAATAAGGAAAGCGCATGGCAGGTTTTCCGCGGAGCGAATGTCAAGAAGCCGGTATAAGCCGGCTGGGAAACTGGCGACAAGTCACTGTACAAAGGCAGGATCGCAAGATCCGCCCAATAAGAGATGTGTCAGACTGCGATCGGTAAAATATGCCGAGGAGAAAATGCTATGACACACCCGGAAGAGTGTACAGTCACCGCTTGTCGTACTTATTCATAAAAAGTGCGAAAAGGAGGCGACTTTTTTTATGGCAAGTCAGGTAATGAGAATTACATTAAAAGCTTATGATCATCAGTTGGTTGATGCATCTGCCAAAAAAATAATCGAAACAGTAAAGAAAAACGGATCACAGGTGAGCGGACCGGTTCCCCTTCCTACCAAGAAAGAGGTAGTGACGATCCTTAGGGCGGTTCACAAGTACAAAGATTCCAGAGAGCAGTTCGAACAGAGAACGCACAAGAGACTGATCGATATCATCACACCGACACCCAAGACGGTCGATGCCCTGCAGAGACTCGAGATGCCGGCTGGTGTTTATATTGATATCAAAATGAAAAACAAGTAAGCCTTCTACTAGTATGAGCACAGAAAAGGGTGCTCCGCTGTAGAAAAGATGGAGGTAGGAAAGAAATGAAGAAAGCTATATTAGCTACGAAAGTCGGAATGACTCAAATCTTCAACGAAGACGGTTCATTGATTCCGGTAACCGTACTTCAGGCTGGTCCGTGTGTTGTGACGCAGATCAAGACAGAGGAAAACGATGGCTACAAGGCCGTTCAGGTTGGCTTTGTGGACAAGAAGGACAAGATCGTTAACAAGGATAAGGGCGGCAGGAAAGAAGTCATCCACAGACATGGTGTTAACAAGGCACTCAAAGGTCACTTTGACAAGGCAGGTGTCTCTTCCAAGAGATTTTTGAGAGAGTTTAAGTTCGAGAATGCAGAAGAGTACGCATTGGGAAATGAGATCAAAGCTGACATCTTTGCAGTTGGAGATAAGATCGATGCATCTGCTGTTTCCAAAGGAAAAGGGTTCCAGGGCGCGATCAAGAGACATGGTCAGCACAGAGGGCCGATGGCGCATGGTTCCAAGTTCCATCGTCATCAGGGTTCCAACGGCGCCTGCTCGTCACCGAGCCGCGTGTTTAAGGGCAAGGGTATGCCGGGACATATGGGCTGCGTAAAGGTAACAGTTCAGAACCTTGAGATCGTAAGAGTTGATGCTGAGAAGAACCTGCTTTTGGTGAAAGGCTCTGTTCCGGGACCGAAGAAAGCACTGGTGACACTCAAGGAAACTACCAGAGTAGATGCGTAGGTGAAAGGAGGATCATACAGATGGCAAAAGTATCTGTTTATAATATGGAGGGCAAGGAAGTTGAGACGATCGACTTAAGCGATGATGTCTTCGGTGTTGAAGTAAATGAACACCTTGTGCACATGGCAGTCGTTCAGCAGCTTGCCAATAAACGTCAGGGCACCCAGAAGGCAAAGACGCGTTCCGAAGTGTCAGGCGGCGGAAGAAAACCCTGGAGACAGAAGGGAACCGGTCATGCAAGACAGGGTTCTACAAGAGCTCCGCAGTGGACGGGCGGCGGCGTCGTGTTCGCGCCGGTGCCAAGGGATTACTCGTTCAAGATGAACAAGAAAGAGAAGAGGGCAGCCCTCAAGTCTGCACTCACGAGCAGAGTTCAGGCAAACAAGCTGATCGTGATCGACGAGCTTAAGTTTGACGAGATCAAGACAAAGAATTTCAAGGCTGTCATGGACAATCTGAATGTGGCGAAGGCATATGTGGTCCTGAACGACAACGATGAGAAGGTTGTCATGTCGGCGAGAAACCTTCCGAACGTACGGACAGCGCTGACAAACACAATCAATGTGTATGATGTTATGAAGGGCGGTACAGTGATCCTCACAAAGGATGCCGCAAAGACGATTGAGGAGGTGTACGCATAATGGCAGATATCAAGTATTATGACGTGATCCTTAAGCCGGTCGTTACAGAGAAGAGTATGGCTGGCATGGGCGAGAAGAAATATACATTCCTTGTTCACACAGAGGCAAACAAGTCACAGATCAAGGAAGCTGTCGAGAAGATGTTCGAGGGAACAAAGGTTGCAAGGGTCAACACGATGAACCTCGACGGTAAGAAAAAGAGACGCGGCATGGTCTACGGCAGGACAGCAAAGACCAAGAAAGCAATTGTGCAGTTGACAGAGGACAGCAAGGATATCGAGATCTTCTCAGGCTTATAAGATCTGCCTGGGACGGCTGCGGCAATTCAGACTATACACAATCAAGTGTGATAATAAAAGAGTAAAGGAGAAAAGATCATGGGAATTAAAAGTTATAACCCATATACACCTTCGAGAAGAAATATGACCGGTTCTGACTTCTCCGAGATCACGAAGAAGACTCCTGAAAAGTCTCTCTGCGTGGCGAAGAAGAAGCATGCCGGACGCAACAATCAGGGTAAGATTACTGTCAGACACCGTGGCGGCGGCAGCAGACAGAAATATAGGATCATTGATTTCAAGAGAAATAAGGACGGTATTCCTGCAAAGGTGATTGGTATCGAGTACGATCCGAACAGATCGGCAAACATCGCCCTGATCTGCTATGAGGATGGCCAGAAGGCATATATCATTGCACCGGAAGGACTGACAGACGGCATGAAGGTCATGAACGGACCACAGGCAGAGGTCAGGGTAGGAAACTGCCTGCCGCTCTCTGAGATCCCGGTAGGTACAAATGTGCACAACGTGGAGCTGTATCCCGGCAAGGGCGGGCAGCTTGTGCGCTCCGCTGGAAACAGTGCACAGTTGATGGCAAAGGAAGGCAAGTACGCGACACTCAGACTTCCTTCCGGCGAGATGAGAATGGTTCCGATCGTCTGCAGGGCATCCATCGGCTCCGTGGGCAACGGCGATCACAACCTCATCAAGATCGGTAAAGCAGGACGCAAGCGCCATATGGGCATCAGACCGACCGTGCGCGGTTCCGTTATGAACCCGAATGACCATCCACATGGTGGTGGAGAAGGCAAGACCGGTATCGGCAGGCCGGGTCCATCTACACCTTGGGGCAAGCCAGCGCTTGGTCTGAAGACGAGAAAGAGCAAGAAGGCTTCTAACAAGCTGATCGTGAGAAGGAGAGATGGCAGAGCGATAAAATAAGATCTATCGCTGAGCGGTTGATAAAGGATCGCTCGGCGATCAAATAAGATCGGTCGCCCCGCCTTCGGATAACAGTTTATCGATATAAGGAGGAATTTACCTAATGGCAAGGTCATTAAAAAAAGGTCCTTTCGCAGACGCAAGCCTTTTGAAGAAGGTTGATGCTATGAACGCGTCAGGAAGCAAATCAGTAATAAAGACATGGTCACGTCGTTCTACAATTTTTCCATCTTTTGTAGGCCACACAATCGCGGTTCATGACGGAAGAAAGCATGTGCCTGTATATGTGACAGAAGATATGGTTGGACATAAGCTTGGTGAATTCGTTGCAACCAGAACCTACAGGGGACACGGCAAGGATGAGAAGAAATCAAAGGTTAGATAATCGATCAGTTGAAAGGAGGTTCGACCATGGCAGAGAAATATAGCAGAACAAGTTATAAGAGAAAGAGAAATGCAGAAAATAGAGAAACCAGACCGTCAGCGAAGCTTTCCTACGCCAGAGTATCTGTTCAGAAGGCATGCTTTGTCTTAGATGCGATCAGGGGTAAGGATGTGCAGACTGCGCTTGGTATCCTGGAGTACAATCCAAGATATGCTTCCAGCATCATCAAGAAGCTTCTTGAGTCGGCGATCGCGAATGCTGAGAACAATAACGGTATGAACGCTGAGAACCTTTATATTGCGGAGTGTTATGCAAATAAGGGACCTACAATGAAGAGAGTTAGACCAAGGGCACAGGGCAGAGCTTATAGGATCGAAAAGAGAATGAGCCACATAACAATCGTGCTTGACGAGAGATAGGAGGAAGAAGATGGGACAGAAAGTTAATCCTCATGGACTGAGAGTCGGCGTTATTAAGGATTGGGATTCAAAATGGTATGCTGATGCTGATTTTGCGGACTATTTGGTGGAAGATTATAATATTAGGAAATTTTTAAAGAAGAAATTATTCAGTGCCGGCATTTCCAAGATCGAGATCGAGAGGGCGTCTGACAGGGTAAAGGTGATCGTTTTCACAGCGAAGCCTGGCGTCGTGATCGGCAAGGGCGGCGCAGAGATCGAGATCACAAAGAAAGAACTCCAGAAGCTGACAGGAAAGAACGTGCTGGTAGACATCAAGGAGATCAAGAGACCGGACAGGGATGCGCAGCTTGTAGCAGAGAATATCGCACAGCAGCTTGAGAACCGTGTGTCCTTTAGACGTGCCATGAAATCCTGCATGGGCAGAACCATGAAGGCGGGTGCCATGGGTATCAAGACGGCGGTTTCAGGACGTCTCGGTGGAGCAGATATGGCTCGTACAGAGTTCTACAGCGAGGGTACGATTCCTCTTCAGACACTTAGAGCAGATATTGATTATGGTTTCGCAGAAGCAGATACAACTTACGGGAAACTTGGCGTAAAGGTTTGGATCTACAAGGGCGAAGTACTTCCTACAAAGGGAAACAAGGAAGGGAGCGATAAATAATGTTAATGCCAAAAAGAGTAAAGCGTCGTAAACAGTTCCGCGGTACGATGGCAGGTAAGGCGCAGAGAGGTAATACAATTACGTACGGTGAGTATGGTATCATAGCGACAGAGCCATGCTGGATCAAGTCCAATCAGATCGAGGCAGCCCGTATTGCCATGACACGTTATATCAAGCGTGGCGGTAAGGTCTGGATCAAGATATTCCCGGATAAGCCGGTGACAGCAAAGCCTGCTGAGACACGTATGGGTTCAGGTAAGGGAACACTCGAGTACTGGGTAGCGGTAGTAAAGCCTGGTCGTGTAATGTTTGAGATCAGCGGAGTCGCTGAGGATGTAGCAAAAGAAGCTTTACGTCTTGCAACACACAAGCTTCCTTGTAAATGTAAGATCGTTTCTAAAGCAGATTTGGAAGGCGGTGCAGTAAATGAAAACTAATAAGTATGTAGAGGATTTAAGGACCAAATCAGCCGCAGAATTATCACAGGAATTAGTTTCTGCAAAGAAAGAACTTTTCAATTTGAGATTTCAGAATGCAACGAATCAGTTAGACAACACAGCGAGGATCAAAGAAGTAAGAAGAAACATCGCAAGGATTCAGACTGTGATCGCTGCAAATCTTAAGAGTGCAGAGTAGGAGGAGAATGGTCGTGGAAAGAAATTTGAGAAAAACACGTACAGGCAAGGTTGTGAGCAACAAGATGCAGAAGACGATCGTGGTTGCTGTGGAAGATCATGTTAAGCATCCTCTTTACGGAAAGATCGTTAAGAGAACTTATAAGTTGAAGGCACATGATGAGAATAACGAGTGCAACATTGGCGATACCGTTAAAGTTATGGAGACAAGACCTCTGTCAAAGGATAAGAGATGGAGACTGGTCGAAGTGATCGAAAGAGTAAAATAGATTTTAAATGCAATGCATGATATTGCTTTGGAAGGAGAATAAGCATGATACAACAGGAAAGCAGACTGAAAGTCGCTGATAACACCGGTGCGAAAGAACTGCTCTGCATCAGGGTTATGGGCGGATCTACGAGAAGATATGCAAATATTGGTGATGTGATCGTTGCTAGCGTCAAAGATGCAACACCAGGCGGCGTTGTAAAAAAAGGCGATGTAGTAAAAGCTGTAGTTGTACGTACCGTGAAGGGCGCCCGTCGCAAGGACGGTTCTTATATTAAATTTGATGAAAATGCTGCTGTGATCATCAAGGATGATAAGACTCCAAGAGGAACACGTATTTTTGGACCAGTGGCAAGAGAGCTTCGTGAGAAACAGTTTATGAAGATTGTTTCCTTAGCTCCTGAAGTATTATAGGGAGGTGCCGGAATGTTAAAGATTAAGAAGGGCGATACAGTTAAAGTGATCGCTGGTAAAGATAAAGACAAAGAAGGCAAGGTATTATCCGTTGATACCAAGAATTCCAAAGTGCTGGTGGAGGGTGTCAACATGGTGACAAAGCACGCAAAGCCTTCCGCTGCCAATCAGAACGGCGGTATTATCCAGAAAGAAGCTCCTATTGATATTTCAAACGTAATGTATCTTCATAAGGGCAAGGCTACGAGGGTCGGCTTTAAGATGGATGGAGATAAGAAAGTACGTTTCGCAAAGACAACAGGCGAAGTGATTGATTAATTTCAGGAAAGGAGGACCAGACTGGTGAGTAGACTGAAAGATATATATAATGACGAGATCGTAGACGCTATGGTCAAGAAGTTCGGATATAAAAATGTCATGGAAGTTCCCAAGCTTGACAAGATCGTTGTCAACATGGGTGTCGGTGAAGCGAAGGACAACGCTAAGGCTTTGGAGTCCGCTGTGAAGGACATGGAGACCATCACAGGACAGAAGGCTGTTACCACAAAGGCGAAGAAGGCAATCGCCAACTTCAAGATTCGTGAGGGCATGGCAATCGGCTGTAAGGTGACACTTCGCGGCGAGAAAATGTATGAGTTCCTCGACCGCCTTGTAAACCTTGCACTTCCCCGTGTACGTGACTTTAGAGGTGTGAACCCTAATGGATTTGACGGCAGAGGAAACTATGCACTTGGCATCAAGGAGCAGATCATCTTCCCGGAGATCGAGTACGACAAGGTTGACAAGGTAAGGGGTATGGATATTGTATTTGTAACAACTGCCAAGAGTGATGAGGAAGCACGTGAGCTGTTAGCGCAGTTCAACATGCCTTTCGCGAAATAATAAGGAGGTAAATTCTCATGGCTAAAACAGCAATGAAAATCAAGCAGCAGCGCAAACCGAAGTTCTCCACACAGGAATACAGTCGTTGCAGGATCTGTGGCCGTCCACATGCATACTTAAGAAAATATGGAATTTGCAGAATATGCTTCCGCGAGTTAGCATACAAGGGGCAGATTCCCGGTATGAAGAAGGCAAGTTGGTAAAAAAACCGAAAAGAATGCATGCGCATTCTTCATCGTAAAGTATTTAAGGAGGAAACTGAAATGACAATGAGTGATCCTATTGCAGATATGCTTACAAGAATTCGTAATGCGAACACTGCAAAGCATGATACAGTAGACGTTCCTTCATCAAAGATGAAACTCGCTATCGCACAGATTCTTTTGGATGAAGGTTATATAAAAGCATTTGATGTTGTGGAAGATGGTTCGTTCAAGACGATCCACATCACATTGAAGTATGGCGCAGACAAGAACGAGAAGATCATCACAGGCTTGAAGAGGATCTCCAAGCCGGGACTTAGGATCTACGCTGGCAAGGATGAGCTGCCAAAGGTGCTTGGCGGACTTGGCATTGCGATCATCTCTACCAATCAGGGCGTGATAACGGATAAGGAAGCAAGGCGTCTTCTGGTAGGCGGAGAGGTACTGGCGTTTATCTGGTAAGTACGGCGGAAAGAATTGGGAAAGAATTGCCTGCAATTCTTTCGGGTAACAAAAAGTTTTGTATAGAAAATTAGGAGGTACGGGCATGTCACGTATAGGAAGAATGCCAATCGCGGTTCCGGCAGGTGTCACTGTCGAGGTTGCAGAAAATAATAAAGTGACTGTAAAAGGTCCCAAGGGAACACTTGAGAGAGTGCTTCCGGCTGAGATGGAGATCAAGGTTGAGGGTGCTGAGGTAACGGTTGCAAGACCAAACGATCTCAAGAAGATGAAATCGCTGCATGGTCTTACGAGAACACTGATCAACAACATGGTTGTCGGTGTTACTTCCGGTTATGAGAAGAAGCTTGAAGTGAACGGTGTAGGTTACAGGGCGGCTAAGTCAGGAAAGAAACTGACATTATCCCTGGGATATTCGCATCCGGTGGAGATGACAGACCCAGAAGGTATTGAGACAGTACTTGAAGGTACGAACATCATTATCGTAAAGGGTATTGATAAAGAGAAGGTTGGACAATTCGCGGCTGAGATCAGAGACAAGAGAAGACCGGAGCCTTACAAGGGCAAGGGTATCAAGTATGCTGATGAGACGATCAGGCGTAAAGTTGGTAAGACTGGTAAGAAGTAAATAAGGAGGGCGTAAAAAATGGTTAGTAAGAGATCAAGAGCAGAACTGCGTGCAAAGAAACACATGAGAATACGTAACCGTTTAAGCGGTACGGCTGAGAGACCACGTCTGTCAGTGTTCAGAAGCAATAATCATATGTATGCTCAAATTATTGACGATACCGTTGGAAATACATTAGTGGCAGCTTCCACCGTGGAGAAGGAAGTGAAGGCTGAGCTTGAGAAGACCAATGACGTTGAGGCGGCAGCATATCTGGGAAAAGTAATTGCAAAGAGAGCAATGGAGAAGGGTATCACAGAAGTAGTTTTTGACAGAGGCGGCTTTTTATACCATGGGAAAATTGCAGCTTTAGCTGAGGCAGCAAGAGAAGCTGGCTTGGTATTCTAGGAAGGGAGAAAATCACATGAAACGTACAATCATTGATGCTAGTCAGCTTGAATTAACAGACAAGGTTGTCACGATCAAGCGTGTAACCAAGACTGTTAAAGGTGGACGTAACATGCGTTTTACCGCTCTGGTAGTTGTGGGTGACGGCAATGGTCACGTAGGCGCCGGACTTGGTAAGGCCGTAGAAATCCCTGAGGCGATCCGCAAGGGAAAGGAAGACGCGATCAAGAACCTGATCACCGTTGCTATGGATGACAACAATTCTATAACACATGATTTTATCGGTAACTATGGTTCTTCCAGCGTATTGTTGAAGAGGGCTCCTGAAGGTACAGGTATCATCGCGGGCGGTCCTGCGCGTGTTGTGTGCGAGCTTGCAGGTATTAAGAATATCCGTACCAAGTCTTTGGGTTCCAACAATAAGCAGAATGTCGTACTTTCTACCATTGCTGGCCTTTCACAGTTGAAGACACCTGAGCAGGTAGCTGCAAATCGCGGTAAGTCTGTCGACGAGATCATGGCTTAAGGAGGTAGACGAAGATGGCAAAGACATTAAAAGTTACTTTAATCAGATCAACGATCGGTGCTGTGCCCAAGAACAAGGCGACTGTTGAGGCGATGGGGCTGACAAAGCTTCACAAGACAGTGGAGCTTCCGGACAATGCAGCAACCAGAGGTATGATCCGCAAAGTAAATCATTTAGTAAAAGTTGAAGAAGCATAGATAAGGGAGGTGTCAGAAAATGAGTTTAGAATTATCGAATTTAAGACCCGCCGAAGGTTCGAAACACAGTGATAATTTTAGAAGAGGCCGCGGCCACGGTTCAGGAAATGGCAAGACAGCCGGCAAAGGCCACAAGGGACAGAAGGCTCGTTCCGGAGCGCCAAGACCTGGCTTTGAAGGTGGTCAGATGCCTTTGTACAGACGTATTCCTAAGAGAGGCTTCCACAATAGAAATACAAAGGAGATCGTTGCGATCAACCTTGAAGTGCTGGAGAGATTCGAGGATGGTGCTACCGTATCAGTGGACACATTAATCGAGACTGGAATCGTTAAAAACCCTAGGGATGGAGTAAAGATTTTAGGCAGAGGAGAATTAACCAAGAAGCTCAATGTTCAGGTCAACGCTTACAGCGCATCTGCAAAGGAGAAGATTGAGGCACTTGGTGGAACAGCAGAGGTGATCTAATGTTTTCTACGCTAAAGAATGCGTTCAAGATCAAGGAGATCCGAGGGAAGCTGCTGTTTACGTTCTTTATGCTGGTAGTCATCCGTTTTGGCTCCCAGCTTCCGATTCCGGGTGTGAACAGGGATTATTTCTCGTCATGGTTTGAGGCTCAAAGCGGCGGTGCGTTTAACTTTTTTGATGCATTTACGGGCGGTTCTTTTTCGAGAATGTCTGTATTTGCATTGAACATCACGCCGTATATCACCTCCTCCATCATTATGCAGCTACTCACGATCGCGATCCCAAAGCTCGAGGAGATGCAGAAGGATGGCGAGGATGGAAGAAAGAAGATCGCTTCCATCACGCGCTATGTCACGGTAGGGCTTGCGCTGTTCGAGAGTACGCTGATGGCAGTCGGTTTTGGCAATCAGGGACTGCTTCAGAAGTTTGGCCCGCTGGAGGTTATAACAGTGGTTGCTGTGCTGACAGCAGGCAGTGCATTTCTGATGTGGATCGGTGAACGTATCACCGAGAGAGGTGTTGGCAACGGGATCTCGATCGTGCTCGTCATCAATATCATATCCCGTCTGCCGGATGATTTTGCAAAGCTGTACGAACAGTTCTGCAAAGGAAAATCCATACCGCTTGCGGTGGTTGCAGCAGCGATCATCATCGCGATCATTCTTGCGATGACCGTGTTTGTTGTCATTCTCAACAGTGCGATACGCAAGATCCCTGTGCAGTATGCCAAGAAGATCCAGGGAAACAAGATGGTCGGCGGACAGATGACATTTTTGCCTTTGAAGGTGAACACAGCAGGTGTTATTCCGATCATCTTTGCATCGTCGCTGATGCAGTTCCCCATCGTGATCTCAACTTTGTTTGGATACAGCGGGAGCGGTGTGTGGCGGCAGATTCTCAACGGTCTGAACCAGGATAACTGGTGCAACCCGTCACAGTTGGTTTACTCGGTCGGTCTTGTAGTATATGTTATTTTGACAGTATTTTTTGCTTATTTCTACACGTCATTGACCTTTAATCCACTGGAGATCGCGAACAACATGAAGAAGCAGGGCGGATTTGTGCCGGGGATCAGACCAGGCAAGCCAACGAGCGACTATCTGAATAAGGTACTCAATGCGATCATTTTCATTGGGGCGATCGGTCTTGTGATCGTGGCGGTCGTGCCGTTTTTCTTCAATGGTGTGTTTAAGGCGTCTGTCTCGTTTGGCGGAACAAGCCTGATCATCATTGTCAGCGTCGTGCTCGAGACGATCAAGCAGATCGAATCACAGATGCTTGTACGCAATTATAAGGGCTTTTTGAATGATTGATCACAAAAGTCAGTCATGCGGACGATAAACAACCGATGGAAGCAAAGCGTGCGCTTTGCTTCTGTCAGTTATGATAGACCGGCCGGGCAATAGCCTGAATTGAGGGTATCCTGTCTGCAGGATAGATTGAATTGAAGCTATTGTTATAAATAGGAGCGTAAGATTTAAAGGAGGAAGTTAGCATGAAGATTATTATGTTAGGCGCACCAGGAGCAGGAAAAGGTACACAGGCAAAAATGATCGCAGAGAAGTTTGCGATCCCCCACATTTCTACAGGTGATATCTTCCGCGCAAACATCAAGAACGGCACAGAGCTTGGCATGGAAGCAAAGAAGTACATGGATCAGGGGCTGCTGGTTCCGGATGAGCTCACGGTTAAGATCCTGCTTGACAGGGTAGCGCAGGATGACTGTAAGAACGGATATGTTCTGGATGGGTTCCCAAGGACGATCCCTCAGGCGGAGGTTCTTGACAAGGCACTCACAGAGCTTGGCGACAAGATCGATTATGCCATCAACGTCGACGTGCCGGACGAGAACATTATCAACAGAATGTCTGGCAGACGCGCGTGCGTAAACTGCGGAGCGACATATCACATCGTCCATATCCCGCCTAAGAAGGAGGGCTTCTGCGATACCTGTGATTCAGAACTGATCTTAAGAGACGACGATAAGCCGGAGACCGTAAAGAACCGTCTCGACGTATACCATAAGCAGACACAGCCGCTGATCGATTTCTATGAGGCGAAGGGTGTGCTCAGATCTGTGGACGGCACAGTCGACATGAAAGATGTGTTTGCGGCGATCGTTGAAATATTGTCATAATGAGTGTTGGATCGGGCGGAGGAATGGAAGATGGCCGTTACAATAAAGTCGCAGCGTGAGATTGATCTGATGCGGGAGTCCTGCAGGCTCCTTGCGAAAGTACATGAGGAACTCGGGCAGGCAATAGAGCCGGGGATATCGACACTCTATATTGACCAACTGGGAGAAAAACTGATCAGAGGGCTGGGGGGCATTCCCAATTTTCTGCATTATAACGGTTATCCTGCCTCCATCTGCGTGTCGGTGAATGACGAAGTGGTACACGGGATCCCCCGGGCAGACAGGATTCTGCAGGAGGGCGATATCGTGAGTCTTGACTGCGGGCTCATATATAAGGGATATCATTCCGACGCGGCCAGAACGCACGGTGTGGGACGGATCAGTCCGGAAGCACAGAAACTGATAGACGAGACAAAGAAATCATTTTTTGAGGGAGTAAAGAGAGCTACAGCAGGCAATCACCTTCACGATATATCAAATACGATCGACAATTATGTGTCACAGTTTGGGTATGGTATCGTCCGGGATCTGGTTGGACATGGAATCGGTACCTCTCTTCACGAGGATCCGGAGGTCCCTAATTTCAGGCAGAAAAAGAGAGGGATGAAACTCCGGGCAGGTATGACGCTTGCGGTGGAACCCATGATCAACATGGGAGGCGGCGATGTCGAGTGGCTGGATGACAGTTGGACAGTGGTGACGGAGGATGGTTCCCTGTCCGCGCATTATGAGAATACGATCCTGATCACTGACGGCGAGCCTGAGATTCTTACTCTGATCTAAGGGATTATGAACGAATTATTCATGACAGGAGCGGTAAGAATGGTCGGTTTTTTAGCTTATTCACTGGCGGGGCACGATAAGGGTGAACTATATCTTATTATAGAAGAGACAGGGGATTTCGTATATGTTGCGGACGGGGCAGTGCGCACCCTCGACAGACCTAAGAAAAAAAATAAGAGGCATATACAGATCATCAGGAAAGAGAACCAAAGGATTGATATCTCGTCTGTGACAAATGAGGAGATCAAACATTTCATCAAGTTATATTTGAAAGACATTCAGGAGGTAAAATAATGTCAAAGTCCGATGTAATTGAAATCGAAGGAACTGTAGTAGAGAAGCTTCCCAACACAATGTTTCAGGTGGAGCTGGAAAATGGTCATAGGGTACTTGCCCACATCAGCGGAAAGCTGAGACAAAATTTTATCCGCATTCTTCCGGGCGACAAGGTAACCCTGGAGCTGTCGCCGTACGATCTGTCAAAAGGCCGGATCATATGGAGAGACAAATAGATCTGATCGAAATATTTTCTTCTTTTTGGAAAATATTTTTATATAGGGCTTGCATTTGCCCAAGCTGCATGATATAATGTAAAACGGTCTTTTTGAAAGGAGGGTTTAACATGAAAGTTAGATCATCAGTAAAACCTATTTGCGAGAAATGCAAAGTTATCAAGAGAAAAGGAAAGATCAGAATTATCTGTGAAAATCCGAAACACAAGCAGAGACAGGGTTGATTCAGTGTGAAAAGAGCGGCTGAGGCATATATTCCGATCCGTCAGAGCGAATATATGCTATAAATATATAACGGACAGCTTGTCTGTTGTGTGTTTACTTCTTGATACCGAGAAATGTTTCGCGAGATATTTTCGCAAAGGGAACTTACGGCAGAAAAATTCAGGACGATTCTGCCCCGATTAGTATCGGACAAACCGGATCGATATCCGGCCGGGTAGCGATTACCCCAATCAATTAGTTTACTATCAATCAGTGATAGGGCTGTAGGATACGGCATCTTATCACGAAGCAAAATGGAGGAATTTTAACATGGCTCGTATTGCTGGTGTTGACTTACCAAGAGAGAAACGCGTAGAAATTGGACTGACTTATATCTATGGTATTGGTAGAGTAAGTTCAAACAAGATCCTTGAGAAAGCAGGAGTAAATCCTGATATCCGTGTGAGGGATCTGACAGATGATGACGTTAAGAAGATCAGTGTGATCATCGATGAGGAGTATATGGTAGAGGGTGATCTCAGACGCGAGATCGCTTTAAATATCAAGAGACTGCAGGAGATCGGCTGCTATCGTGGTATCCGTCACAGAAAGGGACTTCCTGTCCGGGGTCAGAAGACAAAGACAAATGCCAGAACAAGAAAAGGTCCCAAGCGAACAGTAGCAAATAAGAAGAAATAGCATAAACAATAAGTTGAATGAGAAAGTAGGTTAGTTTAAAATGGCTAAAAAAGTTACCAAGAAAGTGACAAAAAAGCGTGTAAAGAAAAACGTTGAACGGGGACAGGCACATATCCAGTCATCATTTAACAATACAATTGTTACATTGACAGACAATGAGGGAAATGCACTCTCATGGGCAAGTGCTGGTGGTCTGGGATTTAGAGGTTCAAAGAAATCTACTCCATATGCTGCCCAGATGGCGGCTGAGACAGCTACAAAAGCAGCTTTGGTACATGGATTGAAGTCTGTAGATGTCATGGTTAAGGGACCAGGTTCGGGCAGAGAGGCAGCGATCCGTGCGCTTCAGGCATGTGGTCTGGAAGTGACCAGTATCAAGGATGTCACACCGGTTCCGCACAACGGATGCCGCCCGCCAAAGCGCCGCAGGGTTTAGTTCGCATTGTTAGAATATTAGAAAGAAAAGTGGCATGTATGCGCCAGACCAGATGCGTTTTGCGCGCACAGATTTAGGAGGATAAAAACATGGCAGTGAATAGAGTTCCTGTACTTAAAAGATGCAGATCTCTTGATTTAGATCCTGTATTTTTGGGATATGATAAGAAGTCTAAAAGAAAATCCCCGAGAGCCGGCAAGAAGATGAGCGAGTACGGCTTACAGCTCCGGGAGAAGCAGAAAGCGAAGTTCATCTACGGTGTTCTTGAGAAGCCATTCCGCAACTACTATGAGAAGGCAGACAGAATGAAGGGAATGACGGGTGAGAACCTCATGATTCTTCTTGAGAGACGGCTTGACAATGTGATCTTTCGCATGGGATTTGCCAGAACGAGAAGAGAGGCAAGACAGGTTGTCGGTCATAAGCATGTGTTAGTAAACGGAAAATGCGTTAAGGTGCCTTCATACCTGATCAGTGCCGGCGATGTGATTGAGATCAAGGAGAAAGCGAAAGGCTTACAGAGATACAAGGATATCGCCGAGGTAACAAACGGCAGATTGGTTCCTGAATGGATGGATGTTGACCAGGAGAATTTCAAGGGTACGATCAAAGAGCTTCCTTCAAGAGAGGCCATTGATGTTCCTGTAGATGAGATGCTTATCGTCGAGTTATATTCCAAGTAATCCGCGGATAGGCAGAGATAAGAATTTGACAGTAGGAAGTGCGCCCGGGTGTACTTTCTATTGTTGCACTTATTAAACACGTCCATTATAAAGGAGGGTATTTACAGTGTTGGCATTTGATTTTGACAGTCCAAATATTGAAGTGGCAGAAATCTCTGAGGACAAAAGATATGGCAAATTTATCGTGGAGCCTTTGGAGAGAGGATATGGGATTACACTGGGTAATTCTCTTAGAAGAATAATGCTTGCTTCCCTACCTGGTGCGGCTGTAAGTCAGGTTAAGATTGACGGTGTTCTCCATGAGTTCAGTTCGATTCCGGGAGTAAAGGAAGACGTGACGGAGATCATCATGAACCTCAAAAGTCTGGCGATCAAAAATAGCTGCGAAACGGATGAAGTAAAAAAGGCAATTATTGATTTCGAAGGTGAAGGTGTTGTCAGGGCGTCCGACATTCAGGTCGATCAGGATATTGAGATCATGAATCCGGATCAGGTGATCGCCACACTGAATGGCGGCAAGGACAGCAAGCTTTACATGGAAATAATCATTACGAAGGGTAGAGGCTATATCAGCGCGGACAAAAATAAGAGCGAGGATTTGCCAATCGGTGTCATAGCAGTGGACTCTATATACACTCCTGTAGAGAGGGTAAATGTTACCGTGGAAAATACCCGAGTAGGTCAGATTACCGATTATGATAAATTGACACTGGATGTATACACGGATGCTACCCTGGAGCCTGACGAGGCAGTCAGTCTGGCGGCAAAGGTACTGAGCGAACATTTAAAGCTTTTCATCAATCTTTCCGAGAATGCTAAGAACGCGGAAGTTATGATCGAGAAGGAGGATGATGAGAAGGAGAAAGTGCTTGAGATGAGCATCGACGAACTGGAACTGTCAGTTCGCTCTTACAACTGTCTGAAAAGGGCAGGGATCAATACAGTCGAGGAGTTGACGAACCGCACATCGGAAGATATGATAAAGGTGCGCAACCTGGGACGGAAGTCTCTGGACGAGGTATTGGCAAAATTAAAGGAGTTGGGCTTACAACTGAATCCGATCGAGGATTGATGCGGATGAAGATGCAGGCTGAACCGATAGATATGCAGATGCGGTAATCCCGATGTGTTCGCGTCTGTACTCAAAGATGGAATATATCAATCAACATTTGATAAGTAAGTCCAAAGGGCGTTGTCATTTGTTCCACCAATGAGGGTAGCCTACATAATGTCAGTGTATCACTGCATTTTGCGGGTGATGTGTCCTCACAATGAAAGGAGCCTATTATGGCAGGTTATAGAAAACTCGGAAGAACATCAGATCAGAGAAAGGCATTGTTGAGAGGCCAGGTTACATCGCTGGTCGCAAGCAAGAACGGCAGGATCATCACAACAGAGGCGAGAGCGAAGGAAGTACAGAAGATCGTGGAAGGTCTGATCGCGCTGGCTGTAAAGGAAAAAGATAATTTTGAGATGGTCAAGGTCACAGCGAAGGTTCCCAGGAAAGATAAGGACGGCAAGCGGGTGAAAGAGGAGAAGGACGGCAAGCGGATCACTGTCTATGACGAGGTAGAGAAGGAGATCAAGAAGGATCTGCCATCCAGACTTCACGCGAGAAGGCAGATGCTCAAAGTATTGTATACGGTCAAGGAAGTTCCCACAAAGAATGCTGGCAAGAAGAGAAATACGAAAGAACTTGATCTTGTGGCAAAATTATTTGATGAAATTGCACCAAAGTATGTTGGACGCAATGGCGGATATACCAGGATCATCAAGATCGGTCAGCGTAAGGGCGATGGTGCTATGCAGGTAGTACTGGAACTGGTATAACAGAAGATTGTTTTTTTGGCGCTCCCATATTCTGGGAGCGTTTTTGTGCACACGGGCTTCCAAAGAAGAACGCCAGCTAGCGCTGACGGGTGCCCGGTGCGGCAAAATCGCTCAAAAGCTTCTGTTTTGGAGGAATAGGTGATATGACAAGAAAAGAGGCATGTTTTTATCTGGGGATCCGTGAAGATGCGCCCGAGGAACAGATCAAGAAGGCGTACCGGTATAAGGCAAAACTGTATCACCCCGATGTGAATCCCGATACGGATGCCAGGGAATATTACATCAACGTACAGAAAGCATATGAGTATCTGATGAGTATGCCAAGGGACATTCCGGCGCCCGACATGAGCGGCCATACCAATGCCAATGCTGCGGCAGGCAGGACTCCGACTGGTCCGTCTGGCAGTGCCGGAACAAATAATATGTATGGCAGTCCGTTTGGAGCGAACTGTGCAGGTGCGTTTTATACCACCACAGCCAATCATCCGGGTGCCGCAGCGGCTCACGCCAGACCTGCCAAGGTGTATGCCAGCACGGCTGCGGCAAAAGCCAGCTATAAGCGCCAGAAGGAAAAGGAGCGGGAGCGGGAAAAGATACAGAAGTGGGATGAGGAATACAAGAGCAGCAGGAGGCGCCAGCAGCAGACACAGCTCTATGGCAAAGAATACACGGACAAGATGACAGGAACATCCAGGAGCAAGGAGGATGAGATCCTGGAAAAGATACGGGCGATATGGCTTGCGGAGACGATCAGACGGCAGATCGAATCAGACAGGGAACACAAAGAGGTATTGCAGCGAAGGAAGCTGTATCAGGCTTTTATGAGGCAGCAGGCGCAGGATGACGATGGGAAGTGACAGGTATGGGAATAATCAAAGTCAGGGATCTGATCTACGAATATATACGGCGCGATGAGGAAGGCAATGTCGAGGGGATAACGACTGCGGTGGATGATGTCAGCCTTGATATCCGGCAGGGGGATTTTGTGGCGATACTGGGTCATAATGGCTCCGGAAAGTCGACACTGGCAAAACACTTAAATGCGATCCTGTATCCCACGGAGGGAACGGTGTGGGTGGACGGGAAGGACACCAGGGATGACGCTGCTGTGTGGGATATCCGGCAGACGGCAGGAATGGTCTTTCAGAATCCGGACAACCAGATCATCGGCCAGGTGGTTGAGGAGGATGTGGGATTTGGTCCTGAGAATATGGGTGTGCCGACCAGGGAGATCTGGGAGCGCGTCGAGGAAAGCCTGAAAGCAGTGGGCATGTACCAGTTTCGCAAATTTTCTCCGAACAAGCTCTCCGGAGGACAGAAGCAGCGGGTTTCCATAGCGGGAGTGATCGCCATGCACCCGAAATGCATCGTGCTTGATGAGCCGACCGCAATGCTGGATCCGAAGGGACGCGGGGAAGTGATACGCGCAGTCCGGGCATTGAACGATGTGGAGCGCATCACCATAATACTGATCACGCACTATATGGAGGAAGTGATCTACGCGGATAAGGTCTATGTGATGGATAAGGGAAAGGTGACGCTTGAGGGTACGCCGCGGGAAGTATTTTCGGAGGTGGAACGGTTAAAGGAGCTGCGGCTCGATGTGCCGCAGGTGACACTGCTTGCGCATGAACTGCGCAGGGAAGGATTTCCGATGCCCAAAGGGGTGCTCACGAATCAGGAGTTTGTGGAGGCGTTGGACCGGTGCATCAGCGAGGCGGGAGGGTGATAATATGCCGATCATACTGGATAAAGTAAGCCATATATACGGAGAGGATACCGCGATGGCGGTGATGGCTTTGAACAATATCAGCCTGGTGATACCGGACGGACAGTTTATCGGTCTGATCGGTCACACAGGTTCTGGCAAGTCCACACTGGCCCAGCATCTCAACGGTCTGATGAAGGCGACCGCCGGAAATATCTATTTTAACGGGGAGGATATCGATGCGCAGGACTTTGATAAGAAAATGCTGCGCAGCAAGGTGGGACTGGTATTTCAGTACCCGGAGCATCAGCTTTTTGAGACGGATGTTTTTGCGGATGTGTGTTTTGGACCGAAAAATCTGGGCCTGTCGAAAAAGGAGATCGAACTGCGCGCCTATGAGGCGCTGAAGCTGGTCGGGCTGGAGGATGACTATTTTTACCAGTCGCCTTTTGACCTCTCGGGAGGACAGAAAAGGCGTGTCGCGATAGCCGGTGTACTTGCGATGAAGCCGGATGTGCTGATCCTTGACGAGCCGACAGCAGGACTCGATCCCAAAGGACGGGATGAGATCCTCGACCAGATCGCCAGACTGAAAAGGGAAACAGGCATTACGGTCCTTCTGGTCTCGCACAGCATGGACGATGTGGCGAAATATGTGGACAGGATCATTGTCATGAACAAGGGCAGTGTGATGTACGATGATGCGCCGCGGGAAGTGTTCAGACACTATCAGGAGCTTGAGGAGATCGGTCTTGCCGCGCCGCAGGTGACATACATCATGAAGGCTCTGCGGGATCACGGTTATGATGTCAGCGATGAGGTCACTACGATCGCGGAGGCGAGAGAAGAGATCAGCAACTATTTTGCAAGGTTTGCGGCAGCGCGAAAGGAAAGATAGGTGACAGATTATGCTCAGGGATATCACATTAGGACAATATTATCAGGCGGATTCCGTCATACACAGGCTTGATCCGCGCGTGAAGCTTGGCACGACGGTACTCTTTATCATATCCCTGTTTGTCTTTCAGGGGGTGTGGGGATATCTGGCGGCAGGGCTGTTTCTGGTACTCGTGATCAGGCTCTCAACTGTCCCGTTTAAGTTTATGGTAAAGGGAATGAGATCGATCGTATTTCTGCTGTCGATCACAGTGATCTTCAATCTGTTCCTGACGCCTGGGGAGCCGGTCGTACAACTGTGGAAGCTTACGATCACACGGGAGGGGATTGAGCTTGCCGTTCTGCTGGCGATCCGGCTGAGCTTTCTGATCATCGGCTCATCGGTGATGACACTCACGACCACGCCGAATCAGTTGACGGACGGTCTTGAGAAGATGCTGCGGCCCCTGAATAAGATAAAGGTGCCGGTACATGAGATCGCCATGATGATGTCGATCGCGCTGCGGTTCATACCGATATTGATGGAGGAGACCGACAAGATCATGAAGGCGCAGCTTGCAAGGTGCGCGGATTTTGACAGCGGGAATCTGATCAAAAAGGCAAAGAGCCTGGTGCCCCTGCTCGTGCCGCTTTTCATATCGGCATTCCGCCGTGCCAACGATCTTGCCATGGCGATGGAGGCGCGCTGCTACAGGGGCGGAGACCACCGCACCAAGATGAAGCCGCTGCACTATGAAAAGCGGGATTACATCGCGTATGTGGTCGTCGTCTGCTATCTGGTGTGTGGGATCGCGGCTGGGAGACTGATCGGGTAAAAATGGGCTTTTCGCGGTCGAAAGACCGACAGTTGGGGGATGATAGGATCATGAAAAGAGTAATGCTGACCGTCGCCTATGACGGCACAAACTATCACGGGTGGCAGTTGCAGCCGAATGTGACGACGATCGAGTCCGTCCTCAACGGGGCGCTGGGCGCGCTCTTCCATGAGGAGATCAGGGTGACCGGGGCGTCGAGAACGGACACCGGCGTGCATGCGCTTGGCAATATCGCCGTGTTTGACACACAGGCACGGATGCCCGCTGAAAAGATTTCTTACGCATTGAACCAGAGGCTCCCGGAAGATATCCGGATCCAGGACTCGCGCGAGGTGCCGCCGGACTTTCACCCGAGACGGCAGGCCAGCAGGAAGACATATGAGTACAGGATCCTGAACAGTGCCTTTCCGATGCCTATATACAGGCTTTATTCGCATTTTACCTATGTGCCGCTCGATGTTGTGCTGATGCAGAGGGCGGCGGATTATCTGGCAGGAGAGCATGATTTTAAGAGTTTTTGCAGCGTGAATACTACAGTGGAGACAACCGTGAGAACGATCTATGATATTGCGGTGGACAGGGCGGGGGACCTGATCACGATTCGGATAACCGGTTCGGGTTTCCTCTACAACATGGTACGGATCATTGCGGGCACGCTGATCGAGGTGGGAAGAGGGAATTGGACGCCTGAGCGGATGGAGCGTATTTTACAGGCACGTGATCGCAGGGAGGCGGGGCCGACAGCGCCGGCGTGCGGACTGACGCTGGTGAAGTATGTATTTTAGCAGGGAAGAAGGGTTCATATTGCATTGTCTGTGGCATTGATTTACGGGGGGCATGGGTGTGGTATCTGTAAACTATGAAAATCGCGGATAAATTTGACAATTGGGTATTGACACACTAGGAACCGTATAATATAATAATTCAATGTGGCGACATGCGATTGTACAATATCAAAGCCCCGATATTTGCAGAGGTGTCAGCCCGTGTATCTAGGTGACCTGCGAGTCTGCAGCGGTGCGGTCCGGACATTCCGCATCAAAGGATCCAGTCAGGAATAACCGTCAAAGGAGAGCCGACAGGCTAAGTATATGGAGGTAACATAATGAAAACATTTATGGCTAGCCCAGCTACAATTGATAGAAAATGGTATGTAGTAGACGCTACTGGAATGACATTAGGACGCTTGGCATCAGAGGTTGCAAGCGTATTGAGAGGAAAGAATAAACCGATTTTCACTCCTCATATTGATACAGGTGATTATGTGATCATCGTCAACGCCGAGAAGGTTGCAGTGACAGGCAGGAAGCTTGATCAGAAGGTATACTATCATCACTCAGACTATGTTGGCGGCATGAAGTCGGCGACATTGAGGGAGAAGATGAACAAGAAGCCCGAAGAGGTGATCGAGCACGCAGTGAAGGGTATGCTTCCCAAGGGACCGTTAGGACGTGAGATGTACAAGAAACTCTTCGTATATGCAGGACCTGAGCATAAGCATGCAGCTCAGAAGCCGGAGGCATTGACATTTTAATCAGTGTGATAAATAAAGGAGGAAATCAAAATGGCAAAAGCAGCAAATGCTTCAAGATATTATGGAACAGGTAGAAGAAAGAAATCGATCGCCAGAGTATATCTGACACCGGGTACAGGCAATATCACGATCAACAAGAGAGGCATCGACGAGTATTTTGGTCTGGAGACATTGAAGGTGATCGTACGCCAGCCTCTGACAGCTACAGATACGGTTGACAAGTTTGATGTGCTCGTAAATGTAAAGGGCGGCGGCTATACAGGACAGGCCGGTGCGATCAGACATGGTATCTCCAGGGCTTTATTGCAGGCAGACTCCGATTACAGACCAGTGCTCAAGAAGGAAGGCTTCCTGACACGTGATCCTCGTATGAAGGAGAGAAAGAAGTACGGTCTGAAAGCAGCACGCCGTGCACCGCAGTTCTCCAAGAGATAGGCAAGCGAAATATCAGATATGGATTTCAATCCCCAGAACGCATATGTTTTGGGGATTTTGTCAGCTTTTTGTATAAAATGCCAGTAGATATTTGGCTGAAAATGAGTATAATATAAAGTAAGAAGTCTGAAAGATTTCTTACTTATTCTGCCGGAACTGCATATCGGCATTTAATAGAAAAGGTGCAGATACAAATATTTTTGTAATTTTGCTGGTAAGAATAAAGATTGAAGGTCTCCATTAACCTTTGGTAGCCAATCCATAAAGAGATGAACATTAAAGAAGGTCTCCATTAACCTTCGGTAATCAATCCGTAAAGAGATGAACATTAACGAGTGGGAAGTTGCTATAACTTCCCACATTTTTTGAAAAAGAGGTAAAATAGTGTTTGAGCTTGATGGGAATATAAAGTTTATTAACATAGATTCAAATTATATCAAGAAGCTAAATCTTGTATGCCCGGAGGTATATTATAAATCAGTAGGCTATGATAACAAACCATACATAGGAATTTTGATAAACGAAGAAAATCGGTCATATGTAATTCCACTATCGTCTGCAAAAGAAAAGCATAAAAATTGGAAAAACATTAATCAGGAATGTTATCTGGTGTATGAATATGCTTTGAAGTCAAAAATGGGAGATGCAGATATTTGGGTACAAGATGATGAAGAAAATCTGGTTAAGCATATCATGGCAGTGATAGATATTAAGAAAATGATTCCCGTTAAACCAGGGGTGTATAAGGAAGTAAATTTGAATAAAGAAAATGCTGATACACCGGAAATGGTAAAATATAAGGATTTAATGAATAAAGAATACTCTTTTTGCCTGAAAATTGCAGGAGATTTGATAAAGAAAGCCAATAGGTTGTATAACAGCCAGATGACCACGGGAAAAGTCAAAAAATTTTGCTGTGATTTTAAATTGCTGGAGCAGGCGTGCGATACATACAGGATTTAATATGAAGATTAAAACAAGAATATTTAGCCAAACGGTTGTATGGGTTTGTATCAAGTGCTGTGGGTGAGCGACAAGTAACTGACAAATTGCTTGGAAATACCGAAAAATAAGGCTTTGAAACGATCCAAGAGTTCATTCAAAGCGAATACAGGAAAAGACACAGACCCAGGAAATGCTTATATTTCCTGGGTTTTCTATACCCTGTATTTTTATGGAGTACCGCAAAAAGGGGAGTAGGGTGATAATTTTGGAAATGGAGGAGGAATCAAAATGAGGAGGAAAAGATGGCTGCTGTACATCATATGGATCTGTCTTGTGTGTGCAGGGTGTGATGTCCAGGCAAAGGACGAGGCGGCAGCGGAGGCACAAGAGACTGAGCAGGCGTATCAGGAGTTTTTAAACGGTGATCGAAAAGTACATATCGAGGAGGAGGCACGGGAATTTTTTGGTGAGGAATTTTCTGGGACAGAAAAGGACGGTGTATTTCTACAGGATATCATGCAGTATGTCTGTGATTATATTGACGAGGTATTTCTAAAGAAGATGGAGACGGTTCAGTATGCATATCTGGACTGCGGCAATGACGGGAAACAGGAGCTTGCAGTGACATTTTGCGGCACCGTCCCTGTAGATGGCGCCAGTTGTACGATGGTCATTGTCTGCGAGAAAGGGGAGCTGTATCTGCGCCATGTGTCTGAAAGCCGGGCGAGAAGCCAGGAGGATCTGTATTACTATGGCTACATAGAGAAGAATGGGAGCGGCAGTGCTTACACAAATTATCCTGGGGAGACTGTTCTTGACAGCACGGGAAAAGCATGTGTCATTTATGAGGAAACGCAGGACTATGGGAGTGAGCGGACAGTCGCCGGGGAAGTATTTGGAAAGGAAGAAATATATATCTGCAGAGAGACATACACGATCGGTAAAAAGACGTACGACTGCATTTTGCCGGCGGATGAGGAGATCGATCTCTCAAAATGGGAAGATTACTGCCGCCTGTATGAAAAGGAGTATGGGAAGCTCTATACACAGGAGGCGATCGAGGGGATCATTCAGAAGCGGCGCGAGGCATTTAAGATTGAAGCACAACAGCTTGAGAAGAAGGAGCCTGAATGGCATTTGCTGGAGAACCCCATTTATAGAGATTATGTAAAACAGATCGCGCTGCTGGAAAGTCGAAGAGAACAGCAAAGGGAGAGTACTTCTGTGTTAAAGGATCGGTGGGTATCCTGTGATCTGTCACGATCTTCTGACAAGAATGATTATGAGAGGACTGGGAGCTTTGTACTTGACTGGGATTGGATGCAGGCGATCGGGTATATCGTAGCAGATTACGGCAGTAAGGCGCATATCCCCAGGGGGAGATGGGCAGTGACGGATCTGGTCTCCTACAATGGTGATGGGGCCGGGATCTATGCTGTCACGGTGCGGTTTGCAGATCCGGAGCGGGAGATATGTCTGCTGGTCAGCAGTGATGCGGTCGATATGCAGATGGAGGAATATGCGGCCTATATTGTGGCTGTCGATTTTCAGTATGATGATAAAGGAAAATATGAGTGGGGCGAGGTGTCATATGATTCCATGATGATCTGGGAGTCCTATGCGCGACAGGCAAAGATGGATGCGGTTCAGCTATATACAGTTAACGGGAGTGCCAGCCGGATCTATGGATTTGAGTGGAAGTGTGTGGATGCCATGAACCAGTATCTGATCAATAAGGGGGCAGATCCTTCCATAAGCTGGGAACTGGATGTCAACGCGGTCTGTACTGTGGGAGACGGACGCATGGAGATTGTGCGGTATTTTAGCAAAGAGGAAGAGATCGTAATGGTGCTCGATGAACAGAATAAAAAATTTGCCATTGTAAAAGGGCTGGATGGGGATTGACTTTTATACTTTAAAGTGATAAAATTTCTAAAACTGGTATAGACTCGGCATCTTTTGCAATGCTATACTGGAGATGGATACTGCAAATCAAACGATGGGAGAAGAGGAAGATGAAAGAGATTGTTAGTCTGATGGATTACCGTTCGAGCATCAAGGTGGTTGATGCGACTTTGAGGGATGGCGGGCTGGTAAATGACTTTTATTTTACAGATGAGTTTGTCAAGGCGTTGTATATAGCAAATATCCGCGCTGGTGTGGATTATATGGAGATGGGATATAAGGCGTCGAAGGAGATGTTTGATGAGAGCAAGTTTGGAAAATGGAAGTTCTGCGATGACGAGGATATCCGCGAGATCGTCGGGGACAACGACACCGGTCTCAAGATCGCGGTCATGGCGGATGTGGGGAGATGTGACTACAAGAAGGATATCGTCAGCAGATCGGAGAGTCCGATCGACCTGATCCGCGTGGCGACCTATCTGAACACGATACCGGCTGCGGCGGACATGATCGAGGATGCCAAGAAAAAAGGTTACGAGGTAAGCTGTAACATCATGGCGATATCGAGCGGTCTGGAGAGCGACCTGCGCGTGGCACTTGACATTCTGGGGAAGACGTCGGCAGATGTCTTTTACATCGTGGACAGCTTTGGATCGCTGTATCCGGAGCAGATCGCCCGGATCGCGGACACCTATATGGAGTTTGCAGCCAAATATGGGAAAAAACTTGGCATCCATGCGCACAACAACCAGCAGCTTGCCTTCGCCAACACGATCGAGGCGGTCGGCGACGGAGTGGACTGGCTTGACGCCACGTATTCGGGTATGGGCAGGGGCGCGGGAAACTGCGCGATGGAGCTGCTGCTCGGTTTCCTGCACAATCCAAAGTACAATAATTACTATGTGATCCAGTTTATCGAGCAGTATATGAACAAGCTCAAGGAGGACGGCGTGGTGTGGGGGTTTGACCTGCAGTATATGATGACGGGGCTTTTAAATCAGCATCCGCGGACAGCGATCCAGTTTACAAAGGATAAGAGAAAGGATTACGCTGAATTTTATAAAGAAGTCGTCGCACAGGATTGATGCGTTGTATGGATCAGCCGCAGTTGTCTGCGGCTGTTTTCGTACATGCAGGAATGTACGGAAAATGAGCAGCTTTGCTGCACGCTCTCCCGTGGCGGGCAGGGAAAGGGGAAGTGATAGGAATGTCTGAAACGGACAGGAAAAAGGCGCTCGTCACAGGGGCGTCGAGAGGGATCGGCAGGGCAGTCGCGTCGGTGCTTGCCGCGTCAGGATATGATCTGTATATGACCTGCCGCAAGAACACGGAATCGCTCAACCGTCTGGCAGAGGAACTTCGGGAGCAGTATGGAATAAAATGTAATTGTTATACGTTTTCGATCCATGATGAGGAGAAAGTAGCAGAAATGTTTCAGGAGATTCCTTATCTGGATGTCCTTGTCAACAATGCAGGCGTTTCGTATATCGGGCTTCTGACAGATATGACTTACCAGGAGTGGCATGAGGTGATCGACACCAACCTGAGCGCGTGTTTCCTCACATGCAGGCATGCGGTGCCGGAGATGGTGCGCCGCCGCAGGGGGAAGATCATCAACATTTCCTCTGTGTGGGGGAATACAGGCGCGTCGATGGAAGTTGCTTACTCGGCGTCCAAGGGCGGAGTCAACGCGTTTACGCGCGCGCTTGCAAAGGAATTGGGACCAAGCAACATCCAGGTGAATGCGGTCGCGTGCGGCGTGATCGACACGGACATGAATCGGTGCTTTGACGAGGAGGAGATGAATATGCTGATACAGGAGATCCCGTCAGACCGGATCGGGCGACCCGGGGAGGTGGCGGAGATCGTGAAATTTTTGTGCACTGGCAATGAATATTTGACAGGGCAGGTAATAACATTGGATGGAGGTTGGACATGATGAAAAATGAAGTATATGATCTATTGATAATCGGTTCGGGGCCGGCAGGGCTGGGAGCAGCGGTCTATGCCGTGAGGGCAGGGCTGAAAGCCGCAGTTGTTGACAAGAGTCCTGTCAGCGGCGGACAGGTGCTGAGCACCTATGAGGTGGACAATTATCTGGGACTTCCGGGGCTGAGCGGGGGCGAGCTGTCCGAACGGTTCAGGGAACATGCGGACCGTCTTGGGGTACAGTTCATCATTGCCGAGGTGCAGGGGATCGGGAGTAATGAGGAACAACGGACATACACTGTCCGCACGGATCAGGCGGATCTTGAGGCGGGAGCTGTCATCCTTGCCACCGGTGCGTCCCACTCCCCGCTCGGTGTGCCGGGTGAAACGGAACTTTCCGGCATGGGGGTATCGTACTGCGCAACCTGCGACGGGGCATTTTACAGGAAAAGAACGGTTGCGGTGGTCGGCGGGGGCGATGTAGCCGTTGAGGACGCGGTCTTTCTGGCGGGGATCTGCAGTAAGGTTTATCTCATACACCGGAGGGATCAGCTCCGGGCAGCAGACAGCCTGCAGAAGAAGCTGTTTTCCCTTGCGAATGTCGAAGTGCTCTGGGACAGCGAGGTGAAGGAGATCCTCGGCCGTGATATGGTGGAGGGCATCCGCGTCTGTAACAACAAGAGCGGCGAAGAGAACCGGCTTGATGTCGAGGGCGTGTTCATCGCTGTCGGGATCGTGCCCGATACGGGTGTTTTCAGCGGTCTCGTGGAGATGGATGACAAAGGGTATGTCCTGGCAGACGAGTCCTGTGCGACTTCTGAAAAGGGCATTTTTGCCGCCGGCGACATCAGAAAAAAAGCGATGCGCCAGATCATTACGGCAGTGGCGGACGGTGCCAATGCCGTCCATTCGGCACAGGCGTATCTGAACGCAGAAAAAATGTAAAAGTTACGAAAATATTTAAAATATTATAAATAGTCGAAAATGATAAGAATGCAGTCGAAAATGGTAGAAATTTGAGAAAATATGGAATAAGATAGCGAAAGTACACAAAATACTTGTTTGAAAAACAGCACTTTTAGCAACAGAAATGCATCTGGGTGCAAAAAGATATCTTGACATTTGCGGCAAAATGTGATAATTTATTTCATGGGTGTAATAATTTCGTAATAATTATTCGGAATTATGAAACAGATATGATAAAACAGAGATAATGAAACAGATACGATAACATCACATACACCACACAATGGAGGATTGATCATGAACAAGTACGGCGTGAAAGCAGCAGCGTGTGCCCTTGTTGGAACACTTTCGCTATCCGGCTACCAGATGACACTTGAAGCAAAGATCCATAATTTATCCGATGTACCGGCAGCAGGCGTTGCAGTTGTACTGGACGAGGGCAGCACGATACAGGATCTTCAGGTGGAGGTTGTTCAGAACATAGCTTATCTCGAAAGCGCATCAGGTTTACAGCCTAATATTATAAAAGCAACAGAGCGGATCGCATTGGCGGAGACACCGGATCATGTTGTCTGGGCAAATGCAAAGACGACGACTGCGAAAATATCGACAGAGTTCACAGAGGCATTTACGGAGGCGATCGGCGAGGTCGAGTCCGGAACTTCTTCAACGGATGACGGGGCACAGCAGGAAAAGGAAGCTGAGATCTCCACAGAACTGCTGACGGAGTGGGAGATCCCTGCGCAGGAGACTTCTAGCGAGGCGCCTGTTGAAGAGAGCGCGACAACCCAGGAGACGGCAGAGGAAGAGACCGTCGGAGAAACTGCTGTCGAAGAAGATGTCACTGAGACAACCACGGAAGAGTCATCTGAGCGCGAGACATCGGACGAGGAGACAAGCGGGACAGAGACAACAGAGTCAGAATCGACAGAAACACCGGATACAGAGTCTGCGACAGACGAGCCTGCGGATACTGAGACGGCGGAAACTGTAGAAACAGAGACGACAGACGTAGAATCAACAGAAGCAACGACAGAATCCGCGACAGAGGAGACAACGGACACAGAATCTGACACAGAGCCTGCGACATCAGAGGAAAATGATGATTTTCAGGCGAGCGCTGGCTTCTCAGCGACAGATACCTACGATGACGTTGTGATCGAGGAGAAGACGGAGACTGAGGAAGAGGCGTCGGAGGATCCCCAGGATTTCTCAGGACTTGTGATCGCACAGGTGACAAACTATGTCAATGTCAGGAGTACACCGAGCGAGAACGGCGAGATCGTAGGCAAGCTCTATGATAAATCTGTCGGCGAGCTTGTGGAGGAGAAGGACGGCTGGTATAAGATCGTATCAGGCAATTGCACCGGATATGTCAAGGGCGATTTCTGTGCAGCGGGCGAAAAGGCGCAGGAGCTTGCAAAAGAGGTCGGAACGACATATGCTGTTGTCGATACCACGACACTCAAGGTTCGTCAGGATGCGAGCACAGATTCGGCAGTTCTTGGACTTGTTCCGATCAACGAGGAGCTGGTGGTTCTTGAGGAGCTTGACGGATGGGTAAAGATCGCCATTGAAGAGGGCGACGGATATGTCTCCAAGGATTATATAAAACTGAGAACCGATTTTGTACATGCTGAATCAAAAGAGGAAGAAGAGGTTCGTCTTGCGAAGGAAGCGAGAGCGCGTGAGGAGGCAAGGGCGGCTGCAGCGGCGACAGAAGCGGCGAGAGTGCAGAGACAAGCAGAGGCACAGGCGCAGCGGTCTGCGGCAAATCAGGCGACGATCGAGTCTGCGAGAAGTACTGCAGCATCTTCGGAGGGCAGTGAGATGGGCAAGTCGGTCATCGATTATGCGACACAGTTTGTCGGCAATCCTTATGTATGGGGAGGCTCTAGTCTGACAAACGGTACAGACTGCTCTGGTTTCGTCATGAGTGTGTACAATAATTTCGGTGTGAGTCTGCCGCATTCTTCATCGGCTTTGAGAAGCCAGGGATATGATGTAGGAGGACTTGACAATGCGCAGCCAGGTGATATTGTGTGCTATTCCGGCCACGTAGGGCTTTATGTCGGGAATGGACAGATCGTTCATGCCAGCACATCAAAGACTGGAATCATCGTTTCCAGCGCGACATATCGAAATATATTGTCCGTGAGAAGAATTTTCTAAATATGCATTTTTGAGGTGGGTGACGGCGTCATCCACCTTTTTATGCGCACGGGCACCCAGAGGAAGATTGTCAGCATGCGCTGACGGGTGCCCGGCGCATGAGTAGTGGAAGAAGGCTCTTCCTTACTCGATTGTACACGGGCACCCAAAGGAAATATGCACAAAAAAATACCGCTTCTGTTTCGCGGAACAACAGTCATTCTTTTATATGTTCACAATTTATCCACACAGAAAAATGATAAAAGTGGCTATAAATCGACTTATACACCGAGTTATCCACATTATCCACAGACATGAACGGGTTTTCTTGTGGAAAACATGGGATAGTAAGCGAAAAGGTGTTTTGTTAAAATACACGAAAATAATGATTTTGTGCAAAACTTATCACAAATGCATTGACACCCGCAATGTATTGTAAGAACTAAAAAGTGTCTAAAAATAGAGGGTAAAACGCAAAAAAATTATAAATAATAACAAAAGATGTTGGAAAAAATATGGGGATATGATATAATCAAACTACAACAATTAAGGTGACAAACTTAATTGCGAGATTAAGTGCGAAGGGATGTGGACAGAATGAAATTTATTATCAGCGGTAAGAACATTGATGTGACGCCGGGATTAAAGGCGGCAGTCGAGGACAAAATTGGCAAGCTGGAGAAATATTTCACGCCAGAAACGGAGGTACACGCGACATTAAGTGTTGAGAAGGAGCGGCAGAAGATAGAAGTCACCATTCCTGTGAAGGGAAACATTATCCGTTCCGAACAGGTTAGTAATGACATGTATGTATCGGTCGATCTTGCTGCGGAGGTGATCGAGCGGCAGTTGAAGAAATACAGGAACAAATTCAGGGCGGATCAGCAGGCTGGTGCAGCGAGCCTTAGAACGGACTTCATAGAAAACACTTACGATGAAGATGATGAGGAAGTACGCATCGTCCGCACCAAGAAGTTTGATATCAAGCCTATGTATGCGGAGGACGCATGCGTTCAGATGGAGCTTCTCGGACATGATTTCTACGTGTTCTGCAACGCGGAAACGGATGAGGTAAATGTCGTTTACAAGCGCAAGGGAAATACGTATGGTCTCATTGAGCCGGAAAACTAAATAGCGTTTTGGGACAGGCACTGGTAATCGGTGCCTGTTTTTTCGCTCTAAGAGAAATATAAGAAATTGTTTATTGTAAATGCGCCCATTGTATATTATAGTGTATTTGGGGGCATGCGACGGGAGTGCGGTGCGCCTTTTACAAAATACGAGGAGGATTTCTGTATGGAATCGGATAAAAAACGGTATCTGCGGATGGGCGTCACGATCTTTGCCAGTCTCGCAGCGGTGGTCGCATTTTTCTTTTTGATCTTGCGGTATCAGGGACTGAAAGCTTATCTGGATGTGATCCATGTGGCGCTTCAGCCGGTGATGGCGGGCATTGTGATCGCCTATGTGCTCTGTCCTGTTGCAAAGTTTTTTGAGCGGCAGTTTGGCAGGGTGGGATGGCTCTCACGCGCGGCGAGGTCGCTCTCCGTCCTGTTTACCCTGATCTTTGCGATGGGGATTCTGGGCTTGTTCTGCGCGTTGGTTCTGCCGCAGGTGGTGGACAGCATCAGGACGCTGGTGGTGGATCTGCCGGGAATGCTGGAGGTGCAGCTCACAAGGCTTGAAACGTATCTGAAATCCGACAGCGAGGCGGCGGCTACGGCGATGCAGATGATCACCTCCATCGAGACGTCCCTGATGACATGGATCAAGGAAAATCTGTTCTCCACAGTCTCGAATGTGGCAGGCAGTGTGCTTTCAGTCGGTTCCGCGATCGTAAATTTCGTGGTGTCGGTGGTCGTGATGGTATATCTTCTGCTGGACCGCGAGCGTTATCTGGCGCAGTGCAAGAAGCTGTTCTATGCGGTCAGCCGCAACGAGCGCTTCAACAGCGCCGTCATGGAAGTCCTGCATCAGACGGACAGGATCTTTGGGGGATTTATCTCGGGAAAGCTTCTGGATTCCCTGATCGTGGGCATTATCTGTTTCGTGTGCCTGACGGTCATGAAGATGCCCTATGCGCTGCTGGTCAGTGTCATAGTGGGAGTGACCAATATCATTCCGATGTTCGGTCCTTTCATCGGGGCGATCCCGAGTGCGTTTCTGATCCTGCTGGTCTCGCCGTCAAAATGCCTGCTGTTTCTGGTCTTTATCATCATCCTGCAGCAGCTTGACGGTAATGTCATCGGTCCAAAGATCCTTGGCAACTCGACGGGGCTGTCGGCGCTCTATGTGACGGTGGCGATGCTGCTCTTTGGCAAGCTGATGGGATTTGTGGGAATGATCGTGGGCGTGCCGCTGTTTGCCACGATGTATTATATCGTCAAGCGACTGGCAGAGTACTCGTTAAGGCAGCAGGGGCTGCCGATGGGCACTGCCGAGTATGCGGGAATGAGCGGTGAAGCGCAGCGGAAAGAAAAAATGGATCATGAGGAGGAAAAACAAAATGAAGAGATTTGATGTAGTAGCGCTGGGAGAACTGTTGATTGATTTTACGGAAAATGGGGTGAGCGGACAGGGAAATCCCATGTTCGAGGCGAATCCGGGCGGTGCGCCCTGCAATGTGCTGGCTATGCTCTCGAAGCTGGGGCATACGACGGCTTTTGTCGGAAAGGTTGGAAAGGATTTCTTTGGGGAGCAGTTAAAGGCGGCGATCACGGAGGTTGGCATCAATGCGGACAGCCTGTATATGGATGAGGAGATTCACACGACGCTTGCGCTGGTACATACGTATCCTGGCGGGGACAGGGACTTTTCTTTCTACAGGAATCCCGGCGCGGATATGATGCTCAGGCAGGATGAGCTGGATGAGTCGCTGTTAAAAGATACGAGGATCTTTCATTTCGGCACGCTTTCCATGACACACGAGGGGGTGCGGGAAGCGACCAAAAAGGCGGTCGATCTCGCAAAGGAAAGCGGAGCACTCATCTCGTTTGATCCCAATCTGCGCCCGCCGCTCTGGAAGTCGCTGGAGGAGGCGAAGGAACAGACTGCTTATGGACTTTCCAGGTGTGATATATTGAAGATCTCCGACAACGAGATCCAGTGGTTTACCGGGGAGGAGGACTTTGATGCTGGGATTCGCAGACTGCGTGACCAATACGACATTGGGCTGATCATGCTCTCCATGGGCAAGGAGGGAAGCCGTGCATACTATAAGGATCTGCGCGTGCAGGTCAGACCCTTCCTGCAGAAAAATACGATCGAGACGACGGGGGCGGGTGATACCTTCGGGGCGTGCTGCCTGCACCATGTGCTGTCATATGGGCTGGAGAACCTGGATGAGCAGAAGCTGACACAGATGCTGACATTCGCCAATGCGGCGGCGTCCATCGTCACGACCAGAAAGGGCGCACTGCGCGTGATGCCGGCAAAAGATGAGGTGGAGGCGCTCGTGAACACCGTGCGCTGAGGATTTATGAACAACCTGATGCGAAATCGTTTTCACAAAAATATGCGAAAATTTCATGGAAAAATTATGAAAAGTAACTATTTACAATTTTTGGATCTGATTGTATTATAATGAAATGTGTGAAACGGATCACATATCATGGATTCAATGTGGAGATCAAATTTTGAGAAAGGAATGGTTTTATGCAACAGGTGAAAATTCAATTTTACAGTGCAGAACAGGTGAGACAGTTTGTGAACATGATTGATCAATTTGATGCGGACTTTGATCTGGACTCCGGAAAAAGGACCGTCAATGCAAAAGCCATACTTGGAGTGATGGCATTGGATTTGTCGGGTCCCCTTCATCTGCGGTATCACTCAGATGATATGGAGATTGAAGAGAAAATAGCACCGTTTCTGTGTACTAGCGGATAATATACTGTTCTGATCACGCACAGCATCCGGCAGAAACCACGCAGTTTGGGTATCGAACTGCTGGTATCGATCCTGGATGCTGTGCGTTTTTATGCACACGGGCACCCAGAGGAAGAATGTCAGCATGCGCTGACGGGTGCCCGGCGGCATAGGGGGCATCCTTAGCCGGATGTGGAAATGTGGTTGTGGAAAGCGCGTCTGTTGTGTATAATGGTTATCATACGGATCGGAACAGGAGGGGTAAAAATGACGCGCTATATTAACACAGAGGGACGGTATCGCTGCCTCATATGCTTTGCGGCGGTCTGGGCGGCGCTGATGGCGGTCTCTGTCTATTTCTGCACGCAGAAGATGGGATTTCACGAGGATGAGTACTATACGTATTACTCCACGGCGCGCACGAACGGATTTTATGTGACGGACGGACAGTGGACAGACCGGGAGACATACGGAAAGGAGTTTGTGGTGCTGCCGGATCAACGGTTCCAGTATGGCTTTGTGAAGCTGGTGCAGTCCTGGGATGTGCATCCGCCGATGTACTACTGGGTATTCCACACGGTGGCATCGCTTGTGCCCAATGTGTTTTCCAAGTGGATCGGGCTGTCGGTGAATCTCTTTTTTCACGGGATCAATATCATACTGCTGTGGTATCTGGCATACCGGATCAGCGGCCGCGACAGAACGACGGCGTTTCTTGTCACGCTGTTCTCTGGTCTGAGTCCTGCGGCGATGAGCGGTGTCGTGTTTATCCGGATGTACGAGATGCTGACAACGTTTATCCTGCTGTGTGCGGTGATGCATATCCGGGCGGCAGAGGAGCAGGGGATATCCTGGCGGTTTCTCGTCCCGATGATGGCGGTGACGTACATTGGCTTTTTGACGCACTATTATTATTTTATCTTTCTGTTTTACATGGGGGCGGCGTTTGTGCTGTGGCTTTTGTGGCGGGACAGGCATATCCGGAACGTTGTCTGGTATGCGCTCAGCCAGGGGACGGCGCTTGTGCTTGCGGTGCTGACATATCCGTCGTGTCTGGGACAGATGTTCCGGGGGCAGCGGGGAGCGCAGGCGACAGAGAATTTCTTTGACATCTCCAATACACTCGGACGGATCCGCTTTTTTGGGGAGCTGATGGACCGCTATGTATTTGGACGGCTGTTCTGGGTACTGCTTCTTGTGATCGTGCTGCTTGCGGTGGCGGCGGGGCGGGGGAGGCAGAAGCGGGGCACACAGGGGAGTGCCGGATATTGGATCCTGCTTTTTGCGGGAGCCGGATACTTTCTGACTGTCGCCAAGACGGCGCTGCTTTTGGGGGAGACATCCAACCGCTATCAGCTTCCGGTCTACGGGATCATCGTACTGCTGGCATTTGCGGCAGTCAGAACACTGTGGCGTCGTTTGATGCAGACACATGCCGTGCAGGACGGACGGGTTTGGGCGGCAGGGAGCCTTGCCGCGCTGCTGGGGGTGGCTGTGATGCTGTCAGGCGCATGGCGCGAGAAGGTCGTTTTCCTGTATCCGGAGGACAGCGGACAGACGGCTTTTGCCAAGGCGCGTGCCGAGGAAGATACACCTGTTATTTATTTCTACCGGACAGGGGAGGAATGGTGTGTCTGGGCTGTCACGGATGAGCTGCTCGCCTATCCGCAGGTTTATCTTGCGGCGGTGGACGGCGAGGGTGTGATCGACGAGGAGCGGATCAGAAGTGCGGAGTCCATGGTGGTGTATATCGCAGGTGGCGCGGACGATGAGAAGAACCTGCAGCGTGTACTGGACAGCGCACCGGCATTGGCTGACTGCGAGCGGGAATGCGTGTTTGAGGAACAATATTGCAACGTGTATTATCTCCACAGGGAACCGTAAAAGAATATAAAAAGCAAGATTTGACTACGCACTTGAGGCGTAGCCAACTAGAATTTTGAGATATTGGGGTGTAACTATGAGACAGTGAAGAGATTGTATAGTTACGATAGATTAAATATAACCAAGATCATTGCTGATTTCAAGAGCCAGAATTGACCATCTAAGGAACTGTAACAGGAACTGTTCCGAAAGGATAACTAACAATTGAATAAAAGAAGCGGAATTGGTATAATGAGGAAGTTGATATAATATGAAAATAGGAGCTGGGGTATGAGACTGGTCATCGATTGTTTTAAGCTTGTGAAAGGGGCAGGAAAGAGCATTGGGATCTATAATCTGGCATTGAATCTTGTCAGGGAGCTTGCTGCCGGCCAGAAGAAAGGTCAGGATCTGATCCTTCTGGGAAATGCGTATAATAAAAAGGATTTTGATATTCCGGGCGTGCGGTTTATTGAGATCCCTAAGGATCCGCACAGCAGGATCACCTGTGTTTTGTGGGAATTGTTTGAGGTGAGCATATGTGCCAGGCGGCTAAGGGCGGACAAGGTCCTGTTTCCAAGGGGATACGCGTCGATGCTGCATCTGACGAGGGAGAGCGTCATCATTCATGACATGATCCCGTTTTACTACCATGAGCATTATCCGGGATACCTTGGCAGGATCGAGAATTTTTATATCATGTGGCGGTTAAAGGCTTCGGCGCGCAGGGCGGACGACGTGATCACGATCTCGGAGGCGTCAAGGCGCGATATCGTGAAATACGCGCGCGTGCCGGAGGGCAGGATCACAGTGATCCATAACGGGTATAATATGATTGCAAAGAAGGATTACCCGGAGCCTGAGGACGCGTATATCGTGGCAGTCACGTCGGGATTTCCGCACAAAAATGCAAAGGGTATCGTCAGGAGCTACGAACAGTACTGCCGCGTGGCGGACAGACCGCTGGCGCTCACGATCGTGGGGATCGACGACTGCAGTCCGTTCGTTTCGGACGAGGAGGCGGCAAAACGCATCACCTGCATCCGATACGTGGAAAAAAACGAGGATCTGTATCAGATGATCCATGGCGCCAGGGTGTTTTTGTTTCTGTCGCTGATCGAGGGATTTGGCTTTCCGCCGATCGAGGCGATGCAGCTAGGAACGGCGGTGATCTGTTCAGGGACAAGCTCGCTTCCGGAAGTGGCAGGCGACGCCGCTGTGTATGTCGATCCGAATGATCCCCAAAAGGCCGGGCAGGCGATCGCGGATCTTCTTGCCGATGATGCCAGACGCAGACAGCTCCGGGAAAAAGGATATGAGAATATAAAGCGCTTTTCGTGGGATCGGACCGGCGGGCGTTACAGGGAGGTCTTGTTCCGCTGACTGGCGGGCAGGGCGGCATAGGCGGGGATATATGGAGAGAGCAGTATTTTTGGACAGGGACGGAACGATCAATGTGGATGTCGATTATCTGCATGAGACGGACAAGCTGGAATTTATAGACAAGACGTTTGAGGCGCTGGCTCTGCTGAAAGCGCACGGATACAGGCTGATCGTGATCTCCAATCAGTCCGGCATCGGCAGGGGATATTTTCCGGCGCAGGATGTGGAGCGGCTGCACGCGTATATGAATCACATTCTGCAGGAGCACGATGCCGCGATCGACGCATTTTATTACTGTCCCCATCTGGCGGAGGACGGCTGTGCGTGCAGGAAACCGCAGCCGGGACTGATTTATCATGCCGCGGCGGAGTGGGATATCGATCTGCCTGGCTCGTACATGGTCGGGGACAATGAGAAGGATGTCATGACGGCGGTCAATGCGGGGTGCGGCTATGGGCTGGTCTTGAGCGGGCATACGGTTTCGGATGCACTGCGGGAAAAATACAGGGATCATCTATATCAGAACCTGTGGGATTTTGCCCGACATATCTGCGGGATGGAGGTGGAGTGAGTATGCGCGGAGAAAAACAATTCGAAATGGCTGGAAAAAACGACGCGATCCTCTATGGACTGGCTGCGCTCGCCGGCGCGCTGGCGTTTGTCCTGATCTATGGGGTCAGGATCCTGGATCCGGTCTATGACGACTGGCTTCTGGGACAGGGGGATCTGACCCAGCACTATCTGGGCTGGTGTTTTTACAGGCGGGGGAGCTGGACGTTTCCGTTTGGGCTGACGGACAATCTGGCTTATCCGTCGCGCACTTCTGTGATCTTCACGGACTCGATACCGCTTTTTGCCGTTCTGTTCAAGGTTCTGTCGCCCCTGTTGCCCGAAACGTTCCAGTATTTTGGCTGGTGGGGGATCATGAGCTTTGCGCTGCAGGGGTTCTTTGCGGCTAAGATACTGCGGGAATTTTCGATCGGACGTGTGCAGATACTGACCGGCAGTATCTTTTTTGTCGTATCGCCGATCGTCATCGAGCGGATGTACCGGCACACGGCGCTTGGCGGGCACTGGCTGATCCTTATGGCGGTGTATCTGTTCATCAGGCACCGGAAAGATTATCAGAACGTGAGAAAGACGGCGCTTGCCTGGGGGATCGTGGGCGGTCTGGTCGCGGCGGTCCATCTCTATTTCCTGCCGATGTGCGGCGTGTTTGTGTGCGGATATACCCTGTGCAGCTTCTTGCGGGACCGGAAGATCCGGTGGAGACAACTGCTGCCGGGGATCGCCTTTGCGGGCGCTTTGTCCGGTGTCACGTATCTGCTGGGAGGATTTTCGACGCGCTCTGCCTCCGAGGGCGACGGGCTTGGCGAGTGGAGCTTTAATCTCAATGGTTTTTTTAACGAGAAAGGATACTCGCGCTTTCTGGATGCGCTGCCGATGTACCGTGACGGCCAGTATGAGGGATTTGCCTATCTGGGACTTGGGATCTTTGTGCTCCTGGCTGCCACGGCGGTCTTTCTCGTTCTGGAACTGGTCAGAAACTATGGCAGGAGCATCCGGAATCACGGGATCGGGATCTTTGTGGGGATATTAGTCTCTGTCGGTCTGATCCTGTTTGCGGCATCTCCGGAGGTGACGTGGAATGACAGGCTGCTGTTTGTGCTGACGGACAGCAGTACGCTGACGCATTACTGGAGCATTTTCCGCTCATCGGGGAGGATCGTGTGGCCCGTGTGCTACCTCATCTACACCGCAGCGATCGTCTGCAATGCAAAGCTGTCTGACAGATACTGCAAAAATGGGGCAAAGGCTGTGATCCCTGTCCTGCTGCTCGCGGCGTGCTGTGTCCTGCAGATCGTCGACATCAGCGGGAAGCTGGGGGAGCAGCGCGAGCGGTTTGGGACGCGGAGGACGTTCGTGTCCGAACTGCAGGATCCGGTGTGGGATGCGCTCTCTGAGCGGGAAGGGCTCGAGCATCTGGTGTGGGTGTCAAACAGCTACGAGAACCGGCAGATCCTGGCGATGGGGGAGTGGGCGTATGACAATATGCTCACGATGAACATCTTTTATTTTGCGAGGGGACTGAGCGTCATAGAAGATACGCAGTACAGCGTCCATCATCCTGACGACTCTTATGTGTTTGTATTTAAGGAGGAGGAGCTTGCGGATTATCTGGACTGCGGGCTGAATTTTTACGGGGCGGACGGCTATGTTGTCGGAACGACGTTTGAGCTGGCGCACGAGCGGTATCAGTGAGCGGGAGGAGATATGGATGGGATTTGATTTGCTTACACAGTTAAATAAGAAAATACCGGGACATACGAAAGTGTGTTTTGTGTCGGGTATCATCATAGGATGGATCACACATTTCTATATGCTCACCCACAAATTCTTAAACTGGGATGACGCCAACAATATGACGACTTTTGGCAGCGGCGATTACCTTGGCAGGTGGTTTCTGAAAGTGATCCATCCGCTTGGCGGGAAGTACAGCATTCCGGCAGTACACGGTTTTTTGCTGATCGTGTGTATCGCTGTATCAGCCTGCCTGATCCTGGAAATACTGAGGATAAAAAGTACGACGGCGGCAGTGCTGACCGCGGCGGTGCTCGAGACGTTTCCGAGTGTGGTGAGCACGATGACGTTCATGTTCATGGCGCACACGTCGGGGATCGGCATTCTCATGGCAGTGCTTGCCGTGTATCTGATGCGGCGCTGCCGGTACGGGTGGCTGCCCTGCATGGCGCTGCTGGTCTGCGTGCTCGGGACGTACCAGACGTATATCAGCTTTGCGATCACGCTGATGCTGCTTGGCATGATCGCGGATATCTTCCACGGGGAGACGTTCCGGAGCGTATTGCGGCGCGGGATCCTGTGTGTGCTGGTGCTTGGCGTCGGGGTGTTTATCTATATGAAGCTGTCGCATGTGATCTATCCGTCGCTTGACAGCGAGACATACGGCGGGGTGGGCAATATGGGGCAGATCGCACCTGGCGAGATGCCGACGCTGATTGGCAGGTGCTACAAGCGCTTTCTGGAATATTTCCTGTGGAAGCCGTTTGCGTTCGTGAGCGGTACGGCACAGGCGGCAAACATCGTCACATGTGTGCTGGCGGTGGCGCTCTTTGTCTATCTCGTGGTCACAAGGAGGATGTACCGGGATCTGCTGACATTCCTGATGCTGGTCGTGCTGTGCGGGTTTGTCCCGCTGGCGGCGGCGTTTGTGTATTTTATGGCGCCGGAGGCGACGTACTCCATGCTGATGCTGTACGCGTACGCGCTGATCTATGTGACGGTGCTCGCGCTTCTGGAGTACTGCATGGAGGACTGGCATCAGAAACCGGTGTCTCTTTGGTGGCGGAACGCGCTGCGGTATGCGGCTGTGATCGTGACGATGGCTACGGTGTTCGTGAGCAGTTACACGGACTATCTTCTGACAAATCGCGCATACCTGCGGACAAACTTTGCGACGGAGCGGGTACAGCAGTACTTTAACAGGGTGATCGCCATGGTGGAGCGCACGGAAGGGTATGAGAACGGTGACAGTATCGAGATCCTGGGAGAGTTTTATTATAAGGACAACCCGAGCACGGTCGAGGTCGAGATCCTGGACTCCGAGAGCCTCCGGGAGCTTGACGGGGTGGCGCTCGAGAATGGACTGATCACGACGAGCGTGCGGGACAATTTTATCAGGATGTTTGTCGGCTATGACATGGCGGATCTGCCGTTTGAGGACAAGGAAGCCATCATGGAGACGGAGGAATACAGGAACATGGCAGTCTATCCGAAGGAGGGCTGCGTGCAGAAGATCCATGATATCTGGGTTGTAAAGATGTGCGAGTGAACGGAGAGTGAAAGCGATGATGAAAACTAGGATGAAAGCACTGACAGTGATACTGCTCGCAATGTGTTCGGTGATCGCGCTGTTCTGCGATGTGGAGTCTACCGGAAACCTGTCGATGGCGCTCAACGGGGCCGGGATCCCGCAACTGATCGCGCTGGCGGCATTGATCTATATATACTGGCGGATCTGGATCAGGGGGGATCTGCTTGCCGGCGCGGACAGGCGCGAACAGACAGGCGCTGCCGTGATCGCGCTTTTGTTTACGGCTGCCATGATCATAGGAAAGGCACAGACGGCAGATGAATATCTAAAGTACATGCTGTTTGCGGTGCTCCTGTTTCTGGGATATCTGCCGCTGTTTTACGCGGTCACGGTCTTTCTCCTCACTGGGATCACGGACATCGCGGGCAGCAAGGGAGGGATCGGGACGCCCTCGAAGGTGACCAGGTGGCTGTTTGAGGATCATGTGATACCGGGTGTGATGCTTGCGGTGTTTTTGTGCAGACTTCCGTATCTGGCCGCATTTTATCCATGCTCCATGTCGTGGGACGGCGGGGCGCAGATCTGTGACTTTTACAGTCTGTACGACACGGGGGCTTTTTACAACCATCATCCGCCGCTGGTGAGCTTTCTGTACGGGGCGGTGGCGCTGTATTCCCAGATGTGGGGGATACCCAATGCCGGCATGTTCGTGATACCGCTGATGCAGACATGCCTCTCGGCGTTTGCGGTGGCGCAGGTGTGTGTGCTGTGCAGGGAGTTAAAAGTGCCTTACTGGATCCGGTGGGCAAATCTTGCGTTTTACGGACTGTTTACGGTTTGGTGCATCTTTGACGTCACATACATCAAGGATTCGATCTACTGGCAGCTCTCGCTGTTGTATACGGTGGAGATGGTGTGGTGCATCGCAATGCCGGAGACATTTTTTGCCAGGAAGCGGCACCTTTTGCGGATAGCCTTGTACGGTGTGCTCATGACGCAGACGCGCAACAACGGGATCTTCGTACTCCTGTTCACTGTTCCTGCATTGTTTGTCGCCATACAGCGGAAGAAAAAAGGCTGGTATCTCGGCGCGGCGGCAGCGATGTTTGCGGTGGTCTGGCTGCTGGACAATGCGGTCTATCCGGCGCTTGGCGTGGTGAATCTGGAAGTGAAGGAGGACACGTACTGCATCCTGTTCCAGCAGACGGCAAAGTACGGGCAGGACTATCCGGATGATGTGACACCCGGGGAGCGGGAGTTTTTGGACCGGATGTTTGACTATGACGAGCTTGTCAAAGTGTACAACCCGCAGCTTGCGGACTGGGTGAAGAACTGCCTAAAGATCTGCGAGGCGACTTCGGCGGACGGGACGAACGCCGAGTTTGCCCAGATCAAAAACGAGTATTTCAGGGTGTGGGCTGCCCAGTTCATGCGGCACCCGCTCTCGTACGTGAACACGTTTCTCGAGTGCTCTTACGGATATTATTATCCGGAGGCAAGACCGTACAAGGAGGGCAACGGGTTTTACGAGATGGACAGGAACATGTTTACGGAAGGGATGCATCCGGCGCGCCAGATCGAGGCTTTCGCACCGTTTCGGTTCCTGCTCGAACAGGTCAGCAAGTTTGAGTACCTGCCGGGGATCGGATTGCTGTACCGCTGCGGTTTCTACACATGGTGCGTGATCCTTGCGGCGGGGTATCTGCTGGTCAGAAAGCGCTGCCGCGAGGCGGTGCTGATCCTTCCGGCGGCTGTGAATATCCTGGTCTGCCTGATCTCGCCGGTCAACACCTGCATCCGGTACGCGATGCCCGTGATGTGCCTGATCCCGCTGTACTGTGCGGTGATATTCCGGAAAGATGAACGGGGATTGTCAGAAATGCATTGATAAATGCGGGATGAAGCTTTATACTTTTATGTTAAGGAATAGATATAAGATATAATTAGGTAATTGCATAACTAAAAGGGAAAAGTTATCCACAATGGTAAAATAGAGTTATCTTATTGAAAATATTTTCTTTCTGAATATATAATTGTTAAATTGATACTTTAGAT
>JAETQI010000023.1 GCA_021770755.1 Lachnospiraceae bacterium
CTCCTGCACTAATAATTCGTCTATATAGTTACTAGGTTCCAGCTTTTTCTTTTTAGCCTGTACAAACTGCGCCTGAATATCCATAAAAATCGTATCATACTGATTCATATTCCTCACAAACAGCTCGTTCTTCTCACATTTCAGCGGCGCAAACAGCTCTCTGGAATCCGCCCCTTTGCTAAAATACGCGACAAGCATGTCTGCTGTCACGGATTTCCCGAACCTGCGCGCCCTGCTATTGCAGATAAATTTTTCTATTCTGTCTTTTTCCAGAAGTTTATTGACCAATTCGGTCTTATCAACAAAATATTTTGATGCGACAAGCTCCGCAAATTTTCCATTTCCTTTATTTAAAAACCGTCCCATGAAAACCTCTCCTAACACCACACATATTTCCCATATCTGTCTTTCCTATTACGCTCAATGCACCCCATAGTTGATTTTTGCGTGATCAACCATCTTTGCACCTATTTTACCATGAACGCAGTGAGGTACAATTCATTGTACCATATAGACGGCCATATTGCCACATTTTCATTACTCATGCCAAATTTTCTGTAAAAATTTTCTATTGGCAAGCACATGTATCTGCAGCAAAATAAAGGCATACCCTTACTACAACCAAATCCCAAAACAAGTCCCTGTCACAATTGGGGTAACACTTGTCCATAACATACAAAAAATCCCGCATTTACAGGGGCTTCATGTGGTTCTGTGCGCACTCTTAGAGGGGGAAACCGCAAGTTCGAATCTTGTCACTCCGATTCAAACCCATAACGCAAAATACCGCAGAATCAGTGATTCTGCGGTATTTTGCGTTATGGGTTTGAACGGTAACGATAAACCACATATGTGACTGTGCCGTCCCCATTGAGTATAAACACATCGATGCACAGATCCGCAAGCCCGCTTTCCGAATAGCTGCAGCCAAACACGGGACTGATCCCTGCCCTGCCGTCCGGAAACAGCATGTCGAACGCCTGCGCTCCGCCTCCCTCATCGTTATCCGTCTTGTAGGAATAGTGCACCAGCCCGTCCTCGTCGACTGTGCAGGTCTGTCTTGTCGCTTCCACCGGCGCTGCATATTCATCAATATTTTCCGGCGTCAGCTTCTCCATAAAAGCCTCCACACTCAGATCCACAGCATCTTTCTCGACGGGTTCTTCTATCTGATCTGTATCGTCATCCAGTGCTTTCAGATAAGCCTCTGCCGCCGCAGGGTCCGCCTTGCTCTCGTCAACCGGAAGCCGGAACAGTGCATTTACACCCGTGTAGCTCTCATTGCGGCGCATCTCTCCCGTCTCCGCATTGTACACATATGCCTCCGCGTCATAAAATGTCCCTGCGCTCACGCCCACATAGATCCCTCTGTCCGCAAACATCTCAATATTATCCATATCCAGGATCCGGTACTGCACACCGTTTTTGACAAACGCCGTATATCCGCCGCCCATGCGCATCACACTGTAAAGCTTCGGATCCAGCCCGCGTATATAGTGGGAAACATAAAATGCCTCGTTTCCATATTCGTCAGAGCTCGTGTCCGGCATCGGTGTCCCGTCAGCCCGCTCGATCGCCACCACGGTATAGATCCTGTCGTCCAGAACTTCCCCGTGATCATCTGTTTCCATAAAATCACTGATGCTCCTGCCAGCGACACTCCCCAGCAGCGTGACCCTGTATCCCCCGCTCTCCTGCGTCTCATTGACCAGTATCGCATCCTCGCCCAAAAACGCCTGACGCAGCGCTTTGTCGTCCACCTCTGTCGCCGCCTCCGCAGGTGTCAGATACTTGTACACTGCAAACGCCGTGCTGGAACACAGCATCAATATACACGCTGTCACCAGCGCCGCCGCGGGAATCCTTCTTCTGTTTCGCACCTGATCATTTTTCATATCCTGTCTCTCCTTTACTCTCCGAAGAATCTGGTCATTCAATTCCTGATCCGGCAGTTCCATCGGAGTCAAAGCTATTTCCAACAGCCGATCGATATCCTTTTTCACAGCATCCCCTCCAATTTCTCCTTTAATATCCGTTTTGCCCTGTGCAGCCTGGTCTTCACCGCGCTCTCCGAGATCCGCATCAGTGACGCGATGTCCGACTGTGGCAGATCCTCCATATAATATAGAAGGACCGGTATCCTGTACTTGTCCGGCAGCTTTTCCACCGCCTTTCTGACAGTCTCGCATTCTTCCTTTGAGATCACCATATCCTCCGTATTCTTCCCCTCGAAAGGAATGCTCTCCGCAGCCTCGTCCATCGGTACGCAGACCCCCAGAATCCGCTGCCTGACTGACAGCTTTCTCCTGCCATTTCGATACAGATTCAGCGCGACTCCCATCAGAAAACTCTTCGGATTCGTTCTGATCACCATCCTCTCACCCAGCTCAAACAGTTTCAAAAACGTATCCTGGTACAGATCATCCGCCTCCTGACGGCTTCCCACCACCCAGCAGCAAAATGAATACAGATCCCTGCCGTATGTATCAATATATTTTTCCAGTTCTTCCTGTTTCATTGTATCTCCTCCGGTATTTTACCGCCACCCTCATGATGACAGCCGTACTTGGATATCCATGGCACTATAATGTACCGGGAAAGGGACTTCTATTTCCCTTCACTATATAGGGTAACCGCCCCGAAAAAGGTTTCATCAGATCAGGCAAAATTCCATGGAATTCGATATGTGTTTGTGATAAAATCATTGTATCAGTCTCTTTTAGAACTTATTATAAAAAACAGGAGGGAATCTGCATGAAGGAGCCAGATATCAAAGAATACCTCTCCCAGATCGGGATCCGCAAGATCTCCGAGCTGGATACGGCATTGATCGAAACGTATGGACAGAAGGAAGGCAGCCAGCACATAGAAACACTGACGAAGTTATTTGACCAGTCCGAGGAACGATTGGTATATGGAACAGGAGACACGCCCTGTCTCCACCGCCAGGACGAGCTGGTCGATTACTGGAATCAGGATCTTCAGCTTAGTCTATTGGCAGCGTCCTTTTATGACCGCGTGTTTTTCCGAAGAGTCCTTGAGTATCTGGTCAAAAAGGATTCTTTTATTGCCGAAGATATTCTTGATATCGGGTGCGGCAACGGGATCCTGACCTGTTTTCTCGCACTGCAGCACCCAGATGCCCGCATCACAGGTCTGGATCTCTCCGCAAAAGCTGTCTCTGTTGCGAATAAGCTCTCTCAAAGCCTTCATATAAACAACACGAATTTTGTCACTCCTGAAGAATCCCTGCAGGAAAAATATGACACACTGTTCTCCTGCCGCACAGTACACGAGAATGTCGCCTGGAAAGCGCTCTGCAAAGAACCCAAACCAGCTCTCCTTCCGATCGGTGAGCTCACAAAGCGCCATAAAAAGTATGCAGCAAAACTTGCAGCACTGATAAAGACGGGCGGATATCTGATCAGCATAGAACGCTACGAGGACGACAACACCTATGCCGGTCTGGTCAGCGCGCTAAGCTGTGCCGGTTTCAGTCAGGTGCGTGGGACACATATGCAGTTTTCCTGCAAAAACGGAGACGGAACGGCTGCATTTCAGGCAATGATCTTTCAGAAATAATCCTGTGCAATCGAGTAGGGAAGAGCCTTCTTCCACTACTCGCGCGCAGAGCACCCGTCAGCGCATACTGACATTCTTCCTCTGGGTGCCCGTGTGCAATCGAGTAGGGGAACGTCCTTTTCCACTACTCGTGCGCCGGGCACCCGTCAGCCTCTGCTGACATTCTTCCTCTGGGTGCCCGTGTACAATCGAGTAGGGGAATGTCCTTCTCCACTACTCGCGCGCCGGGCACCCGTCAGCCTCTGCTGACATTCTTCCTCTGGGTGCCCGTGTACATAAAAGGAAGGGAGACGCCATTCCGCAAAATGTGTCTCCCTTTGCCATATAATCTTACGATATATTACTGCTGTGCCACATCCTTCATCGAGAAGCTGATGCGTCCCATCTTATCCCTGCCAAGACACACGACCGTGACAACATCACCAAGTGTGAGCACATCCTCGACGTGGTTGATCCTCTCCTTCGCGATCTTGGAGATATGCACCATGCCCTCCTTGCCCGGAGCAAACTCGAGGAATGCACCGAATTCCTTGATGCTGACAACCTTGCCCTTAAATACCTGGCCTGCCTCAAAGTCCGTCGTGATGATCTTGATCATCTCGCATGCCTTATCCATCATCTTCTGATCCGTACCGCAGATGCTCACAAAACCGTCGTCTGAAATGTCAATCTTGACGCCTGTCTGCTCGATGATCGTATTGATAGTCTTGCCTCTCTGACCAACCACATCGCCAATCTTTTCCGGATCGATCTTTGTCTGTATGATCTTAGGCGCATACTCTCCCACGGACGGTCTTGGCTGACCGATGCAGGGGATCATGATCTCGTTCAGGATATACATTCTGGCATCTCTTGTCTTGGCAATCGCTTCCTCAACGATCGGCCTTGTCAGACCATGGATCTTGATATCCATCTGGATCGCTGTGATACCATCTTTTGTACCAGCCACCTTAAAGTCCATATCGCCAAAGAAGTCCTCGAGTCCCTGGATATCTGTCAGTACGATATAATCATCATCTGTATCTCCTGTCACAAGCCCGCAGGAAATGCCTGCTACCGGCTTCCTGATCGGCACACCTGCCGCCATCAGCGACATGGTAGATGCACAGATCGAACCCTGCGAAGTCGAACCGTTTGACTCAAACGTCTCTGACACTGTGCGGATCGCATACGGGAAATCCTCCTCGGAAGGAAGAACCGGTATCAGCGCTTTCTCCGCCAGCGCACCGTGACCGATCTCGCGGCGTCCCGGTCCCCTTGAAGGTTTTGTCTCACCTACTGAATAGGACGGGAAATTGTAATGATGCATATATCTCTTTGCTGTCTCGTTCTCGTCAAGTCCGTCGATCTTCTGAACTTCTGACAACGGTGCCAGCGTTGTAACCGTACAGATCTGTGTCTGTCCGCGGGTAAACATTGCCGAGCCATGTACACGCGGAATGATATCGGTCTCAGCCGCAAGCGGACGGATCTGCGTGATCGCACGGCCGTCAGGACGCTTGTGATCCTTTAAGATCATCTTGCGGACTGTCTTTTTCTGATACTGGTAGATCGCTTCTCCAAGGATCGCAAGCCACTCCTCGTTGTCTGCAAAAGCTTCCTCGAGCTTCTCGGTGATCTTGCGGATGTTCTCTTCCCTTACCTGCTTCTCGTCTGTAAATACGGCAACTTCCATTTCCTCCGGCGGCACGATCTCTTTGATCCTTGCAAACATCTCCTCCGGAATCGCACAGCTCGTATACGCATGCTTTGCCTTGCCGACCTCAGCCACGATCTGATTGATAAATGCGATGATCGTCTGATTGATCTCGTGGCACTTGTAGATCGCCTCGATCATCCTGTCCTCCGGTACTTCATTCGCGCCAGCCTCGATCATGATGACCTTCTGGCTTGTAGAAGCTACTGTCAACTGCAGATCGCCGTTTTTCCACTGTTCCTGATTCGGGTTTACCACAAACTCACCGTCGACCAGTCCCATCTGCGTCGTCGCACACGGTCCATCAAACGGAATGTCTGATATGGAGGTGACGATCGCCGAACCGATCATTGCCACCAGCTCCGGGCGGCACGCCGGATCGACACTCATGACCATATTATTTAAGGTAACGTCATTTCTGTAATCTTTCGGGAACAGCGGACGCATCGGCCTGTCGATCACGCGGCTCGTAAGGATCGCGTTCTCACTCGCCTTGCCCTCCCTCTTGTTGAAGCCTCCCGGGATCTTTCCGACAGAGTAGAGCTTCTCCTCGTACTCCACAGAGAGCGGGAAGAAATCAATACCGTCTCTGGGCTTGTCAGATGCAGTGGCTGTACAGAGCACTGTCGTATCCCCATAGTGCATCAGCGCCGCTCCGTTTGCCTGTGCTGCCACCCTGCCAATGTCAACTGTCAATGTGCGTCCTGCAAGCTCCATGCTGTAAGCTTTGTAGGACTTGTCCTTTTTTTCACTGAATGTCATGTATTCCATACAATACGATTCTCCTTTTCTTTTTATACTATGCGCCAGCCGCAGCCGCGAAGGGGCGTATTTTCTTATACGGCTGTATACGATCCTGATTCCCCGCACCACGCAGGCGGCAGAACCGATCCCAGACAGAATTGTGACAGAACCTGCCGAAACTACTGAAAAACTTACGAAGCCTCATAAGCTTTTCAGCGGTCTCGAGCCAAACTCCTGTCTGCAATCCCGATCTGCAAAGGGAACACCAGATGCACATAAAGGAGCGGACAGCTCCGCTCCTTCAAATGCATAAGTATTCAAAAATTACTTTCTGATACCAAGCTTCTCGATCAGAGCACGATATCCCTCGATATCAGTCTCCTTTAAGTAGTCAAGCAAACCACGTCTCTGACCAACCATCTTCAGAAGACCACGCCTTGAGTGATGATCCTTCTGATTGTTCTTTAAATGCTCAGTCAACTCCTGAATTCTTGCTGTCAGAATTGCAATCTGTACTTCCGGTGATCCGGTGTCGCCAGGCTTTCTGCCATATTTCTCGATAATAGCCTGCTTCTTTTCCTTAGAAATCATTGTTACATCCTCCATCTTGTTTCATACTATTGTAACCGCTCAATACCAAGTCTGGGCTGGAGCATCCCGACACTGAGTATCAGCTAATCTGTATACTGTACTCACAGCACACTCAGATAGTATATCACATGCGGTCAGATATTGCAACAAAATTTTGTCAATTAATTAGACATCTGGTTACAGTTCAGCCTAGGACTTTGCACTACGCTGCAAAGTCCGTAAGAACACGTAGTGATCGAGAAGCATCAAGCCCATCGCGAAGCGATTTTGCATGGCTTGATGCCCGTAACAGGAAGCCGAAGGCTGAACTGTTACGACAGATATCTTCTGATGCACGCCGGCGTACGGTAGTTCCAGCTTGAGATCTTGATGCCTGTCTTCGGGCTTGACGCATGGATCACCTGACCGTTGCCTATGTAGATCGCTACATGGTTGATACTGCCGTTCTTCGCATAGAATACCAGATCTCCCGGCTGCGCGGAGTTAAAATCGATCTTTGTCCCCAACTGCGCCTGCGAAGCCGCATGATGTGGAAGGCTCACACCGTATTTCTTGTAAATGCTCAATGTAAATCCAGAGCAGTCAGCGCCGCTTGTAAGGCTTGTTCCCCCCCATACATACGGATTGCCCACAAACTGCTTCGCGTACTGCACCAGGTCTACACGCACATCCGACACACCCTGTCCGTACTTAAGCTCCGTGAGTGTCACCGCTTTCTCAAGCCGCTCCTCCACATCGACATAATCACCGGAAACATACGCTTCCTCGTCATCGAGCAGAAACTTGATCCATCCGTTTTCCATGACCTCAACGACCTCAAGCTCCTCCTCCTGCGGTATCAGCGTGATCACGATCGAATCCGTGTTTGGTTCTCCCCTTACTTTCAGCGTCTGTGTGTTGACAATGGCGATCATGGATGCTACTTCGCGTCCGCGTGCGACTGCTTCCTCCCCAAGATACAGGAACTCTGTACTGCAATAACCCTCCACTTTGCCCGACTTGATATGTGCCCATCCGTTTTCATCGATCCCTAAGATCTCACAGGCCGCATCCTTGGACAGCTTACCGATCAGCTTGCCGTTCTCACCCGGCTCCTCCCTGATATTCAGATGGTTGTCCACATGGGCGATACCAAGATTCGTATACCCCCAGTGAGTCTCCGGCCCGGGCTCTGGCGTCCCGGCATTTCTTGCCTGAACAGTGCTGTCCTCCGCTTCTGCAGGCTCATCTTCCGCCTGGTCGAACACAGCCCCGGCACCAGCCGAGAGTCCGATCTCCCGCTGATCCGTTGCTGTGTCAGTCTCTGCGGCGTCCTCCTCTGGCTGACTGTCCGTCCCGGATGTCTTCGTGCTGTTCTCTGTATCGCGCAGCACGTCGCCCGCGCCTGCTGAGAGCGCCACATCATTTTCCGGACTGCCCTGACCTTCCGGCTCTGCTGACTTCGCTTCTATTTCTATATCTTCTTCTATATCCAGGTCCAGATCATATGCCTCCGTATTTTCGGACAGATCAAGCGAAAATACTTCGATCTCCGCCTCTGTCCCAGCTTCCTTTGCTGACTTTTTTGAACCTGAATCCGCATACACGCCGCTGCTGAACACAACGACTGCAAGCCCCACCCCCGCGATCACTCCAGTATACTTCAATCTGTTTATTCTATTCATGCTCCTAACCAATTCCTCTTTCGATATGCATATCACCGAATTTTGTTACATTTTTGTTACACATAAATTACAGACTTAATATACCATCTAAACACCGATCTGTCAATAACCACATCTTGTCATGAAATTTCCTGCCGTCTGCAATGTCAGCCGCCATCTGCGCCTTTAGCGCGTCAACCCCGTCAAAGCGCATCTCCGGTCTCTTGTACTTTAGCAGCAAGACCTCCATCTCATCACCGTACACGTCGCTGTCAAAATCATAGATATAAGTTTCCACCCCCATCACGGAACGATGATCCACCGTCGGCTTTGTGCCAATGTTGGTAATCGCCGCAAGCCGCTTTCCGTCATATGGCATGCCGCCTTCCCGGCTGTGGAGATATACCTGGGAATAGTATACGCCCTTAGGCGGCAGCAGCTTGTCCTGCGGCGGCAGCAAATTCACTGTCGGCATCCCGATCGTCCGCCCCAACTGTCTCCCGTGTATGATCTCACCGCTCACCTGATAAGGACTCCCCAGAAGCTTCGCCGCCAGTTCCATATTGCCCTTGCCCACTTCCTCACGGACATAGGTAGAACTGACCTCCCTGCCCTCATGCACAACCTTGTCGATCAGGATCACATCATATCCGTAAGCCGGTGCCAGTTTCTGCAGAAGCCGGTAATCCCCAGCCCCATGTCTTCCATAAGAGACATCCTCCCCGGCAATCACACACTTTGCGTGCATCCTGCCCACGAGCACCTCCCTGATATACGTTTCCGGTTCCATGTCTGCGATCTCCTGGTAAAAAGGATACTCAACCAGGTAATCGACACCCGCGTTTTGAAAGATACGGCGCTTTTCTTCCAGCGTGGAAAGTTCCCGGACCATCTCCCTGCCAAAAAACGCTGCCGGGGACGGCACAAAGGTATATACCACCGACCGCAATCCCCTCTCCTGCTGCTTTCTAAGCTGTCCGAGAAGCTTCTGATGTCCCCTGTGAAAACCGTCAAACTTGCCGATGGCAGCCGCAGTCTCCTCCTCTATATAAAAATCTGTCGTGTTCGCTATAATCTTCATCTTCTACCTGTCCAGTCTTCTCTCCTGCAGACCCTAATCTCCCAAAAACATCTTGAACGGCTTAAAAAGCCCCTCGCTCTCCACAAAAACGTACACTGCCCTGAATTCCCGCTTTCCATCGTATACGCGGAGCATATCGCCATCCACAAAAAACGTGCGGCCGTCAAAGTCAAGCTGCTGCGGATAGAGCTTATTCCCGTTCAGCAGCGCGCTCTCAGACCCGCATTTTACAACTGCCCCTTCATATTCCATAAAAACAGCGTCCGGCGCTATGATGTGATCCCCATATGTCCCAAGCCGCATCAGCTCCTCCACTTTACCGATCGTTATGGAATCCTCGATGCAGAAGCTGCCAACCCTCGTGCGCTTCAACTGTGCCATCGCCGCTCCGCATCCAAGCTTTTCCCCGATATCCGCGCACAGCGTCCTGATATAAGTGCCTTTAGAGCAGCCCACCACAAATCTTACCTCGGGCAGATCTATGGCGAGGATCCTGATGTACGCGATATCGACATGTCTTGGCTGCCGCTCTACTTCCTTCCCTTCCCGGGCAAGCTCATACAGCTTCTTTCCATTGACTTTCAGCGCGGAATACATCGGCGGTATCTGCTCGTATCCGCCGACAAACTCCATGACCGCTCTCTCCACTTCTGGCTCGCCCACACTGACAGCACATTCTGTCAGGATCCTGCCGCTCATATCCTGCGTATCCGTAGTCACCCCAAGCCGCATCAGCGCTTCATATTCTTTGCTCTTATCCGTCATCATGTCGCAAAGCTTTGTCGCACTGCCAAAACACACCGGAAGGACCCCGACCGCGTCAGGATCCAGTGTTCCCGTGTGTCCTATCTTTTTCTGTCTCACAATACCGCGAAGCTTCGCCACCACATCGTGCGATGTGTAGCCGGCTTCCTTGTAAATATTCATTATACCGTTTATCAACGTTTCACCGCCAGTTTATCTTCTTCCTCATGCGCCCTCATCTGCAGCTCGATCTGCTTTGAAATATTGTTGACCACGTCATGAAAGGTTCCGTTGACCGTACAGCCAGCCGCTCTCACATGACCGCCGCCTCCAAAAAATGCGGCAACCTTGCTCACATCCACATATCTGCAGGAACGCAGGCTCACCTTATACTCCAGATTTCCTGTTTCATACATAAATATCGCGCACTCGGTTCCCTTTGTGATACGAAGCTGATTTACGATCCCCTCCAGATCCTTCGGTGCAGCATTGTAAAAATCAAGCGTTTTCTTGTCTATCGCACTGACAATGCAGTTTCCATTCATAAAGACAATGCTCTCCAGAAGCGCCCTGCCCAAAAGCTGGTTCTGCGCGTACGTCTTCTCATAAAAGGTCTGATCGATGACCGCAGGAAAATCAAATCCGTATTCGATCAGCTCCGCTGCAACCCGCAATGTCTTGGGAGACGTATTCGAATATTTGAATATTCCCGTATCATGCGCGATCCCTATGTAAACAGCCTTGGCGATCTCCGCATCCACATACTGTCTGTCAAACAGGTCATACACAAGTTCCGCAGTGGAACTGTAGCCCGGAACGACATAATTGATATCGCCGCACCCGCGCTCATTGCTGACATGGTGGTCGATGTTAATGCGCTTTCCTGCATTGTCAAAGATCTCCGCCGCAGCCCCGAGCCTCGACTTTTCACAATCAAGTGCGATAAACACATCGACGGCGCCCTCCACAGTATAGGTACTGTCGATCTCGTCAAAACCCTTGATGCACTGAAACACCTCCGACGGCGCCTCCAGCGCTACCTGCACCACAGCCGCAGGCACAGCCTTCTTCAAGTACAGGTACATAGCCAGACAGGAGCTGACACAGTCCCCATCCGGTCTGATATGACCTGATATAAAAATCCTTCCAGCATCTTTACATGCTTCCAACAAATCAAATTTTTCCATATTCATCACTACCCTTATCTCCTCAAAATCAAGCCTGAAAGAAACTCCCGCTCCTCTCATGCCTGTGTACATAATACACAAAAATATCTGGGAAGTCAAATATTCCCAGATATTTTTACTTTTTATTCATGAATGTCCTCGTCTACATGCCTCTCATCATCTGCCCGGTTGATATCCTCTATCTTTTTGGACATGGATACGCCATAGGCGATCGACTGGTCGAGGATAAAGCGGATCTCCGGCGTGTTGCGCAGATTGATCCTTTTTGCCAGCAGGCTTCTGATATAACCCTCCGCACTCTTCAACCCTTCGAGTGTAGCCCGCTGCGAATCCTCGTTTCCCAGCACACTGATCCATGCCTTGCAGGTCTTTAGATCAGGCGCCACCTCGACAGATACCACCGAGGTCATAGGATCGATCCTTGGATCTTTGATCTCGCTGCGTATGACCTCCGCCAGAACACGATGAACTTCCCCGTTCACACGGGTGTTTTTAACGCTGTTCTTTCTCATTTTCATTCTCCATTACGTTTTATCTCGGCACTTCCACCATGATATATGCCTCGACGATATCAAGCTCCTGCATGCTGTCAAAACCTTCAAATACCAGACCGCACTCAAAACCTGCCTTCACTTCCTTGACATCGTCCTTAAATCTCTTGAGCGAAGCAAGACTACCCTCATAGATCTGTTCGCCCTCACGGGTGATGCGGATCTTACTGCCTCTCTGGAATACGCCGTCAAGGACATAAGAACCTGCGATATTACCTACAGCGGATGCCTTAAAGATCTGTCTGACCTCGGCATGCCCGATCACCTTCTCCTCGAATACAGGATCCAGCATACCCTTCATCGCGGCCTCGATATCCTCGATCGCCTGATAGATCACCTTATAAAGTCTCACATCAACGCCTTCGCGCTCCGCGGTCGCCTTCGCCTGCGTGTCCGGACGCACATTAAATCCGATGATGATCGCCTTCGACGCGGACGCAAGGATAACATCCGACTCATTGATGGCACCGACACCGCCGTGAATGCACTTGACAACGACCTCCTCGTTGGAAAGCTTCATGAGGCTCTGCTTTACAGCCTCCACACTGCCCTGCACATCAGCCTTGATGATCAGGTTCAGTTCCTTTAAGTTTCCTGCCTGAATCTGCGAGAACAGATCATCGAGGGACATCTTAGCCTTAGTATCTTCAAGAAGCTTCTCTTTATTCTGCGCCACGAAAGTCTCTGCGTAATATTTTGCCTCCTTGTCGTTCTCATGCGCGATGAAGATCTCCCCGGCGTTCGGCACATCGCCAAGACCAAGGATCTCTACCGGTGTGGAAGGACCCGCTTCTTTCACGCGTCTGCCCTTGTCGTCTACCATGGCGCGCACCTTGCCGCTCGCGGCGCCCGCGGACACGAAATCACCGACATTTAATGTACCCTTCTGTACCAGGATCGTGGCAACCGGACCGCGTCCCTTGTCAAGCTCTGCCTCGATCACGAGACCTCTTGCGCGCCTGTTCGGATTGGCTTTGAGTTCGAGCACCTCCGCGGTCAGCAGGATCATCTCAAGCAACTGTTCGATGCCCTCGCCGCTCTTTGCCGATACCGGCACAAATACCGTGCTTCCGCCCCAGTCCTCCGCGATCAGCCCATACTCTGTGAGCTCCTGCTTCACGCGCTCTATATTTGCCCCCGGCTTATCGATCTTGTTGACAGCTACGATGATCTCAATACCTGCCGCTTTCGCATGGTTGATCGCCTCCACCGTCTGAGGCATGACGCCGTCGTCCGCAGCCACAACAAGAATCGCGATATCCGTCGAATTCGCACCGCGCATACGCATTGCCGTGAACGCCTCATGTCCCGGTGTATCAAGGAATGTGATCTTCTGTCCGTTGACATTAACCGTGTACGCACCGATGTGCTGCGTGATGCCGCCCGCCTCTTTGTCCGTCACATTTGTCTTTCTGATCGCATCAAGCAATGATGTCTTACCGTGGTCAACATGCCCCATTACACAGATGACAGGCGATCTTGGAACCATATCCTCCTGCTTCTCATCTTCCTCTTTCAGAAGCTCCTCGATGACATCCACCTTCACTTCCTGCTCGCAGATGATATCGTACTCGATCGCGATATTCTCCGCCGTCTCATACGAGATCTCCTGATTGACTGTCACGATCTGTCCCTGCAGGAAAAGCTTCTTGACGATAGCGGACGGCTGTACTTTCATCTTGTCAGCGAGATCCTTGATGGTGAGCGTCTCGGGAAGCGTGATCGTCTTGATCTGCTCCTCAACTTCCTCAACCGCTTTCTTCTCGGGCTTGATGAATTTACCAGGCTTATTCTTGCCCTTGATGTTCTTGATGTTTTCGCTGTCCTCCTCATAGATCAGGTCCTTGCGGTTTCTCTTGTCCTTCTCCTGACTGATACGGCGCTTTTCCTCATCTCTATGCTTCTCAGCATCCTTGATCGGACTCTCCGGCACAAATCCGCCGCTCTTGCCGGAATTTTTGCCGCCAAAACCGCCTCTGTTATCACGGCCGCGGTCATTGTCCCGACCGCCTCCAAAGCCCTGTCCGGGTCTTCCACCCTGACGCTGTCCGTCTCCCCTGTTGCTGTCATAGCCTCTCTGACCGTCGCGGCGCTGTCCGTCTCCCCTGTTGCCGCCCTGGCGCTGTCCATCGCCCCTGTTGCTGTCATAGCCTCTCTGACCGTCGCGGCGCTGTCCGTCTCCTCTGTTGCCGCCCTGGCGCTGTCCGTCTCCCCTGTTGCTGTCATAGCCTCTCTGACCGTCGCGGCGCTGTCCATCGCCCCTGTTGCTGTCACGGTGCTGTCCGTCTCCTCTGTTATTGCCGCTGCCATTGCCATTATTCCGGCGCTGTCCATCGCCCTTATTGTTATCGCGGCTTTCATTCTTTTGTACAGCCCTGGATTCCTCTGCTTTGACATCGGCTGCCTTTGCCGGTTCCTCAGCCTTGACAACTGTCTCCGGCTTCACGACAGGCTGTGTCTTTGCCGCCTCCTCATTTTTAGGCTGCTCTGTTCTGACCTCAGCCGCATTTGCAACTTCTGCCGCCTTTGGTACTGGCTTCTCGACAGCCGGCTCTGCTTTTGCAGCGGCAGCCGGTTTTACGGCCTCTGTATGCTCTGTCTTTGCCTGCGGTGCTGCTTTCTTCTCCGCGCGCGCGGGCTTTCTGGGAATCTGCGCGCCTCCCGGCATCTTCGAATTGTGAGGATTGCTCACAAATATAATGCTCTTTTTCTTCTTTACGACTCCTTCCCCAGTCTTGGCAGGCGCCTTCGTCTCCCCCGTTGCCGCGGCCTTTGACGGCTCACTCTTCTCTGTTGTCTTAGGTGCCTCTTCTGACTTAGCAGGTGTTTTCATCGTCTTCCTTACGTCCTCTACCTGTCCGTCCTCTAATACACTCATGTGGCTTTTTACCTCTATACCTTTATTTTTTAATAATGCAAGGACCTCTGCGCTCTTTACGCCGATCTCCTGTGCCAGTTCATACACTTTCATTTTCGCCATATTACTCCTCCTCACCCTCACTCTTCACAGACCGTTCCAACTGCTCCCTTATTGATTTTGCGAAGTTTTCATCTGTAATTGCAAGAGATGAACGCATAGCCTTACCGATCGCATGCCCAAGTTCCTCTTTTGTTCCGAAAAAATATCTTGGTACTTCGTAAAACTCACACATATTGGAAAACATCTTCCTGGTATTCTCCGATGCATCCTCTGACACAATGACAAGCCATGCCTTGCCGCCCTTGACACTCTTGTCGGTTGCAAACTCTCCACTTTCTACCTTGCCTGCTTTCATCGCAAGCCCCAGCGTGGAATATACCTTATCTACACTATTCAAATAACTCGATCTCCTTTGTCAGACTGTCATATATTTCATCAGGTACCGGCATCTTGAACGCCCTGTCAAGCCCTCTTGACTTTCTGGCACTCTTCATGCACTCCGGATTCGGGCATATGTATGCGCCCCTGCCATTTTTTCTGCCTGTCGTATCCAGGATGATGCCCTGATCTTCTGTGCGCAGAACCCGCAGCATCTCCTTCTTGCTCTTCATCTCTCCACAGCCGATACACTGTCTAAGCGGAATCTTTTTTGCCATTTATACCTCTGTCTCCTCCTCATATGAAGTATCGTCAGCTTCATCCGGTTCAGCGTACTCAGAGTCGTCATATTCTTCTTCCTCATATTCGCCCTCCTCGTACTCTTCCTCATAATAGACGTCTCCGTCCTCGTCAAACATGTAGTCCTCATACCGGAACCCTTCCGCGTCCTTTGCCTGCGTCTCCGACTTGATGTCGATCTTGTATCCGGTGAGCCTTGCCGCCAGTCTGGCATTCTGTCCCTCTTTGCCGATCGCGAGCGAGAGCTGGTAGTCTGGCACGACAACCTTTGCCGTCTTCTCATCCGGATCTGCGAACACTGCTACGATCTTTGCCGGAGAGAGCGCATTCTGTATAAAGTTTCCGGGATTTTCGTCCCAATTGACGATATCGATCTTCTCACCGCGAAGCTCCTCGACGATCGCGTTCACCCTGGCACCGTTCATGCCGACACATGCGCCCACCGCATCGACATTGGGATTGTTCGTCCTGACCGCAAGTTTGGTACGGCTTCCTGCCTCCCTGGCAATGCTCATGATCTCAACCGTTCCGTCCTTGATCTCTGTCACCTCCGCCTCAAAGAGCCTCTTGACAAGCTCCGGATGCGTTCTGCTGACGAGGATCCTTGGCCCCTTGGGTGTATTCTTCACCTCCAGGATATATACCTTGATGCGCTCTGTCGGTTTAAACTCCTCACCCTTTACCTGCTCCGCCTCGTTGAGCACCGCATCTGCCTTCCCGAGATTGATACTGATATTTCTGCCGATGTAACGCTGTACGATACCTGTGACTACATCCTTCTCCTTCTCAAAGAACTGGTTATATACAACGCTCCGCTCCTCCTCGCGTATCTTCTGCAGGATCACATTTTTGGCATTCTGCGTCGCGATGCGCCCGAATTCCTTTGACTTGATCTCTATATTGATCGTATCTCCGATCACTGCGTTCTTTGAAAGCTGAATGGCATCGTCAATACAGATCTGGGTAACCTCATCCTCGACCTCATCGTAAGTCGCCACAATATCCTTCGTGGCATATACCATGAAATCGCAGGTCTCCCTGTCGATCTGGACAGTGATATTGTCTGCCTTTCCAAAATGATTCTTGCAGGCTGTCAAAAGGGAATTTTCAATCGCCTCAAAGAGAGTCTCCTTACTGATCTCCTTCTCCTTCTCAAGAATATTAAGCGCTTCCATTAATTCCTTATTCATTTTTCCTTTACCCTCCTAAAAATCCAATGTTAATCTGATGATCGCTATGTCGGATCTGGCAAAGACCATATCCTTTGTCTCTGAATCATTTTCTGTCTGTATCGTGACAGTATCCCTGTCAAATGCCTTGAGGATACCGATAAATTCTTTCTGCCGCCCGATCGGCTTGTAGGTCTTGACCTCCACTTCTTCGCCCAGGCTCTTCTCCAGATGCCGGTCCTTCCGAAGCGCCCTGCCAAGCCCCGGGCTGGATACCTCCAGTATATAGGCATCCGCTATAAAATCTTCCTCGTCCAGTTTTTCCGAAAAAGCGCGGCTGACATTCTCACAGTCAACGATGCTCACACCCTCCGGCTTGTCGATATAAGCCCTCAGATACCAGTCGCTCCCTTCCTTGACATACTCGACATCGTAAATACTGCAGCCGTTTGCTGCAACAATCGGCGCAAGCAGTGCTTCTGCGCGCTCCTCGTACGAATTCTTTTTCGCCATTCCTTCACCTCGCACTAATATAACTTTACCTGCCGGCAGATTTCCTCTGCACGGGTCTGTGCAATCGAGCAGGGAAGAATCCTCTTCCCCCTACTCGCCGCACCGGGCGTCCGTCAGCGCATGCTGACATTTTCCTCTGGACACCCGTGTGCATATAGAAAGAGTGGACTCGCAAGTCCACTCTTTATCATCTAGCATCATTTAACTTATAATCATTCTAACACTGCAGCGCACAAATTGCAATAACTTTTTAGAATTTTTTTCCTATTCGTTCATAGGAAGTTTATATACCTTTTGATCCTGCCCGTCCAACTTGGGTGTCGATCTGTCTTTCAATGTCTCATACGGCCGCAGCACTGCGATACTCTTGTACGCAGGTCTGATGATCTTGTCGACATTGATCAGCTCCTCCATGCGGTGCGCACTCCATCCGACAATACGTGCGATCGCGAAGATCGGCGTGAACAGTTCCATCGGGATATCCAGCATACTGTACACGAATCCGCTGTAAAAATCGACATTTGCGCTGACACCTTTGTAGATCCTGCACTTCTCGGCTATAACCTCCGGCGCCAGCCGCTCGATCATGGAGTACAGTTCGAAATCCTTGCGGTGCTTCTTCTCGTTGGCAAGCTTCTCCACGAATGACTTGAACACCTTTGCCCTCGGATCCGAGATCGAATACACAGCATGTCCCATTCCATAGATCAGACCGGCACGGTCAAACGCCTCTTTGTTCAGAAGGCGGTACAGATATTGCCGCACCTGATCCTCGTCTGTCGTATCGTCCACATTTCTCCGCAGGTCTTCCATCATCTGCACGACCTTGATGTTGGCGCCGCCGTGCTTTGGTCCTTTCAGGGATGACAGTGCCGCCGCGATGACAGAATACGTGTCCGAACCTGCGCTGGTGACAACCCTGGTCGTAAATGTCGAGTTGTTCCCGCCGCCGTGTTCCATGTGAAGCACAAGCGCCGCATCGAGAACTTTGGCCTCCGTCGGCGTGTACGACATATCCGGCCGCAGCATTCTCAGCAGGTTCTCCGCCGTGGAAAGCCTCGGGTCCGGTCTATGTATGTACAGGCTCTCGTCGCATTCATAGTGATTGTACGCATGATATCCGTATACGGATAACATCGGAAATACACTGATCAGCATCAGACTCTGTCTGAGCACGTTGTCTAGCGACATGTCTGTCACGCTGTCATCATAAGACGCAAGTGTCAGCACACTCTTCGTCAGCGAATTCATAATGTCATGGCTTGGCGCCTTCATGATGACATCCCGCACGAAATTCGTGGGCAGCGTCATGCTGTAGCCCAAAGTCTTCTTAAACTCCATCAGTTGGCTCGTATTCGGAAGGCTTCCAAACAACAGCAGATACGCGCACTCGTCAAAGCCGAACCGCTCATCATTCTGGAACCCCCTCACCAGATCATAAATATTGTATCCCCTGTAGTAAAGCTGACCATCGCAGGGGATACTCTTTCCGTCTATCTCTTCCGAGGATTTTATCAATGAAATATTGGTAAGTCCGGAAAGAACACCCTTTCCATTCTTATCACGCAAACCTCTCTTTACGCCGTATTCATCAAACAGATCCGGATCGATGGCGTTGTTGTCTACACACACTTTTGAATATTTATGCGTAAACTCCTTTATACTCTCGTCACTCTTTAATCCCATTTACAACACCCTTTCTTATTTATTTTTCTTAACTTTTGTCATGCCTCTCTTCTATTATACTGTATATCGAACCACATAACAAGCGCATAAAAGTGAAAAAAATGTGAAAAAAACACCGCAACACCAAATATTCGGTATTTGCAGCGTTCTTATTGGGTTGGGCTGTCTAAAACAGTCAACAGCTCGTAGGGGAATCGAACCCCTGTTTTCGCCGTGAGAGGGCGACGTCTTAACCGCTTGACCAACGAGCCTTAATGTGTATTATCAATATAAAGTTGTAAAACAGCTCGTAGGGGAATCGAACCCCTGTTTTCGCCGTGAGAGGGCGACGTCTTAACCGCTTGACCAACGAGCCTTAACTGTTGTATTGCTGACAACTATTAAATCATACAACAGTTTTTTCAAAAAAGCAAGTACTTTTTTTAATTTTTTTTACTTTTTCGTTTTCGCGCCCTCAGACCTTAAAATCCATGCAGATCCGCGTCTTTGTGTACGGACGGACCCTGCCATCCGCCACCGCCACATGCTCCGGATGCACTGCATAGCCTTTCAATGCCTCCTCATCCTCAAATAAAGAGTCGAGCATCACGTCCGCATTGGATGACGCGAGCGGATCAGTCTCCACTTTGATGTCGGCCAGACCAGGAATCTTCCCCTGGAGCGATTCAAGCCCCGCCTTGATCCCGGCTTTCACTTCTGCCCGCTCACTGTCGGACAGCTCGTCCTTTAACTGCCATAATATCACATGTTTTACCATCATATACCCTCCTTTTCAAAGATCTGTAAGAAAATGATCGATGCAGCTCCTGACAATTCAAAAAATCTTCCTCACCGCACATAAAAAGAGCGCTCATCTTCCTCAAGCGGTATTACTTCTGTCTCGATGGAGTCGATCACGATATAGTCGCTTTTGTTGATCATCACCAGCATCTGGTTGATCGCCTCCTCCGTTCCCTGCGCCTCCATCTCAACCGAACCGTCATATTCATTTTTTGCCCAGCCAGTGATCCCCATACCGTTTGCGGCATACTTTGCCCGGTAGCGGAATCCGACGCCCTGCACCCTTCCTGTGAACCTAAAATGTTTCCTAACCAAAATCATACCTTTTTGCTTTCTCGATTTCCCGGTACTCATGTTTCTCATAATAGCCGATCAGCGCTCCGCCTTCGTCGCGCAGCGCGACCATGTACACGTCCTTGTTTTCTTTTTCATTCCGCGAAGTGTAGATCCTGTTATGTTCCACGCTCTCTGCGAACCACGAAACGACTTTGCTGATCATCTCCCGCGACTGTGGATCGTGGCAGTCCAGCAGGCTTTTCCCCACGAGCGCCTGCCCGCCCCTCTTGCCATACCGGGTCACTGCCGCCGGATTCATGTAGATGATCTCATGATCCAGACCGCAGATCACAACTGCACATTGATCCTGATCGACGATACTCTTAAAATATGCTGCCAGTTCTATTTTCATCATTATATCTCCTATACAAATTCCTTTTCATATTTTTTGAAAAATTCATAGTACGCCCGCACATTGCCAAGCTCCGTCCAGCGCTTTACATCCGCCACTTCCTCGTCCAGATCATAAATCTTGGCGCCTCTCATAGAGAGCAGGAACGGCGAGTGTGTAGCGATCACGAACTGACAGTGGAAAAAACGGACAAAATCCTCCAGGAAGCGCAGCAGCTCCTGCTGCTTCTCCGGCGACAGGCTGTTCTCCGGCTCATCGAGCAGGTACAGTCCGTTTTCCTTGATCTTATCTGCAAAATAAAGAAATGCGCTCTCCCCGTTGGAGTGCTCCCTCACATTGTCCTGCAGATGGTTCCGGACAAACTTTGACTTTGTGTTGCGGCGCGCCGAATTCACCTTTTTCAGCCGCTCGTAATCCTCCAGGGAATGCATCTGGAAACGGGTATTTTTTGCTTCCTGATACTCCTCGAACAACTCCTCCCGCTTTCGGTCGATCCCCTCATTGATGCTCCGCAGATCCAGCATGAAATCAAACACATCATCGCTTGTGATGATCCTGCTGTGCTTTGGGATCTCCCCCACCGCATCATAAGCGCACATAGCCGTATAATCGCCAAAGAAATTCGACCGGTTGTACAGCGTATCCCGCCCAAGCCCCAGCTTCTCCGCGATCACATTCAGCGCGGTCGTCTTTCCCGATCCGTTCCCGCCGTACAGGATCGTCACTTCCTCAAAATCAAGCATCCTTAACCGATGCTCTGACAACACCAGGAAAGGATACACAGTATCATAGCAGGTATATTTCTGCCCCATGGTAAAATCGTATTCCCTTTCCCGGCCAGGAAATTCAAAATGAGATAAATAGATCATATCAATACACCGGTCTTTCCCACTGATACTGCGCCATGTCCACACAGTCCCCCACAAACTTCACACCCTCTGCCTGCAATAATTCCACCTGGCGGTTGCCGCCGCCAAAGGCAAACGCATCCGATACCCTGCCTTCCTTGTTGACAACCCGGTAGCAGGGGATATGGCCGGGATCCGGATTGGCATGCAGCGCATAACCGACCACCCTCGCCCACCGTTTATTCCCTGCAAGCGCGGCAACCTGTCCGTAAGTCGCCACACGCCCATACGGGATCTGCTTTACCACTTCATATATCTTATCAAACGCAGACTGTCCCACACGATCCCTCCCTCAGACAACCGCTTCCACAATAGTCTTATCACCATAGGTCAGTGTCTTTACGCCCGTCTCCTTTTTCCTGTTAAAGTTAAAGCTCAGCATGTAGCCCTTTTTCTGGTGAAAGTGATCCAGATAATCCGTCAACTGGCGTTCGCCGCGTTCATTGTACTCGTTTCCGCGCCAGATCTTCATCTCTATGATGAACTGTTCTCCCGCGTAGTCCACGATCACATCCGTGCGGCGCTCATTCCTCGTCTGCGCCTCGATATAATAGTTGCCTGTCCCGTTGATGATCGGTCTAAGATACAGCAGGAAGAATTTGCGCCCGTCATTTTCCAGAAATCTCTTGTCGTCACTGCCATAGATCTCCTGAAAATGCTCCACAAACTTTTTCAGTACACGCTCCATGTCAAGCCTGCCGTCCATGACAAACTGATTCCTGTCCTGCTTTGCCTCCCTGCTCATCGCATTCGACAGCTCTTCCTCGGACAGAAAGAGATTGTACAAACGTGTTTCGAAAATACGGTTTGCCACCTTGACTTCTATTCCATCATCTACAACATACCCAAACATGCACGCCAATTCTATCGTATGATTATCCAGATTGTACGTCACTTGTTCTCCCTCGAACAACATCATGTACAGCATCTGCTTTAACTCCGGATATTCACTGATGTGTTTGATCATGCTGTCAAACAGGGTTGTCCTTGCCTTTAGGATGATCCGGACTGCCTCCCTGACACCTTCCCTTGTCCAGATATGATCACGATCCAGCTTTTCATCCATTGTCTTGCAGATCGCGGATACCAGATATGGATACCCCGAGGTGTACTGTGCGATCTCATCTGCGACCGCGCCGACGTCCATGCCGGTGTGATGATCCGCCTCATACGCTGTCAGCATCGCAGCGATCTGCGCTGCGGAAAAACTCATATCGACCTCAAAATCGGCAGCGATGTTCCATGGACTGTTGTACTGATGTTCCGATTCCGCGCGTATCTTTAATTTCAGATTCTTGATATCATATACGCCGGCGAGGATCACGGAATGAAAGATCGGCCGCCTCTCCCTTGCGAGATAATATCCCCTGAGCTGCGCGAGAAAATCAATAAATACCTGATTGTTTGAAGCGCTGTCCACCTCATCGATCATCAGTACGATCGGCCGGTCTGCCCGTCTGCATATCCCGCTCAATACGAGGAACAACTCACGGAGGCTTCCGCTGACTGTATTTTGGGCAAAATCCTCCAATGGCCGCATCAATTCTTTCGCATCTGGCGCTCCTTCCGCAAAGGAAAGAAGAAACTCCTCTGCAAAGGCGTGCACAAAAGTTTCCGCATTGACAAACTCCTCACTTCCGATACTCTGAAAATCCATGGAAACCACAAAATACGCTGCCCTCAGATACTCCGCCAACGCCATGAGCGTCGTTGTCTTGCCGTACTGGCGTCCCCTGTTGATGACAAAATACTTCTCCCTGTCCACAAACTGCTCCTTGATCACCGACAGCCGTTCGTCAAGCGGCACCATGTAATGCCGGTCCGGTCTGCAGCATCCCTCTGTATTGAAAAAGCGCGTCATTCTTCCCCTCCCTTCCTGTTTCCATCAGTATAACATAATCCATTGGCAAAAGCTATCAATAAATATAGGAACCGATCGTCAGCGTGACCACAGCCCCGTTTCCGTCCTCCCGGTTTGCAGTCACCAGGCTGCCGCCGTGCTGCCCTGCCGCTCTTGCCGCAATGAACAGCCCCAGTCCATAGTGCTTTCCCGACCGCTCTTCGCACTCTGTATAAAACTGCCTGGCAGCATATTTTAAGGCACTGTCCGAAAAACCCGTCCCGCTGTCCGTCACCCTGAACACAAGCTTATCGACATCGGCTGTAACGGACAATTCAACCGCACCCTGCCTCGGCGTGTGTTCGACCGCATTATCAAGAATATCAGAAACCGCGCGGACGATAAGCTCCCGATCCCCATAAAATATTTCTGAGCTCCCCGCCTTTCTGACCGTCAGCGCGATCTCCTTCGAACGGCACAGAGATAATGCCTGCTGTTCGATCTCCCCGACACACGTCTCCACAGAAAAATCCTCCGCAGTCATTGCCTGCGCATCTTCGGTCCTGACAGCATCGCTTAACAGCCCGAGATACTTTTCGATCCTGGAAACGCCTGCACAGATCCCCTCCGTCAGATCCCTTTCCTCGCCGGACAGCTCTCCCTCCAGCAGCAGCTCCGCATTCCCCCTTATGACCGTCAACGGGATCTTAATGTCGTGTGCGACAGACGATATCTGCATCCGCCGGTCCTGCTCCAGCTCCCACTGTTCTTTCAGTGATCTCTCCAGCGCATCCCCCATATCCTGTATCGAGCGCAGCACTGTATTGAATTCCCCAATGCCTGTCACAGTGACGCCCAGATCCAGCTCCTGCCCCGCGATCCGGTCAACAGCAGTAACGATCGGCTCCAGCTCCCTCTTTAATCTTCGCCCGAACCGCACCGCCGTCACAAACGCATCCAGCAGAAAAAAAGCCAGCAGAATAAGCATGGCAAGCAATTCCGGCCTCGGAAGCCACTGATCCAGGATCGGCGACGCAAAATGCACATACATGTCATAACAGACTACGCAGACCGAATCCGCCCTCTCGATCAGCGCATACTGGTGCATGGCATCCCGCGGCGCATTGCTTAACAACGCCCTGATCTGCCCCAGCGCACGATCGATCTCTCCAGAAGCCATATCGCTCTCCACGACCGTCCCATCCCGATCGATCAGTATATACGTGCACGGGAACGGAATCAACGCCCTGTCAAAGGGCTCACTCCGGGCAATCCTGTCTCTCGCTTCCCCGACAGCCCTCTCCGCATAATTTGCCTGCAGCACAAATCCGCTCTGAAACCCAGCGCTCGCACACAGGATCACCACCCCCGCAAACAGGATCGTAGTCAGACAGAACACCGCAAGATAACGCAGGAACAACTTATACAGACTGACCGTCCTCCTGTTCAAAGTCCTGCTCACTGCCATTTGTACCCCACTCCCCACACGGTGCTGATCGGACATGCCGACTGTTCCGAATACTTTGAAAATTTACCGCGGATATTTTTGATATGCATGCGGATCGCGGAGGCATCACTCTCCGAATCATAGCCCAGCACAGCCTCCAGTATGCTCTCCAGCGAAAAGACCTGCCCTTTGTTGCGCACCAGATATTCACAGATCTGATACTCGCTTCTGGTCAGCGGGATCTTCTCAAACTCCGTATCCGCGCCAGGGACGGAAAGCCTGATATGCACCTCCCGGGCAGACAGATCGAAATAATATCTGCCGCTTGTGATCGTCTGATGGTGCTGCCTGCCCTCCCGCCGCAGATGTGCTGTCACTCTGGCACGCAGCTCCGCGACGCCAAAAGGCTTCCTGATATAATCATCCCCTCCCATTGCAAACCCCTCGACAATGTCCTGCTCCATCGTCTTTGCAGTCAGAAACAGGATCGGACAGTCCACCGCCCTGCGTACCTGATAGCAAAAGGAAAAGCCGTCCACCTCCGGCATCATGACATCCAGGATCAGCAGGTCATACGGCTTCAGATCCGACGCCTCCAGCCCCGCCGCGCTGTTTCTCGCCGTCACCGTATGTCCGTCCCTGCCAAGCACCTTCTCGATCAGACGGCAGATATCCTGTTCGTCATCGATCACCAATATATGTGCCATACGACTGATCCTACTCCTCTCCCGCCGCTTTTGTCTCCCACGTTTTTCCCCAGCATATCAGCAGGATCAGCAGCAGCGCTCCAGATACCACCATAAATATACCACTTTTCACCGCTTCTGTACAGTACATGCGGTACGAATCCCCCGACTGACTCATCGCATACATGCTGCACCAGCGCACGGATATCCCACAGGGCACATAGTACCAGACCGCATCGCCAAGCCCCGTCTGCATCAGTGCCGCGACCAGGCTGCCGACGATACCGATCCCCACACCCTTCGCGTTCGAAAACTGAAAACTGGCAAGATAACTGATCCCATACCATGTGATGTTCCCGCCAAACAGCAATACTGCAGCTCCTGCATAAAATGCCAGTGAAAAACCGCTGTTTCCCATCGCGCGGAACACTGCACCAAAGCCAAGGACTGCCAGCAGTGAGGACAGCAGACCGCACATGAGTAGAACAGCCAGCTTGACAAGATGGACAATACTCCTGTCACAGGGTACCGTCAGCACTAACTGGCAATTTCCAGCCCGCGTCTCAAGCTCCGACAAGATCGTCGTAACCAGAGCGATCATGAAAGGATACGCGATCGACAGGACCTGCAGATATCCCACCACCTTCGCCAGCTCACTCCACGCGTTAAACCGGTAATAGGCCAGAAACACACCCATTGCAAAAAGCGGCGCGAATATGTGGATCCATATCAGACCTGAATGGGATACCTTATACAGCTCCGCTTTTATATGACCTTTGATGTTCATACTGATCCCCCCTATACTTCACGTTTCTCGAACCATAACGCTGTAACCGTCAGGATCCCTGCATACCAGAGCACTGCGATACAGATTGCCCAAACAGCGACCGCGCCATCTGCCAGGGGATTTCCAGCCTCCATCGGCAGACCGTTCGGCAGCACATGGATACAGACACACATCATCCGCGCCGGGATCGCAAATGGGATCCACCAGCAGCTCTTCCCCGCAAAGAGAATGGCAGAGAAATTATTGCAGAGCAGACTGACAAAGACCGTGAACGCGACACCCGTGTGATCCGCCAGGAACATCCACAGCGGGATCTGCCACGCATAGGTGGCAAACAGTACGATACCCGCAGTCAGACTCTGCGCCGGCGACAGATCTCCCCCAAACAGCAGGCCCTCCACAATGATGAGCACAGAAAACAAAATACAGGTGAACAGAAGATAAAACGTACAGACCAAAATCTGCGCCGCCCAGAGCTTCTTTTTCTGAACAGCGACACCGAACAATCCATGTCTGTTCTTCCTGCGCTCCTTCACCGCCATAAATGCCGCAATCATGGTAAAGCTTCCCGGCAGTATCAGCATATACCACCAGTTGTACGCTCCGATCTGCAGAAACCGCCCGCGCATCAGCGCCACTGAAAGCAGGATCGTGACCAGCGGCGCCAGCCATATCAATATCTTGTTGAAGGTTCGCTTTTGTTTTAACAGCTCCGCCCTAAGATACCTGACCATCTAAACCACCTGCCCTTTCAAACATGACTTCATCTCAGAAGTCTTCATCTCAGAAGTCTTCATCTCAGAAGTCTTTTTTACCACCTCCAGAAACAGCGTCTCGAGGTCCTCCGATCCACAGACCGGTGCCTCGTACCACAACCTTCCATCCGCAATGATCCCGATCTCGTCCGCCGTCTGCTGTACCTCCGATAACATATGGCTTGACAGGATCACAGTGATGCCCTGCTCCGGAAAAGAGCGTATCAGCTTCCGCAGATCGCTGATCCCGATGGGATCAAGCCCGTTGGTCGGCTCATCGAGGATCAAAAGCTTCGGGTGATTGATCAGTGCGGCGGCAATGCCAAGCCGCTGCTTCATTCCCATCGAGAAATGCCCTGCCTTCTTTTTTCCGGTATCTGTGAGCGCCGCCATCTCCAGCACCTCATCGATCCTGCTCTCCGGCAGACCATACAACAATGTGCGCACTTTCAGGTTTTCACGCGCCGTCAGGTTGTCGTACAGCGGCGGCGACTCGATCAGAGCCCCGATCGCGGCAAGATCCCTCCGGCTCCACTGCCTGCCTTCAAAGATGATCATGCCGGAACTAGGAACGATCATGCCCGTCAGCGCCTTCAGCAGCGTCGACTTGCCCGCCCCGTTCGGCCCCAGCAGCCCATAGACTGTATTTCTCTTTACCGCGATCGAGATGTCCTGATTCGCATACTGTTTTCTGTACTTCTTGCTCAGATGAACCGTCTCCAGAATATTTTCCATCATAAAATGTCCCTTTCCTTTCGTCATTAAACTCGAGAACTATTTCTCATAACAAAAGGATAAGGGACATTTATAAAGATTTTATAAGGTTTTACAGAAAGTCTTACCGGATCACCCGGACTTCAAAGGCTGTCGTCTGCGGCGGGATACTCATCGTCATAAAATTGGCGTGGCGCACACGAACCCGCAGACCCGGAACAAGGTTCTCAAAGTTCATCGGCCTGCCCATCGGATTCAGGATCTGCGCATCATCCGCCAAATTGAACCGCATGACGGAGGACAGATTGCTGTCGCTGACTGTCGTGAAGCTCCTGCCCCGTCTGTCCACATCGACGATCCTGCCGACTGTCACATCGTCATTGCGCGGCCGCCCCACCACCTGTATGACATACGCTGCCGCCTGCGGCGGGATACTCCTCGTCGTCGCATTGGAAAACGCTGCGTTCACCGTCATTCCCGTTCTCAGATCCCTGAGCGGTATCCGTTCGCTGCTCTCGTCCATGATCACTGTGTTATTGCTGACATTGAGACGTATGGTCTGATCCTGCCTGCCGCAGTTCGGACAATCCCTGTAGGATACGAGCACGAAGGAACCGTTCCTGCCTGTCTCGACCTCCTCAATGGTCCCGTTTGTGATCTGTGTCAAAAAAGTATTATCCATCGGTATCTCACCCGTAAGGTTTTAGTATACTATATGCACGCGCCCCTACTCGGGGTACACAAGTCTCGACGCGTCGATCTGGTACAGCACATTGTCCAGATAGCGTTTCGCGAGGTAATTTGCCATACCCAGATTCATGTCGAGATAGTTCCCGCAGTCCTTCGGGCTGGCTCCCGGCACCTCGTCCTTGTAATCCCTGATAAACTCGTACAGCTCGATCATCAGCGGCACGATGTCTTTCGACTCGTAATCGCCCGCAAGCAGCAGATAAAATCCGGTGCGGCAGCCCATCGGTCCGAAATAGATCGTCTTTTCCCCAAACTCCTTATGGTTTCTCAGAAAAGTCGCCGCCAGATGTTCGATCGTGTGCACCTCCGCCGTGTTCATGACCGGCTCCTCATTGGGGGACGTCATCCGCAGGTCAAACGTCGTGATCGTGCTCCCGCCAACCTTGTCCTTTCTCGAGACATACACGCCCGGCTGCAGCCTGATATGGTCGATCGTAAAACTTGTTATTTTTTCCACTATCAAAATCCTCCTTAATATCTCGTCATGATATAGCTTGACGGGTCGATCAGCCGCGATTTTGGGATCTCGCGTCCCCAGTGGATCGAGGAATTGTAATTGCCTTCCGCCACGACGACGGAATCCGCCCTCACCTCGAGCACGATGACAGAGTGCGTGTCATTCTCCACCCTGAGAATATCGCCGACCTTTATATTGTTGTAATCCTTATGAACCGTTGCCCTCGCGTTGCCAAAAGCCGCATCACTCACCGCAAATGCAAAACCCGCGCATCCAAAACCGCCCGTGTAGGTTCCGCCCTTCCAGCCGTAATAATTGTCGTTCGTCCAGTGCATCCCCTCCGGAAAGACAGCCTTCTGCGCCATGATCGTCTCATAGATCTGGTTTGACGCCGCACTCGCCGTGTCCGCAGCGCTCAGGCCGATCCCATGGATATAAAAAGTCTGTCCATCCAGGCTGATCTGAAAATAACCGTTGCTCGTGACACCCGTCACCTGGATCGGCAAGTCTGCAGCCACCTCGGGAAGCACTACTGTGCTGTCGTCCGCATCTGCCAGTATCACCGTATTCTCATTTGTATACAGGACTGCCTCCGCCGGCGCCACCGTGTACTCCGCGGCAGCCACATCCACCGCGGGCACGCCCAGCAGCAATGCCGCCCCAAACACAAAGCCTACAATACTCTTCCACATTTTCTTCATTTCTTCCTAAGTCCACCTTTCTCTTTTTTTGCCACTTTTACCCTGTACATCTCATCGTCGGCGGTCTTCATATAGTCGTCGAACACCCTGTCCGATGACGGATCTGTTACCGCCTGACCGATACTGACACTAATGTCATCTTTTCCAAGCTGTGCGATCACCTCATCCCGGAACTGTCCCGCCTCAGCCTCCTCGTCGATCGGAAAGAACGCAATAAACTCGTCCCCGCCATACCGGTATACAAATCCTCCTTCCGGACACTTGTCGACGAGCACGCCCGCGATCTTTTTTAAGATCCCATCTCCGGTCTCATGTCCGTATGTATCGTTGACCTGCTTAAAATTATCAGCGTCCACAAAGTTGACCACGCACTTCTTTCCGCTCTCGCGGTGCCTGCGGTATTCCGGGTCGATCATCTCTGCATACGCGATGCGGTTGTACAGCCCGGTAAGCTGGTCCCTGTTGTAGATCTCCCGCATTTTCCTGTTCGCGATCTCAAGCTGCAGCTTCTTGTACAGGTTCTCGATCGTCCTGGTGATCGTGCTGTGAATATCATAAAAATAAGGATTGTCATACAAAAAACGTCCGTTTTTTAAGATGCTGTACCCGACTGCCTTCTCCCTGAAATGGATCGGGGTGAACATATATGCATTCCTGGCTCCCGTCTTCCCGTAATACCTCTTAAGCTCGTCCGGATCCTTGATCCCAAGAACCTCTCTGCCCTCTGTCGCATACGCCACCACCAGATTATCCTTGTCATAGCCGTCTGTCACAAGCTCGCTCTCAGCCACCCCCTCGTAAAGCCTCTTGTCGATCACGATCACAAAACCGTCACACGCCAGACTCATGAAGTATTCGGCGATCTGTTCAAAGACATCATCGTATGTACTGCACTTCACGATATCGCTCTCAAGCTTTGTGAGCAGTTCCTCCCTCTCCAGCTTGTCCACCTCGGCGATCACCTGCCCTCTCGCATATTTCCTGTAGTCGAGAAGTCCGCTGTTCGGACAGCCGCAGCTCTCGGAAAAGATGCACTTCGACGGCATAAAATGATTTCTGGGCACCTCCTTTCCCGCCCACACATCCGCCAGGATCTCCATCGTCCGGTTCCCTATGTTTTCCCGCATGTGCCCCACTGTGGTGATCTGCGGATCGAAATAAACTGCCTTGTCGAGATTGTCAAACCCTGTGACCCTGAAATCTCCCGGTATGTGATACCCGCTTAGCTGCGCCTTATAGCAGAGTCCCGCCGCAATGTTGTCATTCGCACAGACAAACACATCCGGAAACGCTGCCCTGCTGCCGTGAAAGCCTTTGATATACTGTTCAAAATACCCCACTCCGGTAGAAAAATCATAGTCGCCATACCACACAGGGTTGTCCTCTTTGGAAAGGCCAAGCCGGTCAAGGCTCTCGAGATAGGACTGCACCCTGAGCGAATTCTCGTAATTTTCCTCCGGTCCGCCCGCAAAAATATACTTCCGGCAGTGATGTTCATGATACAAATGATCCATGAGATCCGCGATCGGTTTTTTATTGTCTATGCCTGCATAGTAGAAACCCTCTATGTCACTTCCGATGCTCACGGTGGGCTTGTCGCTCTTTCGGATCATATCAACCAGCCAGTCAAAATAATGTCTGTCTGAAATATTGGTACAGTCCATGATGATGCCGTCAAACGCCGACAGATCCGGCAGCGTATAGATATTGTACTCACCATGATTGTGCTTTTCATCACGGCTCCAGTTCCCATGGCAGTTGTACTGTGCCAGACAGATCTCCTCATCGCTGTCCGATATGAACTTCATCATCCCGTCCACCCAGGCGTAAGTGATCAGCCGCTTCCATCCGTCTGAAAATAGCGCTACTTTCTTCATAATTCAATATCTCCGTTTCCTACAGATCCGACCCTTATCTCTTCTATACATTATACGCAATACTGTATACAAAAACAAGTCCAATCTTAATTCATTGACGGATTTGCCTTTATCTTATATAATGCTTATATAATGATACCAGACACAGAACAACCATGTAACAGCTTTTAAGAAATCGGTGATTCCTATGTTTTCAAGATTCTTTCATGTGATATTTCGCAATCTGCACCACATTTATATGATCCCACAGATGGAGTACGTGTCACGCCACCCTGAAAAGTATTCAGAGGAGCAGATGTATGCACTCGACCGCCTCTGCATCAAACGCATGATCAAACCCGGCCGTATCACAACAGAAGGCTACGGCATCCACAATCTGCCCGACGCGGGCGGTTACATCATGTGCCCCAACCACCAGGGGAAATATGATGCGCTTGGCATCATGCTCACCCACGACAAGCCCTGCTCCGTCGTCATGGATATCGAGAAGTCGAACACGCCTCTGGTAAAACAGTTTATCAACTTGGTACACGGCAAGAGAATGGACAGGACCGACGCGCGGCAGTCCATAAGGATCATACGCGAGATGGCTGACGAGGCAAAACAGGGGCGGCGTTTTATCATTTTCCCGGAAGGCGGATACCATCACAACGGCAACTCTACCACGGAGTTCAAACCGGGGGCTTTCAAGAGTGCCGTGTGGTCAAAGGTTCCGATCGTGCCTGTCGTGCTGATTGATTCCTACCGCGTGTTTGAGGAGCGGACGCTCAGACCGATTAAGACATTTGTGTACTATCTGAAACCGCTCTACTACGACGATTACAAGAATATGACCACGGTCGAGATCGCCCAGACCGTACAGCGGCGCATACAGGAGATCTTAAACCGCTATCTCACAGGTGCCACGCCTGCTTCCCTTGAGGAATAGTCTGCATATCAAACGCTTCCTTGATACTGTCATAGTGAAGGAAGACTCCCTGGGCGGCAAACGCCCGGATCTCATCCGGTGTCGCAAGCAGATATCCGTCTGTCTCCTCTTCCTGCAGACGGATATCCTTCTCGTCAAAATCCGCCGCAAAGCGGTAGATATCCACAAAATAATTGTCCCCTTCACCGGGGTTCTCCCGCTTGTAACTAAACAGGTACCCTCCGTCCCATCCGGACACGTCAAGTCCTGTCTCCTCCCTGATCTCCCGCAGCACTGCCGTTTCTGAGTCCTCGCCCGCCTGCACCGCACCGCCGGAAACCTCCCACCAGCCCGGCGCCCAGGCTTTTGTCATCACCCGTTTGGTGATCAGGAACCTGCCGTCCTGATGCGCTATCACGCCGAGCACTGTCAGATGATATTCCCCGTCCCTGAGACACCAGTCATTCTTTTTCATCGTCCTTCCCGTGCGCTTCTTATCCGAATCATAGATATCCCACATTTCCATAGACCGTCCACTCCTTTATTCTTTATCCAAATGACATTTATCTGTCTTTGTCCGGCATTCCGCACACACGCCCATCAGCACGGAGCCTGAACACTCCAGCGCAAACTTATGATGATCATACAGGTGTCTGACGATCTCCTCCATAAAGTCACACTCGAGATGAAGGATCTTACCGCACGTCCTGCACTGCATGTGAATGTGTTCATGACATTGCGCGTGAGGTCTGGCGCACTGATAACGGCAGCACTCATCCTCCGCCGTCTTGTACCTCATGATCACACCGCTCTCTGTGAGCTTGTCCAGATTGCGGTAGATCGTGGTCAGATTGACCTGTATGCCATGCTCCTGCATATACGCGTTGATGTCCTGCGCACTAAAGCTGTGCTCCCTGTGCATGTCCAGATAGGTCATGATCGCGTCCTTGTTCTTCGTGCGGTACTTTTTCTGCTGGTCGCTCTTCACGATTGCCTACACCTCTTTCCTTATTTCACCTGCCGTTCACACATTCGATCCAGGATCTCACAGTAGCTCTTGACTGCCGTGACGAGCAGCACCAGTGTATTGTAGATACACTCCGGCTCAAAGATCGTCCTTAGCTCATCTTCAATATCGGAAAGATCAATATCCAGGCTGTCCAGTACCTTTCCGCACGCTTTCGAAAAGCGCGGCAGGCGTTTTACCTGTTCTGTCTCCTGCACCCGGCAGACGGCATCGACCAGATTCGTTTTCCACTTGTTAAACGACGTGTCCTCGAGTCCTGCACAGATCACATCCACCATCGCTTCCTGCGCGCGCCAGAACGGGCCGCCATCGGTATCACCCTTCTCCTCCTGAACCGCCGTGTACTTCGCATAGGCGGACATCATCTGCTCCGATTCGTGATGCAGCAGCGACCTTGCCACAAGTACCTTCTCCTGCCGCGCTTTCTGCTCCCCGTCTGATATTTCCGCTATTTTCTTTCTCTGTTCCTGGCAATATTCATTGAATCCATCGATTGCCTCCGCTTCATACTTCATAACACACTGATACCCTTTCTGTTCCTGACTGCCTCCCGCCAGGCTTCTGTCAGCCTGTCAAGCGACCACGCAGCGTTGGCGGGACTTGTGGAGGGCAGCTTCACGATCATGGGCTTATCCTCATGAACATATTTTCTACAATATTTCATAAAAAGTTCGTATGCTTTCCCGCCATTTAAAAATATCGTGCTGACATCTGCCGCAGACAAGATCACGCCCATGTCGTTTGCCCTGACATTTCTGATGCTGCTGTCCGACGAACCCACGATATCGCAGGACGCGATCACATCCCAGAGCGCGACATGATTTCTCAGCAGAAAATCTGTCTTCCCCGCGATCGTATCCGGAACCTGCTCCCCATAGACTGCCGCGAGCACTTTCCAGAACCGGTTCTGCGGATGTCCGTAATAAAACTGCTGCTCCCGCGACTTCACGGACGGCATGGAACCCAATATTAAGATCTTCGAATCTTGGTCATATACCGGTCCAAACGTATGCGTGACATGTTCATAACCGGTTATATCTGTTGTCTCTTTCCTGCTCATCGATATGATATCCCCCTAATTCCACTCCGATATGGAATTGAGCTGCTGTTTTCTTATTTTCCAATCCGGCATCAGTCTCGTCATGAGCGCATGAAATGCCTTGGAATGATCCGGGTGTATAAAATGGCAGAACTCATGCGTCACCACATACTCGATGCAACATGCCGGCGTCTCGATCAGTCTGCTGTTCAACGTGACAACGCCTTTATACGGCTGGCAGGAACCCCATCTCGAAGTCATGCGCCGTATCCTGATCTCCGGATAATCCACGCCCCACTGCCGGAACCTGCCGTGAACCTGACGCGCGGTCTCCTCATAGATCTCACGCTGATACGCTTTCAGCCACTTTTCATACATGAGTTCCTTATGACGCGTATCCTGCGGATCCTTTACCCTGAAACAAATGGTATCCTCCTCAAGCACAACGCACTCCGGTCTCCCCTGCAGCACCCTGACAGCACGCTTTTTTCCCAGGATCGCAAGCTGCTCCCCGTCCACGTACTGACGTTCTGCCTGCATCCTGCGTTCCTGCTGCCTGCGGCTGTTCTCCGCCGCCCTGCTGACTGCCGTGACGATCAGCGCCTGCTTGCGCCGCATGAATCCTTCTATATGATCCACCGGCACCCGACGGGATGCGGAGACTTTGACATTCCCTGCGGCATCGATCCGCAGGTTTACATTCTTCACAGACTTTCTTGTCAGCTCATATCTGATCTCCATATCACCCAGTACGATGACCCGCATCTCACTGCCATATACCCTTGCCGCCATATCCGCACCCTCCGGAACTGTCCGCCTCGCCGTTACAATGGTTCAATTTTATCGTAAATATTCCCAAAATGCAATTACTTATGACAAATAACTGTGACATTCCTGCAAAATAGTTGAAAATCTGGTAAATATCCACTATAATATATTCACTACCACTTTTTTACGCACAATACGATACAAACGAACAAGGAGGATAACATGAGATTAATAACACGTTCTGACTTTGATGGTCTTGCCTGCGGTGCACTTCTGAAAGATGCCGGAATCATTGATCATTGGAAATTTGCACATCCGAAGGATCTGCAGGACGGATTGGTGGAAGTGACAGAAGATGACTGCCTTGCCAATGTACCTTATGTGGAAGGCTGCGGTCTGTGGTTCGACCACCATTCCAGCGAGTATGAGAGACTAAAGCTAGAAGGAAAATATAAGGGCGAGAGCCGTATCACCCCCTCCTGTGCACGCATCATCTATGAATACTATGGCGGAAGAGAACGTTTCCCCCAGTTTGATGATATGATGGAGGCTGTCGACAAGGTGGATTCCGGCAATCTCACCATCGATGAGATCCAGAATCCCAAAGGCTGGATCCTGGTCGGATTTCTGATGGATCCCCGCACAGGTCTTGGCCGCTGGCGAAATTTCACGATCTCCAACTATCAGCTAATGGAAAAACTGATCGACGCCTGCCGCACCCTGACGACAGACGAGATCCTCGCACTCCCCGACGTGCAGGAGCGCATCGAGGTCTATCTCGAGCAGAATGAGAAATTCATGGAGATGGTCAAAAAATATACGCGCGTGGACGGCAACCTCATTATCTCTGACCTGCGGGGCGTTGATCCGATCTATTCCGGAAACCGTTTCCTGATCTACAGCATGTACCCCGAACAGAATATCTCCGCATGGATCGTAAGCGGGCGCGGCGGTGCCGGCTGCAGTGCCGCATGCGGCTACAGCATCCTCAACAGGACTTCAACCGTCGATGTCGGAAGCCTGATGCTCAAATATGGCGGCGGCGGTCACAAGAAAGTCGGAACGTGCCAGTTCAGCGATGACAACATGGCGGAAGAACTGCCAAAGCTGCTCGCCGAACTCTCCGCGCTGGCAAATGCATAGTTCTATGTTCGTATACATAATAAAAATCGAGTGCTGCGCACTCGATTTTTATTATATATGAAGATTGTGTATCGCCTTGCGTTTCTCAAAGAAAGCATCCACTGATTTCTTGATCTGCTCGGGCGGCATCGTCTTGAGCAGATATCCGTCCGGCTTGAGCTCCATGACCTGCATGACGCTCTCCTTATCCCCCTTGCTGGTGAGGAACATGACGGGTATATCCGCAAACTCGATCTCACTCCGGATCATACCGAGCACCTGCTTACCGTCAACGATCGGCATCTCATAGTCGAGCAGCACCAGATCCGGTCTGTTCGTTGAGAGATATTTGATCGCCATGGCGCCGGAATTGGCAAGGATCACCTGGTACTTGTCTTCCAGCCATCCCTTTACATTCCGCAGCATCGCACCGGAATCGTCCACCACGAGGATCTTCTTTTTATTCTGCTTTCCAAATATTTTAAGATACGAATCGATCGCCTCCGCGACCTCATTGACATTGATCGGACGCGGAAATTCCTTCTGGATCAGATGCAGCGGAATAACCTTGACAACCTCCGCGATCTCCTGGGGATCGCCCGTGACAAATATCGGGATATCTTTCTCCACCGCCTGATCTTTCAGATATGTAAGTCCCTGATTCAGCCTCATAAGCTCCTCGTCCGCAAAGATAAAGATCAGATCTATATTCTCCTTTATTTTGCTGAGCACATCCGGATGCGCATGCGTGTTCATCACGCTGCAGTCCGCTTCCTCAAGCCTTTCCTGGAGTGATACGAGCAGGTAACTCTGTACCTCCGATACTATCAATACTTTTTGCATAATAAACCTCCACTTTTTATTCTGTGAGCCCTTCAAGTACTTCTATCATCTTTTTCCCTGTATTCATGACGTCTTCCATTGCCACATCAGCCACAAAAGCCCTCAGCTCTTCCATATAAGGACCGAGCGCCTCGGGAAGCCGGTACTCCTCAAGCTCCGAAAGCGCTGCATCCGCCCCGTCGAGATCAAAACTGTCCATGGCAGCATTGATCCCGTCAAGCGCCTCTATGATCTTTGCCCTGGGGACTTCCTTCTTATCCTGCTCGTTTGCTTTTCCGTACGGCTCCAATATCGGCTTATAACTCCTGTACAACTCCATGACGGCAGGATTTTCCCTGGTGATCGTCTCTATATCCTCTGCATTTCCACACTGCTCCATCTTGTAAAACAGCTCTGAAAGCTCCAGCGCCCCGATCATGCGCGCCGTATTTTTCAGTGCATGTACCTCTATAGTATAATCGCGAATCATTCCGTCTGCAAGACATTTTTCAATTTTTGTCGACTTCAGGTCGATTAATTTGTAAAAATCGCCCAATAGATTCGTAAACAGTTCCAGGCTGCCAGAATTCTTAACGCCCTCCGAGACATTAAGTCCCTCTATGACAGGAAGCTCCTGCTGCGGTATCTGCTCCTGCACTGCGGCAGGCGCTGACAATTTATGCACCAGCTCGTTGGGAAGCCATGCGCGGATCTTGCTGCAGATATCCTTTAGCTCGATCGGTTTTGCCACAAAATCATTCATTCCCGCTTCCTTAAAAATCTCCCGCGCACCCATGACCGCGTTGGCTGTCAGCGCGATGATCGGCATGTTCTGAATGTATTCGTCCGCAAGCTTCCGGATATTCTGCGTCGTCTCCACACCGTCCATCACGGGCATCATGTGATCCATAAAGACGATATGATACCGTTTCTCCTGCACCATCTCGATCGCCTGCTTTCCGGAGCTGGCTGTGTCGATGTTCATCTGCAGCGGCTGCAGCAGCCCCCTTGCCACCTTGAGGTTCATCTCGTTGTCGTCCACGATCAGGATCTGTGCCTGCGGCGCGACAAAGTTCATCACATTGTCTGTCTCGACGAAGACTGCCGTGGTCTCATGGTTGATCACCTGGCAGAAATTGAGTGTATACAGGGGCTTATTGACAACCGTAACCTGTTCGTTCCACACATTCTCCCTCATGGGATTCTGCAGCACGCAAAGCTCTGTACCGTTCGCGACAAAGTGCTTCTCGATATTTTCTTTCAGATCCCGATAGACACCTTCGTCCACAAAGAAGAAGTCTACCTTGTCGCCGTTATCCCTCGCCTGATAGCAGTCCACATACCGCAGGCCGTAGTCTTCCGCCATATGTTTCATCTGTTCCAGAAGGCACTGATCCCCCATAAGGCCGCTCACGACCATCGGCTCATGGATAATCGCCTCCTCCTTGATGACCGCCGCGATCTGACTGCCGATCACCCTCTGCGGAATATTGAAATAAAATTCGCTTCCTTTGCCGTACTCACTCTTCACGCCGATCTGTCCGCCCATGTTTTCAACGAGCTGTTTTGATATCGCAAGTCCCAGCCCCGTTCCCTCCTTGTTCCTGTTCTTCTTCGTGTCAACCTGCTGGAAGGAACCAAACAACTTTTTCAGATCGTCCGGCTTGATCCCCTGGCCGGAGTCCCGGATCGAGATCGCCAGATCCACCATGTCCGCCTCTGCCATCCGCGTCATCTTTATCGTGAGTCTGACATACCCCGCCTCTGTAAACTTGATCGCGTTATTGGCGATGTTGATGATAACCTGTCTGATCCGGATCGAATCCCCGTACAGCCTGTTTGGCAGATCCTTGTCAATATCAAATATCAGTTCTATCGGTTTGTCGCCAATCCTGTTGAGGAATATCATGCTGAGGTCGCTCAGTATGGACATCGGCTCGTACTCCTCCTCTATGATCTCGAGCTTGCCCGACTCGATCTTGGAAAAATCAAGGATATCATTGATGATCGTGAGCAGCGAAGCGCCGGAGTTTTTAATATTCATCAGATATCCCCTGTCCTGCTCACTCAAGTCGCTTCTCAGAAGGATCTCCGTCATTCCCACGATCGCGTTCATCGGTGTGCGAATCTCATGCGACATGTTTGACAGGAAATTGGATTTGGACTCATTCGCCTCCTCCGCACGCAGCTTTGCTTCCTTTAACTGCTCCATCATATTGTAGTTCTCTGTCAGATCAACGAGGATCATCGCATGGCCCCTGATCTTATTCTTCACGTTCAGATCCCTGATATACTTCTTGTAATGCCGGTCTTCAATGACGATCTCCTCCTCCTCGGACTTAAACAGACGTTCCAACCGGTCTGAGAGCTTTTCGCCCTTATGGATCCCTGAAAGCTCCTCAAAATTTTTCTTTGCATATTTGTTGGAGTCGAGATAGCCGTAGGATTTGTCCGCAACCAGGAACATGGCGTCAAAATTCTCCACCATCCAGCCCCGCCCAAGATCGAGTATGTTAAAGATATCCCCCTCGATAACACTCAGTATGATCAGCAGCACCGCCACTGCGGAGAAGAGCGGAACGACCTCAAAGTTAAATTTGAACAGGAGCTCCAGCGCGAGCGGTATAATGACGACGAACTTCGCAATGATCAGATGCGACAGGTTCTGCTTTTCCGTCCCGCCCTGATTGCGTAGCTGTATCCTCCTCACGATCATGTAGCCGATCAGCGCCAGCAGAAAGGCTGTCAGAAAACCGTAGCGGATCGCATAGACGATGCCGCCCTCCTGACTTAAGAAGTGATATCCGTATCGGACATCTTCCACATAGTCCAGCTCTCCGAATGCCATCTCACGCCTCTTGTCATCCCACATGATGAGCAGGGCAAATGCCTCGAACACCAGCCATATTTTTGAAAATACCCTGATCGTCTTATGCCGCGTGTCGAGCTGCATATACGCCAGGATAAATTTGATAAAGAAATAATAAAACAAAAAATTTCCGAGATACTCCATCTTCAACGCCAGTGTCGCCTCGGAAGGGTTGTTTGTCCGAAGCATCAGACAGTACGCGCCGTTCATGATCAGGCAGCCGATGTTTGCCACCATCAGATTTGTCGAAGAGCTGTTTTGCTCCTTACTCATGAGGACAAAGATACCCACCAACGGTATCACCGCTCCGATCAATGGTATGATGCTGAACGCTGTCCTCAGACTCATTTCCAACGTCATTTTAATCCCACTCCTTTAACAGTTCTTATTACATAGATAATTATATTTTATACTGTTTTGCGTTTCCTGTCCATTGTTTTTATCCCAAAACGCAAAACACCGCCCTTGCGGGCGGTGTCTGCCAATGGAATTTTACAAAATATGATAGATCGTCAAAAACTAAATTGCCTCGTGGAACGTTCTGGAGATAACGTCCGCCTGCTGCTCCGGTGTCAGCTTGATAAAGTTTACGGCATATCCCGAAACCCTGATCGTGAGCTGCGGATAGTTCTCCGGGTGCTTCTGCGCGTCCAGCAATGTATCCCTGTTGAGAACATTGACATTGAGATGATGGCCGCCCTTTGTTGCGTATCCATCCAAAAGATTGACTAAGTTGCTTACCTGTGCGTTATCTGTCATGATAATTCCTCCTTTTATAAAATAAACTGATTGTTCCTGTGCTTTGTTTATTATGCGCTGTTCTTTTGTGATTTTAGTATATTGAATTTCAGGAGAAATTTCTGTAACAATTGTTACATTTTTAAAAAATATATGTTTTTTTGCAGGTACAATTTTTCTTTCAATATGTTTAATACAACGTCTCCAGCGCATGCCGATCCACAATCCTGATCGTATTCCTGTCTGCTTCGATCAGATGTTCCTGCTGCATCTTCATCAGCTCCCTCGACAGCGACGGTCTGGTCGTACCCAGATAATCCGCCAGCTCCTCCCTGTTCATGGCGAGCCTGACAGTATCCGCCCCGGCGGCGGCGTCCGTCTGCTCGATCAGCCACAGGGCAATGCGCTCGCGCAGCGTCGTTCCCGACAGCAGATGGAGCTTCCTCGTCATCGTAAAATTTTTCTCCGACTGTATCTCAAGCATGTTTCTGGTGATCATGCGGTGATGCTCGCAGGCATTGCTGCAAAAACAGTAAAAAAACTGCCACGGGATCTCGAGCACCTTCACTCTCCCCTGCGCGATGGCATCGTACCAGTACGCCTTGGTGTCCGCAAAGAGAAACATCTCCCCAAAGACGTCACCCTGCCCTACCATAAAAAGCACATCCCGCTTTCCCGACGCGAAATCCTTTGAGATCATGACTGTGCCCTCGAGCACCAGGAACAGATTCCTCGGCGTCTCGCCCTGGCGGAAGATGTAGCTTCCCTCCTCAAAGGAGCGCTCGACGGTTTTCGAACAGCGGAACATCTTCTCGATCTCCTCCCTGCTGATGTCCCGGAACAGATGGATCTGGTCACAGTCCTTGATGTTTTCTACCATATCGTCCTCACTCCTGTTTGTTTTATTTCCATACCGGCGTCATTTTTTCCTGCTGGCTAGTATTCTGTCTTTTATCATTTCGATGGCTGCATTCTTGACCACCTCTTTATACGCGTCATATTCCTCCGGAGTTGTATCCATCAGTCCGCAGGCATCCTCTTTTGACATGCCGAGTTTTTTCATGGCGTTCTCGATCGCCTCGACTTTATTTCTGGCTGTCGTCACGAACTCCGTCTCGCTCACCGCTTCACTTACTGCCACGCTCACCGCCTCGTCAATCTCTGGCTGCATTAATTCCACAAATGCACGATACATATTTTCATCCTCCTTCTTGACCTCGTCAAATAGTTCCCTGTTTGCCTTCGAAACGATCTGCAGCACTGCATCCACATACCCTGCCTCGGGTCTGTCGATCAGCTCCCTCGACCTGTTAATCAGATTCTCTGCCTGCCGCCTGTCCATCGTATCTGTAAGCGATTTAATCCATATATGGTTCGCCTCGTCAAGCTCTTTTGCCACGATAACCTGCGTCAGGAAAAATCCTGCGTCTTCTATATAATATTGTGGCGCCGGAAAATCCTGCCCATCTCGTTCTCTATAACCGTGTCATCAGCTTTTTTGATGATCAGCAGATCGATCTCCAGGGCATTTGTATTCAGCAGATACCCGGTATCATAGTCCAGTATCTGACTGTACTCCATAAATTCAAGCTTTATCGCCGGGGTGACTGCCATATGCCACTGCGTTTTGTGATCTTCAAGCCTGTGACTGCGTTTTGCTGTTTCTGTTTCATTTGACATCAATCTTCTCCTTTAGTATAGCAAGTATGCGCATATTTTACAATACGCTTTTTCCAAACGTATATTCCAGAACTATTGTACGTTATCTGTAGGAGAATGTCAAGTACAATCAAGAAAATATGTTCTTACATATTTGAGCAGGTGGAAAAATACACCTCTTCCCCCGCTCACATGTCAGACGCACTGTAAAAATGGGGAACGCACTTCTGCGTTCCCCACAAATTGATTCCTTTTATTACATCATTCCACCCATTCCAGGACCGCCTGCAGGCATTGCCGGAGTGTCCTCCTTGATGTTTGCCACAACAGACTCTGTCGTGAGGAGTGTGCTTGCCACGGAGCATGCATTCTGCAGTGCGCTTCTTGTAACCTTGACCGGATCAAGGATACCAGCCTCAACCATATCCACATACTCTTCCTTCGCTGCATCAAAGCCGATACCAGCTTTTGACTCTCTCACCTTATTTACGATAACGCTTCCTTCGAGACCTGCGTTTGCAACGATGATATGCAACGGTGCATCCAGTGCTTTCAGCACGATCTTGGCACCTGTCTTCTCATCGCCCTCCAGCGTGTCAACAAGCTCTGCAACCTTCTTGGAAGCATGGATGTAAGCAGATCCGCCGCCTGCGATGATACCTTCCTCCACTGCTGCCCTTGTCGCGTTGAGCGCATCCTCCATGCGGAGCTTTGCTTCCTTCATCTCTGTCTCTGTCGCTGCGCCGACACGGATCACTGCCACACCGCCTGCAAGCTTTGCAAGTCTCTCCTGCAGCTTCTCCTTGTCGAAATCAGATGTTGTCTCCTCAACCTGCTTCTTGATCTGTGAGATCCTCGCATCGATCGCTGCCTTGTCGCCCTCTCCGTCGACGATGATGGTGTTCTCCTTCTGAACCTTTACAGACTTCGCGCGTCCGCACTGCTCCAGTGTCGCTTCCTTGAGATCCAGACCCAGCTCCTCGCTGATCACCTGACCGCCTGTGAGGATCGCGATATCCTCGAGCATAGCCTTTCTCCTGTCGCCATATCCGGGAGCCTTCACAGCGACCACATTGAATGTGCCGCGCAGTTTATTTACGATCAGTGTCGTGAGCGCCTCGCCCTCAACATCCTCTGCGATGATCAGAAGCTTTGCGCCAGACTGTACTACCTGCTCTAATACCGGCAGGATCTCCTGGATATTGGAGATCTTCTTGTCTGTGATCAGAATATACGGATCCTCCATGGTCGCTTCCATCTTATCCATGTCTGTTGCCATGTAAGCTGAGATATATCCACGGTCGAACTGCATACCTTCCACAAGATCAAGCTCTGTCTGCATCGTCTTGGATTCCTCGATCGTGATAACGCCGTCGCCGGAAACCTTCTCCATAGCGTCCGCTACCATGTTTCCGACTTCCTCATCGCCAGAGGAAACCGTTGCGACTCTTGCGATGTGCTGCTTGCCATTTACCTTGGAACTCATAGCTGCGATCGCGTCCACTGCACAGTTTGTCGCTTTCTTCATACCTTTTCTCAAAATGATCGGGTTTGCGCCTGCTGCCAGGTTCTTCATTCCCTCGCTGATCATAGCCTGTGCCAGAACCGTAGCTGTCGTCGTACCATCACCTGCCACGTCGTTTGTCTTGGTTGCAACTTCCTTGACAAGCTGTGCGCCCATATTCTCAAACGCATCCTCAAGCTCGATCTCCTTTGCGATCGTAACGCCGTCATTTGTGATCAGCGGTGCGCCGAATGATTTGTCGAGAACGACATTTCTTCCTTTGGGTCCCAGTGTCACGCTCACAGTGTCCGCCAGCTTATTTACACCTGTCTCTAATGTCTTACGAGCCTCTGCTCCGTATTTGATTTCCTTTGCCATGATTGAATCATCCTCCAATTTTTATTATGATATCATTTTTTTCAATTCCACAGTTCCGAAGCGGAGAACGCTGCCCTTAGCGTTCTCCCAATAACTTAGAAAATCTTATGCTGCGTATTTTGCAGCATTTTAGATTTTCTTAGTTATTTATTTTCTTAGTTATTTATTTACTGGATAACCGCCAAGATGTCATTCTGCTTTACGATGATGTACTCTTCCTCGTCGATCTTTACTTCTGTTCCGGAATACTTGGAGAAGATCACGTTATCCCCAACCTTGACTTCCATCTTGATCTCTTTCCCATCAACGACTCCGCCCGGTCCTACAGCGATCACCTCTGCCTGCTGCGGTTTCTCCTTGTTCTGTCCCGGCAACACGATGCCAGATTTTGTTGTCTCCTCTGCAACCAACTGCTTCAATACGACTCTGTCTCCTAATGGTACTAATTTCATGTGAAATGCCTCCTTATGATTAATCAAAATAATTTGCTTTTTTGATTAGCACTCTTGCCTATTGAGTGCTAACAAAACATATAATAGTTTTTTGGTGAGCGTTCTGCAAGCGGATCTAGGTTTTATTATCTCCCATTTTCTTCCATTTACTCATGTTTTCTTATATTTTCTTCTGTTTTTAAACTTTATGGTACTTAATAATTATTTTAGATTTAGGCATTTTTCAAACCTTTTTCGAGTCTTTCCCGGTATCCCGGCGCATTCTTGATTGCAAACTTATTCTCCAACATAGCATACTCCGCATCCGAGAGAATATTCTTAAAACTTTCCTCCACGTTTGTCCGCATCACGCATCCTACTGCAATGCTGGGAGCAAGCTTCTCGTCCTCGAAGCTGTCGCACGCCTGCTGGATGGCATCGCAGTACGCCTTTGCCTCATCCTCCTCCGTCAGCGGCAGAAGGACATGGAACACATCACCCTCTACCCTGCCGATCACAGCATGCTCCAGTCCGCTTTCTTCCGCCCTGGCTTTGAGGATCTCTGCCACTGTCACGATCAGGCGGTCGCTCTCCTCCTCACCGAAATTGTTGTCCACAAACCGCCAGTCGTTGATGTTGACACAGATCGCCGCTGTGGGGACGACTTCGCGCTCCGCAAGTTCCTTCATCTGGCTGATGAAATGATTTCTGTTCAGCACGCCGGTGAGCGGATCGTTCTGCCCGGAATACTGCGCCTGAGCAGTCTCCCGCTCCAACTGCTGTTCCAGCTCCTCGATATAGACAGCCTGCTCGCTTGCCAGATAGGACATCTCGCTGTGCTTTTCCAGCGTCTCAATGTATGCGTCAAGGAACCTGCGCACGGTCTCAAGCTTCTCCTGTGCCACATGGTCATACTTTGCATAGATATGGCACACCGTCCTGCCCTTCACGCGGATCTTATTGCCGGGTTTGTTGACTACATCCGGCTTAAAATCGCCAAAATCACCGATCGTCATCAGTACATTTCCATGTCTGTCTGTCATCAGCGTATCCAGTCCGAAACATTCGTTGAACTGTGTCAGCATAGTCTCTGCCGGCTTTAGGTCAAACAGATCCTTGGGAAAATAATTTTTGCTGTTCTGCTCGATCCTCTGTGCAAATGCCGTTCTCTTCTCGTTCATTTTCTCTTTCCCCTCCGTTATCTTCTTTTCATTTTTCAGTAATTCAAGTATACCGTTTTATCCGATCCCTGTCCATCTCTAATTATATAAATATCCTTATAACACAAACCGGTCGATGACCTCCACGATCCCGTCATGGTCATTGTCCTTTTCCGTGACGACATCCGCACATTCCTTCACGACCTCTCTGCCGTTTGCCATGCACACGCCAACCGCTGCAGCCTCGATCATCGTGATGTCGTTTTCCTCGTCCCCCGCTGCGACGGAATTTTTGATATGGACGTGAACCGCACTGCACAGATTTCTCAGCGCATTTCCTTTTCCAGCCTTTTTATGATAAAATTCAAGATAACGGGCGCACGAAAATGCACAGGTGATCTCCTCCGCAAAACCGGACGCCTCCACCTCCCTGCGCAGTTCCTCCAGACGCGACCTGTCGTCAAGATCGATCGCAAGCAACTTAAACGGCGCATGTGCCAGTTCCTTTTCCAGCTCCGTGCCTACTTTGTAGGGCGATCTGATCGCTCTCTTATAATAGGCAAGTTCCCTGTCCTCGGCGCAGCTTACAATGTGCGTGTCCGTGTATGTCTGTATATGGATCCCTCTTTTCATCGCCATGTCAAAGATCGCCTGCGCTGTCGGGATCGGGACATCGTACTGCTCTATGACAGCATTGTCCACACAGTCATAGAGTACCGCGCCGTTGTACGCCGCCATATAGATCTTCCCGCTGGTATCCCTTCCCTGAATGTCGAGTTCCTCCAGCACATCCTGGATACTGTCCACGGATCTGCCGCTTGCGAGTACCAGATGATTTCCTTTTGACAGCATCTCGATGATCTTATTTCTCGTCCGCTCCGATATCGTTTTTTCCGAATTGAGGAGCGTGTCATCGAGATCTGTGAACAATATCTTTGTCTCCAGAGACTTTTTCAGATCCGCGAGAACCCTGTCCGGCACATAGAGCTTTCCGTATCCGACAGCTAGTTCCAGCCCCGGTTTATTGGCACCGTGAAAATCCGATCCGCCGCTTGGCAGCAGGTCAAATTTTTCCGCCAGTGCTTTCATCTGCTTCTCCTCCGCCGGCGAATACGTACTGTAATAGCACTCGATTCCCATCAGACCTGCATTTTTCAGACGGCTCACCAGCACGTCAAGCTGCTCGCGCCCAAGCTTGTACAGGGTAGGGTGCGCCAGGATCGGTATGCCCCCGGCTTTCAGCGTCACCTCGATCACTTCCTCCGGCGTCACTTTCTCGCGGTGCACAAAGTATGGCGTATTATCGCCAAGATAGCGCTCGAACGCCTCCGCCCTGCTCTTCACATACCCATTGTCGAGCAGATATGCGGCGTAGTGCGCCCTCGTGATCACGGCTCCCGGAAACGCCTCCACAAGCGCCTCGTAAGTGATATCGATGCCCGCCCCGCGCAGATTTGCGCACAGCTTATAATTCCTGTCCGTCCTCGACTGCTTGAAGCGCGCCAGATATTCCAGAAAGACCGGCGCCTTGTGATCAATATACAATCCCACGATATGCACATCGCGGTTGTTGTACTCCGTGGAATATTCGATCCCCGGGATCACCTCGACCTGCTTTCCCTTCGCGTACTCCATCAGTTCATCCAGTCCGTCCACCGTGTCATGATCCGTGAGCGCCACCGCGTCCAGACCTTTCTCGATCGCATGATCCACCAGCCCGCCCGGTGTGAGCGTGCCGTCCGAACAGCACGAGTGCGTATGCAAATCTACAAATCCCATCTTCAACTCTCCTTCTTTTTACAATAATGAAAAAAGACAGCCGAACTGCCTCTTTTCACAAACATCATACAATAAAGGACTACTCCTCGCCGCTCTCGTCCTCCGCCTCTGCCGTGTACACGGAAGTCCTCTTTCTCGCCATCTCATCGCTCGCAAGATACTCGTCATACGTCGTGATCTTATCGATCAGTGTGCCGTCCGGCAGGATCTCCATGATACGGTTTGCCGTCGTCTCCACAAACTGGTGGTCGTGGCAGGCAAACATCGCCATACCCGGGAACTTGATCAGTCCGTTGTTGAGCGCCGTGATGGACTCCATGTCGAGATGGTTCGTCGGCTCGTCGAGGATCAGGCAGTTCGCGCCGCTGATCATCATCTTGCTCAGCAGACAGCGCACCTTCTCTCCGCCGGAGAGCACCTTGACCTTCTTCACGCCGTCCTCGCCCGCAAAGAGCATGCGCCCCAGAAAACCGCGCACATATGTGATATCATCCACCGGCGAATAACCCATCAGCCAGTCCGCGATCGTGTAATCGTTATTAAACTCATTGGTCGGATCCTTTGGAAAATAAGCCTGCGAGGTCGTGACGCCCCACTTGTACGTGCCCTCGTCCGGCTCGATCTCCCCCATCAGGATCCGGAAAAGCGTCGTCTTGGCATGCTCGTTTGCACCTACAAACGCAACCTTGTCCTCGCGCCCTAAAATAAAGGAAATATTGTCGAGCACCTTCTCGCCGTTGATCGTCTTGGAGAGATTCTCAACCGTGAGCACCTCGTTTCCGATCTCGCGGTCAGGCCGGAAATCGATATACGGATACTTGCGGCTCGACGGCTTGATGTCGTCCAGCTCGATCTTCTCCAGCGCGCGCTTTCTCGATGTCGCCTGTTTGGACTTGGAAGCGTTGGCGGAGAAGCGTGAGATGAACTCCTGCAGTTCCTTGATCTTCTCCTCTTTCTTCTTGTTCGCTTCCTTCATCTGCTTGACGAGTAGCTGGCTCGACTCATACCAGAAGTCATAGTTTCCGGCGTAGAGCTGGATCTTGCCGTAATCGATATCCGCGATCTGGGTACATACTTTATTCAGGAAATAGCGGTCATGCGACACGACGATCACTGTATTCTCAAAATTGATCAGAAATTCCTCAAGCCACGCGATCGCATCGAGATCCAGGTGGTTGGTCGGCTCGTCGAGCAGCAGGATATCCGGATTGCCAAAGAGCGCCTTTGCCAGCAAGACCTTCACCTTCTCGCTGCCGTTCAAATCCTTCATGATAGAATAGTGTATATCTGTGTCGATCCCCAGACCGTTCAGCATCTGCGCCGCATTGGATTCCGCTTCCCAGCCGTCCATCTCGGCAAACTCGCCCTCAAGCTCGCTGGCGCGGATCCCGTCCTCGTCCGTGAAATCCTCCTTGGCATAGATGGCGTCCTTCTCCTTCATGATCTCATAGAGACGCGCATTGCCCATGATCACGACGTCCATGACCGGGTATTCGTCATACTTGAAGTGATCCTGCTCCAGCACGGAAAGGCGCTGTCCCGGCGTGATCGCGATATCGCCCTTTGTCGTCTCGAGCTTTCCCGACAGGATCTTTAAAAAGGTGGACTTGCCGGCTCCGTTCGCACCGATCAGTCCATAGCAGTTCCCTTCTGTGAACTTGATGTTGACGTCCTCAAATAACGCTTTTTTCCCAACTCTATAGGTTACATTGTTTGCACTTATCATGATAAATTCCTCTTTATAATACTAATCTTACATATTTTGGTTACACACTCTTACTATTATACATAAAAAGAGTGGTTTTTCAAGGAGAATTTATCATCTATTTCTTAAACAGCTTCCCAAAAAGCCCCTTCTTCCCGGAATCGTCGGCATCTCCGGGATCACTGTCCTGACTGTCCGCCGCACGGTCGCCGTCCGCAGCCTCCGCTCCCTGATACTTCTTTGCGTTTGCAGGGTCCTCCTTGACCGAGAGCAGCGCATCATACGCCTGCAGCATATTAAAACCATGCGCATCGGCAAGCCCCTGCGCGGTGAGGCCCTCGATCGTGAGCATTCCGATCTCCGGATATGCCCCGTCTCTGACAGCGGAGACAAACTCGATAAAGATATTGTTCTCCGTCCGCAGTCTCCGGTAATAATATCCGGCTTCGGTGTAAGAGAGGCCGCAGCCCTGCGTCATGTAGATCATCAGCTCCTCCCGGAGCGGCTGTGCGGTCTTCCACTGCTTTGCCACTTCGCTCATCAGTTTGGTATCCATCATACACAGCGCGCTCGGTCCGTCTGTCAGAACCGCAACCTTGCTGGTCTCGCACAGCTTTTCCATAAACTGCGGGTTGTCGATCCCCGCAGGCGTGAGTCTGCCCTCGCCCTTCCTGCCTGTCTCATAGCGGTTCGTTATGATCAGATACGCAATGCCGTTCTTGAGAACAAAATCACCGTTCTCTTCCCGCAGGGTATATATATATGGTTTCTCACACAGCGCCTCTGTCAGAAAGACCGTGATCCTGTTCATCAGGCGGACATATTTCTCCGTCTCCGCCTCGTCTGCCGCCTTTCTCGCGGCATCAAAACGCACTTCCGCCTCCTGCATCATCGCCATCATCTCGATGACAGTGCAGCCTGCCATGTACGCAAAGCCCTGATCAGTGTCGTTGTCCATGTGTGCAGTCAGCTCCGCCCTCCGCTCTTCGCTCAGATGGAACTCATTTTCCCTGTCACAAAACGGAATGACCGGCATACGGTATTTCTTTCCGTCTTCCTCCTCGCGCATGACATGTGACAGCTCCTCCGCGGACAGAAATTCTTCCACGCCGCGCTGATACCCTGTCACCTCCCTGAGATATTCCATTTTGCAGCCGATCGCGTGCACGGTGTCAAAGTCGAGATTCACTCCGGTGACACCAAGTTCTGCGGCGAGCGCAAGCACAGTCTCCAGGCAGAACAGCTTCTGCTTCTGGTCAAGCACACCGATCGGAAACGTGCTGTCAAATATGGGCATCGTCATGGGATTCTGCAGCACGTAGCTGACAGCATCGTCATATTTTTCAAATAAATACATCAGGATGTTTTTATTGTCCGGCTTCACCAGCAAAGGATTGCCGCATAACGCCCGATAGTCGCTGTGTATCGACGCCAGAATGATATAGATCTGATCCATCTGCGTGTACTGACGGATCCTTGCCCGCACCATCTCCTCATCGTAGCGCGGTATATCCAGATGTCCCGAAAGATCGATCGCGGCAGGATCATATTCCAGCCCGTAATTCCTGTGCGGTTCTATGATCACCTGCAGTTTTCCCCTGACAAGCTGCGACAGCATGGCAAGTTTATATTTGTTGACCGGTTTTTTATCCGGGTTGAAATGCATGGCGCTGTCCATCGTCAAAAATACTTTCAGCGATTCGTAATCGTACTCATCCGCCGTGACCTTGCCGCCATCCCGCTTCCGCTTCATCGTCATGAGCTCAAACACCGGCTTCTCGCCTTCCTTTGGCACGATCCTTGGATCCGGGATCTGTCCTATGATATAGACGCTCTTGGTCCACAGCCGCGCAACCGCCTCTTCCCTGCTGCATCTGTCGATCGCAGCAGTGTAGAGAAAGTGATAGCTGTCCGCTACGTCTTTTAATCCCAGAAGCTCCCTCGACGCGATATATTTCTCATCGCAGAGCATGTTTTTCGGCGCTTTCTCATCTGCGCTGATATGGAGCACCAGTCCGGGGATCTCCTCGTCAAAGATCTGGTTAATGACCTCGCCAAGTTTGTCCTCATGGTATGCATACCGATGTCCGCTGTACTTCACGGCACTTGCGACATAGGCATCATAGTACTCCTTCTCAAAAAACACATGGATCGCATCGTCAAAGACTTCCTCCTCGTCGCGCTGCATGACCATGACATCCTTGTCAAACCCGTCAAATAACCGCAACTGCCACACTGAAATATTTGTTTTTCTCTTCACCTTGTCTACCTTTTCCTACCTTTTCCTACTTATTAGCTCTCCACGATCAGGTATCTTCCATCCCCGATGTCAAATACCTCAGGCGCATCCACGATCTCTTCTTTTTCCTGTCCATCCAGATCGATCCCCTCCTCGTCGAAGTAATCCCACACCTCGTCGATGGAATCGACAACCACCGCCATACATTCCTCAAGGAATGCTTCTGCCTCGTCAATGTTTTCCGCTACCTTTTCCGGTACTAACTGAAGCTGGTTTTCCAAAAAACAGTTCAGTACCGCCTCATCATACTCGTGCATAATTCATGATCTCCTTTTATTTATTGATATAATTTTATTGATGGATCTGACCGCATTTATAAATGCCCAATAACACTGTAACAGTATCTATGCCATTTTGTAAACCCTTTTTCAGCAATCAGACCCATTGTCTTTCAAAAAATTCATGCATCAGCCTCGCGAGGGGCAGTCCAACCACGTTATTGTAGTCTCCGTTGATGCCTTTGATATAGACTGCGCACTTCCCCTGGATCGCGTAGGCTCCCGCCTTGTCCATCGGTTCCCCGGTCGCCACATACGCCGCGATCTGTTCCGGCGTCATCGGATACATGGCAACATCGGTCTTCTCATGGAAAGTTATGACTTGCCGCTTTCGCTCCTTCTGTCCGTGTTCCAGTGCGATCAGTGTCACGCCCGTGTACACCTGGTGGGTGTCGCCCTGCAGCTTCGTGAGCATCGCTACGGCATCCGCCGCATCCCTGGGCTTCCCCATGACCTCGCCTGCGTATGTCACGATCGTATCCGCGCCGATTATGACAACTGTGTCATTTTTATATTTTTCCAGATACCGCTGCGCCACCTCGTCCGCCTTTTTGTATGAGAGTTCCTCCACGACGTCCGCGGGCGTGTCCTTCGTGCTGATCTCCTCTCCCCGCGCCTGGGAAACTTCAAAGTGGATCCCCGCCTGTTCCAAGAGCTCCCACCGTCTCGGGGAACCCGATGCAAGTATATATCTTATCATCATATGCCCTACTCCTGTCAGTTTTGTATCGCCTGATTGTACTCCGGCTTGAAGGTCCGCGCCTGCTGCCCTTCCTTCTCCTTTTTCGCCGCCAGTGCCACGTATTCTTTGCAGAATAGCTCCTGTGCGTTGACAGCGCTCTTTTCCTTGCCCTCCTGCCTGCTGTCGATCTTGCGGTAGCTTCCGTCAGCCTGCAGGAACTGTGCTTTCTGCGTATCCCGTAGCTGCACCTCGAGGACGTGCCACACTTTTTCTTTCAGATCGGCATTGAGCACCGGGAAGAGGATCTCCACCCTCCGCTCCAGATTTCTTGGCATCCAGTCCGCGCTTGCCATATACAGCTCCGGATCCCCCGCATTCTCAAAATAAAAGATCCTCGCGTGTTCCAGGAAATTGCCCACGATGGAGCGCACCTCGATATTGTCGTTCGTCCCTTCCACACCCGTTCTCAGACAGCAGATCCCGCGGACGATCAGTTGGATCTTCACTCCTTTGGACGCCGCTTCGTACAGCGCCTTGATGACGTCCGGATCACACAGGGAGTTCATCTTTGCCACGATCTTTGCCGGACGCTTCTCCATCGCGTTCTCCTTCTCCCGGTTGATCAGATACAGGAATCTGTCTTTCAGCCACAGCGGCGCCAGCGCCAGATGATTCCAGCCAAGCGGCTCCGAGTAGCCGGACAGCATATTGAAGACTGCCGTCGCATCCTCGCCGATCGCCTCGTTGCAGGTGAGGATACCAAGATCGGTGTAGAGCTTCGCCGTGGCATCATTATAGTTTCCTGTGCCAAGATGCACATAGCGCCGGATACCTTCCTCCTCCCGCCTGACCACCAGCGTGATCTTGCAGTGCGTCTTTAGCCCCACCAGTCCATAGATCACATGGCACCCCGCCTGCTCGAGCTTCTTTGCCCACACGATATTGTTCTCCTCGTCAAACCGCGCTTTCAGCTCAACCAGCACGGATACCTGCTTGCCGTTCTCCGCCGCCTGCGCGAGCGCCGCGATGATCGGGGAATTGCCGCTGACACGATACAGCGTCTGTTTGATGGCAAGCACCTGCGGATCCTTTGCCGCCTGCTTGATAAAGTCGACGACAGGCGCAAAGGTCTGGTACGGGTGGTGCAGAAGGATATCCTGCTCCCTGATCCGCTCAAAGATATCGTCATCCGGCTCGATCTCCGGAACGGGCTGCGGTGTATACGGACTGTATCTGAGATGCTCAAATCCTTCCAGCCCATACATCTTCATCAGGAAAGTGAGATCGAGCGGCCCGGGGATACTGTAGATATCCCGCTCGTCGATCATCAGTTCTTTTCTGATGATGTCGAGCAGCCGCCTGTCGATCCCCTCCTCGACCTCGAGCCGGATCGCCTGCCCCCACTGGCGCTTCTTGAGCTGCTTTTCGATCTCCTTGAGCAGATCCTCCGTCTCATCCTCATCAAACGAGAAATCGGCATTTCTCATGATCCGGAAAGGAAAAGAGCATTCTATGTTGTAGTTCAAAAACAGCTTATCCATGTTCCGCTCGATGATCTGCTCGAGCAGGATCACGCGCTTTGTCCCGTCCGCCGCCTCCGGGAGCTGTATGATACGCGGAAGCACACTCGGCACCTGCACGGTGGCAAACTCCAGTTCTTTACCCTGGGAGGACTTTTTGTTAAACAGATGCCGCCTGCTCTTTACTGTTTTTCTCGACACCAGCGCACCCAGATTCAGGGATTTGTTCCGGATCAGCGGAAACGGTCTCGACGAATCCACCGCCATCGGTGTGAGCACCGGATACACATAGTCCTGAAAATACCGGTCGACAAAGGCGCAGTCCTTCCTCACAAGATCCTCATGGCTCTCGATCATCGTAAGCCCGTTCTGCGCAAGCAGCGGCAGCAGGGACTTGTTGTAGACCGAATACTGCAGGCCGACAAGCTCATGCGTCGCCCTGTTCACCACTTCCAACTGCTCTGCCGGCGTCATGCCGGCGATGTCCTTCTTCGTATAGCCGGCGTTCACCATATCCTTCAACGACGCGACGCGCACCATAAAGAATTCATCCAGATTGGACGCCGTGATGCCCAAAAACTTGAGCCGCTCAAACAGCGGGATCTCCTTGTCCCTCGCCTCGCCCAGCACACGGTTATTAAAGGCGAGCCAGCTCAATTCCCTGTTATAATAATATTCAGACCTGCCATAGTCATACTTATTGTCCGATTTACTATTTTTATCGCCCATCTCTATTCCCCCATCACTAAATATTACTCTTTTTCTGTCTCAGAACCGGTTTGATGTTGTACACTTCCGCAAAGAAGGATGCATACTTGTCAAACAATCCGAACTCCAGCGTCATATCCGCATTTGTCTCGACGGTGAGCACCAGCTCGTCATTTTTATTCACAACTTTCAGTTTGCTGCATTTTCCCCTGTTACTTAAGTCCATACCGTCCGAAAGCCTGATAATGGCTGTCAGCTTCGCGATCTTGAGATACGCCTCCTTGTCAAGCGACGCATTGTCGTCCATGATATGGTAGTAATCAAATTTTTCCGTTGCGTACTTTACCACGCTGGCGACGACCTCGCGCTCCACGTGGGACAGCCCGATGATCTCCGTCGCAGTGATGATGTTGTAGGAGTTCTCGCCGACACTCGCCAGACTGATGAACCTGCCGCAGTCACCCAGTATCGCCGCCAGTTGCAGAAGCACCCTGTCGCGCCTGGACAGACCGTGGATCTCCTTCATGCTGTCAAAGATCGTGAGCGCGATCATCTCCCGCTCGCGGGTGCGGTACTCGCCGCTGTGGTAGCGCCTGTTGATGTCGCGTGCACAGTCGAGAATGTCCTGCTCAAAATCATGCGGCATGCCGTCGGCATCCGACGACAGCAGACAGTTCTGCTCCGCGTACTCATATGCGATGCCGTCACACAGCGATACGCCCGGCGCCCACAGCATCTCCGCTCCCAGCAGTTTGATCATGTATTTGATCATCAGGGCAGAGAGGTGCAGCAGGGCGATGTTCTCCTGCGCCAGTCCCAGCGACATCGCGATCTCCCTCGCCTTTTTCTTTTTCAGGGAATCCACAAACTCCAGAAAATGCTCCGTGCTGACCTGCCCTTTCTTGATCGTCTTGATGTAGTTTCTCTGTACGATCTGCGACACATAGTCGTCGACCAGGATCACATTCTGGATCTTCTTGTCTCCCACAAACATCTCGCGGAAGCTGTCCAGGCTGTCACAGACCATCTCCTCCACGATATCCTCGAGCTGATAGCTCCGGTAAGATACCCGCGCCAGCTCCTCCCGCATGCGGAGCACACCCGGTCTGATATTCTGCGATGTGACAAGGCTGTCCTCATCAAAAAGGGAGATCTGCACGCTCCCCCCGCCGATGTCGATGAAAGCTGTGCTTTTTTCGATAATACTCTGAAAATCCTTCACTCTCGACGCCACGGACTTGTAGTCGAGAAAGCGCTGCTCGGAGTTGCTCAGAGCATCAATATGGATCCCTGTCCATGTCTCGATCTGGTCTAACAGGATCAGCCTGTTCTGGGACTCCCGGATGGCGCTTGTCCCGTACGCCTTATAATCGTCCACCTTGTACGATCTCATGATCGCCATAAATTCATTCAGCATCCTGCACAGCTCGTCAACCCGGTCATTGTTGATCTTCCCCATAAAATACGAGTCCGTTCCAAGCTCGATCCGGTGTCTGATATGGTCGATCTCCTTGATACCGTTCTTGTTCGAGATCTCGTATATCTTCATCGCAAGCTCATAAGAACCCACATCGATCGCCGCAAATGTCTTGTATGCCATAGTTACACCTCTTCCCCCTAAAAAGTATCCCTATCCAAATATCCTAATAATTTCCAAGTACCTTCATATTGTGTGTCTCCTCGCGCAGTCCCCGGAGCGCATTGCGCACCGCGCTGTCCGTGAGTTTTCCCTCAAAATCCAGAAAGAATCTGTACTCCCAGTTTCTTCCCGCGATCGGTCTTGACTCGATCTTTGTCACGTTCAGACTGTTGTACATCAGATGGGAGAGCGCGTGGTACAGCGCGCCGCTCTCGTGGCTGACCTCAAAGCACAGGCTGATCTTGGCAGCGTTCTTCGCATACACTTTCTGGTTCGTGATGATGATAAAACGCGTCGAGTTTTCCTTCAGATCGTTCACGCCCCTCTTTAGAATGTCCAGTCCGTAGATCCTGGCAGCCGCCTCGCCCGCGATCGCCGCCTGCGTCCTGTCCCCGTCGTCCGCGACCTTCTTCGCCGCAAAGGCATTGTTCTTCATGCTGATCTGCTGCCATCCAGTCTCAAGCAGGTAGTGCGAGCTCTGCATCAGGGACTGCGGATGCGAGTACACCGTCCTGATATCCTCAATCTTCGTCCCCGGCGATGCCATCAGGCAGTGTTCGATCCTGATAATCTGCTCCCCCACGATATAATTTTCAAACTCCACAAGCAGATCGTAGATCTCACTCACGATCCCTGCCGACGAGTTCTCGATCGGAAGCACCGCAAAATCCGCACTCCCCTCATCGATCGCAAGCATCGCGTCGCGGAATGTATTGACGTTGAAGCTGTCCACTTCCTCGCCGAAATACTCCATCATGGCAGCCTGCGAGTACGCGCCCTCTGCCCCCTGAAATACGACACGGCACTTTCTACAGTCGATCTCTCCCATCTCGATGAACGAAAGGCGTCCCCCTCCGTTGTGCTCTGTGATCTTCTGGTACTGGAGCTTCCTGCTCATCGACATGATCTGCTCAAACAGATCCCTGATACCGTGCGCGTTAAATTCGTTATGTGTCATCCCGCTGACGGTCTTGAGTTTCTGCTGTTCCCTCTCCTTGTCAAATACCCGCTTTCCCGTCTCGATCTTGTAGTCCGCCACCTGGGCACAAATCTCCATCCGTTTCTCGTAGAGCGCTACGATCTGGCTGTCAATACCGTCGAGCTTATCCCTGAGTTCCGATAAATCCATCTGACCTGTCCTCCTGTATATTCGTCTATGCGCTTTTGTTTTATTTAGTATAACACACCCGATAAAGTTTGTAAAAAAATTATGCAGAAATCTTTCATTTTTCGCAGAAATTATTTATAATGTTATTATACGGTAAGCTGTGCACCTGCACGGCTGATATCATTACAATCACACAGGGGGAAAATATGATGAAAAAAAAGGTTATCATCACAGTCTGCGTCATCTGTGCAGTGCTGTTGGCCGCCGGCCTGGCAGTCTTTCAGTATCTCTCCGGCAGAGTTCCGCAGAATCCAGCCGGAACAGTCGGAAACACTGCCGGAAATCTCTATAACAACGGGCTTTTCTGTGAAAACGACGGATATGTCTACTTTGCAAACGCATATGATTCGTCCTCACTTTACCGCATGCGCTCCGACGAATCCGAGATGGAAAAGATCGCGTACACAGAAGTGGCGAGCATCAATGCGGACGGCAAATACCTATATTACTATCAGGGCGGAAGCGGGAGCGGCACAGGGCTTGGATTTGTCCTGAGCACAACCGGCATCTACCGCATGAACAAGAACAAGGCAAACGATGCGCTCTGCCTTGACCGCGTAAACGGAAAATACGTCCTTCTCGCGGACAACGATGTGTATTATACCTGCTCTTCCGATGCAGTGTCCCTGAAAAAAGTGTCGACAGACGGAAAATCCAAGGAAACGCTCCTGGAACTTGACATCCTCCCGGTAAGCGTGCAGAACTCTACCTTCTACTATCTGAACAACGAAGAGAATCTGCATCTGATGGCGCTCGATCTGACTACCAACACCTCGCGGCAGGTACTCGCCGAAGATGTGTATATGCCGATCATCGAGGGCAATACCGTCTATGGCATCGACATCCACGACAACTACTCGCTGATCAGTCTCAATACCCTGGATGGCAGCAAGATCCGGCTGGACACGGGCAGGATCGACCTGATCAATGTGACCGACAGCTACATCTATTATCAGACCTCCGGCAATACGCCCCAGTTAAAGCGCGTCCGCCGCGACGGTTCTGACATGGAGGTCGTCGTCGACGGCTCCTACAGCAACATCAATGCGACCTCGCAGTACGTGTACTTCACACAGTTTGGCAGTGCCACGCCCGTGTACAAGACACCCGTTTCCGGTCCCGTGAATGTCACAACCTTTGACCGGGCATCGCAGGCGGCGATGGCAGAGCTCAACAAAAATATTAAATAATATACTGGAAAAATTTTCTGGAAATGAATAAGGTAAAGGAAATCTGGTTATGCTGACAGCATGAAAAAAACGAAGATTCCTTTACCTTTTATCAATAGTATAAAAAATTTTATCACATGCGGTACGGTCGGCTGGTGTATGGAGATCACCTTCACCGCTCTTGGCGCACTCAGGCGGCGCGAACTGCCGCTTGTCGGGCAGACATCCCTGTGGATGTTTCCGATCTATGGCTGCGCGGCTTTCTTTAAGCCAGTGTTTTCCCTGTTGGGACACTGCGGGCTTTTTCTGCGCGGCACTGTCTACGCCCTGTCGATATTCGGCGCAGAATATGCCAGCGGGCGCTTCCTCTCGGCACATGGGCTGTGTCCATGGAACTATGGCCGCCACCACTGGCACATAAACGGACTGATCCGCATCGACTACTTTCCGTTCTGGTTCCTCGCGGGACTCCTGTTTGAGCGCATTTTGACAAATAACAGCCATCCTGTGGCTGGATCCGGATCAGGAAATACCTGACAGACTCCTCTGACCGGACAAAAACTGCTGGTACAGCGCCACATGATCGCGCAAACATTGCCATGTGTCGCTGGAATGCGCCGTCACACAGATGTATATCTTTCCATTATTTCCCACCTGCAGACTCGCCGCGCAGTTTCCGGACTGATCCACATACCCGGTCTTGGCACAGACCACCTCCCCGTATGTATCCCTGTCCTCGATCCTTCTGAGAAACAGATTTGACAGATCGATCCCTTCGGGATGCTGCTGCGTGACAGAAGTCTTGTAAGTGCGCACGCCAAGCACTTCCCGGCAGTAGGTATTGTCATAGGCAGCCTTCAATATGACAGCAATGTCATAAACCGTGCTGTAGTGGTTATCATCGTAGATCCCCACGCAGTTCGTGAAATGCGTCGTCGCGGACAAGCCAAGCTCGTCGAGCTTCTCGTTCATCAGCTCGACAAACGCCTCCTGCGAACCGGACACATAGACAGCCAGTGCCACCGCCGCCTCTCCCCCGGACGGAAGCACCGTACCATAAAAAAGGTCATTGACCGTGACTTTCTCTCCGACCTCAAAACCGGCATTGGAACAGCGGTTCACAAAGCTGTAATCAATGATATCCTGTGTGATCTCAAAGGTATCATCGGGATCCGTGATATGCTCCGCAGCGACGAGCACCGTGAGGATCTTCGTCATCGACGCCGGAGGAATACGGTTCTGGGCGCCTCTCTGTCCCATGATCAGCCCTGCCTCCACATCGATAAAGACGGCATTCTCACTCACAACGTCGCTGTTTGGCGACGCAGTCGCACCGTCCTCGGAGGCGGTCAGCACCGGCTCCGTGCTCCGCCCGCCCAGCGTCCTGACGATGCGTGTCTCCGCCTGCGCAAGCTCCTCCGATATGGTATCCGCGACGATACTGCCGACATAACAGCCTGCAATGCTCAGATCGCTGGCGTATGTGATCTCCTGATCCGAATCCTTTTGATCCGGCACTTTCGGATCTGATGTTTCCGAATCCAAAATCTCTGGATCTGATGTTTTCTGATCCGACGTTTCCGGATCCGATGTTTCCTCCGAGCTGTCTTCACCCTGCTTGTCCGCGCCATCTCCATTCAGGACAAACTCTCCTGTCTCTCTGGGCGGCAGGGTATTTTGTTGATTCCCATGCTTTCTGACCAGTCTGCTGATCCCCAGCCCTGCTACGATCAAGAAGACAACCACAGCGACAGTACAGGGCAGCAGCAGCCTGCGCATCTGCTCCTGCCGTCTCTTGCGGCGGCGCATTTCCTGTACACGCTGGCGTCTGCGGGCTTCACGCTCTTTCTCTGCCGTTTCCAGCTCCTCCACGCTGCGGCTGTCTGTGTCTTCCTGCCCTTCGATCTCTGTCCTGCTGACAACCCTGCCCCCCAGATACGACTCTGCGAGCAGGGCTGCGATCTCCTCCGCGCTGAGCTGTACCTTCTGCGCACCCTCACTGTCTCCGCCGCGCTGCGCAGGATCCCCGGACTTTGGTCCGTCTGCATACTGATCCCTGTTATATTTACTCGACATCGTCTACCTCAACTGCGCCGATGTCAAGTGTGTTCAGCGTGCGGCGCCTTCTCCTGTCCTCCTCGGACTTTTCCAGGATAAACTGCTTCACAGCCTTCGCGTTCCTGACGTGCTGGATCAGCAGCAGCGGACTTGTGACATCTCCTGTATGGCACACGATCGTACCAAGTCCAAACATCCTCTCGATCAGCGAACTTTTGAGTGTCACATCCTGCACCTTGTACATATAACAGTCATTCTCCTCCCTGTTGAAAAAACCTGTGTTGACTGTAATGACATCCTCTTTGACCGTATATACTGTAAAAGTAAATGGCAGTCCAAAGAACAGCCATCTTTTTCTCTCTTTAAATTCCATCGTATCTCTCCTCATCTATTGCAAATTGTAGAAGCTATCCTTATATTATAACAGCTTTCCCAGCTTTTTCAAGCCGTGAACTTCTCATTTTGCCGCCCGCTCGATCACGTAGTCGTGCGGCTTGCTTCCCTTATCCCTGTCATAACTGATCCCGACCAGCAGGATCTCACCCGCATAGTTTTCAAGTGCCTGCACATACTGTCTGTCCCTGATCTGCTGTATGGCAGCGCCTGGCGTTTTTGCGTACTTTAATTCTACCACCAGCGCGGGCTTGTCCGTGTGCGGCAGCGGCAGGAATACGATATCGGCAAATCCCTTTCCGGACGGAAATTCACGGATCAGCACATAATCCTTTCTTGCACTGTAATACGCAAGACCGATCGCACACGCCATTGAGTTTTCGTCATTGTATGTCAATACGGATGCGATCTCTGTATGAGCCCTGTCAAGCGCCTCCGCGACTTTCCCCGCATCACCGCGGACTGTATCTTCAAGAAGTCTTTCGGATGCCCTCAGCACCCGCATGACCTCGGACCATCCGCTGACGCTCATGGCATTTTCAAACTCCTGGATGATCTCCTTATTCGGGATAAATACTTCCTTCGTTTCAAAATGATAGCCCAGATAGCCCAGATGCACCAGCAGCGTCAGCACATCATCCTTCACTTCGAAATTCTTCATGTCATTCCGGAAGCTGCCCGTATTGATCCTGACACGCCCGCCGCCCAGCATATGCACGATGTCCGGCCTAAGCCCGTCAAAATCCATTTCGATATAAATTTTCAGCGCGTCGTAGACCTCCGTGGATGTCCAGTAATTAGAAAATCTGCGGCGGCGCATCGATTCCACCACGGATTTCGGATTATAGATATGCTGATATCTGATAAACGTATACTCGTCATACCAACTGCCCGTCTCCTCAAAATCCATATCATACTGCCTGCACAGCTCCCTTACTTCTTCCTCTGTGAAACCTGTATATTCCTCAAACACATCCTGATCTGTCATCGCGTATTCGGTAAACATGTTCAGCGCGGAGTGCTCGCCGTATTTTTTCACGGGCAGGATTCCCGTCATATAGACCAGCGCGACAAAGGGCTGGTCTTTTAAGAGATTCCTGACAAAGTCCAGATACTGTTTCTGCATCGCTTCCGAATCCTGCCGCTCGCGCATCACACAGTCCCATTCGTCGATCAGAAATACAAACTGCCTGTCTGTTTCCACATAGATCTTTCTCAATGCTGCCGCAAGCCCCATACTGCGTCCGCCTAAGATCTCCGCGTATTCCGCACGGAGCTCCTCCGTCACCTCCTGCTCCAGATATGCTGTCACTTTCCCGTCAGGCGCCTCGATCAGAAACTGCTGCATATTCAGACAGATCACATCATACTGGTTCAGGTGTTCCTTAAAACCCTTTTTCCTCCAGATCTTCCGCCCCTTAAAAAGCTCCTGCGAATCGCAGCCGCGGCTGTAATAGGCAGCAAGCATCTTTAGCGCCATTGATTTTCCAAAACGCCTCGGTCTGCTGACACAGATATACTTTTGCTCTGTGTTCATATATTTATTGGTATATTCGATCAATCCTGTCTTATCTACATATATTTCGGATCGGACCGCCTCCCGAAACCCTGCATTCTTTGGATTCAGATAAATTCCCATGAACTCCCTCCCCTTTGTTTTCAGTATACACGTTACCGCAAAGCAAGTCAAAAAAATTTGCATTTTTTCTTGAAAGCTTCTCTCAGATATGGTACGATAGCAAAAGGATATATAAGAAAACGGAGGGAATGGTTATGTTGGATACTTCTTGCAATGCTCAGTCTGGTTTTAGATTTATTTGTCATTTCCATTTTCATATATTTCATTGATGGAGAATTTATTTCTCCTTTTTTTATGCACACGGCACCCATTATCCAAAGAGTGGTCTCGGAAACTCACTCCAAAAATGAAAAAACATTAGTTGCAAAATTGTAATTGCATTAGGGAGAGGGAGAAATTGATTGGATGAAAGCTGTTCAAATGGAGTGGATGA